>CAJUDA010000008.1 GCA_910584875.1 uncultured Eubacterium sp.
TACAAGTCTTACAGATTGAAGAAGACGATTATATTTCTTTAACGGATATGGTAAGAAAAATCGACAATGGACCTGCCTTGATAGAAAAATGGCTGCGCAACAAGAATACAATAGAATTTCTTGGAATATGGGAAGAAATGTATAATACAGACTTCAATGTTACCGCCTATGAAGAAATCATGTTGGAGGCAGGATTAAACCGTTTTATTATGTCTGTTAAACAATGGGTATCCCGCACAAATTCAAAGGGGATTGTGGCAAAAGCGGGACGGTATGGCGGTACATACGCATATAAAGATATTGCGTTTGAATTTGCAAGCTGGGTGTCTCCGTAATTTAAATTATACCTTATCAAGGTTCGTAATACCCCGTGGGAAGATATAATACAAGGGAAACTTTAAGGGAAAGTTCACCTACGATAAACTTAGTGTTTTCAAGGGTTAGCAGAGATTTTAAAAACAAAATATAACAATTATTAAATCTCTTAAAACAGGTGAAATCACAATCGGGATTTGGAAGGGGTTGTTATGACAGAAACGATGGGTGTTGCGATTGGAATAGGTGTATTTGCACTTGTTTTTATATATCTTGGTTGTTTGATGTGGAAAAAGGAAAAAATCACTTTGCTTCATAGTTATCATTATGACAAAGTGTCTCCAAGTGATAAAAAGGTTTTTTGTAAAATATCAGGTTGGGGTGTTATCTTTATTGGAATTGGTCTTTTGGTGACTGCTATAATAATCGGTATAACAGATTCAGCATTAAGTTTTATCGCTTTTGCATTGGGATTTGTTGTGGGATTGGCGTTGCTGATTTATGCAGGAGCAAAATATAACCGCTAATAGAGAAGGGGGAGCATCGTAATAGATAGAACTTTTCCTGCGTTCAAATAATTCAATATTATTGTTTAGGTAGTCCCATGTTCTGGGCGGTTCGCATTTAAGATGCGATGTTTGTTCCCGTACTTTCTTTTTTACAAGCATATCAAATCAGTTCCCACGCCTTAGTTGTTTTGTGTTACAATGTGTTATAGGTTTTCGGTAGTTAGAGCAATTCATGATAACAGGAGGAAATAGAGTGAGGACAAATGCAAAGCTGCGTACCGTACTTATAATTTATACCGTCATATTTTATGGTTTATGGAGTTTGTTAGAGTTGTACCTGAAAACCAAAATGGGGATCGATGAATTTACAATAGAAGTGTATATCAAGTGCGTACTTTGGCTTATACCGGCAATACTGATTCATTTTAGCTTCAGCAATCATATGTTCAGCAAAAAAGAGGAAATGTATTCGTTAAACAAAAAATGTTGGATATCTGTTCCCTTAATGCTATTGTTTACAATCTACATTATAGGAAATGAGTATTTTATCAATGGAAAACTTGCGGTAAGTGAATCTTTTGGAATCCACACCGTAATAGAGGTGCTTTCTATAGCGATTGGAGAAGAAATGGTTTTTAGGGGACTTTTTCTGAATGCCGCTTTAAGAGATAAGAAAAAATATCTCGCTGTATTTATCAATGCCTTGATGTTTTTAGCGATACATTTTCCTGTGTGGATTCAGAGCGGTACTTTTATTTCTGCATTTATGGGAGGGGGATTTATCACTGTTTTGTTGTTAAGCTGTATTTTCAGTTATGCTTTTATTAAGACGAAAAGTATCTGGACAGCTGTTTTCCTGCATTTTTGGTGGGATTTATTGCTGTTTACATTTTGATAAGATAAAAGAGAATTGGTAAGATCGAAATAAGAAGAAAGCAGGGATAGGATTTATGAAAAAGGTAGTTATTGTTGGCGCCGGAATTGCTGGGATGACCGCAGGAGTGTTGTTGCAAAAGGCTGGATTTACTACAGAAATTTATGAAAAGAATGCGTTGCCGGGCGGACAGTGTACCGGTTGGAAGAGAGAAGGCTATTTTATTGATAATTGTATTCATTGGCTGACTGGAACAAGACCAGGAAGTGCCTTGCATGAACTTTGGAAGGAAATTGGCGCATTGGGAGATGGTGTAGAATTACATGAAAAAAAGATGTTCTTTTCTTCAAAGTTGAATGGTCAGACATTAACCTTTTGGAGAGACAAGGAAAGAACACGAAAAGAAATGCTGGAATTGTCGCCTGAAGATGAAAAGGAAATAAATAAATTGATAAAATATGTATCTATGGCTGAAACGATGACAGTGCCTGTAGAAAAGCCGTTTGATGCCATGAATCTCATTGATTTTATGAAACTGGGCATGTCCATGAAGTCAATGGGAAAGGTAATGAAAGAGTATGGGAATATGGATATCAATGAATTGGCAATGCGTTTTAAACATCCATTGATTCGCCGTGCAATTATTGATTATATGCCTGGTGGATATCAGGCATATGCATTTCTTGTTTCTTATGGTACGGTGACAGGAGGGAATGGTGATATCCCGAAGGGCGGCTCACTTGCGATGTCACTTCGTATTGCAGAAAAATATAAAGAATACGGCGGTGTGATATATACGAACACTGGTGTAAGATCTGTCATAATAGAGGATAAAAAGGCAGAAGGGATTATGCTGGAAAAGGGAGACCGGATAGAGGCTGACTATGTAATTTGTGCTTGTGATACAGATTATACATTTCGTGAATTGGTACCGGAAAAGTGTATGCCGGAGGGACTTGGGAAAATGTATGCGGACAGAGACAAATATCCGGTTAGCAGTGGATTTCAAATTGCTTATGCGGTAGACGGAGTATTCCCTGAATTGACAGGAACAAGGGTGTTTTCTTGTGATGAGATAAATGTAGGAAGTAAGGCGGTAAAGTCTATGAGTGTTCAGTCGTATGACTATGAACCTGATTTTGCACCGGAAGGTAAAATGATTTTACAGACTAATTTTTCACAGACAGAAGCTGATTATAAGTATTGGGAGTCACTTTATCCAGACAAAGAAAGTTACAAAATAAGGAAGATGGAGATTGCAGAGCAGGCAATACGAAGAATAGAAAAAGAGTATCCGTTCTTGTCCGGGAAAATACATGTGATTGATGTATGGTCGCCGATGACCTATACACGATATTGCAACGCTTATAAGGGTGCCTATATGAGTTTTGTAACTACTAAGCAGGCGAAGAGTATTATTGTGCCGGGAGTGGTAAAGGGGCTTGATAATGTATTTTTGGCAAGCCAGTGGCTGATGGGACCGGGCGGACTTCCGACGGCAGCAGCTATGGGTAAATTTGCGGCGTGGAGGATTATGAAGAAATAGATGTAGCAGGAAACGAAGATCGATTGAGAGGGTTATACTCATTCGCAAGAAATGATAATACAGGCAGGGACATCTGTTGTATAATATATTTATCAACGAGGAAGGAAGGTAAAAAATGAACAACCTGCAGCTGATCGAAAAGGTATTATATTACATTGACGAGTATATCTATGAGGAGCTGACCTATGAGCGTCTGGCAGAGGTGTTCGGGTACTCCGCCTTTCATTTCCACAAGATATTTACATCCGTAACCGCATTAAGTATCACAGAGTATATCCGAAAGCGCCGTCTCACCATGGCACATAAAAAACTATGTGAGACAACAGAGACGGTTGCAGATATTTGTTACAGTGTTGGTTTTAAAAGTATTCAGACCTTTAACCGGGTGTTTAAGGATACGTTCGGAATGCAGCCGCTTGTGGCGAGGGAAAAGCGGGCGAAGATCACATATCGCAGTGTCGAGGAAATCGTTACCGGATACTTGAAACGTGTTGAGGTAGAGGGTGTGTTTTCTATAGAACCACGTTTTGAAGAAAGAGAAGAATTTGTAATCGCCGGGTATCGGAAGCACACCAGAGAGGGGGCCGATGCCATAGGAGAGTCGTGGTTTGAGCTAAAGAGCAGCCTGGATTCCATTGCAAGAAAAAATGAACATACGATGTATGGCTTTGAAGATTATTCAGAGGAATTTAGTGCGGATCCATTAGCATTTTATTATATTGCCGGGGTAGAAGTGGACAAGAACACAATCCTTTCAGAAGGTGTATATCGCAAGGTGGTGCAAAAAGCAGAGTATGCGGTGTTTACAGTGAATGGCAATAATGCCAGCAGAGAAATTGGGAAAGCGCTCCGTTATATTTATTTTGTATGGCTGCCAAATTCGGAATACTGTATGGATGAAAATGCGTTATTTGATTTTGAATATTATGATGAGCGTTGGGATTGTCAGCTTGCAGCAGCACAAATGGAAATCTATATCCCGGTAAAGAAAATGGGGGAAGTATGAAAAGTGATGAAGAAGCCGCTTGATCGGATCGAAAATTATGTCCATGAAATGCGATATAAAAACATTGACAATATTTTTATTACGAAAAATGGACAGGATGTCTATTCAAAAAATTTTAATCAAGAGTATGACGGAACAAAGCATCGCATTGCCTCTGTTGTAAAAAGTATTATTTCCCTGGGAACGGGAATTGCTGTTGACAGGGGATATGTGGGACTGGATGATTATATATGTGAATACCTGGGAGAATCGTTTGATCATATGACGGCAAAGGCGCACAGGAAAATTACAATAAGAAATCTATTGACGCTTTCCTCTGGAATCTATTGGCAGTTTGGGATTCATGCAAGTCAGCCGCTCTGGGCCGCTGTGGAAGCCGGGGAGGATTGGAGCCGGACAATCTTAGAGCTTCCGGGTGCATATACGCCGGGAACGAAATTCTATTATAAAGATGCGGATGTTTATCTGCTGACGCAGGTGTTACAGAAGGTGACAGGGCAATCAATCGAACATTTTATATATGAGAATCTATATCAACCTCTTGGCATTGTATGCGCTGCGGTTGATTATGATCCTGGAATAAGAAATAATAATATGAGCAACATCGGTATGCTGACAGCACAGGAGATGGCGAAGATCGGAAATTTATGTCTAAACCGGGGAGAGTATCAGGGTCAACGGATCATAAGCGAAGCGTATCTAAAAATGGCAACAGCAAGACAGATTGATACCAACGAGTTTGCAAAGTATTTTGGAATGCAGCAGTATGGTTTTTTGTGGTGGATTCATGAGGATGCCTATTTTGCCAGAGGCTTCGGCGGAAATGAAATAGCCGTTTTTCCGAAGTACGGACTGGTTGTGGTCATTCAGGCAACGGCGAAGAAAGTATCAAAGGAATATTTAGATGTGATATATCATGTGATTCTGAAAGAAGAATCATTGATATCGCGGGACAAAGGGGAACGGTAATATGGGAGAGGATATGCTTCGGATCAGAAGCGCATTTACGAATAATTTAAAACATATGGATGTTGATATCCCATTAGGAAAACTGACCGTAATTACTGGTGTGAGCGGTTCGGGTAAGTCCAGTCTGGCATTTGATACGATTTATGAGGAAGGCAGACGCCGGTATCTGATGTTTGGCGGTCTGGAAACAGAAACCAATCCGACCTGCGGTCAGATTACAGGGTTATCCCCTACGGTTGCATTGGAACAGAGAGTGATCCGACAGACAAATATGCGAAGCACGGTAGGAAGCAAAAGTCAGATGATACACGGACTGGCGTATCTGTATGCCAAATATGGAGAGTATCATGGTCCTGGTCAAAGCCATGGAATGCGCCAGAATACAATGTCTGGTCTGGAGTATTTTAACCGGAATACAACAAAGGGCATGTGTTTACGGTGCATTGGACGAGGTTATATTACGCAGATTAACGGAGAGAAGATGTTACAGCCCCGCAGTCAGAGGTTATCGGATCTGTTTCAGGGAAAAATCGTAAGCAAAAAGGAGTACGTAAGACAGCTCACGCTCTTTTGTACAAAACATCAGCTTGATTTTGAAACGAGAATACAGGAGCTGAGTGATACGCAAAGAACGGAGTTGTTAAACGGAGATGAAGCAATCGGTTTTGACGGTCTGGAAGCAATGTTCCGGGATTACACCGGAGATACGATGTTCTCAAAAGGAAGAAAACATCGTGACATTTACCGGATGTACACAAAAAGATGTGTATGTCAGAAGTGTAAGGGGCATGGTCTGGGAGAAAAAGCATTAAACACCTATATTCAGGGAAAACATATCGGGGAACTGGCAGAATTAACGATAACGGAGCTGAAGGCCTTTATTCAAAATCTGCCAATGAATGAAGACGGAGTGATCCGGGGGATTGTAAAGAAAGCGGAATGGATGGAGGAAGCAGGGCTGTCTCATTTATCACTGGGGAGAACCGTGCCGACTTTAAGTGGAGGAGAGGTGCAGCGGCTTTTTCTGGTCAGCTGCCTGATCACGAACCTGCAATCGCTGATTTTTGTATTTGATGAACCGACCATAGGGCTGCATGAAATAGAAAAGCAGAGACTGATCCAGGTAATTCGAAAACTGGTTGAGAATCATAATACGGTAATTGTTGTGGAGCATGATAAGAATTTTATGGAGCAGGCGGATTATATTGTGGATATCGGACCGGGTGCGGGAGAATATGGCGGACAATTGATGTTCCAGGGAAGCTATCAGAAATTCCTAAGCTGTAAAGATTCTGTCACATCCTGTTATTTGAACAGTTCCTGTCCGATGTGGACAAGTGCCAGAAGCCGGAAGGTGGATTGGAAGGATGCGCTAACGCTGGAAAATGTAACGATACATAATCTGCAATCCGTTTCTGCCAGGATTCCTCTGGGTGTTATGGTGGGAATCGCAGGAGTGTCGGGCAGTGGCAAATCGAGTTTGATATCGGATGCCCTGGTTCCTACATTAAAGAAGAATCTGAAAAATCGGTTCGTTGATTTATCGGCAGAAAAAGAGGAAGATCTGGAAGAGGACACAGGATTGGGGCACATAGAGGTACAGGGCATTGAGAAAATAGTAAAATGTATGATTGCGGATCAGAAACCGATAGGAAGAAAAAGTACATCGACACCGATCAGTTACCTCGGTGGTTTGGAAAGAATCAGGGATTTGCTGGCAGGCACATCCTATGCGAAGGAGCATGATTACAGAAAAGGGCTGTTTTCCAAAAACTCGGAGGGGCGCTGTTTATGTTGTCAGGGATTGGGAGAGATTCCGATCGATATCGGACTGGGAAATCAGTTATTCATACGGTGCGGGGACTGTGATGGGACAGGATATGTCCCGGAGGCGCTTGAAGTAAACTATAACGGGAAAACGATTTATGAAATCATGCAGATGTCCTTTGCGGAAGCAAAAGATTTTTTTAAGCAGGATAAAAAGCTGTCCGCACTTATGACAGTCATGGTCCGGGTTGGTATGGGATACATGAAGCTGGGGCAAAAGATTACTGCCATCAGCGGCGGTGAAGCACAGAGGATTAAGCTTGCGAAGGAGCTGAGCCAGTCCACAGGGGGATGTTTATTTATTCTGGATGAGCCTACTACCGGATTGTCATTTCGGGATACCGACCATTTGATGCGGCTCTTGAATGACATTGTTGACGCGGGAAATTCCATGATCATTATTGAACATGATACGGATGTTTTGAAAAACTGTGATTATTTAATCGAACTTGGTCCCGGTGGCGGAGCTGCCGGAGGAAGGATAATTGCTTCGGGAACTGTAAACGAGATAAAGAAAAATCCGGATTCTGTGATTGCGGAATACTTAAAGGATGAAGTGGATTGCGTAAGGAGGTAAGCACAATGAAATTAAGAAATATTCTAATTGTCGTTAAGGACATTGAAAAATCAAAACAGTTTTATCACGATCTGTTCGGTCTTCATATGCTGGTTGACAATGATGGGAATATGGTTTTGACGGAAGGACTTGCGTTACAGGATGAAAAAATCTGGAGGAAGTTTCTGGGAAAAGATATTATTCCTGAAAGTAACTCCTGTGAACTCTATTTTGAAGAACAGGATATAGAAGCGTTTGTCGAAAAACTGGAACGGTTATATCCTTCCATCCAATATGTGAACCGGCTTATGACGCACAGCTGGGGTCAAAAAGTCATCCGGTTCTATGATCTGGATGGCAACCTGATTGAAGTGGGAACGCCGATGAGCCAGGAAGGAATTATGTGCGATAGGGTCAGGTTGGCTGTGATAGCGAGAGAAGAAGCTGAAAAACCGTATAATGGGAAATTGAATCATTGCGTACCAAATATACAGGATATCGTTGCACTATTCCCAAAGTGGTCTGTGGATGAGGCGAATGGGCTTTGGTGTGCAGCATTTGTATATCATTGTACTATATTAGCGGGATTTAAAATTCCTGTTCGTCCGCAAGAATCCTCATGTTCTCTTGCAGGTTGTGTGGCTTGGGAGGAGTGGGCACAGGCAGATAACCGTATTCAATATTATAGTGGGAATGACAGTGTCTTTAAGCCTGCGGCTGGGGATATCGTTCTTTTTGACAGGGTATTCGACAACACGGAGCATGACCATATTGGAATTGTACTTGAAAATAATGATGAATATATTGTAACTGCAGAGGGAAATGTTGAAAATGTCTCCCGCATTTTAGAACGTAAAAAGGACAGTCATATTCGTGCGTATATTCGTATCCCCGATAATTTTTCGTATTAGCTCAACGATGCCGGGAAATCAGATAAATAGAAATACGCTACATAAAAGGCTGGGAAGTGAATGAAATAATAAATGATTTGATTTACGGAGGTATAGTATGAATGAATTGTGTATGATTATTAAGGAAATGGTAAAGCCTAATTTTCTAAATATAAAAACATCAATACAGACATATGACAGGGATGCGTTATGTTGCGGGGTACCTTGTTGGAGGTGGGTTTATCATGCGCTCCATTCTGCTGATAAATGGTTTATTAATCCATTTGATTATGAAGAACCGCCATTCCACGAAGATGGAATGGATGATCCTGACAAGCCCTGCAAGGCTGTTTTGTCTGACGGACAACTGCTTGATTATCTTGATCATGTGGAAAAAAAGACACTTGATTACCTTGATACGCTTACAGATGAGATGTTATATAAAAAGCCTGAAGGGTGCCGGTATACACGCATGGAGCTTGTCTTAAGACAATTTAGACATATATCTTTCCATACAGGGATGCTAAATGGTCAAACCGCAGTAACAACAGGAGAATTTCCCATGTGGGTGTCGGAAACAGGAAAATATGTTGATGACGGCATTTTCTTTGGCAGATACCGTAAAGGAAAAACAAATTTATGAAAGGATGAAAAATTATGATAGAGTACACAAAGGCTTGATAATATACGGAAAAGAGAGTATAATTTTTGGAAATGAGGGGGAATTATTATGAAAGCTGCCAGGGGGATCGTGACAACGATCGTTATCATTACTTTGGTTGTAGCGCTGGCTATGCCTGCGCAGGCAGGGGCCAAAACAAAAACTAGGAAACCGAAGCTGAATAAGACGAAAGTTACTTTGGTGATCACGGAGAAGAAGAATAAGCCGGCTGTACGATTGAAAGTAAAATATGCATCAAAAAAAGTAAAATGGAAAAAAAGACTGCCACTGTTTCTAAAAAAGGCACAGTGACCGCTTTGAAGAAGGGTACGGCTATTATAAAAGCTAAGATTGGCAGGAAGACTTTAAAATGTAAGGTTATTGTGAAAGATAAACGGAAGAGGGCTGCCAAAACTGTTCCACATAAACATAACTATGTTAAAGACTCATGGTATGATCCACAATGTGATCTTGAAGGTAGCTCAACGGCGCCAATTTGAACCCGTTTCTATAACTGCTATTTTGTGAATGCGTGCGTTAGTTTCAATCGCCGTAGCCACCGCTACGACTCATTCAACTGCCTTCGCATTCGCAAAATAACAGTTTAGAAATCTCCGACCGTGGATGGTGGATTTTGGCGAAATACAAGGCTGGAGGACGCAGTCTTGCTGACGCAAGACAAGGACGAAAAACACAGTAGTTCGCCAAAATACGCCGTCTACGGCGGGTTCAAATTGGCGCCGTTGAGCTAAGATATACTATAGCTGCAGCATCTGTCATAAAAAATATGTTGAAGTGCTTCCTGCTTTAGAACATAATTATATTTATGTATCAGAGGGCATTGAATCTTTTACAGGAAAAAGTTTTATAAAATATCAGTGTACGAAATGTGATAGATGGTATACCCAGTATCCCGGACCGCGTATTGATTATAAAAAGCCCCACATTCATTGTCATTGCGGCATGGATTTTAATGATTCAGATGCTTATAGCTGGCATTGTTTATATGCGGAACTGGCTGGAGAAACAAATGGGCACAGTTGCTATAATTGGCTTTGCTGCCTGATTAAGAGGATAAGAAACATAAAGGAAACCAGCATTTGATATGAAAAATGCTGGTTTCCTTTTTTAGCAAATGTATATTGACAAAGTGTCAATATACCTGTATAATTTATTTTATAAAATGACACGGTGTCAGAAAGAGAAATGAGGGAAAGCAATGAGAAAGATTTTAGTGACTTATTTTAGTGCAGGCGGTGTAACAAAAGGGGTGGCAGAGAAACTGGCGAGGGCGGCTGGCGCAGAGCTGTTTGAAATTGTACCGGAACAGGCTTATACGGATGAAGACCTTAACTGGAATAACAGGCAGAGCAGAAGCTCGGTGGAGATGAGCGACCGTACCTGCCGTCCGGGGATACGTTTCACGGTATCGGATATGGGGCAGTATGATTGTGTATTTGTGGGATTTCCGGTCTGGTGGTACCGGGAACCATCCATTATTGATACTTTTCTGGAGACATACGATTTTAGCGGAAAAACTCTGGTTCCATTCTGTACATCGGGCGGGAGCGGGCCTGGGGAAACAGCAGACAATATGCGCTCCATTGCAAAAGGAGCCGATGTGCGGGAGGGAAAAAGGTTTTCTTCGGGAGTATCCGAGGAAGAATTAAGGACATGGGTAAATGAGATCGCTTAGGTGAGACACATATTTGTACAGACAGGAGGTTTCGTGTATATGAGAGGAAAAAGCAAACGTTTATTGTTACACATTGTTTTGTGTATGGTATTAGTATCCGGGCTTACGGCGTGCGGCGGCGAGAAAGCAGGCAATACCGCGGACACGCGGTCTGATGTGAAAGAAGAGGCTTCCCGGGATTCGGACAAACAGGAAACAGGGACGGAGAAGGATACGCTGGTGGTATATTTTTCGGCAACAGGGACAACAAAGAGAGTGGCAGAAAAGATTGCCAATGTCACAGGCGCAGATATGTACGAGATCGTACCGGCAGAGCCATATTCTTCGGATGACCTCGACTGGAACGATGATAACAGCCGGACGACGACGGAAATGAATGACAAGGATGCCCGGCCGGAGATCGGAAGCAGGGATGTATCCCTGGACGGGTATTCCAGAATATTTATTGGATATCCGATCTGGTGGGGAGATGCCCCGCGTATTGTGAGTACGTTTGTGGAAAAATACAGCTTTGAAGGAAAGACAGTGATTCCATTCTGCACATCGGGCGGGAGCGGCATTGGAAAGAGCGGGGATAATCTGAAGGAACAGGCCGGAAGCGGCAGCTGGCTGGCAGGAGACAAACTGGATTCCGGCATGTCAGAGGATGAATTGCAAACGTGGATTGACGGACTTAAGTAGCACTGATATGAGAGGCGGAAAGGAGAACTGTTTATGCAGAAAACAAACAGAAAACATGTTATAAAACGAATCGTTGATGTCGCCATGATCCTTCTGCTTCTGTTCCTTATGGCATATCAGGTAACAGGCGGGGCGGCACATGAGTGGATTGGCATGGCGATGACGGTGCTTGTCGTCGCTCATCAGGTGCTGAATCTGCAGTGGTACCGTTCTCTGCTGAGAGGGAAATATCCGGCGGTCCGCATCGTAATGAACCTGACGGATCTTCTTCTGGCAGCTGTTTTTGTTGCGACTGTTTTTTGCGGACTGTCTATGAGCGGCTATGCCGTTCCGTTTTTGCAGGGCATGGTGAAGGCTTCCTTTGCCAGAAGAACTCATCTTTCCATTTCATATTGGCTGTTTGTACTCATGGGTATCCATCTGGGCTTCCATATACAGGCGATGCTTATGAAGTCCCGGTTAAGTGGTAAAAAGCAGGCAGTAGTTTCCATCTGTTCTGCTGTGATCGCCGGAGCGGGATTATGGATTTTCCTGAAAAATAAGATACCGGATTATCTGTTTTTCAGACGGGCATTTGGTTTTCTGGACTATGAAAAAGCAGCAGGATTTGTGTTGCTGGAAAATGTGCTGATGCTTTTTTTCTGGGTATATGCAGGCTGGCAGATGCTGGTGGTCTTACAGAAGCCCGCCAGGGAAGAAAGGAAAAATCCAGCCTGTCCTGTAGCATGTATTGCGGCGGCTCTGCTTATCGGTTCTGTACTGTATATGACTGTGAACAGGGAAGAGTCCGCCCTCAGAAATACTGCGGACTGGCAGAGCGGTCAGGTAACAGAACAAAAAGAAGAAAATGGTGCAGGGGATTCTTCAGATGACGGATTTATTCTGCTAAATGGCGGCAGCTTTCAAATGGGAAGTCCGGCATCGGAAAACTGGCGGATTGAGGATGAGACGCAGCATGAAGTAAACCTGACTTCCTTTTATATGTCCCCGTATGAAACGGATCAGAAAGAGTATGAAAATCTGATGGGAGAAAACCCTTCCGTATTTCAGGGAGAAAATCTGCCTGTGGAAAACATTTCCTGGCTGGATGCAGTAAAGTTTGCGAATGCGAAGAGCAGGGCAGCCGGATTGAGAGAAGCCTATACGATAACTTCTGGTGGCGTACTATGGGACAGGAGCGCAGCCGGATACCGTCTTCCTACAGAAGCAGAGTGGGAGTATGCGTGCAGGGCGGGTACAACAACGCCGTTTAATACAGAAAAGTCCCTGGATGCAGAGGAGGCTAATTTCTATGGTCATTATCCCTATGAGATTGAGGAAAATTACTTTGATGATTCTGTGTTGGAGGCGAGACCGGGAGAATACAGGGAGACAACGGTAAAGACGGGCAGCTTTCAGCCGAATCAATGGGGGTTATATGATCTCCACGGCAATGTGAATGAGTGGTGCTTTGATTATTATGGCGATTACGATGTGGATGACAGGGATGATCCGACCGGGGTATCTTCGGGAACAAGGCATGTTTACCGGGGCGGCGGCTGGAATGATTTTGCAAAGAATATGAGGAGCGCTTACCGGGCAGCCGGACCATCTGACATGAAAAGCTATAATCTGGGCGTGCGGTTGGTGCGGAATGCGGGTGCAGGTATTTCCGGAGAGGTGGAAGCAAAGGAGGAGATCCATCAGGCAGAAGATGGCGGAAAAGTTTTGATTGCCTATTTTTCATGGGGAGGCAACACCAGAGGAATTGCCGAAGAGATCCAGAAACAGACGGGGGCGGATGCGTTTGAAATAAAACCTTCGGAACCGTATTCCGATGATTATGATACGGTACTGATGGAGGCACAGGAAGACCAGCATCAGCAGAAAAGACCGGAGCTTGACGGAAAGGTCGAGCATATGGAGCAGTATGGAACGATACTCTTAGGCTATCCGAACTGGTGGGCTTCGATTCCCATGCCGGTAGCATCCTTCCTGGAAGAGTATGAGTTTAAAGGTAAACGGATCCTTCCGTTTTGTTCCCACGGAGGCGGCAGATTCGGACAGAGTCTTACTGCGATTGCGAAGCTGGCGCCAGATTCGGAACTGGGAGAGGGACTGTCAGTACACTATTCCGGGGGAGCGGATTTACCGGACGAAATAAAGGTATGGCTTGACGCCAATAAAATATGAAATGGGGGATAAATCGCTCAGAAATGGAGGTTAAAATGAGATATCGAATCAATAAAAGGACAGGCGACAAAATCAGTGAGATTGGTCTCGGCTCGTTGGTCTGTCTTCCCATACACCATCTGTGATACAACGTATTATGGATGATGTGGAGATTGACATTCTCATGTTTACTGTTAATCCGGCTTATGATTTGGCAGTGGCGGGTGATATCCTTGCGGCAGAACATTACAGGACGTTGGAAAAGAATGCATCGGATTCAGGAATATATGCAAGTCCGTTAGTTTAAACGTATTGTCACCTCTGCGGATGATGCTTTAAAGGATTCCTTCGCTGCTTTGTCTATAAGATCAAAATGAATTTTAAAATCAAAGCCCGGGTCTAAATTCCCGATAAATAACAGGCGGTCGGAAACACCACCGTTGTCCAGATGATGATCGGTATCGGAGGCAGAAACAAAGGATGAGGTAATGGAAACGTAAAGGTCGTCCCTTTTTCCCATATACTCAGCAAAGCACAGAAAATCTGGATGAAAATTATCCGGAAAGGAGGTTCTTTTGAATATAGTAAAGATATAATCTCCATCTTTTATAACTTCCTTATCATAACCGGCATTGCTCTTCTTTGAATACAAACCCGCATATGCAGGGTCATTCAGCCGGGGATTCCCTCCATATGCCTGGTACGGATCTTCATCCTCCTCAACGATATTGATTATGGCAAAATCATTCCTTGAAGATTCTTCATCATCCTTCAATAGATAGAATGACAGTACAACACAGCCAAAGGATAAAAAGGCGATCACAAAAACAGTGATAATCCGTGGGATACCAACCAGCTTTTTACCTGATACCTCACCAGACTGTATGCGACTATTGATTTTTCGCGTGTAGACAGAATAATAACCCAGCAATCCCAAAACCGCCAGAAAAGCGATCATAAAATATATCTCCAATAACGTAAACATAACTCTCCTCCTATATTCCGTAGAATTCTTTGAATTTATAATAGTAAGTTCTGGTCACATCAACCTGGGCGCCATTTTTTAATGTCAGAAAGAACTTGCAGCTTAACCCCGGTCTTATATGATTTATTGAATTTCTCTGTATAATGACGGAATTACTGATGCGTATAAACTGTTCCGGCGGAAGAAGGGAAGCCAGCTGGTAAATGCGCAGCTCTGTTTTAAATTTTTTGTCCATCGTGTAAACATAGACATCGTGTCCAAGTGATTCTATGTGACAGATTTTATTCAAAGAAACAATAGCTGTTCCCTGTTCATCTTTACAGAAGATTCTTTCATCATAATAATTTTCTTCCGTCAGGATCAGACTTGCATCCTCTGATATTTCAATCTCTCTTTTTTTCAATTCCTCTTTTACCTGCTCTTCTGTGTCTCTGTTAAGCCGTAAACGTAAACGCATTTAATTCACCCCCTGAAGGTATTATATCTTACCGGGATGCGAAATCAAGTCCCTGTAAACAGAATGCACTCTGGAGGACATAACTTACACAGAATCCTCACATTTGCATCACTGCTTCTTCAAAAATACAACACGAAATTATCAAATTTATCCAATAATCTATGTACAGGAAGAAAGATGTGACAGGAGGTAACATGTGTGAAAAAACAAAAAAAGAAATGGATCATATTAGGGACAGGGATTTGCATGGCGGGGATCATTACGACCTTGTTATTTTGTTTTCAGACTTCAAAGGAAAAAGTAAGTGCCGGTAACGGAAAGACGAATACGGTACGTGTAAAGAAAATGGATTTAACGAAATCAGTCAGTGCAACCGGAACACTGGCAAGCGTCAGGTCGAAAACGGTGACGGCCAAAACAAATGACAGTACTGTGAAAAAGGTGCTGGTGGAGGTGGGAGATTCTGTCAAAGAAGGAGATTCCCTGGTTACATTTGACAAAGAAGATCTGCAGGAGGCATTGCAGGATGCGAAAGAGAATCTGGCAAATGTAAAGTCATCATCCGACAGAGAAGTGACCTCTGCAGAGACGCAGCTCTCTGATGCCAAAACAAATGCAGCCGAGGAGAAAAGCAGGCAGAAGAAAGAGATCACAGCGGCAAAGAAAACGTTAGCAGAGACGAAGAAAACAGTCAGCCAGCTGAAGAAACAGCTGAAAAAGGCAAAGGATCAACAGGCGAAAGCTTCGTTAGAGCAGCAGCTGGCGCAGGCGGAGGAGAAGAAGGAGAAGGCGGAGACGTCATACCAGACGGCAGTTTCCAACCAGAGCAGCTCAAGCCGTCAGAATAACTCATCGATTAGCAATGCGGAAAATGCAGTGGAAACAGCAAAGGCAAATCGCACGAAAAATGTAAAAGAAGCACAGAAGCTGGTGGAGGAAGCGCAGGAAAATCTGGAACAGTGTGCCGTAAAAGCTGCGATGGATGGTCTGGTGACGGCTGTCAATGTGTCAGAGGGTGATTCTTATAGCGGGGGCAGCCTGATTCAGATTGAGGATACCAGCGCGTATACGGTTTCTACGACAGTGGATGAATATGATATCAGCGATGTGAAGAAGGGACAAAAGGTTGTGATCCTGACAGAAGCCACCGGAGACGATGAGCTGGAAGGTGAGATCAGTTTTGTGGCGCCTTCTACCAGCTCCAGTTCCGTCAGCAGTGTTACAGATAGTGAAGCACCATCCGGCAATTCTGGTAACAGTTCCTCTGACAGTAGCGGTTATGAAGTGAAAATTACGTTAAAAAGCAGTGATGATCGGCTAAAATTGGGAATGACCGCAAAATGCAGTATTATTCTGGAAGAGGCAGAGAATGTTTTGGCGGTGCCATACGATGCTGTCAAACAGACAAAGGATGGAAATACAATCACTGTAATCGAGGAAAACTCCGGCTCACAAAAAGAGATTTCGGTAACGCCTGGCATGGAGAGTGATTATTATGTTGAGGTGCAGGGAAGTGATTTACAGGAGGGGATGCAGGTAGTGATTCCGTCGGATGAAACAGACACATCCGATGCGGGTGAAAAGACAGAACAGGCGGGTGGAAACGGTCTTGGCAATCCCATGAATGGATTTGGCGGCGGTCCCGGCGGTGCAGGAGAAAGAAGGGGTGGTGGAAATGGCTCTGGCAAACCGGATCGGGCGCCGGGAAATTAGCACAGTGAACAGGTACAACCAGCGGGGAGGTAATGCAGGTATGGAGCAGACACGGAAAAAGGATATCATCAAACTGCGGCAGATTGTGAAACGTTTCTATATCGGAAAACCAAATGAACTGGAGATTCTGCATGGGATTGACCTGACGGTCCGACAGGGCGAATTTGTGGCGGTTGTCGGGGAATCAGGATCAGGAAAGTCCACGTTGATGAATATAATCGGTGCATTAGATCGTCCAACGGATGGACAATATCTGTTATCCGATACGGATGTGGGATCGTTGAAGGATCAGGAATTATCTGAGATCCGTAACCGGCGGATTGGTTTTGTGTTTCAGACATATAATCTGGTTTCGAGGACTACTGCCCTGGCAAATGTAGAACTTCCCATGCTGTATGCAGGGGTCAGCAAAAAAGAACGACTCATCCGGGCAAAGGAATTGATGGAAATGGTTGGGATGGCGGATCGTATCGGCCATCTGCCGGAGGAGCTTTCCGGTGGTCAGAAGCAGCGTACTGCCATCGCCAGAGCCATGGCAAATGACCCGGATATAATTCTGGCGGATGAGCCGACGGGTGCGCTGGATTCGGAAACCAGCCGCACGATCATGGATCTTTTTCATAAACTTCATCGGGAAGCAGGGAAGACCATTGTGCTGATCACGCATTCTGCCGGGCTGGCAGAAGAGACAGAGCGGATCATCGCCGTGCGTGACGGCAGAATAAGTGGAGAAAGGAAGGGGGGCGGCATATGCTGATTCTGGAAAATATCAAAATGGCTTTGAATTCCCTGCGAGCCAGTAAAATGCGGGCTTTGCTGACAATGCTTGGCATCATTATCGGCATTGGTTCCGTGATCGCTATTATGACAGTCAGTTCTTCGCTGACTACTTCCATATCCGATTCTTTTCAGGAAATGGGTGCCAACAATGTAACGGTGGGTATCAGACAATCCAGTGAGGAAGAAGAAGTGTCGTCGCGAGGGCTGCGCTTTGGGGCTGCCGCAAAAAATATATCAGCTGACGAAGAGGACTATATTACGGATGAGATGCTGGATGGCCTCAAAAAGAAATTTCCGGAAGAAATTGATGCTGTGGCGATCAGTGAATCGATCGGCAGTGGAACGGCCGGTTTAAGTGGAAGCACATCGAATGTGTCGGTACTGGGGATTAATGAAGATTATTTCCGAAGCAGTAAGATTTCTCTGCTGGCAGGCAGAAAGATACGGAAGGCGGATCTGACCGGCGGGAAAAAAGTAATGATGGTTTCGGATAAAGTAGTCGAAAATTTATTTGGGGGCAATAACGAAAGTGCGTTAGCACAGAAGCTCAGTGTCAGTTTGGATGGAAATTACTATGATTATTACATTGTAGGAATCTACAAATATGAATCAGGCAGCAATTTGTCAGAATCTACCGACGAAGATGTGGTTACGACGGCGTATATCCCACTGACAACCGGAAAGGAACAAATCCATTCTGCCGATGGATATTCACAGTTTACTGTAGTAACGTCAACCGGTGTGGAAAGCGTATCTGATTTTGCCGGGCGCATTGAAAATTTTCTAAGTCCCTATTATGCCGATAATGAAGATTATGAGATCGCTACCTCGACCATGGAGTCCATGACAGAATCCATGACAGATATGATCAGCACCGTGAGTATCGCGATCGCATTTATTGCAGGAATTTCTCTGCTTGTGGGCGGTATCGGCGTTATGAATATCATGCTTGTATCAGTAGCAGAACGGACCAGGGAAATCGGTACACGCAAGGCATTGGGGGCAAAAAACAGCTCCATCCGCCTTCAGTTCATAATCGAGTCGGTGGCATTGTGCCTGGTGGGCGGCTGTATTGGTGTAGTTACCGGTTTGATCCTGGGTGCATCCGCTGCCTCTGTTTTAGGCTATGCTGCATCGGCTCCGCTGCCGGCTATCGTGATCGCTGTGGCATTTTCTATGGCGATCGGGGTATTTTTCGGATACTATCCGGCAAATAAGGCGGCGAAAATGAATCCGATTGAGGCGCTGCGGTATGAATAAAAATAAAATATACAGTTGTTGGGTTTATCGATCCATGATAATATAAGCATATGATATTTGAAACAGAACGATTATATCTGAGGGAGATGAATCAGGCGGACTATCCTTCCCTGTGCAAAATCCTGCAGGATGAAGTAGCGATGTATGCGTATGAAGGTGCGTTCAGTGATAGAGAAGTACAGGAATGGCTTGACCGTCAGTTATCCCGTTATCTAAAATGGAACTTTGGCTTATGGGCGGTTATTTTAAAAGAAACAGGTGAAATGATAGGTCAGTGCGGGCTTACCATGCAACAGTGGAAAGAAACGGAAGTGCTTGAAATCGGGTATCTTTTCAACAGGTCTTATTGGCATAAAGGCTATGCAACAGAAGCAGCAACCGCTTGTAAAAATTATGCTTTTAATAGATTAAAGGCAGAGGAAGTATGTTCGATCATCAGGGATACAAATACTGCCTCTCAAAATGTAGCTGTCAGAATTGGTATGACAAAAACTGATATGTGGACAAAACATTACCGGGGTGTCGATATGCCTCATTATCGTTATGTTATACGGAATTTAGGAGGTTGAACTATGCTTCAGCTAAAAAAGATTGATCACAGTAACTGGTTAGCATGTATTGAATTGGAAGTGAAGGAAGAGCAGAGGCAGTTTGTTAATCCCAATATATTTAGTCTGGCAGAAGCTTATGTACATTCGGATGCAAATACATCAGAGGCGGAGGAATATTATAGATGCATACCATTTGCCATTTACAATGATGATAAAATGATCGGATTTATTATGCTGACCTATGAAAAGGAATGTGATTTTGATAATAAACCTGCCTATGAGATTTATCGGTTAATGATCGCCAGGGATGATCAGGGAAAAGGGTTTGGCAAAGAAGTCATTCGAATGGTACTTGATTACATAAAGACATTTCCTTATGGGGAAGCAGAGTATGTCTATGCGTCATGGCATCCGGTTAACAAAGTGTCCGCACGGCTTTGTCTGGCTAATGGTTTTGCGGTTGTTGGTGAAGATGAAGAAGATGGTGCCGTTATATCAAGATTCAGTATTTGAGACAAATCTGTGCAGGCAGGGACAGGATTTTCCATGCGTGATCCGCTATAATCAGTGTATACAAGGGAGGATGAAGCAAATGTCGATACAGCTGATACAGCAGGCAGTATGCTATATGGAAGAACATATTTGTGAAAATATCAGTTATACTGAAGTTGCAAAAAGCGTGCATATGTCAAGCTATAACTTTCACCGCATGTTTCCTTTTATTGCCGGTATGACGGCGAAGGAATACATTAGAAAACGCCGTCTTACGTTAGCCGCCCAGGAACTGCAGACAACGGATATATCGGTGATCGATGCGGCGTATAAGTATGGCTATGAATCCCCGGAAAGCTTTTCAAAAGCATTTTCACGGTTTCATGGCACGACGCCCAGACAGGCGAAACGAAAAGGCACAAAGATTCGTTTGTTCAATCCACTTGTAATAAAAATCATACTGGAAGGTGGTAAGCTCAACGGCGCCAATTTGAACCCGCCGTGGACGGCGTATTTTGGCGAACTACTGTGTTTTTCGTCCTTGTCTTGCGTCAGCAAGACTGCGTCCTCCAGCCTTGTATTTCGCCAAAATCCACCATCCACGGTCGGAGATTTCTAAACTGTTATTTTGCGAATGCGAAGGCAGTTGAATGAGTCGTAGCGGTGGCTACGGCGATTGAAACTAACGCACGCATTCACAAAATAGCAGTTATAGAAACGGGTTCAAATTGGCGCTGTTGAGCTAATATCATGGATTACAGAATTGAACACCGGGAACGTCAGCGGTTTGTTGCCCTGGTACAAGCTTTTCCGAATGAGATCGTCAATGATGACAGCGATCACAGCATCCCTGATTTCTGGACAGAATGTTCCGAAAAAAACCAGATTGAGCCTATGAAAATGCTCCGCACGGAAGGGAAAAGGGATTTGTACGGACTGTGCAGTCCGGTTACGGACAGCGAGACACATTTTAATTATGGGATCGGTATCCTGATCGATGAAGATACCGATACTGAAAAACTGGAGCAAATGCTCAGCAACGGATATTTGATCTGGGAGACGGAGCCGGTTGATTATGCCGTGTTCCAGTGCATTGGACCGGATGGAGACTGCCTGGGAGAGACATGGAGCAGGTTTTTCAAGGAATTTGTTCCACAGACAGGCTGGACGCAGACAGAGGATACCGACTATGAAATATATTTTGAAAATGGCGAAAGCGGTCTCTTTTGTGAGTTGTGGGTGCCGGTAGAGAAAGAATAAAATTACAGAGGAGCGGAGCGTTATGGACGAACATTTATGTAAAACAGGACAATCTGTCACAGAGGATCTGGACAATCATTTTCATAAACTGATCGGACAGCGAAAAATCCGCTCTGCCTCCTATTGCATCGCCCGGAATGGCGTTATCGTCTCCTGTCATGCCATGGGTGACATGGATCTGGGAGACGGCGGGAAAAGGGAGATCAATATTGATACGATCTTTGAGATCCAGTCCATCACAAAGTGGATCACAGCTGCCGCCATACTGATCCTGCAGGAGAGGGGGGAGCTTTCCCTTCAGGACCAGGCAGGACATTATATGGATGGATTAAACCAGCCGCCCTTTTCGGAGATTACGATCTTACATCTGCTCACACATACGTCCGGGCTGGTCCCTCTGGAGGGTACCTTTCCTGACCGTGATCTGGACTGGCAATCCTATGTGGATGAGAGCGATGTGGCGGGGAGCTGGATTCCGGCTGTCTTGAAGCGGGGACTCTCCCACAGACCAGGAAGCCGATGGGAATATTCGATGATGGGATTCTGTCTTCTGGGAGAGGTCATCGCCAGGATTACCGGAGAGCGGGCGGAGGATTTTATCCGCCGGGAAATCCTGCTTCCCTGCGGCATGAAAGAGACGCACTGGAAATGGGAGACGAAACCGGAGTGGGCAGAACAGTACCAGATCCGTACGGAGAGGCACAGACAGCAGTATGCGCTGGCACAGCGTCAGGGGGAACGTGCATGGATTGACTACTGTGCCGGGTGGCGTGAAATACCAGAGACAGCCGGGGGACTGATGTCCACTCTTCATGATGTGATCCGGTTCGGCAATATGTTGGTGGAGGGCGGCAGCAGTGGTGGGAAACAGATCCTAAAGGAGAGCTCCCTTTTGCTGTTTGAGGAAAATCAGTTAGAACCGGGTGTGAAGGATTTTTGCTGGGGGCACGGCGGGGTTCCTTTTGTCTATGGCGCCGGTTGTGCTTGTTATGATCCCGCTTATGAAAAAGAGCTGCATCTGGGGAAACATACGATGTATCATGAGGGAACGGGACCCTGTATGCTTATGGTGAACCGGAAAGAGAAGCTGGCTGCAGTATGGGACGCTCCCTTTTGGTCAGAGCAGGAATGGTATGCAGAACCGGTGAGGGACACTGCCAATATTATATGGAAATGTCTGGAAGAGTGAAAATATGAAATTATTGATCAGGGAGCTGCGCAGGCAGCGGGGAATGACGCAGCGGGAGCTGGCGGAAAAGATGCAGGTATCTTTTCAGACCATCAGCAAATGGGAAAATGGAATAAATATGCCGGATGTGACACACCTTCCCAGACTGGCGGAGATTTTCGGCGTCCGTACGGATGTGATCCTGGGACTGGAAGCATTAGCCGACAAAACAGAATTACGGCAATTTGAGAGTACCGAATACTGGAATAAGAACAGGGATCTGATCCGGATGTGGAAAGAATTTTACTGGAATGACGATTATTTCCGATTTCTGGTGAGAGAAGTGTGGGGCTGGAGACAGCCGCTGGACATACTGGATTTTGGCTGTGGGTATGGTTTTCTGGGGATGAAGTTTATGCCGTTATTGCCAGAGGGCAGCAGTTATACCGGGATTGAACTGGATGAACAGCAGGTCAGGGAGGCTATCGCCTGCTTTGACAGTTCGCCCTGGCGGCATGATTTTATATGCCAGGATATTTATGACTATCAGCCGGAGAGAAAATACGACCTTGTGACAGCACTGTTTCTGCTGTCCTATATGAGCCGGCCTGAGCTGCTCATCCGTAAGATGAAGGCATGCCTGCGGCCGGGCGGTATGCTGCTCCTGATGGATGTGAATATGGAGGTGGAACAGGCGGGATATTTCTCTGGTCTGGAAAAGGAGGATAAGGGACTGCGGCGTCCGGATTTTGTGCCGGTATGGGAGTATGAGATTACTCACCGGGAGCGTGATTACCGGATGGGGACGAAGCTTCCATGGCTTCTGAAACAATGTGGACTGAAACAGATCAGGGCGAGAGTAAGCGACCAGGTGATACTCTATGATCCTTCTGATCCGCAGAAAGAAGCGGTGAATGAAAGATTTCGTTCTGTTTATGCACAGGAGGATGCCTATCAGGGTGGTGCGGATTATTTTATGGCACGTGGCGCAAACTTCCAGAAGGCAGATGAATATGCCGGTTATCTGAAAAGGACACATGAGTACATGGACTCGCCCGATGCCATGATCGTAAAAACATCCGGGATATATTTTGTCTATGGAGTGGTTTGAAAGAAAGTAGTTGACAATCGGATGAAACCGGTGTAGAATCTACAAACATAAAAATAAAGGCTGTGAAGAGAAGAGTATGTAGTTAGATATGTTACAGAGAGCCTGATCAGGTGAGAGCAGGTACAGAAGGAGCTACAGAAGATGGTCTCGGAGCTGCGTACCGAAGCGGGTACAACGGTTGCCAGAAGATGCAATTTCGTTGTACGATTACGCCAAGGCTGCGACGGGTGCACCCGTTATAGTGCCGGGCTATCGATGAATCATTTCTCATCCGTAGCTGATGAGGCTTATATCGTGAGGTATAGGTGAATTTAGGGTGGTAACACGAAGCTTGAGGCTCTCGTCCCTGGAAAAGAAATTTTTCAGAGAGGAGGGCTTTTTATTTTACTTCAAATATTGCAATGTGCGGAGTGAATGACAAGAAATTAAGAATAGGAGGTTATTGTTATGAGAAATATTTTAATTGGCGGCGCATGGCCATATGCAAATGGTTCCCTGCATATCGGTCATATCGCCGGATTATTGCCGGGAGATATACTGGCGAGATATCATAGGGCAGTTGGTGATCAGGTATATTTTGTATCAGGAAGCGACTGTCATGGAACACCGGTAGCGATCCGGGCAAAACAGGAAAACAGGACGCCACAGGAAATCAGTGATTTTTATCACAAAGAGTTCACCGAATGTTTTGCAAAACTGGGATTTAGTTATGATGTCTATACAAAGACATCTGCGGATGAACATAAGGCTTTTGTGAGGGAGTTTCACAGAAAACTATACGAGAGTCCCTATGTTTATGAAAAGGAAGCGCCCCAGGCATATTGTGAAAACTGTGAAACTTATTTAGCGGATCGTTTTGTGACGGGGCAATGTCCAAAATGCGGGAAGGATGCCAGAGGCGACCAGTGCGACGCCTGTGGCATTGTCCTCGAACCGGAAACGCTGATCGAACCGGTTTGTGCTGTGTGTGGAAAACCTGTCAGCTTTAAAAGCTCGAAACACTTATATATCGCTATTACAAAGCTGCAGGCGGAATTAAAGGCACTTGTCGACAGTCATCCGCAATGGAGAAAAAATGCCATTGCATTTACAAACAGGTATATAGAGGATGGTTTAAGAGACCGTGCCCTGACAAGGGATCTGGAATGGGGGATCAAAGTTCCGAAGGACGGTTATGACAACAAATCTATTTATATATGGGCAGAAAATGTGCTGGGATATCTGTCTGCCAGTAAAATAGCTGCGGAAGAAAGAAATTCGGATTTTTATGAACTATGGGGAAAAGATGCAAAACATTACTATGTGCACGGGAAGGATAATATTCCTTTTCATACGATCATATTACCGTCCCTTTTACTGGCAAACGGTGAAGGCTGGCATCTGCCGGATCAGATCGTATCAAGTGAGTATCTCACATTGGAGGGCAGAAAAATATCCACCAGCCAGAATTATGCCATATGGGTGAAGGATCTTCTGGACGATTATGACGCAGATTCCATCCGTTATTTTTTCATAGCGAATGGTCCTGAAAAGAAAGATGCGGATTTTTCATGGCGGGAATATGTTCATAGTCATAATGGCGAGCTGCTCGGAGCGTATGGAAATTTTGTAAATCGTTCCCTGGCATTTATTGCAAAATATTGTGACGGGGCAGTGCCGGATGGGATCGATGATCCCGAACGAAATAAGCAGATCGATGAATTGTTTGTCTCAACAGGGAAACAGATTGAAAAGGGTGCTTTTAAGGATGCCTTGTATGAAATATTTGGTTTTGTGAGAAGCGCGAATAAATTCTTTGATACAGAACAGCCCTGGCTTACACGGAATACGGATAAAACAGCATGTGATAATACGTTGTATCAATGTGTTCAGATCATTGCCAGTCTGGCAGTATTACTATTACCTTTTTTGCCGTTTTCTTCTGAAAAAGTGTTGCGCTGGCTGAATATCAGCGGCAAATGGGAACGAAGATCGATACCGGCCGGTTACTCTCTTCCAGAAGTGGAGTTGCTATTTCAAAGGATTGATAAAAAGGTGATAGATATAGAAACAGAAAAAGTAAAGTCAGTGATCAACGGATAGGCGATTCTTTTTCGTTATTGGCAGATACCGTTTTTTCTGATAAAATAATAAAAAAGTGACGATGAAGAGATGCGTCAGAATAGAGGTTTTTATGAAATATCTGTATGTATCCGATTTAGACGGCACGCTGCTGAGAAGTGATGCCGTCACATCCGAATACACAAATCATGTGATAAACGATCTGACGGAAAAGGGCATGGTCTTTTCTTATGCTACGGCAAGATCTGTTATAACGGCGAAACAGGTGACAAGGGGACTCTGTGCAAAAATACCGATGATCGTATATAATGGCGCATTTATCATAGACAATAGGACGGAAACGATATTGTCTGCCAATTATTTTGATAAAACGGTACGGGATGTGCTGGAAGATTTGTCTGACCATGAAATATTTCCCATCGTTTATGCATTTATCGAAGAAAAAGAAAGATTTTCTTATATCCCGGAAAAATGTACAAGAGGCATGATTTCATTTCTTGACAGCAGAAAGGGGGATATCAGGACCAATGCTGTTTCAACACCGGAAGCACTGAAAGAAGGAAATATTTTCTATATTACCTGTATCGATGAACCGTGGAAGCTGGAACCTTTCTATGAAAAATATAAAAATATATATCACTGTGTCTATCAAAAAGATATGTATTCGGGGGAGCAGTGGCTTGAGATCATGCCGGAAGCGGCGACAAAATCCAATGCTGTTATCCAGCTGAAAGAGTTATTGGGGTGTGATAAACTGATTGTTTTTGGTGATGGGAAAAATGATCTGGATATGTTTGAGATTGCAGATGAATGTTATGCGGTAAGCAACGCAGTTGAGGCGCTGAAAGAAAGAGCCACTGCCGTCATCGGATCAAACGATGAAGATGGAGTGGCAAAGTGGCTGGTTCAGAATTACTTGTAGGCAGCTCAACGGCGGGTTCAAATTGGCGCCGTTGAGCGAATACAACATGACCGGGAGGAAATATATATGCATTTTGTGACTGCCAAAGGAATATTGTCTTCCAAAAACGCAATGAACTTATACCGGGGCTGTTCCCATGGTTGTATTTACTGTGATTCCAGAAGCAGGTGCTACCATATGGATCATGCCTTTGAGGATATCGAGGTTAAAGAAAATGCGGTAGAATTGTTAGAGAATGCCCTGCAGCATAAACGGAAAAAATGTATGATCAGTACAGGGTCCATGACGGATCCCTATATTCCACTGGAAATGGAAATTGGAAATGTCAGAAAAGCGCTGCATCTGATTGATGAGTACGGATTTGGATTTACCGTTATCACAAAGTCAGACCGAATATTGCGGGATATCGACCTGCTGCAGAAAATAAATGAAAAGACGAAATGTGTTGTGCAGATGACATTAACTACCTGTGATGAGGATCTGTGCCGGAGCATTGAACCAAATGTGAGTACGACAGGCAAACGTTTTGAGGTATTGAAACAAATGCGGGATGCCGGAATCCCTACGATTGTATGGATGACACCGATCCTGCCGTTTATCAATGATACGGAAAGTAATATTTCCGGTATTCTGGATATGTGTATCGAAGCAGACGTCTACGGCATTATTTGTTACGGCATGGGGCTTACGCTCCGGGAAGGAAACAGAGAGTATTTTTATAAACAGTTAGACCGCCTGTTTCCACAATTAAAGGAGAAGTATATACGGACATATGGCAATCAGTATATGGTCACCAGCCCGGATCATGACCGTCTGATGACGCTTTTTTATGAGAAATGCAGCAGAAACGGAATCATTCATAATAATGAACAGCTATTTTCGTATCTGCATACCTTTGAAGAGAAGAATTGTTCCAGACAAATGACTCTCTTTGATTTCACATCGGATGATTCGCCCTATGGGTGAATTCTCCTCTCTGAATGTGTTATTGGATGATCAGCATAAATTTGTTATACTATAGAACAGTAAAAGACGTGATAGAAAAGAGATCTTTTGCTGTTTTTTTCATAAGGAGGAGTTTATGGACAGACCAGTACGATTATCACTGAAAGCATTGCGTAAACGACAGGGTATGACCCAGAAAGAACTGGCGGCAAAGCTGCAGGTGTCCTTTCAGACAATCAGCAAATGGGAAAACGGGATTACCCAGCCGGATATCGTCTATCTTCCGAAACTTGCCGCTGTCTTTGGCGTCAGCACGGATGTCCTGCTTGGCATCCGGCCGCTGGAGACGGAAGAGCCCTGGCGCAGGTTTGATGCGTATGGCTACTGGAACCAGCATATGGAACGGACCAGGATATGGAAACGCCTGTACTGGAATGACGATTACTTTCATTTTCTTGTAAAAGAGGTCTGGCATTTCGACACACCGGTAAACATAATAGATTTTGGATGTGGATATGGTTTTCTTGGTCTGAAACTTCTTCCGCTGCTCCCGGAGGGAAGTACCTATACGGGGATTGACCTGGATGCCAGTGCACTGGAAGAGGCGCGCCGCTTATTTGAAAAAACATCCTGGGAGACACATTTTATTCAGCAGGATCTGTATCAGTACAAAGCTGTAAAAAAATATGATGTAGTCATCGGACTCTACCTGATGTCCTACCTGAAGAGACCGCAGACTGTCCTGCAAAAGATGAAGGAATCTCTTGCCAGGGGTGGGAAACTGATCCTGGTGGATGTCAATAATGCTGTGGAGCAGGCGGGCTACTATTCCTGTATGGAGGAGGAAGAGGGACAGGAGTGCCCGGATTTTACTCCTGTATGGAAGAATGCGGCAAGTCATGGAGAACGGGACTACCGGATGGGGACAAAACTGCCGGCGCTTTTAAAATCCATCGGCATGAAAGGGATCCAGGCGCGGATCAGTGACAAGGTGATCCTTTATGATCCGGAGGATGGGGAAAAGAAAGAGATCAATGATATTTTCCGGTATGTTCATGAAAACAAAGATTCCTCCAGGGAGAGGCATTCATTTTATCAGTCCCGCGGGGCAAGCTACACAGAAGCGGAGTGGTATGTGGATTATTTTGAGCGGACAAAACGGTATTTTGATTCGGAGCATTCTTTTGCGGTCAGTACCTCTGCCATGTATTTTGCCTGGGGCGTACTGCCGGAACCGGAAGAAGAGGGGAGAGATGACAGTGCTGAGTAAAAAGAGAAAACTCATGAATTCCGTATTTATTCTTCACCCATGGGGATTTGTCGTATTTCTGCTGCTGGGGACAGGCTTGTTTGTGTTCGCTGCGGCAAAGATCCAGATACCAGTATATACGACAGTGGAAACCGAAGCAGTCAGAGAGGGAAGGGCTGTGCGGGTGGATCTGCGGCAAAAGGAATTTGAAGCGGGGACTCCGGTATTTTTATACAGATCCCGCGATGACCATTTGGAAAAAGTGACAGAATACAAGGTGGACAAGGGGGTTCTCTGGATCGAGGATGGCGAAAGCCTTCCCCTGTCAGGGAAGGTATCGATTGATATCCAGACGGGTGGGATCTCCCTGCTCCGGCATATCCTTACGGAAGGCGGTAATAGGTAAATGGGAAAAAAGAGTAAGAAGAAAAAGGAAGAGGCATTAAATTTTTTTGGGGCGTTGCGGTTTGTCAACCAGTTTCTGGATAAGATGCATCTGCAGCTTGTACTTTTTTATCTGGGCTGGCTCTTCGATACGGTTGTGGGGGTTCTGTCGCCGGTGCTTTTCGGCGTTATGATCAACCAGATGGTGTATTACCGGAACCTGCCATTGTTTATCCGGGTCGGACTTGCCTTTTTCGGGCTTTCGGTATTTTCCTGTGTCCAGTATTTCCTGTTATATGAATTGTATGGATATTTCTGGAACGGGCTGATCTACCGGGTGAGATGTCGTTTGTATTCAGTGGTCCAGAAAATGGATGCGCGCACGATGGCAAATACAAATTATGGGGATACGGCGCAGCTGATCCAGTGGCAGGTGATGGAGTGTGTCAGTTTCGTTGTGAGAAACGTCATCCATAATATTAATAATTATATCAATATCCTGATCTGTCTTGTGATCGCCTGTCTGATCAGTCCGTGGATCGCGCTTGTGCTGACCGTCATGGTCCCGGTGTCGGTATATATTTCCTACAAATACGGGAAAAGGATCCGGGAACAGCAGGCAAAAAACCAGGAGGCATACGGGAAATATATCAGCTGGCTCTATGAGATCTTTAACGCCCTGAGGGACATACGCCTGCTGGGAGCAGAAAAACGTGTGTTCCGGCTTTTTCGCAAACATCAGGAAACCCTGATCGATACAAAGGTCAAAGCCGGTTTTGAGACACTGAAGGCTGAGCATATCATCGCAGGCTCCAACACCTGGATCCAGATGGTATTGTATGCCGTCCTTGCCTTTCTTGCTTTTTCCGGGGGATTATCGATCGGATCCGTGTTTGTGATCCTCGCCTATTTTGAATCCCTGACGGAAAGTCTTCGGAGTGTCAGCGACCGTTACATGGACGCCCAGTTCCGTGTATCCGTGATCCAGAGGATCAAAGACCTGATGGAACAGCCGGTGGCGGATGACCGGGAAGAGGGGAACCCGCTGTCCGTAACGCAGGGAGACATACGGTTCCGGGGACTTACCTTTGCTTACCAGGAGGGACACCCCGTTGTAGAAAACCTGGATTTACATATCCGCGGCGGGGAAAAGGTGGCGGTCGTCGGCGAATCCGGGTGTGGCAAGACGACGCTCAGTTACATGCTGCTTGGGTTTTATGAACCGCAGGCGGGGCAGATCGAGATCGATGGGCAGGATATTGCAGGATGCCAACTTCATTCGATCCGGGATAAGGTCGGTGTGGTCCAGCAGGACGTCCTGATCTTTGATGGTACGGTCCGTACCAATATTATGCTTGGCAACGAAAGCGCCACGGAAGAGGAACTGGTCCGTGCCTGCAAAGCGGCAGGGATATATGATTTTATTATGGAGATGGAGGACCAGTTTGATACGGTACTCGGCAGGGACGGCCGTCAGCTGTCCGGGGGACAGAAGCAGAGGATCGCCATCGCCCGGACGTATCTCAAAAATCCGCCGATCCTTATTTTTGATGAGGCGACGGCGTCGCTGGATACGGAAACAGAGGCGCAGATCCATGAGGCATGGAAGAAGGTGCTGGAGGGCAGGACGGCGATCATTATCGCACACCGGCAGAGCTCTGTGATGCTGTGTGACCGGGTCGCCATGATGAAGGATGGACATATCACAAGGACAGGAGAGCCGGAGGATCTGCGAAGGAGCAGTGAGGATTTCCGCCGATTGTTTGCCATACAGGAGTGTTGAATTAATATGGAGGGAGCAGGATGTTAAAAAAAATAAAGTACAGGATACAGGTAATGAAAAAACTTCAGCCGATGACTGCGGGAGTGCGGAAATGGTATGCCATAAATCTGGCGGCGGCGCTTGCCGGACTTGCTCTTTTGCTGATCCTTCCACAGTTTTACAGCCTGTTTATCGAGAAAGTGATTCTCGGACGGAAGATACAGCTGCTGCTGCCCGTGATACTCGGCTATATTCTGATCCAGTCTGCCAGCACGGGGATCGCTTTTCTGCGCCGGCAGTGCCAGTATCGGATCGATAATCAGGTGTCGGTGAAGGTAAAGGAAAAAATGCTGCACAATATGCTGCGGCGTCCCTTTGCCGAATATGACAGGATCAATGCCGGGGAACAGAAGATGACGATGGATGATGCTGTCGTCAGAATGGAGGATTTTACAAATAGTCAGACCGTGGAGTATGCCATCAATGTCTGCCGGATGATCGTGCTTTTTGTGCTGCTCTGTTTTCTGGAATGGCATCTGACGCTGATCCTGGTCGTATCGATCCCGCTGACGTTCTGGCTCAATCATGTGATCGGGAAGGTATTTCAGAAAAACGGGGAAGACAGCTGGGAAAATGATCAGGCGTTTGGCGCTTGGATCTATTCTTCCCTGAATGGCTGGCGGGAGATCCGGGCGCTGAACCTGGAGGAGACCTGTGAGAAGACATTTGTATCGTATGCAAGACGGTATATGGAACTGTTTAGCGTCTGGATCGAGTTCTGGGTGCTGAGGTTTTTGATCATTCCCCGGATCAAGGATGATTTCCTGCTGCAGTTTTTGTTGTATTTTCTGGGAGGCCTGCTGATCTTCCGCGGTAATATCACGATCGGTGCGCTGCTTGTGTTTGCCCAGTATTATACCCAGCTGGTGGGCTGTGTTCAGGATGTCGTGACAGCGGATACGGATCTGCAGGCAAATATGGTTTTTTATGACAGGGCGCTGGCGGCGATCGAAGAAGATGTGGCAGCGGATACCGGGAAAAAGACAGAGATAAGGGAATGCAGCCTTTCGTTCCAGAATGTGTCGTTTGCCTATGAAGATGCCGGGTCAGATGTCCTGACTGATTTTTCCATGGAGATCCGCCAGGGAGAGCGTGTAGGTATCGTAGGTGAGAGCGGCAGGGGCAAGACAACGGTGCTGAAAATGATCATTGGCATGATACAGCCTGCAAAGGGTAAGGTTTTATTTGGCGGTGATGATCTGCAGGAGCTGTCTTTGCAGGCGCTGCACCGGAAGATCGGGGTTGTCATGCAGGAGAATATGCTGTTTAACACAACCATCCATGAAAATCTTTTGTATGGTAATGAACATGCTTCCAGGGAAGATATGGTGCAGGCGTGCAAAAAGGCAAATATTGACAGCTTTATCCAGGAGCTGCCGGAAGGGTATGAGACGGTGATCGGCGAGAAGGGGATCAAGCTGTCTGGCGGACAGAAACAGCGCCTGGTACTGGCGCGGCTGTTTCTGCGGGATGTTGATATGTTTATCTTTGATGAGGCGACAAGCGCACTGGATCAGAACTCGGAGAGCATGGTCCAGCAGGCGGTGGAGAGCATCGGCAGGGACAAAACAATCCTTGTTGTAGCACACAGGCAGTCCTCGCTGAAGCTGTGTGACCGTCTGGTACGTTTGTGAAAACGGGGGGCTGCCGCATTTCGTACAATGCGACAGTCCCCCCCCTGTTTTTCATGTGTACCTGGAAATGTATTATTTTGAATTGTCCTGAGATTGAAACTCTACGCCGAGCTCTTCTGCCAGTTTCTTTATCTCTGTCAGATATTGGGAGCTTTCTTCATTTGCTTTGTTCATAAATTCAGTGACCTGTTCGATCTTGTCAGTTTCATCATTTTGCAGAACCTGGATAAGCAGTTCAACCCCGCTCTGGAAGTTTTTGAGGGAACTTACATAGATGGCATGTGTCTTTTTCAGTTTCTCACCCTTGATGCTGTCTCCGAGGGAGGTTGCTTTTTCCACAGCCTGTTTTGTCAGCGTTATCGTGTTTGTGTTGAGCTCCTTAAGTGTTGTTTCGTTATCTTTGGCGTTGTCCCCGGTCACGCTGGCGTAGCTGTCCTTTGCCTGGCTTTCCAGCTTGCCAAGCTCTGTCTTGATGCCGCCATTAATATAATCTACAAATTCATCCTGTTCTTCCCCACATCCTGTCATGCAAAAAACCATGATAAACGTAACAACTGCAGTCATAATAATTTTTTTCATATTTGCTTCTCACTTTCTTTGTAATGTAATTAGTTGGTTTCATTGCGTGATAATCTGCCTTTATTGCTGGCTTTTGATCCATACTTGCAATTACTGTATCAGCAACCCTCCTCTTTTATATATTTGCCAGAACATTCATTGCACAATTATACATCGTAATTATATCATCCTTTTTGATGGATATGATGGACATTGCCTGAATGGCAGGAATATGGCGCGAATGGTTTTCTGGCAGGATGGGGGAGGAGGTGGTGCTCACAATATGGGAATCTCGATCTGTACAATATAATCTTCGATCCGGTCAATGACATTTTCATTGATTCCTTTTTCATAGGAAAACCCCGTCAGGGTCAGGCCATGTGCTCTGGCATAGGCAAAGATCGCCTGATACCGCAGTGGGATATCGTCCCAGTTTCCTTTGTGGAAAGCTCTGATATAGTTTCCGCCAGGCTGAATATGCAGCCCGGTTTTTTGTGGGAGAAAAGGGATTTCGATAAATAATCTGGTATAGTTGTTATAATTGCCATCCATAAGATCCCTGACAGAGATCATGGAACCATAGGAGGCATCATGCAGCCGCCCGAGCTGGTATTTTTTTGTCTGGGCGGTGATCAGCTCCACTTCTTTTTCAAAGGAAGTGTCCGGGTCTATGTCTACGGTCACTAGACATTGTTCTTCCTTGTGGATCACGGTAATCCCGGACAGGTCCATCGTCAGAAGAGTGAGCATATTCTCACGGTGCCCGCAGAGGGTATTCCGGACTGCCTGCAGATGGAGCATGCGCTGGTCGAGCTCTTCTATTTTTCGTCCAGGAGAACTTTCAGACGGGAGGCGGACCGGTTTTTCATAAAATTCTGGATTTCGGGGATGGATACGTCCAGCTCGCGCAGCAGGAGGATGGTTTCAAGAATGAGACTCTGATGATAGCTGTAATAGCGGTACCCATTATCTGGATTGATAAAAGCGGGATGAAACAAATCTATTTCATCATACCACATCAGCGTCTTTTTATTGATACCGTGCATATCGGCAAACTGACCGATTGTGAGAAGACCATTTCTATTTTTCATAATTCTCTCCCATTTTTAATTTTTGACTTGACTGTACAGTTACTGTATGGTTTATCATACAAAACAGTAAGAGAAATTTCAAGCAAAAGGGGGAAAATATATGGAAAAGGAAAGTGTTTATTCTAAACCGGTTACGCTGAAAAACATATTGAAATTTGCAGTTCCGACGATAGCCATGTCTTTATTTATGTCATTTTATACAATGGTTGACGGATTGTTTGTTTCAAATCTGATCGGCACCAGCGCATTATCGGCCATCAATCTGACGGCACCTGTGATCCAGTTTGTCACTGCTGTCTCGACCATGCTTGCCACTGGTGGCAGCGCCGTTATCATGAAAAAGATGGGAGAGCACAAGCCGGATGAAGCAAGGCAGGATTTTACTTTTCTCATTTTGGTCAATGTAGCAGCCGGGCTTGTTATGTGCGGACTTGGCTATCTGGTGATGGATCCTGTTTTTGCCGGAATGAAGCTTTCAGCAGATGTGGCAGGATATTGTGTGGAATATTTAAGTCATTACCTGTTGTTTACCGTACCTATACTGCTGATGAATAATTTTACCCTGTATATGATCGCCAGTGGAAAGGCAGCGCTCTCCCTGATCTGTTCTGTAATGGGCGGTGTTTTAAATATGCTGCTGGATTATGTGTTTATCGCCGGACTTGATCTGGGGATCCGCGGCGCCGCTGTCGCCACCGGTCTGGGATATTCTGTGACAGCGGTGGCAGGGCTATTTGTGTTTGCCAGAAAGAAAAATCTCCTGCATTTTAAAAAACCGGTATTCCGGTTCCGGGTTCTTTTTCATGCGGCAGTGAATGGAAGCTCAGAAATGGCGACGGCACTTGTCACCGGAATCATTACCCTGATGTTTAACTGGACGATGCTCCGCTATGTGGGAGAGGACGGGGTGGCAGCAGTCACGATCATTACTTATGTACTGATGTTTGCCAGCTCTCTGTATACGGGTTTTTCTTATGGCGTGGCGCCCATGATCAGCTATTATTATGGCGAAAGTCTGCAGGAAGAAAGATCTGAAACATCTGCGAAACTGAAGAAGCTGACTGCCATCAGTCTCAGGGTGATCGCTGTCATCTCAGCCGTGACGGCAGCGGGTTCCTTTTTCCTGACAAAACCGCTGGTATCAGTGTTTGCCCGCCCGGATAATCCGGTGTATGAGCTTGCCGTCACTGGGAACCGGATCTGTACGGCAGCGCTGCTGTTCATTGGTTTTAATATCTTTGCCAGCGGAATGTTTACAGCATTGTCGAATGGTGTTATTTCGGCGGTCCTTGCCTTTTCACGTTCATTTGTCTTTATGCTCATTACTATGCTTGTGCTGCCGGTTCTTCTGGGAGTAAACGGAATCTGGCTGGCGACGCCGGCGGCAGAGCTGATGGCGTTGCTGCTGTCGGTATTCATGATCCGAAAGTACCAGAGGAAATACGGATATTAATCCGCGGATATTAAACCTTAAAGAATCAGTTGTATTGTGCTGGGGTATATGGTAAGATTTTTTTAGAATCTTACAGGGGGTGCTGTGAATGGGAATCTATCTGAATCCGGGTAATAAAGGCTTCTGGAAATCGATCCGCTCAGAGATTTATGTAGATAAGACGGGACTGATCGCCTATACAAACAAATGTTTAAATACAAGGGAGCAATTTATCTGCGTCAGCCGGCCGAGGCGGTTCGGGAAATCCATGGCACTGGAAATGCTTGCCGCCTACTACAGCCGGGGTTGTGATTCGGCAGAGCTGTTTGCCGGCCGCAAAATAGAGAGGGATGACACATATCGGGAGCATCTGAACCAGTATGATGTCATTTTTCTGAATATGCAGAGATTCCTGAGTCGGTCAAAAGATCAAGGACTGACAGAATATCTGGCGAAAACGGTGGTCGCTGAACTCAGGGATGCGTATGGCGAGTTCTTTTCAGAACAGGAAACCGATCTTGCCGCTGTATTGGAACAGATTTATGCAAAGACAGACAGGGAATTTATCATTCTGATTGATGAATGGGATTGTGTAATGCGTGAAAAAAAAGAGGCGGAAGAGCTGCAGCGGCAGTACCTTGATTTCCTGCGCAATCTTTTGAAAGACCAGCCGTATGTCGCCCTGGTCTATATGACAGGCATCCTCCCTGTCAAAAAATATGGTACGCACTCGGCGTTGAATATGTTCCTGGAGTATTCGATGACGGACCAGGATGTTTTTGAAGAGTATACAGGATTTACCGAAGCCGAGGTGGAGGAGCTGTGCCGGCAGTCGGGGATGGACTTTGTCCAGACGGGCAGCTGGTACGACGGTTACCAGTTTACGGAGTTCCGTCATATCTATAATCCCAAATCGATCGTGGAGGCAATGCGCCGCCATAGATTTTCCAACTACTGGACTTCAACGGAGACCTATGAGGCATTAAAAATCTATATGGACATGGACTTTGACGGACTCCGGCAGGATATCGTGACGATGCTCGGCGGCGGGCGGGTCAGGGTGAACACATACAGCTTCCAGAACGATATGTATCATTTCCGGATTAAGGATGATGTCCTGACGCTGCTGATCCATCTGGGGTATCTGGGGTATGATTCAGAGAACAAGGAGGCGTTTATCCCCAACAAGGAGATCATGGGGGAATTTGAGAATGCCATGAGCGTGGGGGGCTGGCCGGAGGTGATGCGTATCCTCAGGGCATCGGAACGGCTGCTGGAAGACACCCTGCAGGGTGAAGAGGAGAAAGTGGCGGAGGCGCTTGACCAGGCGCATATGGAAGCGGCGTCTATCCTGACCTATAACGATGAAAACTCCCTTGCCTGCAGCATCGGGCTTGCCTACTACAGTGCAAGGAAGGACTACCGTCTGATCCGGGAACTGCCCACGGGGCGTGGGTTTGCGGATATCGTATTCTTGCCGCTGCCATCCTCGGGGAAACCGGCGCTGGTGGTGGAACTGAAATACGATAAAACGGCGGAGACGGCGATCCGGCAGATCCGGGACCGCCAGTATACCAAGGCGCTGGAGGGGTATGCCGGGGAGATCCTGCTCGTGGGGATCAGCTATGACAGCGGCAGGGCAGACAAGCCGCATCGTTGTGTGATCGAGCGGGTAGAGAAATAAACAACTATTGTCAGGAGTATAATAATGAGCAAATTTGATCCGTTGTGGAAGTATATACAAAAGAATGGGAAGGAAAATTTCAAACTGACATTTACAGAGATCGAAAAGATCGCTGGGATACCGATCGACCATTCATTTCTGAGGTATAAAAAGGAACTGGATGAATACGGATTCCAGGTTGAAAAAATATCAATGAAAGAACAGACGGTTACATTTCATAAAAAATAAATCTGTCTGGGAATCAGGAGGGATGACAGGATGAATAGGAATCAGGAGTATTCCGCATTTTTTAAAAGTATCACAGATCAGGAGAGATGTGCCGTGGTCATCTGTAATCTGCAGCATGAGATTATTTATATGAACCCGGCTGCCATTACGAGATATGCAAAACGGGGTGGTGAGAGGCTGGTTGGACAGAGTCTTCTGGACTGCCATAATGAAAAATCTGCAGAGAAAATAAAACAGATCATACAGTGGTTTGATGAATCGAATAATCATAATCTGGTGTATACGTTTCACAATGAAAAAGAAAATAAGGATGTCTATATGGTGGCGCTTCGGGATGACGAGGGCGGTCTGATTGGTTATTACGAAAAACATGAGTACAGAGATGGAGAGACGATGAAGCTTTATGATCTCTGGCAGGAGGAATGAATTGGAGGATTTTATGAAACTTCCCTATACAGAAGAGCTGGAGATACAATATTTAAACCGTTTATTTGATAATACCAGTGAGTGTTACAAATTTTTCTGGTTCCAGGCTGTGATCAACAAGGTTCTGGAAGGACACGATGTTATCACCTATGAAGAACTGATCAACGAGATGATCGTGGACTCCTGGTATATGGTTACGGAATATCACCTCAATCTGGGTCCGAGAGATACTTTAGAGAGGCTGGTACACAGACTGTGTGACATCAGTGGTCTGAAATCCAGCGAAAAAAAGGAAGTGATCCTGGAATGTCTGCAAAATTGCACAGACAGGGAAGTCCAGCAGAAAAAACGGACTTTGACGTATCATGTACCTTATCGTCTTCAGGCGCCATTTATGGAAAAGGTAAAAGGAGAGGCATGGAATGTTTCCGAACGCCAGCTGATCCAGAACATTAACAGGGAAGAAAGACTGATGTACTATTTTACCGCCCTGGATGGAATGCAGACGGCGATCTGTGTGCAGCCGGATTGGATCGCCTATATACATAAGAATCAGGAAATCCTCAAGGGATGGCTGCAGTATCATATGATCTTGTACCTGCAAAAAAGGAATCCCAGCGTGCCTGGCATATCGGATAAGCTTCAGCCGCCGCATGAACGCAAACTGGAGAAGGTACAGAAATACTGGAAGCTACTGATGGAAGTAAAAACAGTTCATGAAATCTATAAGGATGAGGTGATCACAGAAGAAAACATTTCGATTGATCATTTTGTCCCGTGGAGTTATGTAGCGCATGACGAATTCTGGAATCTTCATCCGACCACCAGAGGAATTAACAGCAGGAAGAGCAACCGTCTTCCGGACTGGGAGATTTATTTCCCTAAATTATGCCAGTTAGAATATTTTTCTTATGAAATGATACAGGCAAATCATGTGATCAGGGAGGCATTTGAGCTATGTGCCAGAGAACATCTGAATAACAGTGAGATCAGAGGACGGATATACAGGAAGGACCAGTCACTGACAGAATTTTCCCATGCGTTGGAGGAAGTGGTGCAGCCAGTCTACCAGTCTGCCAAAAACTGTGGATTCCGAAGCTGGATACCAGAAGGAGCCAGGGATGAATAGAAAAACCATTGAATATTATAATAGCAACACAGAAGACTTTATCAGGCGGACTGTAAATTCTGAAATGAGCGGCTGTCAGAAAAAATTTCTGGGGCTGCTAAAGAGTGGCAGCCGGGTTCTGGATGCCGGGTGCGGAAGCGGCAGGGACAGTAAATTTTTTCTGGAACAGGGGCTGCGGGTGGATGCGATCGACGCTTCTGAAAAAATGTGTCAGGCGGCTTCAGAGTATATCGGACAGCCTGTGAATTGTATATCCTTTGAAGAACTGGAGGCAAGGGAACGTTATGACGGGATATGGGCGTGTGCCTCCCTGCTTCATGTAGGAAAAGGGGAACTCCCATTGATCCTAAAGAAATTTTATGATGCATTAAAGGAAGATGGGATTCTGTATGCCTCTTTTAAATATGGAACAGATGAGCAATGGCGTCTGGGACGGTTTTTCAGTGATTATCAATTGGAAGAACTGGAACGGATTTTTCTTAGGGATGGTTTGTTTGAACTGGTGGAAGCATTTGAAACTGAGGATGAGAGGCAGGATTACAAAAATAAGCCATGGATAAACGTCATTGTAAAAAAACGGCGGCTGAGGACCGTACCATTTCAGGAATTGCCATCATACCCTGCAGTCAGCAGGCTTCTACTCGTTGACGGCAGCAATCTTTTGTTCCAGATGTTTTTTGGCATGCCTGCCAGGATCGTGAATGAGCAGGGGAAAGCGATCCAGGGGACAATGGGATTTGTCGGTGCGTTGTTAAAGATCATCCGCAGGATCCTGCCTACGCATATCATTGTCCTGTTTGACGGTCAGCAGGAAAATAAACGCACGGCCCTTGATGCCGGATATAAGGCAAACAGAGTTGATTATGGTGAAAAGCCGGTAGAAGAAAATCCATTTTCACAGCTGCCGGATGTCTATGCGGCACTGGATTATTTAGGCATACGGCATACAGAGGCAGCTGCCTGCGAAGCAGATGATCTGATCGCCGGTTATGCCAGAACTTATGGTCAGGAGAATGAGATCGTCATTTCCTCATTTGACAGCGATTTTTTTCAGCTCATTACAGAGAAGGTGTCAGTACTCCGCTACCGTGGGGAAGGGACCGTGGTCTGTACACCGGATTACATTCATCAAAAATTTGGTATCCTGCCTGTACAGTATGCGGATTTTAAATCTATGACCGGGGATGCTTCTGATAATATCAGAGGTGCAGACAAGATCGGTCCGAAAACAGCAGCATTGCTGCTCAATGAATTTGGAACTCTTGAGGGCATCCTTGCCAATGCGGCGGCAATCAGGAAACCATCGATCAGAGAGTCCGTGATCCGGAATACAGATCGGCTGAGGGTCAACAGAAGGCTGATCTGCCTTGATGGTCTGGAACCACTTCCTTATGTTTTGGACGAACTTATATACGAGCTGCCTGACATAACGACGAATGGTGTATTAAGAGGCATTGGATTAAAAGAATAGAAATGGTGGTCAGAATGAAAATAGCTACTTATAATATTTGGGATGACGAGGCGGGGATGCCGTATCGTTTCCGGCAGATCATAGAAGAAATAATAAAAACCGATGCAGACATCATCTGTCTGCAGGAGGTCAGAGACGAAAAACAGCATAGGGAGCTTGCCGAAAACGGCGGATATGAATATGCACATTATCAGGCGCAGACAGGACTTTCCCTGTTGAGCAGAGTGCCGCTTCTTTGGAAAGAAGATTTTGAATCCGGGATGATGGCACGGGTGCAGCTGGCGGGCAGGATCTGCCGGATCGTAAATGTACATCTGCCATGGGATAGTGCTGTGGCTAGAGAACGGATCATAGTAGAGATTGTCAGACGGCTGGAAGAGATAAAAGATGAACTGGTTTTTCTGGCGGGAGATTTTAACAGCGCTGCTGACTCGTCAGTCCACCGTTTTCTGACCAATCAGCAGTCGTTATTTGAGTGTGACGCCTATTTTTATGATCTCGCAGAATCTTATGCTGCGATTAAAGGCGGAAGTATACCAGCGACACTGAATTTCCGGGAAAATCCGCGGTGGGGAGTGGTACAGCCGGTAAATACGATCGAGACGAACCAGCGGTTCGACTGGATCATGATGAAAAATCCATATCCGCAGGATTTCCCTGAACTAAAGAAGTGTTCGCTCTTTGGAACAGCGGTTTCAGAGAAAACGGGTCTTGCGGCAAGTGACCATTACGGAGTAAGCGTTGAAATGGTGATCCGTTGAGCTACTTCTTCTTTTTGATCTTCACTTTACAATAAGCTTTTTTGCCGGAACCATCCTTTGCTTTTGCATAGACTTTTACCGTATGCCCGATGCCTTTTTTCTTTGGTTTCACTACACCCTTCTGGGTTACGGAGGCATATTTCTTTTTAGAGACATACCATTTCACTTTTTTGTTGGTTGCTTTTTTGGGGGATACCGTTGCTTTCAGTTTCAATTTTTTCTTATAGCGCAGGGTCGCCTTCTTTTTATTCAGTTTGACTTTTGTGACCTTTACCTTCTTTGCCGTGGTATTGGCAGAGGCAGGGGAACAGGTTGCGGTTGGAATTTTGCGCAGATCCAGGACGCCTCCGGTTTTACAGTAACGGGAGAGCCCGCTGACCTTCCGTACGCAGGTGAGCAGCCGTTCGCGGCGCTGGGCAGCAGTATCCTTTGTATAATTGGATGCCAGTATGGCAGCGGCAGCAGAAACAGAAGGCGCAGCCATGGAAGTTCCACTGTATACCGTATATCTTTGCAGCGACGATTTGCCGGGATTGGCAGTGGAGATAGAAATATTATCCAGATATATTTCCTGTATGGACTGGAAGGAACCACTGAGTCCGAGCAGCTTGAAGTATGTTCTGTCTCCAGTATCATAGAAGCTGCTATGAGAACATCTGGCATTCCGGTGCGTCCATTCCAGACCATCTTTATCCTTTAAACCGATATCGTAACCGAGATAATAGTCTGCATGGGACTGTAGTTCCAGATCTGTCACATCAAGATAGAGCATCAGGGTATCGCTGGAGGCAGATGGGACAACCTTCATACAGAGAGAACCGCTGGAGCGGTTGCCAAGGGAGTCTTCCGGGCTGTGTATGATATCTGTTACACCCAGCGAACCATCCGGCTGGAAAAGGGTTTTATCCACCGTGTTACAGGAGGAAAAATAACTGCACAGCGAATCACGGTTCGCCGCTGGCAGCAGCGCCGGGTAAAAGGAATCATAATTGACCGTAGACAGGATCTGGCTTCCGGGAGCAAAGAGATCGACAGATGCTGCACCGTAGTCAGAATATCCGGCTTTGTTATCTGTTGTATCCGAAGCGCCTACTGTAACAATATAGGGGCTGTTCAGGTCATAGGGACATTCCTTTGATTTGGCGGCATCATGGTTGACACCGTCATTTCCAGAAGCAAAGACAAATACAGCACCTGCCTTTCCGATCTTATCGATCAGAGATTTCATGGTGCTGCTCGATTTTCCACCGCCCCAGGAGCAGTTGACAACGGCGACATTGACTCCCAGCTTCTGTGCCTGGTAGATGTAGTTGAAAGCGGCAATAACGGCTGAGTTATAGGCTTTTCCAGCTGAGTTGAATACCTTAAGTGCCATCAGCTGTACATTGGAACTGATGCCTGTGATACCAGTTTTGTTATTGGCAGCGGCGCCGATGACACCGGCACAATGGGTACCGTGCCCGTCCTCGTCTTCATCCATGGGATCACTGTCGCCATCGCCGAAATCATATCCATAAATACCTTCCAGTGCCGGGTATGGATTCTTCCACATATGGGAAGCCAGGTCCTCATGATTATAATCGATTCCCGTGTCGACAATGGCGACTACGGGCTTTTTTGTGCTTGATTTTTGTTGCAGCCCGGAATAGTGGATCCCCTCGCTGGATACATTGGCGCCATCCAGATACCACTGGGAAGACACCATGGGATCGTTGGCAGCAAATTTTTCCTGGCAATAATCAGGCTCGGCAGATACGACATATGCCTGATCATCCAGTTTTGACAAAAGCTCTTCGGTAGAATATGTATCTGAGGAAACTTTAACCATATATAAGGATTTATCCTCCAGATAATCCTGCTGTTCCCTGGTTTTGCCGAGAACCCCGGCATCACCAAAGTCCCAGGAGTCCTCAATAGTGATCTCTTTGTCAAAGGAGGCTGTACCCTCTTGTGTGAGTGGTGTCTTATGGGGCGAGGCTATCGTCAGTATAACCTGACCGTCCTCATAACCTTCTTCCCCGGCAGCAGGGACAGATTTCTGGACCAGATCCTGTGTCTGGGCTTTTGCCGGCGGTATTTCCGTAGTTGAAAAAATCATGGCGGCAAGTAGAGAATAAGCGAAAAAGCGTCGCATAATGCAGACCTCCTTAAAAATATTATTTCAAAAGTATTGCGTCCGAGCATATTTGCTGATATTATGTTATTATAATATCAATAAAATGTGACGGAAATAAGACGGGGAGGAATGAACCATGATATTCGTAAAAGTAGATGATCTAAAACCAGGCATGCGTCTTGGCAAACCAATTTATAATAAAAATGGTGTGCTTCTGTATGACAGGGATACGAAACTCAATATGCAGGCGATCTTTGGAATCAAGAATTTTGGTCTGATCGGACTTTATATTCTGGAGCCTGCTGAGCCGCTGCCGCCGATGACGGAGGATGATATCAATTTTGAACGTTTTCAGACTATGGCGGTTTTCAGTATACGGGAGGATCTGGGACTGATTGCGGAAGGCAAAAAGGATAAAGGGCTGGACTGGCTCTGCGGGCTTGTGATCAAAAATTATGGAGAGTTAGACCGCAAGATAACATTTGTACAAAATCTGCGCAGTAATGAAGATAATATATATAAGCATGTTCTGAACGTGGCGATCCTGTCTGCGATCATAGCCGGTCAGATGGGACTGCCGATCGGACGTATCAACACACTGGTGAAGGCTTCGATCCTGCATGATATCGGTGCTGTGAACCTGAAGGTGTCAGATGAAGACGAGATGGATATCGAAGAGAAAACCGCAGTGAAGAAGACGACGCAGGATATACTGAAAGGGTATGAGAATGTGGATGAAGAGACGCTCCGGGTAATCAATCAGCTGCATGAGCTGTATATCCGTGAGGAAGGAGAGGATATCCCACTGGCTTTGAAGCAGAGCATGAATCCCAATATTCTATATGTGGCGGATGCCTATGACCGGATGACTGCCATGAAATCCCATGAAGAGCCGACGTCGGAGGTGGCGGCGATCCGAAATCTTTTGGACAAGCCGGAGAAATATGAGCCAAAGGTTGTGAATGCCCTGATACGCGGCATCAATATTTTGTATCCGGGTGTGTGTATTGAGCTTACCAATCATGAGAAAGGGCTTGTCATCCATGCCAATGAGGATAATATTTTTGAGCCTCTTGTATTGAACTTCCGCGACAATAACCTGTATGATCTGTCATGGGAGAGCGTGAAAAAAGAAATGCAGATCCTGGATGTAATGAAGACGATGGATAACCGTATAAAATTAGACCGTTCTCTGTTGGATGAATATCAGTAGGATGTTTAAAAAACTAAAGATTTCTCTCTATCTGGTCGAAATATGATTATAGAGACAGGCGGACAGCACCGGTCGACCGGTGCTGTCTTCTTTTGAAACCGAATCCATATAGAAAGTGAGAGTGAAATCTATGGTGATCCAGAACAATAAGATTTCCCCTTCCTTACATGGCACAGATCCTGTGAAAGAAATGGGAGTGCCAGTACAGAATGCCAGGGATGGCAGAATTTCCAATGATATTTTGGATATAACAATGGATTGTGCAGTACCGGGAAAGACGGGAAGCAGCACTGTGTATACGGAAGCACAGGCAAGACAGGCATATAATAATATTGTGGAGCTGGCTCAGGACAGCGCGATCACTCCGGCAGATTTTATCAGCCGCAGCATGACAGGAGAGGATGCACTGGCACTGGACGAAGAAAAAACTCCACTGGAGGATTATACTTCATCACAGCTGGAGAGAGCGGTCAGCCGTGTAAAAGAACAGCGCTCCGAAGAGAGGCAGTCGGTCAGGGAGCAGGTGGATCAGGAGAGAGAAGAAGAGGAAGCACGGGAACATGCTGCCTATCGCAATATGGCAGAGTCCGGTGTTTCGGAGGCGATTCTGAAACAGCTGCAGGAAAGCGGACTTCCGGCGACATCGGATCATCTTTCACGGCTGGAGCATGCGATGGACCTGACAGCGCAGCGCAGTCAGATCACTCCTGCTGCGGTGGAGTTTTTTGTGCGTAATGAAATGAAAGTGACGCCGGAGAATGTAAACGGAAGTGTGTATGGCGCCGGACGCCAGGCGTCGGGGGCAGATAAGGAGATCGTGGAGGATGACAGCTTTGCCCAGGTAAAGGATCAGGTGACGGGGATTCTGGAAGAGGGCGGCATTCCGGCTGAAGAATCTTCCATGGCAATAGCAAAATGGCTGTATGATAAGGATCTTCCGGTGACGCCTGAACATGTCAGGCTGTGTCAGCAGCTGCAGGAACTGCAGGAGCTGGATTATGATACATTGCTGGGACGGGTAGTAGATAATCTTGTGGATGGAATATCAGCGGAAAACGCCGATCTCACGAAAATGTCCAGAGAGGAAGCGTCCCGCGCCATCCGACAGCTGGTGGAAACGGAAGATGATGTATTGCACCAGTCTTATCGGACAGAGGCAGATTTTATCAGCGCAAAACGTCAGATGGAAGAGATCCGCCTTTCTATGACGATTGATGCGGCGCGCGCCATGTCCGCCAAAGGGATCGACCTCGATGTTTCCAATCTGGCAAAGATTGTGGAAGAACTCCGGGCACAGGAGCAGCAGGCGAAGGAATCCCTGCTGACGGAAACAGGGCTTCCTGTGACAGAAGTGAATATGGACCGGATGAATGATACAGTCCAGGCAGCTAAGAATGTACTGACTGCTCCGGCGGGACTGCTTGGTATGGCGATGGAGGCGGGAGACGAACTGACTCTTGCCGGTCTGTCTGAGACAGCGTCAGAGCAGAAAGAGCGATACGCCAGGATGGAGCAGACCTATGAGGCAGTAGGGACAGAAGTGAGAAAGGATCTGGGGGATTCCCTAAATAAAGCATTTGGAAATATTGATGAGATCCTGGATGATCTTGGTATGGAAACGACAGGGATGAACCAGAGGGCAGTTCGTATCCTTGCCTACAACCAGATGCCTCTGGACCAGGAAAACATAGAGCGAATGAAGGAGTTTGACAGCAGGGTCACTACTCTGATGGAGAATCTGAAACCTCCGGTCGTGGCGGAACTGATCCGCAGAGAAGTGAATCCGCTTGATTTATCCCTGGATGAGCTTGATGGAATCGTAAAAGAAGTCCGGGAAGAGATTGCCGATGAAGACATTTCCTTCCGGCGGTATCTCTGGAAGATGGATCATCAGGGAGAGCTGACGGAGGAAGAGCGCCAGAGCATGATCGGTGTATACCGCCTGCTGGATAAGATTGATAAAAGTGACGGTGCCGTGATCGGAAAAGTGCTTAAGGAAGGAAGGGAGCTGTCACTGGCTTCCCTGCTCTCTGCTACGCGTACCCGCCGGGCGGAGGGGATGGATGTATCAGTGGACGATGCATTTGGCGGACTGGTAGATACGGTCCGGTCCGGACAGCAGATTGATGAGCAGATCCGGGCGGCGTACGGCAGCTTTGTTGTAGAAAAACTACAACAGAATCTTTCGCCAAAGGTTTTACATGATAATGGTATTGACGGTATGAATATGTCTTTAGAGGAGCTTCTTGAGAAATGCATGACAGAAGGTGAGACGGCAGAAGAGATGGAGCCGTATTACCGGGAAATGGCACAGCGGGTAAGAGAAGCCATGGATGATCCGGAAGGACAGGTGCAGCAGTTTCTGGAGGCATTGTCACTGTCTGATAGTGCGGCAAACCGGATGCTTGCCATGGAGTACCTGGGCAGGGGGCTGCCTGAGTATGCCAGATTATGGAAGCGTTCGGAAAGTGATGACCTGACAGAAGCGTTCAACGACCCGGATCAGCTGGAAAAGGTATATGAGACGCTGGACGATATTCATGAAAACGACCTTGCGGAGCAGAAAAAAAGTGACGATATAACATATAGTGATGTTGTTTCGCTGGCAAAGATGGCAGGCAGTATCTCCTTTTATCAGAAACTGCGCAGCCATCAGACATATGAAGTGCCCCTTGTCACAGAAGAAGGAGTGACGGCATGCCATGTTACGATCCAGAGTGGTGAGGGAAAAAAGGGCATGGTCGAGATTACGGTGGAATCTGACAGACTGGGAAGGATTCAGGCTGCGTTCCGCGTAAATGGCAGTCATGTCCGGGGATTTGTCACAGTGGAGATGGCAGACCGTATTGAATTGTGTCAGAATATTCTGACTGGATTTGAAAAGGATTTGGAAGAGAATGGATTTACTATGGATAGTGAGAGCCTGATTCAGGGCAGCAGACGTTCTCTTCATAAGGCGCATGACGATCATGCCGATAGAGCAGGCGGTGCAAAGAACAAAGATTTGTACCAGGTTGCAAAATGTTTTCTTGTAAATGTGAAAGGAAAAATAACCGGAAAGGAAGATGAAACATGAAGATCAACACAAATATAGCGGCGATTCGCGCTAATTTTAATCTGAACACGACACAGAAAAAACTGACAGACAGTACCATGAAGCTGTCCTCCGGATATCGTATCAACAAGTCGGCAGATGATGCGGCTGGTATGGCGATTTCCAGAAAAATGCAGGCGCAGATCCGGGGATTAAAGCGCGCCGGACAGAATGGCTCGGACGGGATTTCTTTTATACAGACGGCGGAGGGCGCCCTGACGGAGATTGAATCCATGCTGCAGAGATGCCGTGAACTGTCAGTACAGGCGGCAAGTACCGGAACGACTACCATTGAGGACCGACAGGCGCTTCAGGAGGAGATTGATGCCCTCCGGGAAGAGATCGACCGTCTGGCAACCCAGACAGAATATAATACAATGAGTATACTGGATGGCTCCTGCTGCCGGCAGTACACTTCCGATAATGTAGGCGTCAAACTTGTCTCAGCTACCGATGATGTCAGGCTGACGACGTATGAGCTTACCGTAGATACGCCGGCAACCCAGACAAAAATGACGACAGGGGCACTGGCATTTGCTAATCCCAAGGAGACGGTGGACGAAAACGCAGTCGGAAAGATCCAGATCAACGGAGAGGCGATCACGGTTAAGGCAGGGCAGTCTTATGAAGAAATTTATTCCACGCTCCGTGATTACTGTGAAATGATGAATATTGACTGCATTCCGGTGGATGCTGCTGGTAAAGAATGTGAGCTTGGATCGGCAGTCAGCCTGTCTCTGGAATCCAAGCTGTATGGTTCGTCCCACAAGATTTCCCTGACGACGGATAATCCGGTACTGGCGGCCAAACTGGGTATTGACGGGGCTTCAACGACGCTTGGCAAGGATGCAGAAGTAACGCTGGGCGATGGGTTTTCCAACACGGCAACTGTATTTATCGATGGGGGACGCGTTGAGGTATCCGACCGCAATGGTTTTGAAATGATTTTTGATGTATCAAAGGCAGAGGCGGGAGACGCCGCTGTGACGATGCTTGACGCCGGATATGTATCAATCCAGATCGGCGCCAATGAGGGACAGACGATTGATATTTCCGTGCCGCCAGTGACGGCACAGGCGCTCAATATTGCGTATAATAATGTTTGCAGCCTGGAAGGTGCGACCTATGCGATCCGCTCCTTTGATGATGCGATCAGCCAGGTATCCGGCATCCGTGCCAAGCTGGGGGCTTATCAGAACCGTCTGGATTCTTCCGTGAGCAACCTGGACACGATGCATGAGAATCTGACAGAGGCATGTTCCCGTATTGAAGATGTGGATATGTCGGAGGAAATGACGAAATACACAGAATACAGTGTATTAGTACAGGCGGGAACTTCCATGCTCGCACAGGCAAATAACCAGCCGCAGACAATCCTTCAGCTTCTGCAGGGATAAGAGGATAATGGGAGGAAACGATGGAAAAAGAAAAATTGCAGGAATTTGCCACAAGGGTCACACAGGCGAACCGGAGCGAGCTGGTGGTCGTTATTTTTGAGGCGGCGCTGGCGAGCATTGCCGGGGGCAGATCGGCTTTGGAACATAATGAAATAGCGGAGGCGCGGCATGAAGTTGACCGCGCCAAAGGAATGGTAGATGAGCTGCTGCACAGCCTGGATCTGAATTATCCGATCTCACATTATCTTCGACAGTTGTATATTTATGTCTATCATGAGTTATGCCATGCGATCGCATTGCGGGATACCGGGTGCCTGGATCACGCCGTGAACGTACTGGAAAGGCTTTTGGTTTCTTTCCGTGAGGTGGCGAAGCAGGATGATTCTGGTCCTGTGATGGAGAATACACAGCAGATTTATGCCGGTCTTACTTACGGACGGGGGCAATTAAATGAAACCATAGCGTCAGGCATGGAAATGAACCGTGGATTTGAGGCATAATAATTTGATTTTCAGGGTGCGTGCAGGTAGCTCAACGGTTCAGATTGGCACCGTTGAGCTAAGCCGCACCTTTTACATTTCCAGTTCCATTTCCCGCATCTGCCGTAACAGATAGCGGTAGCGGAAGGAAATGGCATTCATTTCATAGATGTAGCTGTCGATCAGATCCGGGTCGCATGTGTTTTCAAAATTGGAGTTGGTTGTTTCCAGTGCCTGCTTTAAATCCTCGATTTCTTTGATCAGGTCTTCCCGTGCCCGTATCACGGGATTTTTTTTGCGTAGACTCATGAAGATCCTCCTTTTCTGCTATTAGTATAGTCCTGTTTTTACTATCTTATGCAAAAAATGGAACTACGATAGTAGTAAATAAATTTATAAAAAATCTATTGACAACCATCTTTTTCTGTGATACTGTGTTACTCACATCACGAACAGGAGGTGGGGCTTATCCCGGAGAGGGAAGTTCTGTTTCTCATCCTCGTCGTTGCCTCGCTGTGTGATATTTCATGTTACAGAGTGCCCAATATGCTCTTTGTACCAGCATTTTTATTCAGCCTGTTCAGGCATTTCACTTTGCAGGGATTCTCTGGAATGATACCCTGGCTTGCGGGAGCGGTCGTTCCCTTTATTCTATGCTACACATTGTATCGGTGCCGTATGTTGGGAGCATCCGATAGTAAAATGTATTCCGTGATCGGAAGTTTTGTCGGATTACGTCTGCTTTTTTCAATCATGGCAGTATCCCTGGTTCTCGGGGCTGTGATGGCAATCGGCAAAATGATCTTCCGTAATAATTTCAGAAGCCGTTTCCGGCGATTATTCAACTATGTATACTGCTGCGTGCAGGAAAAGAAAATGACACCATATTATGACAGAAAACAGGATGATGACGATGGGATCATACCCTTTATTGTGGCGATCTCACTTGCTGTACTGCTTTGCGCATACTAGGGGAGGTGGGTTATATAGAAGATGTGACATTACTTCTTTATCTGAGGGATGAAGAATATGGAAAGCGGCTGCTCCGGTTTCTCCTGCATAAGAAAAATCCAGGCATACATCCCGAGCTGGTGACAGCAGGAAGCAGCATGGAATTCCGTGTCGGGACAGAGCTGCATCCGTCTGCTGTGCTGACGGATGACCCGGGGCTTTACGAGGATGGGAAACATAATACAATTTTACTGTCCGGTCAGCAGGACAGGACACAAAAGAAAATCTTTCAATATCAGAAGGCAGAGGGGATCTATCAGGAACTGCTCTGGCAGCTCAGACTGGATCCGGCAGTCCCGGCGGTCTCAGAAACGGCGGAAATGACAGAAAAAAAGGATATGGTATATGCTGTGTTTTCCCCGGAGTCAGGAGAGGGAACAGACCTGGCGGTAACGTTGGCGCAGTACATGGCGGAAAGAGGAAAATGTCTGTATTTACAGATGTCAGGGCTGCCAGTGTATTTCGGGGAAAAATTGGAGACTGAGCCGGATTTTGGAGTGAAGGGGATGGGTGAACTGTTATTTTTACTGGGACAGGAAGATTTTCCGGAACAGGTGCAGCGGTGCTGCCACCGGTTTGGCAGGGCAGAAATGCTGCCGCCGGTATCCCATTTTAAGGATCTTCTGGACTGCCGGCCGGAGGACTGGGAATGTTTTCTCCATCGATTACAGAAGGACTGTGGCTTTGACAGCATTGTGGTAGAGATGGGACTGGTTCATGAATTCTTTCTGGATATTATGGAAAAAGCGGATCAGGTATTTTTTGTGCAGCCTCCAGGATATCTTGGGAGGATCCGGCGTGCGGTGTTTCAGCGCTACTGCTGGACAGAGGGGAAAGACGGGCTGCTGGCGCGGACAAAATATATCCGGCAGCCGGAAGAGATTTCTCTGGCGGCTGGGGACTGGGAAAACCGGGATCTGGCAGACATGGCAGAGGACAGGAGAAGGATGGAGTGGATCAAAAGATTGTTAGGGGGTGAGGGAAATGACAGCATCGGAGCAGACTCTGGATGAAAGAAAAGAGATACTCCGCCGGCAGGTTATGGAGATGATACCGTCGGGCATTGAGATCAGTGACCGGGAATTAGAGATACTGATCGGGAGACGGATTGAAGAGACGGCGGGAGAAGAGTACATACGCCTGGGGGAGAAAAGAAATCTGCGCCGCAAGGTTTTTAACTCGATCCGCAAAATGGATGTTTTGCAGGATATGCTGGAGGATGAAGAGATAACGGAGATCATGGTAAATGGACCGGATCATATCTTCATAGAAAAGGAGGGATATCTCACAGAGACGGGTCTTTCCTTTGGAGACCGGGGAAGGCTGGAGGACATTGCCCAGCAGATTGCCTCCGCCGGTAACCGTATTGTAAATGAATCCAGTCCGATCCTGGATGTCCGGCTGGCAGATGGTTCCCGTGTGAATATCGTTGTTCCTCCTATAGCTATAGAGGGACCGGTGATCACCATACGGAAATTTCCCAAAGAGGCAATGACGATGGAAAAGCTGATACAGATGGGGGCTGTCACAGAAGAGGCAGAGGAATTTTTGAAGAAAATGGTAGAAGCAAAATATAATATTTTTATATCCGGCGGAACGGGGGCAGGTAAAACAACATTTCTGAATATATTGTCAAATTTTATACCGCATACGGAGAGGGTCATCACCATTGAGGACTCCGCGGAGCTGCAGATCCAGAATATTGATAATCTGGTAAGGCTGGAAGCGCGAAATGCCAATGTAGAAGGAAAGAACCAGGTAACAATACGGGATCTGGTAAGGAGTGCGCTCCGTATGCGGCCAGACCGGATCATCGTGGGTGAAATCCGGGACTCGGCGGCGATCGATCTGCTGACAGCCATGAATACCGGGCATGATGGAAGCCTGTCCACAGGACATGCCAACAGTCCGGCGGATATGCTGAACCGCCTGGAAACACTGGTACTGATGGGACTGGATATCCCGCTGGAGGCAATACGTCAGCAGATCGCCTCGGGCATTGATCTTATCGTACATCTTGGGCGGCTTCGGGATAAGTCGCGGAAGGTACTGGAGATCTGTGAGGTGACAGAGGTGGCAGACGGCAGGATCCAGCTAAGCTCGTTGTATGTATTCCGGGAAGAGGGGGAGAGAAGGGGAAGAGTGCTGGGAGAGCTGAAAAGGACAGGAAGGCGTCTGAGAGCGCTGGATAAATGCCACAGATCGGGGGTGGAAATATGAGGGATTACACTATGTGCCGGCTCTCAAAACGGGAGCGGATCTGGTATAGCGGTATTGCCCTGCTTGGGGGGTTTATGATCTTCTTTCTCTTTTACCGGAGTGCCATAATCAGTTTCCTTTTATCCCTGACAGGGATCCCGGTCTGTCTCCGTTATCAGAAAAAAAGAATGGCAGAAAGGATCCAGTGGCAGCTGATGCTTGGATTCAAGGATGCCATGGAGAGTCTCGTATCGGCGCTGGTGGCAGGATACTCCATGGAAAATGCAGTGTCAGAAGCATATCGTGACATGGAGCTGATACAGGGGAGGGAAACACCGATGCTCTGGGAACTTGGAGAGATAAAGAGGAGGCTTACACTGGGGGAGACGCTGGACAGGCTGCTGATGGATCTGGGAAGACGGAGCGGTGTCGAGGATATCGTTACCTTTGCACAGATTTATGCCACGGCACGGCGCAGCGGCGGCAATCTGGTGAAGGTCATGAAAAGGACGGCAGATAATATATCGGAGAAGGTGGAGATCCAGCGTGAGATCCGTACTGCCATGGCAGGTAAAAGGATGGAGGCGGTCTGTATGATGGTGATCCCGCTGCTGATCATTTTGTATCTGCAGATATTTTCGCCAGGATTTCTGGATCCTCTGTATCGGGGGCTGGGAGGAAGGATGTATATGACAGTTTTTCTGCTGGTTTATCTTGCGGCTGTCCTGTGGAGCCGCAGGATCATGAAAGCGGCAGAGGGATAGGAAGGAGGCAGGATGATAAGGATGGGACAGAAAGGAAGGGATTTACTATTCCGGGAAAAGAGCACCCGTGAGTATGTGGCATGTTTATATCCAAGAGAGGATCAGACGGAGGTTCTAAAGCGGATCTGGAAAAAGCGGATGACAGGTCTGGGGATCCTGTTTCTGGCAGCGGCAGCTGTATGGCTGTACTGTTTTTTGTCCGAACCGCAGGATTCCGCATTAAAGGATGGCAGATATCTGCTGCGTCAGGAAGAGGATTCGGCAATAGATCTGGAAGTTACTGGTGAGGAAGGGGACAGGATATGGCAGAAAAACATTTCCCTTACTGTCAGACAGACGAAATTTACTGAGAAAGAAAAAGCGGCGCTGGATCAAAAGCTGGAGGACCAGGCTGTCCGGAAACTTCGGGGCGACAATGATTCATTAGAACATGTAACAAAACCGCTGCGGTTTGTCACAGAGCTGCCAGACACAGCTGCTGTACTGGAATGGTCCTGGGATGAAGAGTACATCAGAGACAATGGCAGTCTGTCCGAGGCGGCGATCCCGCCGGAGGGCATCGATACAGACATTATGCTGGAAGCGTCATGGCGAAACTGGAAGAGGACGCGCAGCTTTACGGTACATCTTATGCCGCCGGAGATAAGCCGGGAAAAACAGCAGATCCGGGAGGCACGGCAGATCCTGAAACAGACACTAAGGGATACAGCATTTCAGAAAATGGTTGTTTTACCGGAAAAAGCGGGAAATATGAAGCTGACTTACCGGGAGGCAGGCGGGGAAAAAAGTTACTTTCCGGTCGGGCTCATACTGGGACTGATCCTGCTGGTTCCATTTGTCTGGCGGGAAAAACAGAAAAAAGAACTGACGGGAAGGGAAGAGCAGATGCTGCTGGATTATCCGGGACTGGTGAATAAGGTAATGCTGCTGCTGGGAGCCGGACTGACTTTTCGCAAAGCAGTAGAGCGTCTGGTTACGGAGTATGAGGAAAAGCGCAGAGAGGGGGCAGGGATTCACTATGCGTATGAAGAGCTCTGTATCATGATGCAGGAAATGCGGGATGGTGTATCTGAGGGGAAAGCGCTGGAGCGCTTTGGCAGGAAGTGCCGGCTGATGCCATATCTTAAGTTTTCCTCTGTCATTGGCCAAAATCTGAAAAAGGGGGCAGAAGGGATACTGGAATTGCTGGAAAGGGAAGCACTGGAAGCAGCGCAGCAACGGCGGGAGCGGGTGCTGCGGATGGGAGAAACAGCAGGGACAAAGCTGTTATTTCCGATGATGGTGATGCTGGGTCTGGTGATGGGCATTATTATGATACCTGCTTTTATGACATTGTAGAAAGGGGATTTTTAAATATGGGAAATATAAAATCATTTATGAGAGAAGAGGAGGCGATCGGAGTGGTAGAGATCATACTGATCCTTGTCGTACTGATCGCACTGGTGCTGGTGTTTAAGTCCAAGATCACGTCTGTGGTAAATAGTGCATTTAAGACGTTTAATGCAGACTCGAAAAAGATTATTGGGTAGCCGGAGAGGCAGTATTACCGTGTTCTTGTCCCTGTCGGGTATTTTGATCATTGCCCTGCTGGGAACACTGGTAGAAACTGCCCGTTATACAGCCTGCGGCAACCATACAGCCAGAACCATCCGGACCTCAGCAGAGGCATTGCTTACCGAATACAGCCGCCCTCTCTATGATCATTATGGGCTGTTTTTTCTGGAGGATACAGGGATACCATTTGAGAAGGTCATAGCCGGTTATGCGTCGGATACGATGGAATCTGCCCGGGCTGGGACGATGGATTTTCTCAAAGGGGAGATCCATCAGGTCTCAGTGGCAGATAAAACATATGTGGGAGATCAGGAGGCGGCGCCTCTCCAGCAGGAGATCCGCGGATTGATGGGTCGCAGGATCACGGGAGACCAGCTCAAAAAATGGCTCAAACGGTCTTCGGATGCCGGAGATTCTGATAAAAAGGCAGAAGAGATAGAGGAGACGGTGGAAAACCAGAGGGAGATGGCAGAATTAGATAAGCAGCTTCTCAAACTTATGAAATGGATCGATGGCATCACCGTCTCAAATGGAAAAATATCCTGTGCTGGTGAGTTTGTAAAAATGTTTGCCGTAAAAGAGAAAAAAAGTCAGTATTTTGGTGTAAACGAAAGTGCTGTCTGGAAAAAAATGAAAGAGCATCTGGATGACAGTCCCCGCCACTGGCGGCAGATGGACCGTAAATCCTTTTTAGCTAAGATTAAAAAAGTGATAAAGCTGACAGATCAGGCGATTAAAGAGGCGGGTCAGCTGGAGCGTGCCTATAACAGATGCCGGGGGAAAAACAGAGAGTTTGCGGATCATGACAAAAAAATGCAGCAGTTGATACGGCAGATGTCAGTCCTCCAGGGGAACCGTCATATCCTGACTGAAACAGAAAAACTGTTAAAGGAACCTCTGAAAGAAGAAGGGGCTGATCTGCTGGACCAGTTGTGGAAGGACTATGATACAGAGAGTATTTGCTTTGATTATACAGGAGTGGAAGAGCAGGGAGGGGCAGATCATCCTCTGGAGGCACTTTCGACAGTGTGGGGAGACGGCATTCTTAATCTGGTTATCCGTGATCCCAAAAAATTATCCGGCGCTTCTGTTGCGAAAGCGGATGAATCGGCTATGTTATACCGGGAACAGGGAGAGACGGACGAGGATTATGGGGAGAGGATTTCGGAGCTGACGGAGAAAGAGAAGGTGTCACTGTCTGGTGCTGCCGGAGATCTGGCGGAGTATGGAATGAATCATTTTTTTCTTGACCGGTATATACAGGATAAGTTCTCAAGCTATGAAAAGACGGTTTCCGGATGGAAGAGAGCCTTGAAGTATCAGTGGGAGTATATCGTGGCAGGCAGATCTTCGGATAAAAAGAACCTGGAGGCTGTTCTCAATCGTATTTTGATGATACGGACTCCGGTGAATTTCGCTGCCATATATAAAGACGCAGCGAAAAAACAACAGGCATATGCCGCAGCGGCTGCAGTGGTAGGCTTTACCGGTATGGAACCGCTGATCCGCTTTACCCAGACAATGATTCTGGTTGTCTGGTCTATTGTAGAGGCACTTGTAGATGTGGCAGGGATCCTGCAGGGACGTGATGTGCCGCTCCTAAAGAAAAGCGCCCAGATTCTCACCAGTTTTCCCCAGATATTTCAGCTTACAGGGAAGGCAATAACGAAACGGGCAGGAAGGTTTGCCGCGGCGGGGAAGAAGTCATTTGGTTACAAGGACTATCTGCTTCTCTTTCTGGGCATGAAAGAAAGGAAAAAGAAGCTGTACAGGGTGATGGATCTGATCCAGTGGGATATGAATAAAAATGGATACGAAGGATTTCGGCTGGACCGGTGTGTCTTTTCTATAAAGGTATCTGCCAGTATCGTATTTCCCGCGCGTTTTTTTCATATGCCGGTGATCGGAGCTATGCTGGGAAGGGATATACGGGATTATTCTTACGCATGTGAGATTGAGAAGGGATATTTATAAATCTCGAAGCGGGAAAGGGTATCCGTACAAAAAAAATAAAGAAAAGGGGATCAATCTATCAATACATATAAAAAAAATATATCGTACATTGTCACAGATGTGCAAAACCATGGGAACAGGGTACCCTTTCCCGCTTTGAGAGGATCGCTGACGGTTGAAGCTTCTCTCGTATTGCCTGTATTTCTCTTTGCCATGATCCTGCTCTCCTATCTGGCGGTGCTTGTAAAATCCCAGGATGAAATACAATGGGCACTGACCCGTGTTGCCAGAGAGGCGTCTGCGGAGTATGGGGTAAGTGGCAACAAGGTACTGGTAAACCGTCTGTACTGTCAGAAAAAATTAAATGATTATCTGGGAACAGGAGGAAATGCAGTCTCTCTCGCTGGTTCTGAAATCGTGAAAAAGAATGATGAGATCGATCTCATTGCCACTTACCGGGTAAAGCTTCCTTTCCGGCTGCTCCAGATCCAGACCTGCCGTTTCCGTCAACGTGTACATACAAGGGCATTTACCGGTGTGGAGAGAAGAGAGGGGGACAGGACGGCAGATCAAACAATCGTCTATATAACAGAGACGGGAAGAGTATATCACCGCCGGCGGGATTGCACGTATCTTCAGCTGAGTATATCCCAGATGAAATATGAGGATATACCGGATCTGCGCAATGAGGGCGGAGGAAAGTATAAACCGTGTGAACGATGTACAAAAAAGAGACAGATATCGTCACAGACAGCGGTGTGGATCACCAATTACGGGGAACGCTATCATATCAGCCGTTCCTGCAGCGGGATCAGGCGCAGTATAAAGAAAACAGAATTATCAAAGGTGGGGAAACGGACACCCTGCAGTAAATGTGGAACATAGGGGAGGTATTATGGAAAAATGGATATGGGCGTCAGCCGGTCTTTATCTGGTGGTAATGGCAGTGATCGACATACGAAAGAGAGAAATTCCGTTTCTGCCGGGAGTGCTGTGGATGGCAGGGATGGCAGTGTGGCGGATTTTTGACGGTGGTGGATGGCAGGAATGGCTGTCCGGTCCGGGAGTTGGACTGATCCTGTGGTGCGCCAGCATACTCAGCAGGGGCGGCATCGGAAAGGGGGATGCACTGGTCTATGCGGTACTGGGACTGGGGATCGGTTTCATGGGTGCACTGGAGGTACTGATCCTCAGCCTGGCGATGGCTGCGCTCACAGGGATGATACTGATCGTGTGCCGTCGTGTGGGGCGTCAGTATGAATTGCCTTTTATTCCCTTTACAACACTGGCATATGCACTGGTGATGTGCCTATGAGGATGAAGGGGGTATATACGGTGGAAGCAGTATTCATTATGAGTATCTGTATATGGGTAATGGTGGCGCTATGCTATGGCGGTATGTATGTCCACGATATCGTGGTATTGGAATCGGTCACCAATGAGGAAGCCGCGGCATGGTTATCTTCATCCGGACAAAAGCAGGAAAAGGTATGGCTGGCTGATCTTCGCAAGGATCTGGATAATAAACTTTTTCTATTCCAGGTCAGGACTATAAAGGTGAAATCAGGGTGGAATGAAAAAAAGATCCGGGTGCATTATACGGTGCCGGTTTCCTGGAACCTGTTAAAAAAGATTTTATCTGGAAATAAATCGGAGATTGTCTTTGAAACGGTCAGGGAAACCGTTGTACCGGCAGAGAGTATGTGGGAAAAGGAGATAAAACATGGATAGGGAAATTGTTAAGGATGGGTCAGGAAATTATCTGAAAATATCGGGAGATACAAGAGAAACCTATAGCGACAGAGTTTTTTTCTATCAGGAAATCCAGGGATTCCTGCCATTGGAGATCCGGTGGATCAATGGGAAAAAGGAGTATTTTTATGATATATCGGGGAAACTGTCACTTAAGGAATATCTGAATCAAAATGATTTTACCCTGCATGATATCCAGCTGCTGTTTGAACAGATCTTTACTATGGCAGAATGTCTGGAAGAATATCTGCTGGACAGCCGGGGACTCATGGTACAGGAAGAGCTTTTGTATATCGATCCGGTGACTGGAGAATGTCAGGGGATTTATCAGGAAGAGGAAAAGCAGGAGGCAGCAGACTCTGTCGGACATCTGCTGGAGTTTATTATGGAAAAAATGAATCAAAAAGACAGGAATCTTGTGTTTTTTGTCTATGAAATGCACAAACTGACAAGGGGAGCCGGGTGTACCAGAGGCATGCTGAGAAATTATGCGTCTTCATATGGGGAGCGGGTGTGGGAGAAAAAAGAGGATCGTTCGCTGCCTGTACCAAAAAAAACAGAGTATTTACCGAAAGACAGAAAACGGACCGATCGCTATATAACCATAAGGGGCTGTCTGCTGCCGGGGATGGTACTGGCAGCGGGAATCGCTCTTCCCATAATATTATGGTGGATGGGGATGTTCCGTCTGCCGTTGTCTGGTAACACAGACTGGGTCAGGGCAGCGGGTGCTGCTGCCTTTTTTCTGGCAGCGTCAGGATATGGAGTCTGGAGAGTGATGCCCGGGAAGGATGGGAAAAATTCGGATAGAATGATTTATCATTCTGAAGACCGGCAGATGAAAAGAGTCTGTCTCATTCCACAGGCAGGGTCAGGTGTGCCTGTACCGATCCCACAGTTCCCCTACCGTCTGGAAATTGGGAAAGGAGATAAGCCGGATCCGGATTATATGCGGATCATTCAGGAGGCGGGTAATGTCCTGGTAGTTGATGAAGAGTCTGATCAGGGTATTTTTCACAACAACAGGAGGCTGGTCCCATGGAAGGAAATGCCTCTTCGGGACGGAGATATCCTGCGTTTTAACGATAATGAATTTGTGGTGGAGATCACTCAGCCTGAATATGTCATATGATTGAGAAAATGCTGTTGGAAACCAGGGTGGTCTGCAAGACTGATGGTATGGACGGGAGGCAGCAGGAACGGTGCATCGTCTGCGCGTAAGGCGCAGCGCATCAATCCCTGCAGACATGTATTTCCTACAGATTGTATGCGATCAGACGGAATGGAAGAAAACAGACCAAGACGCTGACAGGCATCCGGCTCCAGATAAAACCCAAAACCGCCGCCCAGAAAGACAGATGAGATATCGGCAGGTGATATGCTGGCTTCTTCTGTGAGAGTATCAATGCCGGCGGCGATGGCAGCAACCGATAATTGTATCTGACGGAAATCTTCCGGCAGGAAATACAGCGCCTCCCGGGAAGAGGAGTACCCCAGGAGAATACCTTCTGCCGGAAAGCGGTCCGTGAGGATGCCATCATTTGTCACATATCCCTGGCGCAGCAGTTCAGCGCACAGGGAAACAGCGCCAGATCCGCAGATGCCTGCAGGAAGCTTATTATCAATGGTCGTCAGCATGGGCCGGAGGGGCATGAGACGGACATGGCTGATGGCGCCGGAAATACCCGGGCAGCCACAGGAGAGCCCATTTCCCTCAAATGCCGGTCCTGCCGCTGTGGCAGTACAATAATAACAGCCTCTGTGCCGGAGAACCATTTCGCCATTGGTACCAAGATCGATCAAAAGAACGGTTCCCTTATTGTGGTCAGATGGGGTTTCCATATGGCAGGCATATAGTCCGGCAGTGATATCGCTGCCGACAAAGGCTGAAATCCAGGGCAGGATTTGTATTCTACAATTATTCTGATAAAAAGGGGGCGGTGATGTCTGCTTCGGGATAAAGGGACTTTTCGACAAGGGAGTGCAGTCATAACCCATCAGGAGATGGATCATTGCCGTGTTGCCGGCAATATAGCAACGGGACAGACAGGAAAGGGTCTGGTTATTTTTCTGGCAGAGTAAAGCGGCAGTTCTGGAAAGCTCTCCTGTGATCAGTTCTTTCAGCCGGGTCCTTTTTCCCTGGAGTGATGCCTGGATCCGGGAGATAATGTCGGAGCCAAACTGTCTCTGGGGATTGGGAAACACATAAGTCTGCCGTAGTTCACCGGTAGCACGGCTGATCAGCGCCAGTGCCACCGTAGTCGTGCCGAGGTCGACAAGCAGTGTATCAGCCGGACCGGGAATGAGGGGACTGTCTTCCAGGGAAATTCCGCTCAGATTCTCTGTGGAAGGACCAGGAAGAGTGATGCATACGGTCTCCCGGGGGACCATGGAGCAGTCAAAGGGATATGTTCTGCCGTCACAAAGATGTCCGCCATGACAGTTGCAGGGCAGGGAATATCCCATTTCTTCCAGCAGAGTCAGTATGGTTTTGGTATTTGATTTGTCTGCATGAACCGTGATCTGCATAATGGATTGGTTCCTTTCTGTGGATATGGTATCCGTTGACCGTTGTTTTGATCTGTGTTACAATTTCCATTATACATCATACAGGACAGATTGGGAAGGAAAAGAGGCTATATATATGAGGGAGGAAACAGGGCTGCCGAAATTTACGCTGCTTCTGGCGGCAGTAAATGTACTGGTATATGCATATGTTGAGTGGAATGGATCGAGTTATGATACGGATTTTATGCTGCAGATGGGGGCAGTATCGGAATCCCTGGTTGTAGAGCAGCACGAATTTTACCGTCTGGTCACACATTTTTTCCTTCATTTTGGTTTTGAGCATCTTTTTAACAATATGGTTTCCCTGCTGGTTCTTGGGTATGCGCTGGAGAATGTACTGGGTGGTGTCCGGTATCTGATTTTGTATTTTCTTTCTGGAATTCTTGCAGGAGTAACTTCAATCGTATATAATGTAAGTGTCATAGGCGGGGATACGGTATCCTGTGGTGCGTCCGGTGCGATTTACGGACTGACAGGGGCGTTGCTGTTTTTGCTGATTTTGGGGAACCGGAAAAAGAGAACGACAGAGGTGCCAAGATATCTTCTTTTTATCGCAGTAAGTATATATAGTGGGATCCAGGATCCGACGATCGATAATGCTGCCCATATCGGTGGATTTGTGGCAGGCTTTATCCTGTGTCTGATCATGACCAGAACGAAAAAAATGGAGGTTACCTATGAGAGTTAATATTTATTATGGCGGACGGGGTCTGATCGATGACCCGACGATCTTCGTGATGGAGAGGATCACAAAAGTGCTTGAGGAATTGCGGGTAACGGTGGAAAGATACAATTTATATGAAGAAAAAAGTAATATTGCTGTTTTGCCAAAAACTCTGAAAGAGGCAGACGGTGTGATACTGGCGGCCTCGGTGGAATGGCTTGGTATCGGCGGTTATCTTCAGCAGTTTCTGGACTCGTGCTGGCTGTATGGAGACAAGGAAAAGATTGCCCATATTTATATGCTGCCGGTTGTGATGGCTACGACTTATGGAGAGCGGGAAGCAGAATACAACCTTATCCATGCCTGGGAGATGCTGGGTGGTGTTCCGAGCGAGGGATTGTGTGCCTATGTGGACAATCATGTAGAATTTGAGACAAATGCGGAATATAATTTAATGATCGAGAAAAAGACGGAGAATTTTTACCGGACGATCTCAAAGAAAATGACGGCATTTCCAAACAGCAGTATGCAGGTTAAGAAGAAAGTTCTGAGAGGCAGTACGCTGTCGCTGACGCCACAGGAAAGTGAACAGCTTTCCGCTTATGTATCCAATGATAATTATGTCAGGAAACAGAAAGAGGATATTGAGGAACTGGCGAGTCTGTTTAAGGGTATGCTTGGCGAAAAAGAGCCACCGGATGATTATATCCGGATTCTGAGAGAGAATTTTAATCCTTTGGATGGATTAAAGGCGATCTTCCGGATTGATGTAAAGGACGAGGCGGCCTCTCTTATCATTGATATTAATGAAAATGAAATGAATTGTTACTGGGGGAGTGCGGAGCATGCTGATGTGACGGCAAGAGTAGAAAGTGCGGTGTTCTTAGATATTCTCCATGGCGGCAGGACATTCCAGAGTGCTTTTATGTCGGGAGATTTGTCTGCACAGGGAAACTTTAAGATATTGAGAAATTTTGATACGATGTTCCGTTTCCCCGCGGAAGACAGGGAAAATGAAATATAAAGCCGTTACGATGCGGCAGAAAGAGAGGCAAAACATGAGAGACCCAAATTGTATTTTCTGTAAGATCATCGGAGAGGAGATACCGTCGACGGTAGTGTACGAAGATCAATGGTTCCGGGCGATCCTGGATGTCAGCCCGGCAGCGAGGGGACATGTTATTATCCTGACAAAGAACCACGTACCCAATCTTTATGATCTGCCGGAGGAAGAGGCATCCCGTATCATGATCGTGGCAAAGAGGATAGCCTGTGCGCTAAAAAAAGCATATCATTGTGACGGAGTCAATATATTGCAGAACAATGGAGAGGCCGCCGGACAGACAGTGTTTCATTTCCATGTACATGTGATACCAAGATTCAGAGATGATTCGATCAATATCAAATGGGAACCAGGCAGTATGCCGGAGGATCCTGCTGTTATTGCTGATGAGATCCGGGCAAATATGTAAAGGGAGGGATGACCGTGAAACGTATTATACTGACTGGTGGAGGCACGGCGGGGCATGTCACCCCTAATATTGCGCTGATCCCTGAGCTGCAGAAACGTGGTTATGAGATTTATTATATTGGTTCTAAGACGGGGATAGAAAAAGAATTGATCGCTAATTTTGATATTCCGTATTATGGGATCTCTTCTGGTAAACTGCGTCGCTATTTTGATATAAAAAATTTTACAGATCCATTTCGGATTCTGAAAGGGTATGCTGAGGCGGATAAACTGATCCGGAAGATTCAGCCCGATGTTGTTTTTTCCAAAGGTGGTTTTGTGACTGTGCCGGTAGTAAAGGCGGCAAAACGACGCCGCGTTCCCTGTGTCCTGCATGAATCGGATATTTCCCCGGGACTGGCGAACCGCCTTTGTCTTTCTTCGGCGACGATGATCTGTGTCAATTTTCCAGAGACGCTGGAGCATCTTCCGAAGGAAAAGGCATTTCTTACCGGGTCACCAATCCGCGGGGAGCTTTTTTCCGGTAACCGTCTGACGGGTCTGGACTTTTGCGGATTTACAGCAGAAAAGCCGGTTATCCTTGTGATCGGAGGCAGTCTGGGTTCTGTCCGGGTAAATGAGGCGGTGCGGGAGATCCTTCCGCAGCTGCTGGAGCGGTATCAGGTCATACATCTCTGTGGGAAGGACAAAGTGGATGAATCACTGGAAGGAATGGAGGGCTATGTCCAGTATGAGTACATCCAGAAAGAGCTTTGTGACCTTCTGGACGCTGCCGATATCGTGATCTCCCGGGCCGGTGCCAATGCGATCTGTGAGCTTCTGGCGCTGCATAAGCCCAACATTCTTATCCCGCTTTCCAGAGAGGCAAGCCGTGGTGATCAGATTCTGAATGCAGATTCGTTCGAAAAGCAGGGCTTTAGTTATGTTATCCGGGAAGAAGATCTGACGAGTGAACGTCTTCTGGATGCAGTATTTGAGGTAGATGAGAAGAAGAGGGTTTACCGGGATGCCATGGCAGCGAGCAATCAGCAGAATGCTGTTATCATGGTGGCGGATATTATCGATAAGGCGGCTTTTCCGGCGGAGGATGACGAAGACTGACATGGATTGTCGAATCATGACATACGGTTTTAGCAGGAAATGGACAGGCATGCTAGGCAAAGATGCATAAGGTTGCTATACTAGATTCCAAAAAAGGGGGAATCTGGTATGACAGAGTTTATAAGACAGTATGGAGCAGTTTATGTGACCGCCTTCCTCTGCATCATGGAAATTCTGGAGAAGGGGATGCTGGCACACACATACAAAAGATTGATCCGTGCGGCGTCAGACATGGGGCGATCGGAGCATCGGCTGATGAAATCACTGCGCATGAAATTTGATACCTGTTATCAGTTAAAGATCGGAGTAACGGATGTAGAAGTTTTTGTAGAAAAATATTTACAGCATTACCGGGTCTTCGGGCTGCGTCTGAGGACATGGGAAACAATGGGGAATCTGTTGATGCTGCTCTCCATTCTCACGGGACTGGGAGGGGCTGTGGCTGCTATGGCACTGGGGCTGGACAGAAATCTGGTGTTCGTCAGCCTGTTTACCGGTATCTTTGGCAATGGTCTGATCCTTGTGTTTGACTGTTTATACGAGATTCCGGACAAAAGGAATCTTTTGCGGATCGATATTTTAGATTTTCTGGAAAATGTTTATAAACCGCGTCTCGAAAATGAGACATTCCATGCACAGATGGTGGAAGAGTATCAAAAGGAGTATTTTAAGGACGATCCGGAGCGGACGGACAAGGTGGTAAATCTCCCAGCAAGGGATCCATTGAAGCAGAAAGAACCGGCGATGGAGTTTACGGAAGAGGAAGAGGAAGTCATCCTTGATGTGATTAGGGAATATATGGGATAGAGGTTGACAGATACTTTTGGAAAATAGTATAATTTAGTCAGGATTTATGTTACTAATTACATATAGGAGGATGGAAAAATGGAGAAGCATGTTACATTTGACTATTCGCTTGCTTCTGGATTTATCCGTGATGACGAGATCAAATCCATGGAGGCAGCGGTAGCAGCAGCAAAAGAAACGCTGGAAGGACGCAAGGGTGCTGGAAATGATTTTCTCGGGTGGATCGATCTGCCGGTTGACTATGACAAAGAAGAGTTCTCCCGGATCCAGAAGGCGGCACAAAAGATTCAGTCTGATTCGGATGTACTGATCGTGATCGGTATCGGCGGTTCTTATCTGGGGGCACGCGCTGCGATCGAATTTTTGCGCCACTGTTTCTACAACAGCGTGGACAAGTCTGTTCGCAGGACACCTGAGATTTATTATGCCGGTAACAGCATCAGCGGTACTTATCTGTCCCAGCTCATTGAGACCATCGGGGACAGGGATTTTTCTGTGAATGTCATCAGTAAATCAGGAACGACGACAGAACCTGCCATTGCATTCCGTGTGTTTAAGGAGATGCTGGAAAATAAGTACGGAAAAGAAGAGGCGGCAAAGAGGATATACGCTACGACAGATAAAGCAAGAGGGGCATTAAAGAGTCTGTCTGCAGAAGAGGGCTATGAGACCTTTGTTGTGCCGGATGATGTCGGTGGCAGATTCTCTGTTCTGACGGCAGTTGGACTTCTGCCGATAGCGGCAAGCGGCGCCGATATCACTAAATTGATGGAGGGTGCCCAGAGCATGAGAAAGCTGTGCCTGGAGACCCCGATCGAGAAAAATGATTCTGTCCTGTATGCAACGGTGCGCAATATCCTGCACCAGAAGGGCAAGGACGTGGAGGTGCTGGCAAACTATGAGCCAATCCTGCACTATGTGGCAGAGTGGTGGAAACAGCTTTACGGCGAGAGCGAAGGAAAGGACCAGAAGGGTATTTTCCCGGCCTCTGTTGATCTGACCACGGATCTTCATTCTATGGGGCAGTTTATACAGGATGGATCCCGTATCATGTATGAGACTGTGATGGAACTGGAAAAGCCGGCGCTGGATGTCACGCTGAAAGAAGAGGATAAAGATCTGGACGGACTGAATTATCTGGCAGGACGGACGATGGATTTTATCAACAAGAATGCCATGAAGGGGACCCAGCTGGCTCATACAGATGGTAACGTACCGAATCTTGTGATCCGCATACCGGAACAGAATGAGTTTTACCTTGGTGAGTTGTTTTACTTCTTTGAGTACGCCTGTGGTATCAGCGGTTATATTCTTGGAGTAAATCCGTTTAACCAGCCGGGAGTGGAGAGCTATAAAAAGAACATGTTTGCTCTGCTTGGCAAGCCAGGATTTGAAGATCTGGGGAAGGAACTTCAGGCGAGATTGAATGGATAAAAAAAGTTGCACAAAAAACTGCCCGTAAGGGCGGTTTTTTTTGTGCAAAATAAAGTGCCTAATTCCGAGTAACAGGAACTATAGCTCCTTCAAACTTAGCTGTTTTTACGTTATAATAACAGAAATATATATAAAAAGGGTACTTTGGAGGAAGGTGTAAGCATGATAGAAGAAAATAAAAGAGGCAATGAAATCATAGTAAATGACGGAAAATACCAGAGATGTGTGGATCTGGAGGACATTTCCCATATATCGATCGTAAAACACGGCTGTAAATTACATATGACGGATGGAGGCAGCTGGTTTTTGAAAAAGATCCTGGATGAAGTCTACAGTCAGGTCAGAGATTATGATTTTACATATGCACACAGCAGCTATATTGTTAATTTGTGGCATGTTACGTCTATCGATGAAGAGGAAGAACTGCTTACACTGGATACAGGGGAGCAATTGGGGATTTCCCGTTCCAAACGGGACGGATTAGTGCAGGAATGGATCCAGGTCCAGGAGGATAGAAGGGACAGGAGAAAAAAGAGAGAACAGGATTATTATAAGCTGGAGGAAATCCATCAGCGTTACAGCGATACTCTTCAGGAACTGGAGAAGGATGTAAGAGTGATCCATAAGCTGGTGGAGCACTTTGGCGAGATGCAGAAGGTGCTGGAAGAGGTGGGAGTATCGGTAGTGGGAAAGTACACAAATTATTTCAGGATCGATATCATACTGGATACTTATAAGGAAAAGGCGGATGAACGTGGTATTTCCATGGAGATTGATGTGTCGAGAGAATTTCTGCTGCTGGAGGAGGTACGGTCGGCTGCCGCTGTCATGCTGGACAGGATACTGGAGTATTTCATGATGCTGACAGAACGCTGTAAGCATCCGGGTATCCATGTTACGATGAAAAGGAACAGGAAGCAGTATTGTTCCGTGATCATCGTAGAAGGCAATTATGAAGGGAAAATAGTTTTAGAAAATATTTCCGGCTTCCAGGAGAAGATGCAAAGCTATGCAGAGTGTTTTCAACTGGACTTCAAGAGCGAAAAAATTGTCGCTACACTAAAACTTCCTTACTAAAGTTTTTTAAAAAATGGGCAAATTGGCACGAAAATCATGAAATTTGAACCAAATTTGCCAAAAATTTACCAATATTGCCACTATTAGAGATCTCTATTGTAGAGGGGGCGGCAGAATGGTAAAATAGAGTTAATAAATGGAAATGACAAGAGGGGGTGGAGAGATATGAATATGATAGAACTATGTTTTTTAGCATGTATTGTGGCAGGAGGGGTTTTCTTTTCGGTTTTACAGGTGTATTTGATGAGCTCAGTAAAAGGATACCGGCATGTTTTTATATTGCCGGTTATTTTTTGCTGTATTGCCTGTAGTAACAACATGGATCACGGTTATGAAATGAAAAAGGAGGGGACATTATGAAAACATCGAAAAAGGTCTGGAGCGTAATAACGATATTTGTGATATTACTGTCATTTGCGAAACCGGCAGCATATGCTAAGGAAGAGAAGCCAGCGGCAAAAAAGCAAAATACCTGATCCAGACAGAGGATGCGTCCGGTTACAACAAAATAAAAAATGAATTCCGCAGTAAGAAAAAGCTTTATGTCAATCACAAGGATTCGGATGAAGAATATCTGAGAGACCCCCGGTCTGTTGTGGCGGAGCTGACAAAGGAGGAAGCGGCATCCTTTGCCGGGGAGGAGGGAGTGACGGTAGAACGGGATTATCCGGTGAAAGCAGACAGTACGGATTCGGGGGAAGCCGTGCCGGAAGTTACGGAATATGTCCCTGTGGAGGTCCCGTCAAAGCAAAAACAGGAAGAGGAATACACCGATAAACCGGAGGAATTTGTACCTTGCAAAAAAGTGACCGATCCAAAGAAAAAGGATGAGGTCGTGCCATGGAACATCGCCTGTGTCGCCGGGACGCCCAGTCAGAATAAGTATCGTGGCAGACACGTCAGAGTGGCGGTCATGGATTCGGGCATAGATCCGCATGATGAGCTGAATACAAAAGGATGGGTTGATTTTTCCGACAGGGTAAACGGTTATAAGCCAACGGATAACAGCGGTCATGGGACATCAATGGCCGGCGTGATCGCGGCGCGGATAAACGGGATCGGCTTTGAAGGCATCGCGGATGAGGCGGAGCTGTATTCAGTGAAAATATTTAACAGGGAAAATACGGCTTCAGTAAGTACCGTGGTCAAAGCGATCGAATGGTGTATCGCAAACGATATTGATATCATCAATATGAGTTTCGGTATGGCACAACATTCATCGATCCTTGCCAAAGAGATCAAAAAAGCGTACGACCGGGGAATACTGATGATCGGGGCGGCAGGAAATGACGCCGGTGATATCCAGTATCCCGCCGCTTATCCGGAAGTGATCTCAGTGGGAAGCATCGATCCCAATCTGAACGCATCGGATTTTTCAGAAAATAAAAAAGTGGATCTGGTGGCGCCGGGAGAGGAAGCGCAGACCACGGCATATCTTGGCGCATATGGTATCGCGGAGGGCACCAGCATCGCCACAGCGCATGTCACAGGGGTTGCCGCGGCGGTCAAAAGCGCGAGACGGAAAGCGGGGAATGAGGAGCTGCGGGAGGCGCTCTGTTCTTCTGCGGTGGTTCTAAAGGATAAAAGCCGTCTGGTAAATTATCAGGCAGCCGTCGCCGCGATCAGACAGGTACACCGGTTACCAGCCTCTGTTTCTGAGTTGAGAGGGATCACGTCAGAAAAGGCAGAGGACAAAGAATCCTATGTCGCCGGATCATGGACGGCGCTTAAATGGCTGGATGGAAGCAACACCGGTCACGAGGCGATGGTCAATGCCATGGACTTTACCAGCTCCTGTCTGCGTCCGAATACGGTGACCGAAGGAATCCATAATAAATGGATCGTCGCCCGTGCCGCCCGCCAGACAGATTGGATCAAGCAGTTAAGTGCGGGAGATGATACAAAACGGGATGCGAACGGTGCCGTTGTTACGAAAGGGGGAACTACCATGCTGTCTCCCTATCATGCCAAGAGCCAGTACGCCTTTAGCGAAGTGCTGAGCCATCTGCAGTTTTTGTATGAGCTGGCAAGGAGGCGTCTGATCCTGCGGAGCAACTTGGAGATGAATGCGGCGAATTATAAGGGGGATACCTATTATGGCGTATCGATCCCGCTGCGGACAAAAAAGAGGATCATCGAGGATCTCAATGTGTTGTATAAAGATCTGGAAATATATTTTAAGGCAGATTCAATTAACATGAACACTGTAATGGCAAAGGGGTTTATGATCCTTGGGGTATTCCTCCATCTGGTGCAGGATATCCAGGCGCACCGGGCGGTGGTCAATCCGAACATGGTGTTCCGCAGTTCCCAGACACCGGATTATTATAGCACGGATACGATGGGGGAAACGATAAGTGACAGCCGGATCAATGGATCGAACCTATTGAATGCAGCGACCGGATCTTACCTCTTCCGGATATTTAAGGAAAAGGGACCGATGCCAATCATACGTTTGAAAGATTTTTTGAAGAAGGATAATGAAAACAAAATAAGAAAATGTATGGTTACTGTAGACGGAAAAACATATCAGTGTTTTGCATCAGAGGCCTATGAGGACAATCCGTATTTTTATCGGAGACGGTACAGTACGGCACAACAATTTTCGGTCCGATATGTAAACCGTATGATCTCTGATTCTGGTAACACCAGTACCCAGTTAAACAATTATTTCAGAAGTGCCGATGTGCCAATCTATGAAAAGAAATGCACTAAATTCAAATAAATGAGGGAGGATTTTGTTTATGAAACGTTTTTTATCATTTGCATTGTGTGTAATAGCCTGTGTATATTTAACACCCGTGACGACAAGAGCAGATGCGGGGAGAGTGCTTCCTCCTCAGTTGCCGGATGATACCAGGCGAGAGAGACCGGATTATATCCCATTATGGGAGGATGACAGCAGACTAAAAACCTCGGGAATCTTTACTTATCGGATTCTTCATCGGGCAGAAAAGGCGGCGGCGATCGTGTCAGTGAATGGGAAAGTAGAAAATCTGACGATTCCTGCTGTGCTGGATGGCTATAAGATTGTCTGTATTAGTATACCAAGGCTGGAGGATACTTATGTCGACTCCCAAATGCCAGGGAAGATAAAAGACAGTCTGAAGTCGCTGACCATTCAGGATGGGGTACAGGTGATCGGTGACAGTGCTTTTTCTGGTTGTAAAAAGCTGACGACACTTAAGCTGCCCAGGAATCTTGTACGCATTGGAGAAAGTGCATTTGGCGGTTGCACTTCGTTACGGAAGGTAAAGATTCAGGACAGCAAGTATATTACGGGAACCGCGATACAGGAAAATGCCTTTAGCGGCTGCGTGATAGATCAGTTCAGTTTTGAAGGATATACGTCCATCGGGGATAATCCATTTTCGGGAAGCCGGATCAGGGAGGTCGCATTCCCCAAAATACCAGGAATCCGGGAACATAGTATGAATATCGACCGGGCGCAGGTCGAGAAGATGTGGGCGGATCCCTATGTGCAGTCTCTTAGATTTGAAAGTATGGGATGGGATTATAAAAGAGGGGTCCTGCAGAAGCTGATCGTAAATGGAAAGAAAACAAAGGTCCAGGGATGGAACCGGGCAAATATCTTTGGTTCCCTGTATACTGTTCCCAAGGCGGCGTGCATCAAGTGGGCGAAAAAGTACAAACTGACCTACAAGGTGAAGTCCTGCGGTAAAATGGGGAAGGTAACCCGAAGAAAGAAAAAGGCATCATGGAAAAAGGTGACGACCACCGTGAAGACGTATCAATATAAGGAATCCAGGCGCAAATGGAAAAAAAACAGCCGCCGCACTAAAACGTATTATCAGGTATATGGGAAGAAAAAGAAAAGCGGAACCTATAAGCTGTTGAAGACAACGACAAAGAACAGTTATAAATCGAAGTACAAGTATCTGAAAGTGAAGCCGGTAACAGTGTGGCTGTAGATGAGAGAAAGCAGGGAGGGATTGTTATGAAACGTTTTTTATCATTTGCATTGTTTTTGATTATTTGTGTTTATATTACACCCGTGATGACAGAAGCTGATTCGAGGAAGGAGATGCCGTCGCAGATGCCGGATGATTCCTGGATAGAAACTACGGATCCGTTTAATCACATTTCTATCTGGGACGATGACAGCAGACTTAGGACTTCAGGAATCTTTACTTACCGGATCCTGCACCGGACGGAGAAAATGGCGGCGATTGTATCAGTGAATGAGAAAGTCGAAGATCTGACGATTCCTGCTGTGCTGGATGGGTACAAGATTTTCTGCATTAGTATACCATGGGGGGCGGATACGTATGACAGTCCTGAAATGCCTGGGAAGTTGAATGACAGTCTGAAGTCACTGACCATCCAGGATGGTATTCAAGAGATCGGGGACATTGCCTTTTCTGGCTGTAAAAAACTGACGACCCTTAAGCTGCCCAGGAATCTAGTACGCATTGGATATGGTGCATTTAGTGGGTGTACTTCGTTGCGGAAGGTAAAGATTCAGGACAGCAAGTATATTACGGGAACCGAGATAGACGAAAAAGCCTTTAGTGATTGTGTGATAGACCAGTTCAGTATTGAAGGATATACGTCCATCGGGGATAATCCATTTTTGGGAAGCCGGATCAGGGAGGTTGTATTTCCCAAGATAACAGGGATACGGAGTCATGGCATAAACATCGACCGGGCGCAGGTCGAGAAGATGTGGGCGGACCCCTATATGCAGTCTCTTAGATTTGAAAGTATGGGATGGGATTATAAAAGAGGGGTCCTGCAGAAGCTGATCGTAAATGGAAAGAAAACAAAGATTCAGGGATGGAACCGGGCAAATATCTTTGGTTCCCTGTATACCGTTCCCAAGGCGGCGTGCATCAAGTGGGCGAAAAAGTACAAACTGACCTATAAGGTGAAGTCCTGCGGCAAAATGGGGAAGGTAACCCGCAGAAAGAAAAAGGCATCATGGAATAAGGTGACGACCACCGTGAAGACATATCAATATAAGGAATCCAGGCGCAAATGGAAAAAATCCAGCCGCTGCACTAAAACGTATTATCAGGTATATGGGAAGAAAAAGAAAAGTGGAACCTATAAGCTGTTGAAGACAACGACAAAGAACCGTTATAAATCGAAGTACAAGTATCTGAAGGTGAAGCCGGTAACGGTGTGGCTGTAAATATAAATAAGAAGAGAAGGTGTGCTATGAGAGAACGGCTGATCCAGCTGCTGCAGGATGTGCTGGAGGAAGAAAATATTGATATGGCGGCAGACCCGATTGAAGATCTGGGAATGGATTCTGTAGATATCGTGGATTATGTGCTGCGTGTAGAGGAAGAGTTTGGCTGTGACATAGAGGAATTTGATACATTGAGTCAGCATATGAAGACAGTGGGCGACATGATCGATTTTTTGGTGATGTTCCTTTCTGATGGGGAGAAAACAAATGGATAAAAAGAGGGAAATGGCGCATTATGCGTATCAGAATGTTGCGTTGTACCGGAGAAAGTGGCAGAACGAATGCTGGATCGGGGAGACGAAAGGACAGGGAGTATGGCAGGATCTGCCCTGTCTGGAAAAAAAGGACCTGGTATCTGCCGGAGCAGAAGCCATATCCGGTGAATATATGGGGAAGTATGCGACAGAGGGGCTTTTGCGTACCCACACATCCGGGACGTCTGGCATCTATATGAATACATATTGGGAAAACCGGGATTATCTGGCTTCGCTTCTGCCTCTGTGGATGGAGCGGTGGAAAGCGGCAAAGATACACCCAAAGGATAAGGTATGCTTTTTCAATACAGTGCTGCCTCATGATATGGACAAGCTGGAGGAAGAAAATAAGCTGATTTTTTCCAAATCTAATATGACAGAGAGAAGGCTGGAGGAAATCTATGGCACGATGCAGGAGTTTTCACCGGACTGGCTTCTGCTTCATCCCAGTATGGCGATGCTGCTCTGTGATCTGGTGGAACGCAGTGGACGATCCGCACTTCCTTCACTGCGTTATATTGAGATCACAGGCGAGATGTGTCTTCCTTCACAGAAGGAACGCATGAAACGGGTGTTTTCCTGCGAGGTAAAAAGTCATTATGGCTCGATGGAAGTAAGCACCATTGGTTATGAAGAGGAAGAAGGATCGTACCGGCTGCTGGAATCTTCTACTTATCTGGAAATTCTGGATGATAATGGTAAAGCAATGGAAGACCATGTGGAAGGGAATATCTATGTAACGTCACTTCATAATCATGCGATGCCGATTATACGCTACGGTCTGGGGGATCGGGGAAAGATCATCCGTAAACATTGCGGGAAAAAGGAAGTACGATATCTGCAGCTCTGCAAAGCAAGGAAAAACGACCGTCTATCTCTGCCGGATGGTACGATTATGGCACCAGATGGACTGCTGGGACCGGTAGAGCGTATCAGTTCGGCAGAAGAAACAGCAATCCTGCAGTTTAGGGCAGTGCAGGAAACGAAGGACTGTATCCGGCTTCATGTCATACTGGACAGTGATTATGAAAAGGAGGTATTTATCGAACAGTATATGAGTCTGCTGGAAAACCGGTTTAAGGATGGGATACGTTATGAATTTACTTTTCAGGAAGAAAGGATGCTGCCGGACAGGCTGACCGGGAAGCTGGGATGGTTTGAGAGTAAATGTAAGGATTGAGAGGATGAGGATAGATGAAAAAACCAGCTATAAAAATTTCCGCAATAGTTATCGGCGCCGTCATTTTGATTTTTGCCATTTACTATGTGACAACCAGGATCCAGGCATCCCAGGATGATTCGGCAATGGGGATCCGGTATGACACACTGGAGATCAGCCGCCATGAGCTTTGTCTGAAAGAGGGCTTACAGTATGACCTTAGGCTGGAGCCGGCAGATGTATCCTCTGCTCCCAGAGAATATTCGGCAGATAATTTGAGAAAAGAACTGAAAGGAAAGGCAAAATGGGACAGTTCGGATCATGCTGTCGTCATGGTGGATGAAGATGGTGTAGTCACGGGATGCCGACCGGGCGAAGCCAGTATCCGTGTCAGTCTGGCAGAAAAAGAATATACCTGTAAGGTAAATGTGATGCCTAAGGAAGAAGACAAAGAGATTCCGATCCGGTATAAAAACGACATCTTCACACAGGAGCTGTATGCGCAGATTGAGAAAATGTATGTCATGCCGGCGGCTGGCTCGGAAGCCGTACAGGCATTGGATCACTATATGAGGTCATTTATCTATGCCATGCTGGCAGAATGGGAGATGGTGTCCAGCGAAGAGATTCCTTCCGATGACATGCTGACGGGCCCAGGTGGGGTGATCCTGGATCTGAAGGATGGCAGAAGTGTCGATATTATAGCCGTAGGAGGGACAAAGATCCGTTATGAGGGAAGGGAATATCAGTATAGATATGGAAAGGATGCCTATTGCGGCAGCGCCTGTGATTTCTCAGAGGAACTGACTGCCTTTGCTGTCCGGATGAGGAAGGGGAAGAATGGAGAGATAGATTCTGCGGATCAGACCGACGGCGTACTCGATATGAAATTTGATGAAATGGAATTGAGCAGAAAAAGTCTCTGTCTTCAAAAAGGGTTGCCGTATAAGCTGCGCCTCGAGGCTGACCGGATCCGGAATGCCAGGGAATACAGTGAGCAGAACGATCAGGAGGTCATGCTCCACTGGACGAAGTGGAAGACTTCGGATAAGGATGTTGTGACCGTGGATGAATATGGACAGGTCAGGGCGGTAGGAGCAGGGACGGCAGTGGTGACAGCAGAGATCAACGGTCGTACATTCCCATGTCATGTCCAGGTATTATCCGACGGCGGGGATGGAGAAGCTCCGATCAAATATAAAAATGATCTGTTTACACAGGAACTGTATGACAAAGTAAAGAAGATTGAGGTGATACCGGGTGGCGGAATACATGCCAGGCCAAAACAATACAAAGTTACCGATCCATTCAGGATCTCATTTATCTATGCCATGCTGGCAGGATGCGGGCAGACGGAACAGAAAAAGAGCACGCAGCATGAATCACAAAGCAGTAAAGGGGAGATGATTCTTTATCTGAAAGACGGGGAGAAAATCCATATAGTGAAATCCGGTCGGGGGAGCTTTGACTGCAAAGGAAAATCTTATTTATATTATTACGATAAAGAGGCGGATTTTGGTCAGGGCTTTGATTTCTTTTATGATCTGACATGGTCATCCACAGTATTTCTGCAGGGGGTAAAAAAAGAATGAAGAAAAAAGTATTTAGCAGTATCGTTAGCATAGTATTGATGTTAGTGTATATAATCGCACCCTCTACTAAGTCATGGGCGCAGACAGATGGGCAGGCGGTAAAAGAATACCAGACTTTTATTCAGAATGAACTGGCTGTGGATTCAGAAAAATACATAAAAAAAGAATTGGATACAATAAGGACTTTAATCATTTCCTGTAAAGAAGAACTAGACATTACGGTCGATGCGGTCACCCGGTTGGAATTAGGGAAACCATTTGTAATCTATACGCTGGATCGTGAGGAACAGGAAGAATCTGTTTATTACCCGCTGGTTGATGAAGAAAAGGAGAAAATCAGGGCAGTGATTACCGTGGTAAACACAACAGAAGGCTGGCAGTATACGATCAGTGAGGACTGGGCGGAAAAATTAAATGATGCAGATTACCTGAACAAAGATTATCTGTTTTATCAGAAAGAGGGAAATATAACGGCACAAAGTGGGGATCGTAAAGTAATTCTAAATGGCGATGCTGTGAAAGATGTTTTTGATGACAAATCGATTTCCGTAAAAGAAAAAACCATAAAAAAGAAAATAAAAAAATGGAGGAAGCTGGACATCAAGAGGAGCAAGAAGAGCGGCAAAGGCATAGGGTATGGTTATAGTCCTTCTATGAGTCAGCATTCGGGCGGTTACTACTGTTTTAATTTGTACAAAGCACAGGGACAGGGGCGATTCAACACTTGCTGGGCGGCAGCGGCAGCGACTACGATTAATTATCGGCGCGGAACGAAATATACAACAGCAGACATAGTGAATAGTCTTGGGTTGTCTGATCAACCGGGATATGGTATTAAGGTTATAAACAAGGCAATTAACGAACATGGACTAAATTATAAATACATTGAAACAGTTCCCAATTCAAAAATTCTCATAAATTCGATAAAGAAGAAATGGCCAGTAGTGATTGGGGGATATTCAGATATTAAAATATATGGTAAAAAGGATGGTCATGCAGTAACTATAATAGGATATAGGATATTAAACGGGAAGAAATATTATATGTTGTGGGATTCGGCACTTAATGATGGAAAGGGAGGGACCTCTACTGTTTTGCAGGGGAAATCCAATATTGTTTTTTCCAGTGGTGGAATTAATTTTGCAACAAATGCTGCCAGTTATTATCGTTCGATTTCTTATAAGTAGATGAGGAGGGGGTATATGAAACGAATTTGTTTAACCGTTGGAATTATCATAACTGTTGGACTTCTGACCCTGGTTGTAGTGGGAATCATAACGGACTTAACAGAGGACTTTGTCATGGATATTCCTTATGATGTGATGGAACTGAACCGGACTGGACTTTATCTGAAAGAAGGACTGCAGTATGATTTAAATCTACAGCCTCGTTTCAGTTCTTCGTATCCATATCATGACGATACTCTCCAGCCGGCATTACGTGAAAAGACAAGCTGGAGCAGTTCGGATGAGGAGATTGTATCGGTAGACGGAGACGGAGTGGTAACGGCGCTCACTCCGGGTGAGGCGACAATCTCGGTCCGGCTCAAGAGGCAGGTATACCAGTGCAGGATCCAGGTGATGTCGGCAAAAGAGGACAAAGAAATACCGATACAGTACCACAATGATATTTTTACGAAAGAGATTTATGATCAGATTAAGGAAGCACATGTGGGGGGATGTTCAGATGGAGATACCAAAATAACAAGTAGATTCGGGATTTCCTTTCTTTATTCCATGCTGGCGGAGATGAAAGATGTTGAACCGTTTCTTCCCTTTGAAGGAAATACACGTTATGGCGGAGTGGGTATCGGGTTTGTTTTAAAGGATGGAAAAGCAATTGGAGTATCTGCTGTAGGAGCTGGTGAATTTACACATGAAGATTCCATTTATCACTATAACTATGACTACGATACAGAGGAAGGCTATGGAAAAGGGTATGAGGTCGCACAGGAGCTTTGGGCTTTTACTCCCCAGTTGGAGAAACTGGAGGGATAAATATATGCGCCGTTGCGCGATCTGCTGCAGGATAAAAAATAACAAAGGAAGGAACGATCACCAATGATTGACATAACCATCAAAAAAGTAAAACGGATTGAAAAAGAGACATCCCTGTTTTGTCTGGATGACTGTATCGCCACACTGGCGGGATACTACCAGTGCGATTATGAGATGATGTATATCGGGGGATATCAGGTGTCCCGGCAGCAGGGAGGGCAGGATTTTGCCGGATGGTATGATATCTGGCTTACAGAACGCTTTGACAATCTGCAGAGATACCATGGTCTTATGATCCGTAAATATGACTTCTGCTGGAAACACCGTGTGATCCGGAAGATCCGGGAAGAGCTGGAAGAAGGAAGACCCGTTCTTCTTTTGCTGAACCCGTTCTGGTGTCCCTGGGACGATGGATTTCAGAGATATGATGCCGTTCCGGGGCATTGTTTTCTGGTCAGGGGAGAGTATGCAGATGGATTTCTCTGCATGGATCCCTATTTTGAAAAGGAAGAGCAGGAACTTCCCTTTGCCATGTTCCGCAAAGGTCTGCAGGAAGTATATCTGACCGGGAGACAGGAGGTCGGGGAAGTGCCGCCGGAAGGATACCGGGAAGCGCTGGACAGGATGGCTGGCAGGTTGTCAGAAACGGCATATTTTGAGCTGCTGCGCAGCTTTGTCATAGATATGGAGGAGAGCGCAAATATATTTCAGGGAGTGCGGGCAGAAGAGGATTTCTGGGTATCTCCGCTGATCGTATTTTTATTAAAGATCAATCAGAGTATACAGAATACCGCGACCGTCATAGGATATGTGGCAGAAAGATGTGCTTTGGCTTCTCTGGAAATGCTTGGGGGAAAGCTCTGGAATACCGCGGTCAAATGGAAACAGGCAAGAAAGCTGGTGATCAAACTCTATTTCATCAAGCGGCAGGATGAAAAGCTCAGGGCGAGGACGATCGAGAGGCTGTTGTCGATCATTGATGACGTGGAGAGACTGGTAAATGCAATCCCCGGGGGACAGACAGAGGCGGAATGGCTGCGGACAGGAGAGAACACAGGCAATAATGCAGAACCAGAAAGATCGGGAGAGATCGTGCTGTCTTTGAAAGAATATATGAACAATAAGGCATTTCTGAGGAAAAGCGGACTGGTGCGGGGAGAACGGGATGCGGATTTTTCTTCGATCGGTCATTGCTATGTGCTGGATGATACAGAAGGATTTCAGATGCTGCAGACACTGGACCGAAAGATTTCCCTGCCGGAAGCGGGACAGCCGGGGAATGATAATATCGCCTGCAACGGACAGACCATCCCTCTGCCAGAGGGGAGGTATTCCCAGATCGTACTGATCGGCTCGGCAGAGTTTGGCAATTCTACCGATATCATGAAAATAATCTCAGCCGGAGGAGGCGAATATGAGATAGAATTTTGTTTTACCGATTACATCTGTGAACCGTTTTTTGACGAGACCGTCGCCTGGAAGGGGAGAGGGATCTATAAAAAGGGTCAGGGATATGAATGGATGCCGGAGGATCTGTATCTGTATGAGCAGAGACGTAAGATGCCGGAGGATACGGTTTGTAAATTGATACTGCCGATCAATCCGAGCATACATCTATTTGCTATTGTCCTCATCCTGTGATATGATAGTAAGAAGAAATGCAGATGAGGAAGGAAATCGTAATGAATGAACTGAGACAGTGGCTTCTGGAGGAGGCCGAAGAAGGATATAAGAAATTTTCAGCCGGGTTGATCCCCGGCTGTGATAATATGCTGGGTGTAAGGATCCCGGTACTCCGCAGGAAGGCGAAAGAAATCGCCAGAGGAGACTTCCGGGCATTTCTTGCAGAGTCGGAGGATCTGTATTTCGAGGAGACGATGATCGCCGGGATGGTCATTGGCTATGCCCGCATGGATATCGATGAGAGGATATCCATGTTCCGGGAATTTATCCCCCGGATCCATAACTGGTCGGTCAATGACTGCGTATGCGCAACGATTAAACTGAAATCTGAAGAATACCAGCCATTCTGGGATTTTCTTATGGGTTATCGTGAATCCGAAGATGAATTTGAAGTAAGGGTGGTCGCTGTCATGCTGATGGATCAGTATCTGATCCCGGGGTATATCGGGAAGGTTCTGGCGGTGTTAGACTCCCTTTGTGATGAACCATATTATGCCAGCATGGGGATCGCCTGGGCACTTGCCACAGCTTATGCAAAATTCCCGGAGGAAACACTTGCCCTGATGCGCGGTGAAAATCATTTGTCCGATGAGACATTTAACCGTGCGGTCCAGAAGATGACAGAATCTTACCGCGTATCAGAGGAAGACAAGGCTGCGCTGCGGGCGATGAAAAAATAAACAGAGTTTACAGGAATGGAAAAGGCATGAGGCTTAAAATGGAGGAAACAGGTTATGGATAAGAGAATGCAGTTATTGGGAAAGATCGGTACGATACTGGCGGATTTTATCGGTATCATCGTGATGCTGATGGCGGTAGCGTTTGCTTTTGCCAGGGAAAATCCGGTTATTTTTGTGGTGCTGGCAGCATTTGTCTGCCCGCTGTGGTATAAGGTGGTGCAAAAATCTTGGTTAAAGGAGAAACCGATTGTTTCCGTGCTGATACGTGCCGTGATCATAATCGGGGGATATTTTCTGCTGACCCAGGCGATCAAATGGAATCCGTATAACCGCTGTCATGAATCGGTGGCGAGAGAAAAATATCAGCAGCATTTTGAGAAGACATATGCGGATAAAGGGTATAAATTTGGTGAGGTTGGTGAAATTGCAAAGAAGGAAATGTGGGATTACCTTAAGCTGACGGCGCCAGTCTCTTATAAAGACGAGTCTGGAAAGGACGCCACACAGGATATCACGCTGTATTTTGACCGGGTGGATGGGAAATTTTATAAAGATTTTGCAGGAATGCAGGAATACCGCAAAAGTTACCGCGAGCAGTATAAAGAGCGGAATTTCCGGGACAGGCAGTTTTTTGATGATGAAAAACTGGATGCAGCAGTGACGGAATACAGCACATATCTTGTGAAGGATCAGTATGATGTCTTGCATGGGAAGATGGACGGGGACCTGCAGAAGAAGGTGACAGAGCAAATATGGGAGGGATGGCGGCAAAAGGCGGCGTCTCTGGGCGGATTTCAGAAACTGGAGACGCCGGTGGAGAAAAACTGGTTTGTCACCGATGATGAAAATCATATCCAGACGATGGAAGTGAAAGCAGTTCTCAGCTTTGCCGAGGGGAAGCTGACGGTGAAGATGGTCTTTCATGATGATCTTACTCTGCAGAGCATGGAGGTATCATAAAAGCATAATCAGATCTTTTTCTTCATATATATAGAAGAAAAAGATCAGGTTTTGTGCTTATGTTAAACAAATTATGGGGTTTTATGATCCTCATCGGCATTTTGTTTGCGGCCTTCCACGGAAAGATCGGCAGCGTAGGGACAGCCGCCATAGACTCGTCCAAAGAGGCGGTTACGCTGTGTATCACGATGCTCGGTGTTATGTCAATGTGGACAGGACTTATGAATATTGCAAAGAAAGCAGGAATCATTGACGCTCTGACAAAAGGGATGCGTCCGGTTCTTGCTTTTCTTTTTCCCGGTGTACCAAAGGATCACAAGGCAAATGAGTATATGGCGGCAAATATGATCAGTAATGTACTCGGACTTGGCTGGGCGGCGACACCAGCGGGGCTTAAGGCGATGGAAGAACTGAAAGAGCTGAATCATGGCTCGCACATCGCCAGTGCGGATATGTGCACGTTTCTAATCATCAATATTTCATCCCTGCAGCTGATTCCGGTAAATATTATCGCCTACCGCAGCCAGTACGGTTCTGTGTCTCCCACGTCCATTATCGGCATGGGACTGGTAGCTACGATCATATCGACGGCAGCGGGTGTGGTATTTTCTGTTATAGCCAGAAAGGTGGGGAAAAAATCATGAGGATATTATATTACATTTCGGATTGTATGATCCCCTTTGTCATTTTATATCTGGTAGGCTATGGTCTGATAAAAAAGGTTGATATCTTTGACACCTTTATCGAGGGGGCAAAAGATGGATTTATGACAGTATATAAGATCCTTCCTACCCTGGTGGGACTTATGATCGGCGTCGGTGTGCTGCGGGAGTCGGGCGCTATGGAAAGCCTCGCCGGTTTTTTGTCACCAGTTGTGGAATTTTTGCATTTTCCAGGAGAACTGCTTCCCCTCTTCATCGTAAAAATGTTTTCTTCCTCGGCTGCGACGGGACTGCTTCTGGATATTTATAAAACATATGGGACGGACTCTTATCTGGGGACTCTGGCTTCTGTGCTGATGAGCTGCTCCGAGACGATTTTTTATACTATGAGCGTTTACTTTATGACGGCTAAAGTAACGAAGACCAGGTATACACTGGCGGGCGCTCTGGCTGCCACAGCGGCAGGGGCTGCCGCAGCAGTTTTTTTGGTAACATTGTGACGAATGAAATGGGTTAATGACGAAAAAAAGCGATAAAATGTAAATATTTACCTTTAGTTCGTGTGAACTTCACGGCGGTTATGCTATAATGAAAATTGCCGAGAGGAGGCGGATGAATGTATAGTTTTTTAAAGAAAAGGTTTCACAAAAGGAAAAGAGTTACTATGCGTGGCAGCAGGGATTTAGAGGCGCTGTATAACATGACAGATACATATCATGAAATCGCGCTCTTAGACCTAAAGACGGGGATCAGTCATCACGTCGGAGGAGATCCTGAGAGATCCGATGATCCGGACATGTCCGGCGGGGAAACTTCTTATGACAAATGGATGGAAAGGATGTCAAGGGAGCTGCTTCATCCGGATTATAGTGAAGAGTTTCATGCACGGTTTAATGTTGAAAGTCTGCGTCAGAGTGTGGACAGGGGCGATTCCAGACAGACACTTGTATATAAATGCAGAAGCCAGGTGGGAGGAGACTATCACTGGATGCAGGCAGAGTATGTGGCAAAAAGCCAGAAGCCGGTTTCGGATGAGATATTTTACTATATACGTGATGTCAATGACTGGTGGATTACAGCAGAGAAGGAAAGACAGGAACTGCAGAAGGCTTTAGAGCGATCAGAGCGGGAAAACCGGGCTTCGCTGGAATTTCTGGAGAATTTTTCTGAAAATCTCATGGTGTCTGTAAGCAGTATCCTGAATATGAACTGCAATGCCCTTCGGACAATGGAGAAAGGACAGATGGAGTTAAGTCAGCGTTATCTTTCCATGTCAAACAGTGTGGCGGCGTATCTGCTTCCTCTTTTTACTGATCTTGTGGAATTATCGCACTTTCAGAAGAAAGGCGTCACTCTTATGTATGAATGTTTTGACATTCACCACCTAACGGAGATGTGCCATGAGTATTGTCATGACCTGGTGCGGGATAAGAGGATTTCACTTATGTGGTCAGGTGATCTCCACGGATATTATCTTGGTGATGAAAACCTGATACAGCTGGTACTCGTTAATATTCTGGAGAATGCGGTGAAATTCAATCATTCCGGCGGTTATGTAAGGCTTATGGCAGAAATACTGGATGGAGTCGGTACGACGGACATATTTTTGATCCGTGTTACGGACAATGGTATTGGCATTTCCCCGGAGGAGAAAAAGTGCCTGTTTGATCCGTTTCACCGGGGCTTACACAAAGCATCCGATCTGCAGCATCCGGTGTCATTCCGACAGGGACCGGGGATCGGACTTTGTGTGGCGAAGAGCATTCTGGATGCCATGGGAGGAAACATACGGGTTGAGAGTGAACCGGGTGCAGGTACGGAAGTGACGATCCAGTTTGCACTACAGCGCGCCCAGGGGGCAGCCATGCTGAATCCGATGCAATACAAAGCCGCCATGGGGAGGCGGTAAAGAACAATATTAATATGTAAACTATTTTTACAAAAAAGGTTGACATATGACAGCGGTTTCTGTATACTTCCTAGTACAACGAAAATTAAGTTCTGGATAGTTTGACGCAAGTCAAACTGCCAATTATTTAATATTCGTTGTACTAGGAACAATATCAAAAGGAGGAATGATACATGGCAGGAAACGCAGTGGTTAAAAAAGGAACCTTTACAACAGTGAATATGGTGCTGATGGCACTTTTTGCGGCGGTTACCTGTGTGCTGGCTCCCCTGGCTGTACCAATTGGACCGGTTCCGGTTTCACTGACAAATCTTGTGATCTATATCAGTGTATATGTGCTGGGCTGGAAAAGGGGGACGATTACGTATATCGTATATCTGCTGATCGGTCTGGCAGGACTTCCGGTATTTTCCGGATTTGAAGGCGGTATCGGTAAGTTTGCCGGACCAACGGGAGGTTATCTGGTTGGGTTTATACTGACGACAGTGATCTGTGGTTTATTTATTGAAAAGTGGGACAGGCCTGGCGCAGGTATGATCGTGACGAACATACTGGGTATGGTACTGGGGACGGTGGCGGCGTATGCATTTGGAACGGCGTGGTTTTGCTATTCTACCGGAACAGGTGTGATCCCGGCATTATCGTTATGTGTATTTCCCTTTATGATCGGTGATCTGGTCAAGATGGTGATAGCGGTGATCGCAGGACCGGTACTCAGAAAACAGATCAGAAGGACAGGTGGTAATTAGATATATGGGAAGACAGACAGCGATCATCGCCGCCATGGCAAAGAACCGTGTGATAGGGAATCAGGGGCATATTCCGTGGGATCTGCCGGAGGACAGGGCGCATTTCCGGGAGCTGACAATGGGGAATGTGGTTGTGATGGGACGCCGTACCTATGAAGAGATCGGTCACCCGCTGTCAGGACGCATCACCTATCTGGTGTCTGCGACATATCAGATCGAGCAGGAGGACTGTCATACGGTCACTTCATTGGGAGAAGTATTTGACCGGGAGCCGGACAGAGACATCTTTGTCTGCGGCGGAGCTATGCTGTACAAGGAGGCGCTGCCGATGGTGGACCGCCTGTACCTGACAGAACTGTCCTGGGAAGTGGAGGGTGATACTTTTTTCCCTCCGATTCGTGAGGGAATGTTTCATCTGATCGGGTGTGATCAAAAGGAGGGGGGATATTCCTTTCTCACCTATGAAAGACAGTGGTAATGTCGAAAGACAGGAGAGAACGGCGAAAAAGAGAGCCGTTCTTTTTTGTTTTTTTTCTTTGACGTATTTTTGACATAAAAATAAAATAAAAATGACAAAATTAAATGCTATCCTCTCACGTAACAAATTTGTAACAAATAGGAAACAAATTTGAAATAAGTGCGTAATATATAAATATAGCACATAAAAAGAGAGGGACAACATGGCTAAGCGAATGGCAGGGATGCTGATTATTTTATTGTGCATCATGCTGATCTCCCCATCTGGAATGGCGGAGGCAAAAAAGAAACGTTTTATTACGAAGGCATCACCGGGCAATCCTTTTAAATCTTATATGGATTACCGGTGTATAACGAACCGGTCTTCCAGACAGTATAAGCTGCAGAGAAAGGCAGTGACAAACAAAAGCAATGGTCTGCGGATGATAAAAGGACGCTACTGTATCGCACTTGGTTCTTATTATACCAGAAAGATTGGCGCAAAAGTCGATCTGGTCATGGGAAGCGGCAAGGTAGTGAAATGTATTACGGCAGATATGAAATCAGACAGAGATACGGTAAACAATCACCGGCAGCACCGGGACGGCAGTGTGGCAGAATTTGTGGTTGACACAAGGAAGCTTTCAAAGAAAGTACGGAGGATGGGCGATGTATCATATGCAAGTCCGTTTAAGGGACGGATCAAAAAAATACGTATCTATAAATAACAGAAATCAAAATCCCAGGGGTTCCGAAAACCGAAATGAGTTGACGGAACCCCCTTATTTATGAGAAAATAGAAGAAACACCTTTGAGTGGAGAAATGGAGGGAATACATTGAGTGATAAAAGGTTTGCACTTCTGATCGATTCCGATAACATATCTGCCAAATATATTGACTGTATACTCGATGAGATGACGAAACACGGAGTAGCGACTTACCGGCGTATCTATGGAGACTTTACGAGCAATCAGATGCACCGGTGGAAGAGTGAGCTGGCGGAGCGTTCGATCACACCGATCCAGCAGTTTCAGAATACGATTGGGAAAAATGCCACGGATTCGGCGCTGATCATTGATGCGATGGATATTCTTTATACAGGAAATGTAGAGGGATTCTGCCTGGTCTCTTCGGACGGGGACTTCACCAGACTTGCCAGCCGGCTGAGGGAATCCGGGATGGAGGTTATCGGCATGGGAGAGAGCAAGACCCCGAAATCCTTCAAAGCGGCATGCTCGGTTTTTACAAACATTGAATTACTGACTGAGCCGGACAGTGATGGCAGGGAAAAGCAGGTAAAGAAAAATGTAGTGAAGAAAAAGAAGATCGCCGACGCCATCGTAGAGATTATCACGACCAATGAGAATAATGGCAGGGATACCGGACTTGGGGAGATCGGCAGCACGCTGCTCAAAAAGTATTCGGATTTTGATGTGCGTAACTATGGATACAGTTCGCTGTCCCGCTTTATTGAAGAGATTGATAACTTTGAGCTGCGCCGCAATAAGACAAGCATCAGTGTGATATTAAAAAATGACGCCAGGGAGATTGAGGAATTTACGGTTGAGACGGTGCGGAAAGCGGGAGTGACAGGGATCGATATCGGACTTCTTGCCCAGAAGATCTATGACCACTATCCTAATTTTAAAGCAAAAAAACTGGGGTACTCCACGTTTCAGAAATTCGTTCACAGCCTGCAGGACCTGCAGGTGGAAAATCTGGGTAATAATCAGAAAAATGTGTACATGAGGAGAAATTAGTGATAAAATGATTTGAGAGCAAAGAGGCGATCTGTATGAATTACAAGAGCAATTTAATAATATCAATCATAATACTTATCGGTGTAATGTGTACTGCCTGCGGGACAGAACACAGGGAAGAAGTACCCGGCGGCAGCGGGAATGCCGTCAGCGATTCTGCGGTTAATGAGGGGAAACCGGATGATGTGGTGGAACATCTGGACATAGAGCTGGAGAAAAATAAGGATCATTATTTTGCAAATAAAACCAGTTATTTTATGGAAACCCGGGATAAGAGCGGCAGGGAGACTGGATTTGACCAGATGGTCAAACAGGGAGGCGAACGGGTGCGGGTACGTCCGAAAGGCTTTCTTGCACTGCTTGGCGTCACAGATGAGGGCGTCTATTATGCGAGGGAAAAAGGCGGTTCACAGGATCCGGAAAACGCTCTCTTGTATCGGATACCCTTTGGAAAGGGTAAGAGCGGGAAGACAAAACTGGAGACAGATGAGGAAGAACTGATTCTGGAGGAGCCAGATGGCTTCCGGCAGGAAGAGCCGGCTTACATAGATAACCATTATATCGTGTATCTGCCGAATATGGAGTGCGTCGTAAAATATAACCGGAAATCCGAAAAAAAGACAGCATTGCAGATGGACTCCGGTTCTTATTCCATCACGGCAGCGGGCAAAGAATCTCTTATTCTGGCAGACCCTGTCAACAATGACCAGTATATGTACCGTCTTGATCTGGAATCAGATACGCTGGAACAGATCTGGAAGGACAGGAAAAATCTGCTGGACGATGTGATGCTGGCACATTCCGGTTATCTTTTCTGCGTGCGGGGGGACGATGTCTGGGCCTACGATGCCGACCGGCAAAAGAGGGAAAAACTTCTTTCCCGCGGGGACATTCTCAGCGCATGCAGTCAGACCGGGGATCTGACAGGCGGGCAGAAGCCGAAAAGCGCTTATGTAGAGGGAATGTTTAGTTATAACAGAAAATTGTATATGCAGATTCAGTATGACTGGAAATCAGGCAAAGAGGACCGGATGGGATATGCGATGTTTTCCATGGATTTTTCGGATGAGGAGCGGGAACTGGTATATGACACAAGTCTGAGTACATGTATGCGGACCCGGAGCACAGAACAGACTCATATGTTAAATCCCGATATAAAGTGGAATTCAGGCAGATGCCATGATATCACGGAAGACGGCAGGGTTATCCTGATCCTGAACAGAAAAGATATTGATGAACAGCAGCTGGGATATTACAATATATCTTCCCGCGAATTTAAACTGATCAGTGAGGATGATAAAGAATATTTCATATCATTTATGGACTCCAAGAATGCATTTGGAACGGATAATTTTGAACTTGAAAAGAGTTATATGGCAATTATGCCGGATGATCTGTACTGATGGTCAGTGTGATATTCATGAAAAAGTCAGCACACTGGTGTCAGCATTTATTTATATAACATAATTTAGGAGGAATAAGTAAAATGGCAAAACAGAAGATCATGCTGGGTAATGAGGCGATTGCCCGCGGTGCTTATGAGGCAGGCGTCAAAGTGTCAGCGGCATACCCGGGCACGCCGAGTACCGAGATCAGCGAGAATATTGTACAGTATGAAGAGATTTATGCGGAGTGGTCACCAAATGAAAAGGTAGCTGCCGAAGTAGCGGTGGGTGCTTCCATGAGCGGCGCCCGCGCCATGGCGTCCATGAAGCATGTCGGACTCAACGTGGCGAGTGATCCGTTGTACACCGCATCATATATTGGAGCAAATGGCGGCCTTGTCTTTGTTGTGGCAGATGATCCGGGACTGTACAGCTCACAGAATGAACAGGATACAAGATGTGTGGCAAGGGCAGCCCTTGTGCCGGTGCTGGAGCCGTCAGACAGCCAGGAGGCAAAGGATTTCATGAAAGAAGCCTTCGCGATCAGTGAAGAGTATGATACTCCGGTTATCCTGCGTACCACGACACGTCTGGCACATTCCCAGGGACCGGTCACACTGGAAGAGCGGGTGGTGCCGGAAGATAAGCCATATGAGAGGAATCCGGCGAAAAATGTCATGATGCCCGGTATGGCGAAAAAACGTCATATCCATGTGGAGCAGAGGATGAACCGGCTGGAAGAAGAAGGCGCCGGTTTCTCGATTAATAAAGCTGAATATAACGATACCTCCATCGGGTTTATCACAAGCGGCATTCCCTATCAGTATGTGAAGGAAGTCTGTCCTGAGGCATCCGTCCTGAAACTTGGCATGGTACATCCACTGCCGAAAAAGCTGATCCAGGAGTTTGCCTCCAAAGTAGATCAATTGTATATATTTGAAGAACTGGAACCTGTCATCGAAGAACAGGTGAAGTCCTGGGGGATTGCATGTACCGGTAAGGAGCTGTTTACACGGCAGGGCGAATACAGCGCCAATCTTCTCCGGGAGAGGGTGCTTGGTGAGAAGATTGAAGGAGAGGCATATGAAAACCTGCCGGCACGGCCGCCGATCCTCTGTCCGGGCTGCCCGCACCGCAGTACATTCTCCGTTCTGAACAGACTGAAGCTTCATGCAGCCGGCGATATCGGATGCTATACGCTGGGAGCAGTGGCTCCGCTTAATGTGATCGATACGACGCTCTGTATGGGATCAAGTATTTCGAGCCTCCATGGTATGGAGATGGCGAAGGGAAAAGAATATATCAAGAACTGGGTGGCTGTGATCGGTGATTCCACCTTTATGCATACCGGAGTCAATTCCCTGATGAATATGGTGTACAACCAGGGCACAGGCACTGTGATCATCATGGACAATTCCACGACAGGTATGACAGGGCATCAGGATCATGCTGCTACCGGAAAGACACTAAAAGGTCAGGAAGTCCCTGCGATCAGCATCTATCATCTCTGTAAGGCGATCGGGGTGAAAAATGTGGTGGAAGTGGATGCCTTTGATATCACGGCGATGGAAAAAGCCATCAAAGAAGAGGTGGCGAAGGATGAGGTGTCCGTGATCATTGCCTGTGCTCCCTGCGCTCTGCTCAAAAGCCAGAAATTCCCGAATAAGTGTGTTGCAGACAGCGACAAGTGCAAAAAGTGCGGGATGTGTCTGAAACCGGGCTGTCCGGCGCTTACCAGAAACGAAGACGGGACGATCTCGATCGATGATACGATGTGTAACGGTTGTGGACTGTGCCGGCAGCTCTGTAAATTTGATGCCATACGATTGGAGGAAAGATAGATGGAAACTAAGAATATAATGATAGTTGGTGTCGGCGGACAGGGAACTCTCCTTACCAGCCGGATCCTGGGGGGGATCATCCAGGCGGCAGGATATGATGTGAAGCTCAGCGAGGTTCATGGTATGGCACAGCGTGGTGGCAGCGTCGTTACTTTCGTGCGTTATGGGGATAAAGTCTATGAACCCATCGTAGAAGAGGGACAGGCGGATGTACTGATCGCCTTTGAGCGTCTGGAGGCAATGCGATATGCTCATTTTCTGAAAAAGGACGGCGTCCTGATCGTCAATGACCAGCGTATGGATCCTATGACGGTTGTCACCGGCGCCGCAGAATATCCGGAAGATATTCTGGGTACACTGGGAAAAGATCATAAGGTTGTCAGCATCGATGCTATGGCAGAGGCAAAAAAACTGGGCAATTCCCGTGTATTCAATACTGTCATCATTGGTGTGGCAGCGAAGAATATGGATTTTAAAGAAGAAGAGTGGCTTTCTGTTATTGAGAAAACGGTACCGCCAAAGACGGTAGAGATCAATCAGAAGGCGTTTAAGGCAGGTTTTGAGGCATGATCATAGATGCACATACACATATTTACCCGGAAAAGATAGCAGACCGTGCCATAGCAAAGCTGGAGGCGGCATCCGGTATCCGGGCAAAGACGAACGGGCGTGATAATGGTCTGTTGCAGTCCATGAGGGAAGCAGGTGTGAGATATTCCCTGCTTCTTCCGGTGGCGACGTCTCCCAGACAGGTTGACACGATCAATGAGGAGGCGGCAGAGACCAATGTCCGTGCGGCGGAGACAGGATTTCTGTCCTTTGGGGGGATCCACCCGGATACTCCGGACTATAAAGAGGTATTGCGCAGGGTGAAATCCCTGGGATTAAAGGGGATCAAACTGCACCCGGATTATCAGAAGGTCTTTTTTAATGATATCCGCTGTAAGAGGATCGTGGAAGAAGCGTCCGGGCTGGGGCTGTATATTATGATCCACGCTGGTGTGGATATCGGTCTGCCCGATCCCGTCCACTGCAGACCCGACCATGTCATTGAGGTGCTGAGGGAGACAGGCAGTGATAAGCTGATCCTCGCACATATGGGTGGATGGCGTCTGTGGGATGAGGTAAAAGAAAAACTGTCAGACCAGCCGGTCTATCTGGATACCGCATTTTCCCTTGACTGTATGCCGGATGTAGAAGGTATGCTGACAAAAGACAGATTTGTCGATATGGTGAGAAGCTTCGGTGCAGAGAAGATCGCCTTTGGGACGGATAGTCCCTGGTGCTCACAGAAAGCCTGTGTGGAATGGATCCGTAAAACAGCGTTGACGGAACAGGAAAAGGAACAGATCTTTAGCGGTACGATCCGTAAGATACTGGATATGGAATGATGTAAAATGCCGTCTGATGGTATGGAGTGACTGGAAAAAAGAAAGGCTGCCCTTTAACGGACAGCCTTTTAAGTACTGCAGTAAGTTTTTACTCTGCTGCGATAGCACCTGTAGGACATGCTGCTGCACAAGAACCGCAATCCAGGCATGCAGATGCATCAATTTCGTAATGAGCATCTCCTTCAGCGATAGCGCCTACCGGGCATTCAGATGCGCAAGAGCCGCAGCTGATGCAGGAATCAGAAATTTTATATGCCATTTTTGTATCCTCCTTTTATAATATTGAACATACTCACATAATAATACAAATTGGGGGAAATTACAAGTGAAAGTTAGTGGAAATATCAGACTCTTGACAAGCCGGGCGATTCTTACTATAATCGTAAAGGTAGACGATTGAAAATAGGAACCACGATAAAGGGGGACTTGAGATATGTTAAAAGAAGTGACAAAGGATATGCTGATCGGTCAGATTCTTGAGCAGGATGCCACGGTTGCGCCGATCATGATGGCGTCTGGTATGCACTGCATCGGATGTCCGTCTTCCCAGTCAGAGAGTCTGGAAGAAGCTGCCATGGTACATGGTCTGGACTGTGACGATCTTGTCGGGAAGATAAATGAATATCTTGCTCTGAAGAATGAGTGAGATTTTGTGACAGACTAAATGTAATAGGGCTGGTTGTAAGCCAGGCAATTCAAAGGCGGGGAAATTCCCCGTCTTTGAATTGCCTGACTTTTAGCACCCAGATTCTTCCAGTAAAAAAATCAAATTATTTTAAATATTTTTTGGGCTGAAAATCAAAACTTTTTGTGAAGTTTTTAAAAAAATGGCAATATTGGTATCAAAATGTGGATATTTTTACCAATATTGCCAAATTTTTACCAAAATTTCCAGAAAATCAAAAACTTGGTAAAATTTGTTAAAACTAAAAAGGTGTGTTATAATTGTGTCAGAATTATGTAAGAGGCGTCCACAGCTGACGCTCCGGAATGGAGGAATCGTGTGTTTAGAAAGGAAGTAGTTAAAAAAACAGCTGTCATCGCGTTAAGCCTGTGTATGGCAATGTCATCCATCACTGTTTATGAGATGGAGGCCCCGGCCGGGGCAGCGGTCAGAAGCCCTGTGGAAGAACCAGCGGAAGAGAAAGACTATATCGTAATGACCGGGACAAAACAGCAGGCAGACGCCCTGGAACAGAAGTATGACAGCCCCTATGTGATGAATGCAAACCGGGAGGACTGCCTGCAGGAAAACCATCTGGCGTCCCTGACGCTGACAGAGCGGGAGGCGAAGACGCTGTCAGCACAGAAAAATGTGGCATTTGTAGAAGAAGATGTGGTGGTGAAGGCGAGCCATACCGGTGGGAAGGATAAAAAGGCTCACAGAAAAAGCGTCGTGGAAAAGGTACAGAAGGAGGACAGCGAAGAATGGAACCTGCGGATGATCCACGCTGACCGTGCCCGGAAGATGATCCGCAAAAAGAGGAACAAGGGGAAGAAAGGAGATAAGGACCGTGTCCGGATCGCGATTCTCGACTCCGGGGTGGACTATAATACGGACATGAACATCGCCGCCACTTTTTCCCTCGTGCCGGGAGAGGAAGAGATGAGCCCGCTGTTCATGGATGGGACCGGTCACGGGACGAGTGTCGCCGGGCTGGCGGCGGCAAAGGACAACGGCGAGGGGATCACCGGTGTCGACCCCTATGCGGAGATCTACGCCATCCGGGTACTCGACGATGACAACTGCGCTCCGGTCAGCCGCGTTATCGAGGGCATCTATATGGCGATCGAAGCAAAGGCAGACATCATCAACATGAGCTTCGGGGTGGATACATATTCACAGGCGCTGGCACAGGCGGTACAGGATGCCGAAAAATCCGGGATCCTCGTGATCGCCGCTGCCGGGAATACCGGATCAGCCGGGGATGCGGGGACAGCATCCACCGTACAGTACCCGGCGGCGCTGGATGGGGTGCTGGCAGTCGGTTCAGTAGATAAGCGGGGGGAACGGGCGGACAGCAGTGCGACCGGGACAGAAATCAGTCTTACGGCGCCGGGCGAGCTGGTAAAGAGCACCGGGATGTTTGGAAACGGGGAGATCGTGGAGTCAGGAACAAGCCTTGCCGCGCCCCAGGCAGCCGGGGCAGCGGCGCTGATCCTGGAGAGGGACAAAGACGTATCCCCGGACTTTGTCCGGGAACTGCTGACAGCATCTGCAAATGCCTATGGCGAAGCGGATGAATACGGGGCAGGGCTGATCGATGCCGGCTATGCGCTGGAACACTATGATTCCTTTAAGAAGAAGTATAAAGAGACGAAGGATATGGATGCCGGCATACCAGAAAATAAGGAAAAGGTGTCGGTGTTTCGGGATACAGGATGTGTGAAGGGGTGCTGGAGCACGAATGATCATGGGGAACTTGTACAAAATACCGGGAATGACTATTTAAAAAAGGGAGCAAAATTTAATGATAATAAAGATTATGTTACTGTAAGAAAAGCAGACGGGACTCCAAAGTATTTCCGTTATCGGGGTATGAAGAATAATCCATGGTGGCATGGTTATTTTGCAAGAGATGTAGAAACGGCACATTATCTTTGTAACTATGTTGCCGCTTATCTTTATGAGACGAGGCTGGCAAATGCGCTAACAAGAGGCGGGACTCCTTCTTATCCCGGATTGACTGATACAATAAGAAAAGAAATAACAAAAGATATTGCCAACATAGACTGGAAAGGTTTGTTTGGCAGCGTACCATCAAAAAAAGATCAGAGGGATTTTCTCTGGGGAATGGCACTCCATAATTTGTCAGATGCCTTCGCACACTGTGCAGTAGTTAATGGAAGCAGGATAAAACATACTGAAAACCAAAAAACACATGCAGATAATAAAAAAATTGTGAAATGCGTTGGTACTGTGCATCGCAGGCAGTAACAAGAGCTCTGAAAGCATACAATACGACAGATGCTGCCGGAAGCTGGTCACACTATTATCCAATGTGCAGTCAAAATGAATTTAAACTGATTCATATATATGACTATATAAAGGGAGCATTTGGAGTGGGAGCTGCTTCAAATTTTATAAAATATAAATAAAAGGGAGGAGTCAGGTGGTTCTTATCTGACAGATTATAAGATTGAAAAAAAAATTTGTATTAAAGGATTATTGCTTTCGACAAATACGGTGTTGTCTGACCGCCAGCCTGCTCTTGCTTGCTATCCTGATTGGTTGTGGAAAAGATAGGAATGAAACTTCGGATAAAGATATAACTTCTATGGCAGGGGTATCCAGTGGGAATGCCAGTGCTGATAAGGATGCTAAATCTGTGCAAAGAAAAAAAACATCTGGTTTCTGGGAGAGAAAAATAGGTGGCAGGCGCGGTGAGATCAGTGTCAGTAAGGATGGCAAAATTGTTTACGTCCATAACTGGGTGGATATAAATGAATTGTCGGACAAGAGGACAATAAAAGCAGAAAAAATTATTTTTTGTAAAGATGCAGGTATTATTGTTGATTATGATGATGAGACTTTATATCATTCACGTTTGTGGAGTGCTCCCCGGATCATGGAACTTGAAGTGGAAGAAGGGAATCCCTTCCTGTATGAAAAGGACGGTATGCTGATTCAGAGAGCGGGTGTGGGACTGGATAACGATCATGTAATGGAACAGGAAACCCTGCTGCTATGTAATCCTGGAAAAAAAGGGATGATCAAAGTTCCGAAAAGCGTGCAAATTATTGATAATTGTGCCTTTCTTGGCTGTTCCCTCATAACATCAGTTTTTCTTCCGGCATCGGTAGAGACAGTCGGGAATGCTGCTTTTGGAAAAATGCAATCCTGTGTCAGCATTCAGGCGGATGAAGACAATCAGTATTATGATTCACGGGATGGTGTATTGTATGGGAAGGCACTGGGAGCCAGAGAGTATCCCCATATAGCCGCCTATCCGGCAGGGAAGAAAGATGCGGTGTATGAAAAAGCGCCAGAATATATCGAGGAAATTCAGGAAGGAGCCTTTTTTGGCGCTGGTCATCTGCGGGAGGTTTATCTGCCATCCAGGGTAAGATTCATACGCGATGCTGCTTTTCAGAAATGCAAAAATTTGCGGAAAGTGGCTGTAAAAAACAAAAAAAGAATTTCAGTGGTGGAGGGAGATGTTTTTGAGGACTGTCCCAGACTGAAAGAATGGGTCAAAGAAAAAGGTAAATTGTAAAAAAACAGGGTATTACAGGAATAGGAGAATAAATAGAAATATGGATCAAAAATATTTATCTAAACGTTTATACTTTCGACAAATATGCTGTTGTCTGACTGCCAGCCTGCTCCTGCTGATGTTGCTGACAGGCTGCGGCAATGCCGCCAGTGAACCGCCAGCCAATGAAACAGGTTCTGGTACGGGCATATCCGGTGGTAATGCCAGAGATGACATGAGTAAAAGCTCTGTCCTGGACAGGTCAGAAAAAACATATGGTGAAACACATGGAAAGGGGGAGCGCGGTGAGATCCGTGTCAGTAAAGACGGAAAAACCATTTATGTCCAAAACTGGGTGGATATTGACCAGTTATCGGATAAAAGGACAAAAAAGGCGGAGAAGATCGTGTTCGGTAAAGATGCCGGTGTATGGGTAGACTGGAATGCCGACTATATTTACCAGTCGTGGCTGAGGGATGCCCCGCTGGTCAGGGAAATTGAAGTAGAAGAGGGGAATCCCTGCCTGTACGTCGTGGATGGCATGCTGATCCAGCGGGCAGGGGCAAAATGCGATGGTGACAGTGAAACGCTGTGGGAGACACTGATCCTCTGTGCTCCGTGCAGGGAAGGCGAGATCCGGATCCCGGAGGGGGTACAGTACATTTATGACTGTGCGTTTCTGGAATGTTCCGGCATCACATCGGTTTTTCTGCCGGCATCCCTGAAGTCGGTCGGCGGTGCGGCCTTTGGTTCTATGGATTCCTGTACCAGTATTCAGATAGACAAAAAAAGCAAGACCTTTTATTCGCAGAATGGGATCCTGTACGGGAGGGATGACAACCAGTATGGTGCAACCTGTATCATCGCTTACCCGGCGGGAAAGCGGGATACAAAATATGATACTGTTCCCAAATATATAAGGGAGGTCGGCTGTGGTGCATTCTTTGGTGCGGACCAGCTGCGGGAAGTCCGGCTGCCCTCCAGGATCGATATGATATACGATTCAGCGTTTCAGGACTGCAGACATCTGCAGAAAGTGGTGGTAAAAAACAGGAAACAGATTTCTGGCGTTGCAAAGGATGCCTATGATAACTGTCCCGGACTGAAGGAGTATGTAAAGGGAGAAAACTGGAGCAGAAGACCATAGGTTTTTATATCAGCATTAAAAAAAGCGGGGTTATGGTAACTCCGCTTTAAAAATATGAAAATTCGTCTTGTGCGATCACAGCTGTGCCAGTTTCTCCAACGCCTTATCTTTTATGATCAGTTTGAAATGTTCGTTGTAATAGTCCTGTGAAGCATAAGTAACCGTCTCTTCTTTGCCATACTCTGAGATCAGGGAGCAGGCAGAGCGGAAAGCAGATTTGCCGCCGCTGCGGTTGAGCAGAAGGTAGTAACGGTGATCCGCTTCATCTTTCCATACAGAGTTTTTCCCTGAGTAAGAAGGGTTCACCAGATGTGCGACTTCAATGATCGGGTTCAGTGAGACAAAGGAGAATACCTTGATCTTATCCAGAGTGCCATCCGTTCTTTTCTGTTTTTCCTTTTTCTTTTGCGCACTGTTCTTTAATGCTTCGCTGAGAGGGATAAATTCACGGGAATCCTCCGTGCTCTTTTTGGACTCTGCTTCTTCCATCAGTTCGTGGAGCTGTTCAAAGCAGTCGACAATCTCTGGTGAAGTCATGACATCAGAGGATTCTTCCTCTTCGTAGTCCTCGTCCTCCAGATCATATTCGTCGTCATCTTCTCCAATTCCAAATTGTGAAAAACGTTCTTCAAATTCATCTGGATTATCCACTTTAGTAATCACCAGAACAATGGAATCGCGGGATGTAGGAATCGCTTCTATCATTAAAGGAATATCATCAGCGTCAAATCCAAAATCGATGTTAGCTTGTTCCATCATGTCACGAAATAGCTCTTTTGCTTTTTCTGAACCATAAGCCAGTTCGCTTATTTTGAGCTGGCGTTCTGAAAGATCATGCTTACTCAGTGTACAGCGAATCTGATTTTCACTAATTCGTTCAATTTTCACAAGCACACTCCCTTTCTATTTATTATATGTATCAAAAGTATAAGTTATATTGGCGTTAAAGTCAACCTGTTCTTCGCAAAAAGTAAATGGAAATTTTTTTCGTCCGAACCAGCTGAAAACCCGTCTGAACAATACTTGCCCCGGAGAAGGGGGAGAGGATATAATGAAAGGGACGGGAGAACTGAAAACAGACAGGGGAGGAGGTGTGTAAAAAAAGAGCGGGAACAGAATTGTCCGGTTCTGCCGGATCAACCGCAGAAAGGTGGTTTTACATCACGGGGTACACCTTCTTTATACTGTGGTTATGATGGAGGAGTTATGCAAAAGAAATGGGTTTATGACGAACTGGCACATGCCAGGCAGGAGGGGATCACGGTAGATGTAGGAGGGGTCTCCTATGAAAACAGATCCCCGGAGGAACTCTGGAAGGTGTTGCAGCGTGGGACATACATGCTGGATTATGAAGCAGATACGCTGGGACGCATAACAGCTTTGCACATAGACCGGGTTGAGCCATCGGAGCGGTCTGCGTATAAAACGATGCGATGTACAAAAAAGCAAAGGTCGGAAAAGGAATGAGCAGCTGCTTTTGCAGCCGGTCAAAAAACACCATCAGTCAGTCCGGTGATATGCCGCTGTCTGATGGTGTTGTACTAGTACAACGAATATTAAGTAATTGGCAGTTTGACTTGCCTGTTTTTTCGATAGTACGACTCCCCAAGCCTCGACGCAGCCACCGCTGCGCCTGCGTTTGTGAAGCCGCACTCTCAGAAAAACATTCTGCGTCAAACTATCCAAAACTTAATTTCCGTTGTACTGGTTACTATTTGTTATTAAGGGCCTTCATTTTTGTGCGCTGCCACCAGCTGAGTTTTTCCTGTGGGTTATCCAGTACGCCGCGTCCCTTTACATCCATAATGTAAATGCCGCTCAGTACAACCTTTAGTTCCTTTTTTACAGGAAGCACAGGGAAAATCTTCTCATCACACATAAGTGACATAATCCGGGGCCCGATCTTTGCCTTGACGATCGGTACTTTGGAACCGCGCAGATACTTTGGTGTATTTTCAAGTACAACTTTCGGAAGTCCGGCATCTTTTAGCTTCATCCGTTTCTTGTCGATCACAAGGATCGTGGCAGTCTGTGCCGCTGCCTGCATCTGCGCCTGGGATTCATCCTGTTTTTTCTGCATCTTCTTTCCGACGAAATACAGTACGATCAGCGCGATGATCATTATGACAACGATGATACCGAGTACAAGTAAAAAGGTTTTCATTTTTATCCTCCATCTCTATTCTGTCATAGGTTTGTGTCCTTCTGGACAATACTACTATTCTACCACTATTTTCAAAAAAAGAAAACATTAATTTTTTGCTTTTTCATACATTTCAGCTACAATATCATGCACATATGCACCCAGATGCTTTTTTGTGTCCTTATCCAGTTTGTCCGGGTATACCGGTTCGCCAAACTCAATGCGGATCTCTCCCTTATGTATCCAGGGAAGCCGGTTTTCAAATATATCTTCTGTGCCGTGGAAACAGACAGGGATGATCGGGCAGTTCCCTTTGGTGGCGATCTTCATACTGCCTTCTTTGAATTCAAGCAGGGTGTCAGTCGCATTTCTCGTACCCTCGGGTGCGATGTAGATCGAATATCCATCCCTGACCAGGGAAATGGCATTCAGGATAACATTCAGGTTTTGTTTGACATTTCCCCTGTCCATAAACTGGCAGTTCAGAAAATACATCCACTGTGCAACGCAGGGCATTTTCTTTATTTCCATTTTGGAAATGAAGGCAGTCAGGGTCGGAACAGTAGCATAAGCAAGGATAATGTCGTAAAAACTGCGGTGGTTGGCGGCATACATAACAGGAATATCTGTGGGGATATTTTCTATGCCTACGACGGTTTTTTTACAGCCGGACAGGAACATCACCAGGCTGAAGGCACCACGGACGATGGTCTGTGCGGTTTTCGCAGCCGTTTTTGGGTTTATTTTCCGAAGTATGAATTCCACCAGATACATGGGGATGCTCAGGATGGAAATCACTAAATACAACAATAAAATAATGATGGTTCTCATGATCAGTCCTCTTTCTTCCGTTTCTTTGCGTTCCCTTTTTTGGGTTTAGGGGTGGCAAATCTGACTTTGTCTGGTTCTTCTACGTCGACACCGGTATCCTCTTCATTTTCATTACAGCTGACATGATAATACTCTTCCAGTGTCAGTTTGTTTTTGTACAGATAGGTGGCGACGGGGATGCCGACATACCGTATATGCCAGGGTTCATAGTGATATCCGGTGATCTTTGATTTGCCGTAAGGGTACCGGATGATATAGCCGTATTTATGGGCGTTTTTGGCGACCCATTTCCCCTCCTTGGTATCACCGAACGCCTGGGACAGCTGACAGCCCACGCTCCGTGCGGAGATATCGATGGTGAGTCCGGTCTGGTGCTCGCTGCTTCCGGGTCTGGCGGACACAGTATCGGTGGCAGATTTGCCACGCCGTGCCACGTTCTGGTCATAAATCTGCTTTTGTCTGGCATACGAACGATACCCGGATACACCATATAGTATGATTTTTTTCTTCTCAGCGGCTTTAAACATTTTTTCCAGTGATTTTGCTGCTTCCTTACGCAGCTTGCGTTTATCGTTGCTATAATTGAAACTAAAACGGATCTTTGCTTCGATCAGGTCCGCCGGTGCATAGGTAGACGGCAGAAGATATTTGCGATTGACAAGAACCGTGGTGCTTCCTGGTATCGTGTCAAGAGGGACTGCTTCCAGGGGCTCCTGTATCGTTGTCAGGTCATCTGGCAGCAGACGGGGTATGACTGCTCCGGGAGAGATCGCGCTGGCAGCCGGTGAAGTCGTGACAGGATATGGAGTACTGGCTGTGGACTGCCGGGGCGTAATGCTGTTTTGTGAGGCGCCGCAGCCATACAGGGCGGCACAGACTGCTGTCCCCAGCAGAAGCACAGCCATTATATATAAGTTTATACGCTTCATAAGATTATCCTTTTTGTTTAATTCATGACATTTGGCGTTTCGCCAGATTATCTATGAGCATTATAACCTTAATACTGATAAAAATCAATGAATTTCCTTGTGAAAAAGCGGTTTTCCGAATTTATCCAGTGCAAAGAGCAAAAACATTCCCAATATATAACAGGACAATATTTCCCCGATCCCTACTGTTGCCATCATATAAGGTATGGCATCGGGAAGATGATAAGCATACCGCAGTACAAAGGGTACGATTATAGTATTGGCGATAACAGGGGGGAGCGGAACCAGCCATTTGCTGCGGTTACGCAGTGCATAAGATCCCAGTGCACCCAGCAGAGTGGCAAGAGTGCCAAAAAGAACATCAGGCGCAGCGCATCCGGTAAAAAGATTGGCAAAAAAGCATCCGATCGTCAGTCCGGGGATGGCAGCCGGAGTAAAACAGGGAAGGACAGTGAGAGCTTCCGAGATCCGGATCTGGATGGGGCCGCTGGCAAAGGCACCGATCAGCATGGTAAGTACGACATAAAGAGCAGCAATGATTGCTGCCTGACAGATAAATATAACATTTTTATTCATTTTTTTAATCTCCTTAGTTTTTTTTAATGAGTGGATGGTTTCGAACACTCAGTCTGGAAAATCCCATTTTGTGGAACGAAAAACACGCAGCGTTTTTATAAGTCCGCGATTTTCAGCCGGACTTTTCCTGTGCCTCATAGGCTTCACGTATGGCATGGGCAAGCTGGTCCGCGCAGGATGTGTTTTTAAAACCACATTTGATATTTTTACAGCGCTCTTCGATCCAGTCGACGGTCATGCCTTCGATCAGGGCAGGGATTGCTTTCAGATTGCCGTTGCAGCCGCCATGGAACGTGACATTGGTAACGATATCGCCGTTGATCTCCAGATCGATCTGGCTTGAGCAGGTGCCCTTGGTCATATAAGTATATTTCATGATTACCTCCTTTCCTAAACTATTGTAACGAAAAAGCGCTTGTTTGTCAAAATATTTCAGTGTATAATCTAACATAGACGGTTACAGGGAACCGGATAAGACAGGGAGGCTGAAATGAAGGATAGATTTTCCGTTGTAAAAATTCCAGATCAGGTAAAATGGATTATTGATACATTAGAAAAACAGGGCTATGAGGCGTATGCGGTAGGAGGCTGCGTGCGTGATACTGTGCTGGGGAGGGAGCCGGGCGACTGGGATATCACGACATCCGCACGGCCAGAGCAGGTAAAAGCGCTGTTCCGGCGCACGATCGATACCGGGATCCAGCACGGTACGGTTACGGTGATGCTGGAAAAAGAGGGGTACGAGATCACAACTTACCGGATGGATGGGGAGTATGAGGACCACCGTCATCCCCGGGAGGTCCGGTTTACGCCGAGTCTCAGGGAAGATCTCAGACGCAGGGATTTCACCATCAATGCTATGGCATATAATCCCAGGACAGGTATTGTAGACCCCTTTGATGGGATGTCAGATATAGAAAAGAGGTGTATACGCTGTGTGGGAGATCCACGGGAACGGTTTGGAGAGGACGCTCTGCGGATGCTCCGGGGGATCCGTTTTGCCGGACAGCTGCAGTTTGAGATTGAAAACGAAACGCTGACGGCGATCCGGGAACAGGCGCCGACTCTTGTCAATGTCAGTGCCGAACGTATTCGGACGGAGCTGACAAAATTGCTTTTGTCAGATGGATCAGACAGGCTGCTTCTGGCTGCAGAGACGGGACTGGACCAGTATTTTCTGCCGGAACTGGGAGAAATGCTGGCTGTCCCGCAGAATAATCCCCACCACTGTTTTGATGTGGGGCATCACAGTATGGAAGCTGTCAGACACATAAACAGGATGTGGCATGGAGATCTGACCCAGCAGATATCACGGGAAGAAAAAAGTCATGTGATCCTGGCATTTGCGGCGCTCCTTCATGATGTGGCGAAGCCGGACTGCCGGGAAACCGATGAAGAAGGAGTGGATCACTTTTACCGCCACAATGAGCTGGGGGCGGCAAAAGCAGAGGATATATTAAGGCGTCTCAGGTTTGATAATGAAACGATATCGCTTGTGGTACGGATCATACGCTGTCACGACAGGAGGCATGAAAATTGTATGAAAGGCGGCAGATATTCGACGAAGGGAAAGTCTGCCATGCGGCGTCTGATGAATCAGATCGGTGTGGACGCCATGCCGTATCTGTTTGTGTTACAGCGTGCCGACCTCATGGCACAGGGGCAGTATATGAGAGAAGAAAAGCTTCTGGGGCTGGATGCCGCAGAGCGGTGTTATAAAGAAATATGCAAATCCAGAGAGGCTGTCACAAGGGCAGAACTGGCGCTGGGCGGCAGGGATCTGCTGGCGATGGGAGTACCCTCCGGACCAGAGGTGGGACAGATACTGGATGAGCTGTTGAATGCGGTTTTAGAGGAGCCGTCATGTAACACGGTGGAAACACTGACGGCTCTTGCCAGAGAATATATTGCGGATCATAGCAGATCCTGATATCCGGGCAGAGGGGCGATGCTGCGTTTTAGTACACCCTTTAACTGTGCGATCAGTGTGCCATAATTTACGATCGGGACCTGCTGGCTCTTTGCCTGCCCGATGCGGAAAGCCATCTCTCTCGGATTCAGGGTGCAGCCTCCACAGTGTACAACCATTTTATACCGGCTGAGGTCCTCCGGGAAACTGCCTCCGCTGCTGGTCTCAAAGTTCAGTTCCCTTCCCGTATATTCCCGGATCCATCGCGGCAGTTTTACGGTGCCGATATCATCGCACTGCCGGTGATGGGTGCATCCTTCTGCCATCAGTACCGTATCTCCGTCGTGGAGACTTTCCAGGGCAGCTACTCCCTGAATCTGTGTTTTTAAGTCGCCCTTGTAGCGGGAAAAGAGGATGGAGAAGGATGTGAGGGGGATGGATGCCGGGGTGTCCCGGGCAACTCCGGCAAATGCCTGGGAATCCGTGATGACAAGCCGTGGCGTCTGCCCGATGCGTGCGATAGTATCTTTTAGTTCGGTATCCCGGCAGGCGACAGCCGTGGCGCCGGATTCCAATATATCCCGGATAACCTGCTGCTGCGGCAAAATCAGACGTCCTTTGGGGGCCGCCGAATCAATGGGGATCACAAGGATCACAAAATCACCGGGTGAAAGCAGATCCCCCACAAGCCTTGTCCCAGTACGGTCTGTTGTTATTTTGCTGCCGATCATCTCTTTTAATTCCTGTATATGATATCCTGATCTGGCACTGGTACAGATATCCCCCAGAGGTGAGATACGGTGTTCTTCTTTTGCCCACTCATCCTGTTTGTTCAGTACGACGACAGAGGGGATATTTTTTTGTTTCGTGAGGTCGAGGATCGATTTTTCCATGGTAAGATCCTCTGCGGCCTGCCTGCCATCCACCACGATCAGGGCAAGATCTGTCTTATTTAAAACCTCTTTCGCTTTTCGGATCCGTTCTTCTCCCAGAATTCCTTCATCATCCAGTCCCGGAGTATCGGCAAGCATGACCGGACCAAGCGGGAGGATTTCCATCGCCTTATATACCGGATCTGTCGTAGTGCCGGGAATATCGGATACAATGGCGAGATCCTGTCCGGTGATGGCGTTGATCAGACTGGATTTGCCTGCATTGCGGCGGCCAAAGAGGGCGATCTGGAGACGTTCCCCTTTTGGCGTCTGGTTCATGGACATAGGATGTCCCTCCTTTTCTTTTTTAAAAAAAGGTGGCAAAAGATTTCCTTCTGCCACCTTACTGTCCCGTTATTTTTGCCGGGCGGTCCGATTATTTCAAAATAGTGATACCGCCGATCAAAGGCAGTTTCTTTGGCTCTCCTGAGCAGGCATTGATGATGCCGAGGATCAGGAATACAAGGGCGATGATACCGACTGCCAGATTGATAACAGTGATCACTGGCACGGCAACAAGTCCCAATGCATTGCCAAGGATGATGCATACGATCCGGGCAACAACATTCAAAGCGATATCAGCGATAAAGAGTACCAGTCCCTGATTTGTGTGGAATCTGGCATACTGGGAATCTTTTGCTGCAAACAGAGGGATCAGAAACAGGATTCCGATATAGGCAAGAACCCCCATAGCCTTGTTGCTGCGCACATCTTCCTCATTAAATACAATGTTTTCTTCCATAGTTTACCCCTTTCTATCCTTTTGTTAAAAGATATGTATAGTATATTTTTTTCATCCTCTATGTTATAACAAAATTATATTTTTTGCAAGTAAAATCACTGGTAAAATTGCTTGTACAGATGATTTTTTTGTGCTATGATACAAATAAGGACAGACGGAAGGGGGAAGGTGGATGGAGCAGTTTTTTACCGATGATGATCTGTTCGGGCTGTTGGAAGAATTAGAGAAAGAAGATGCGGAGATACAAAAGATGGGTGGGGATACAGAGATGGAAGCTTCCAACCGGCGTTATGAAGAGATTATCCGTAAACACAAGATGGAATAAGAACCTCCTGCGGGCAGGAGGTTCTTATTCTGTCTTGTGTGAAGCGTCGGATTATCACGACGCTTTATTTCCATATAGGAATAATTATCCTGTGCAGAGCAAGAATCAGCAAAGAACCAAAGGTTCGATGCTGATTCTTGGAAGCGTCGGATTATCACGACGCTTTATTTCTCTGACGGATTATCAATTTTATAGGCAAAAGCGGCGATCGCAGCGACGATCACTACGCCGATAATGATTTTTATAACCATACCTGTGCATCTCCTTTCCTCTTATTTTGGGAACGGATCAATAAGTCCGTATTAAATAAGAGGACGTGCACCTTCCTTTTCCCCATCCTGGTCGTGTATGTAGCGGATCATCCAGGAGTGTGTATAGGGTTCTTTCTCCTGCCGGTGAAGCATTGCTGCCGATGCCGGAGGACAGGAAGCGGAATCAGCCCTGGATACCAGATACAGGATGTCCGGCATCCGGCAGAATCCCCTGCCGCGGCTGAGGATACAGTGCTCCAGGATCAGACTTGCTGATCTTGTACCCAGACGCTCTTCCGTCGATACATCGTGGTGCAGCCAGTATATGATCCTGTGGACTGACGGAGTATGAGAGGATCCATGAAATGGCCTGACATTGCCAGATATCGCTGCTGATCCCGCCTGGATCCCGGATAAAAGCAGGATAAGCGCCAGACAGAAAGCCAGCTGTTTTTTCATCTTATAAGACATAAATCCCCTCCTTTCTTCATAAAGAATCTTCGCCGGATCATCACGACGCTTTAACGGTAAAGATCTGTTACAAATACAAAGCACTTAAAAGGGAGCTCACGGCATTTTTCTTTTGCCGCTTTCGCTTTATCCAGATCATCATAAATTCCGAATACGGTAGGACCGCTGCCGCTCATCAGTGATCCCAGGGCGCCGTTTTCCATCATGCATTCCTTGATCGATGCGATCTGCGGATGTGCAGGGATCGTGACAGTTTCCAGTACATTGCCAAGAAGATGGCAGAGTCCTTCAAGATCCCGCCTTTTCATCGTCTGGATCATCTGATCGATATCAGGATGCGGGGTATTTTCGTCCAGTACCAGGTTTGAGTAAACAAAACGGGTTGATACGTGGATCCCCGGTTTGGCGATAAGGATAAAACAATCCGGCATCCTGGGGATTGTGGAAAGTTTTTCTCCGATTCCTTCAGAGAGAGCCGTTCCTTTGAGGATACAGTAAGGAATATCAGCCCCCAGTGTGATGCCCCGTTTCATAAGCTGGCGTTTGCCAAGTCCCAGTTGATAAAGGTCATTCATTGCCAGCATGCAGGAGGCGGCATCGGTGCTTCCGCCTGCCATGCCGGCAGCGACGGGGATGCGTTTTTCCAGATGGATATCCAGACCGCCGTCAATCCCGAATTCATCCATCAGCAGCCGGGCGCTCCGAAACACGAGATTATCTTCATTGACCGGCAAAAAGGACAGGTTTGTCGACAGCCGGATGCCCGGTGTATCCGATCTGGTCAGGGTCAGCCGGTCAAACAGGCGTATACTCTGCATGATCATCCTGACCTCGTGATAACCGTCCTCCCGGCGCCGGATGACATCCAGACCGATATTGATTTTTGCCGGGGCATTGATCCAGATGGAATCCATACCTTTCCCCTCCTTGATTGATGTATTAGCTCATATAAAGCTCTGTGATCCGGTCTGACTTATCCGGGAAATTTGATTTCAAATACATTAAATATTGCAAGGCGCTTCCCTCATAGGGATGCAGGTCGCCGAAAAGACTGACTTCGTAACAGTTGCGGATTACATTGATAATGCAGTTCTCTGTATGATCTTCTTTGCAATCCTTGCATTCCTTCAGGATGTGTGCGATTCCTGTTTCTAATTCCAGTTCATCAAACACTTTGAAATCCATCGTTGGAATCTTTTTGATACCATCAGGAACTTCTTTTTTTGGTTCCTTTTGAAAGTCCTGGATGCATTGCTTTGCATATCCTATTGTACAGGATGTCCCCTGACATTCTTCACAGGAAGAGTCACTCATACAGCAATTTTGTAAATCGCCCCAGACCAGCCCGGCATTGAATCCTTTTTTGTGTTCGTCTGACATGTGTTACCTCCTTATTCAGCGTGACGGCGCCGGTATCTATCCGCCTGTCAGGCTGTATTGTAAGGCAAGTATATCACACCGTCTGTCAATTTTCCACACCTTCCGGGGAATTTTTTTGCTGGTTTTCTGTATATTGTCCGGCAGATCGTCAATCCTTTTGACAGAGTGCAATATTTTCCATTGCGCGGTAAACAGCAGGAGGGATGATTTATGATCAGACAACATAGATTAAAAATAGTGGGAATTGTTATCATGGTAGCAGCAACGGGGATACTTATGTACCTGTATGGAGAGGCAACAAAAGGACAGAGGCAGCAGCGGGCGATCGCAGAACAGATCATCCGGCTTCATGTCATTGCAAACAGTGATACCGATGAGGACCAGGAATTAAAAATGAAAGTAAAGGAGACGATCGTCACATATCTGCGGGGGGAAATGCAGGATGCGACATCAGTGGACGAGGCACGTCAGGCGATCCGGGAACATCTGCCGGAGATCGAGGAGATCGCGGCAGAAAAAATGCGTGCCGAGGGGTATGAATATACGGCGGAAGCGACACTGGGAGAGAGCTATTTCCCGGTTAAGGAATATGGAGACCTTACATTCCCTGCCGGCAATTATGAGGCGCTGCGTGTCAGGCTGGGAGAGAGCGCCGGGCATAACTGGTGGTGTGTCATGTATCCGTCTCTCTGTTTTGTGGATTCTACTTATCAGGTAGTGCCGGATGCATCGAAAGAGCGGTTAAAAGATTCACTGACCAGAGAGGAATATGATTCGCTGCTGGATGGCGGAGAAGAGGTTAGTTATTCGTGGAAGGCAGGAGAGTGGCTGAAAAACCTGTTTGGATGACGTCTGCCAAAGTATTCCCCCGTCCACGGCGGGTTCAAAATGGCGCCGTGGAGCTAAAAAATGTTTCTTCTACTTGAATTTGCCACTCTGCCATGGTAAAGTGGAAATGGATCAGCTATTTGTTCAGCAAGAGAAGTTTCGGAATGGAGGTTGTTATGAAGAAGCAGATTGCGGTAGTCTTTGGCGGACAATCATCGGAACACGAAATATCCTGTGTTTCGGCAGTAAATATTATAGAGGGACTGGACCGGGAAAAATATGACATACATAAGATCGGCATCACGAAGGAGGGGCACTGGCTCTATGTCGATACGGTAGCAGACATGAAGGATGGCAGCTGGCTGAATAGTAAGGTGACAGCCGTGATCGTTCCCGATCAGAGACATCCGGGTATCTGGAAGATGGATGCCGGGGACCATGAAGGCCGGATCACAGTGGAAATCCAGCCCATTGATGTAGCATTTCCGGTACTTCATGGAAAATATGGAGAAGACGGTACGATCCAGGGGCTTTTTGAACTGGCAGGCATTCCTTATGTGGGCTGTGGTGTTCTTGCCTCTGCCGCTGCTATGGATAAAATATCTACCAAGATCTTTGCTGACCGTATTGGTGTGCGGCAGGCAAAGTATGTGACAGATGTCTCCAGGGACGGCAGCCAGACGGAGGCGTCTATGGATGCTGTGGAAAGAGAACTGGGATATCCGGTCTTTGTCAAGCCTTCGAATGCCGGATCGTCACGGGGCATCAGTAAAGCACATGACAGAGAAGAGCTAAAGGCGGCCATAGCACTGGCAAAGGAGCACGACCACCGTGTTCTCATTGAGGAAACGATCCGGGGGCATGAGGTAGAGTGCGCCGTTCTCGGAGGACAGCAGGTCAGGGCATCCAAAGTGGGTGAGATTTTGGCAGCGGCAGAATTTTATGATTATGATGCGAAATACAATGATTCAGAATCAAAGACCGTAATTGATCCGGATCTGCCGGAAGAGGTAAAAGAGAAGGTACGGGAGAACGCCGTAGCCATATTTAAGCAGATCGACGGTTTTGGACTGTCACGGGTGGATTTCTTTGTAGAACAGGACACCAATGAAGTAATATTCAATGAGATCAACACCTTCCCCGGGTTTACGGATATCAGTATGTATCCGATGCTTTGGGAAGCGATGGGGACGGAAAAGAAAGAGCTTCTGGACCGTCTCATTGAGCTGGCATATAAAAGATAAAAAATCAGATAGAATGGATGGAATTTATGACACAGGAAGTAAAGATTACAATACATGGACTTCAGGCACAGGGAAATGGTGAACCGGTGGAAGTGGTCACAGTAGGGCAGATGGAAATGCAGGATGGCGTATGCCGCATTACTTATGACGAAGTGGTAGAAGAAGAGGAAAACGGACTGGTGCAGGTAGTGAAGAATCAATTAGTTGTAGGCAGCAGTCAGATCGAAGTGATAAAAAAAGGGCAGGCGGCGAGTCATATGGTATTTATACCAGACCAGACTACGTTTACTTATTATTCTACCCCGATCGGGGAACTGGAGGTAAGCATCCATACAAACCGGATCGAGAAGGTGGATCAGGACAAGGGATTCTTTTTAAAGATGGAATATGATCTGGAGATGAACCAGACATTTATATCCAGCTGCAGTGTCAATGTCACAGTAGAAAATGTGGCTGCCCCGATGTGATCAGGCCAGCCGGATTATAAAAGTCTGCATAAGCAGGGAATGGAGGAAGACATGGGGATCCATTTTACTAAAATGCACGGGACCGGAAACGACTATGTGTATGTCGATCTGTTTAAGGAAACGATCGGGAATCCGTCACAACTGGCGGTGTGTGTCAGTGACCGCCACTTTGGCATCGGTTCGGACGGATTGATCCTGGTGGCGCCGTCAGACAGAGCGGACTGCCGCATGATCATGTACAATGCGGACGGCTCAGAGGGCGCCATGTGTGGCAACGGTATCCGCTGTGTGGCAAAATATGCCTATGAACACGGGATTGTGGACGCTTCACATATCACAGTAGAGACAAAGAGCGGTGTGAAGACGCTGGATCTGACTGTGGAGGACGGCGTTGTAACTTATGTCCAGGTAAATATGGGGAAAGCGGTTCTGAGACCATCAGAGATACCAGTATGTGCAGAAGGGGATACCTTTGTGGCTCAGACGATTGCCGTGGGCGGGAAGGAATATGAGGTGACCTGTGTATCAATGGGAAATCCCCATTGTGTGGTTTTTATGGATGGGATTGATACAATGGACCTGACAAAGACAGGTCCGCTGTTTGAAAACCATCCGCTGTTTCCGGACCGCATTAATACAGAATTTGTAGAAGTAGTGGACGGACACTCGATCCGTATGAGAGTGTGGGAACGTGGTTCCGGTGAGACGATCTCATGCGGTACCGGGACCTGCGCCGCCACTGTGGCAGCTGTTCTAAATGGATACTGTCACCGGGGGGAAGAAATCGAAGTGCAGATCCGCGGGGGGAAATTGTATGATACGTACAAGGAAAACGGCGAAGTATGGATGAGAGGTCCGGCAGTGACCGTATTTGAAGGAGAACTTTTCTAGCTCCACGGCGCCAATTTGAACCCGCCGTTGAGCTGGAATAAATACAAAGGGGGATTTTGATGAGTCTGTTTCACAAAAAAGAAAACGAAAAAGGACCACAGGAGATATCAGAACAGGATTTGAAAGAAAGTACAAAAGAAATCATAGCCAGAGTACAGTGCCCGTATCAGGTGTTTGCAGAGGGAACTCTGCCTGCAGTGGTAAACAAGGCATATGAGAAGGCGCGGGAACGGGGCTGGCAGGAAGGGTTTGTCCCAATCCTGGTACAGTCTGATGATACTCTGGCAGAGTGGCTGGGGATACTGGATGACGAATCCTACTCCATTGATACGATACGTAAGCAGGAACGGCAGAATGCCGCAGAGATTCTGCAACAGCGCTACGGGGACTATATGGAGATTTATGAAGACGAAATGGGAGACAGAGAGACGTGGGAAGAAGAACATGACAGGGAATTTATGGGAGAGATGGAAGGAGGGGAACCGCTGGATACACTTACCTCTTTTGTGAGTTTTTCAGGAAATGGTATCGAGGAAACGATCCTTTTTGAAATCCCGGCAGAGAATCCATGGGAAGTGATCGCATGGATGCCTATGGGCGGCTGGAATGAATGCCCGGATGCGTCAGAGATGATGGAAATCTGCCACTACTGGTATGAAAAGTATGGTGCAGTCCCTGCGGCATTCTCCCATGATACGTTAGAGTTTGTTCTGGATCAGGCAGCAGGGGACGAAAAAACATCCTGGGAAATTGCAAAAGAGCACTATGCATTCTGCCCGGACAGGGTGGACCAGGGAACAGAGTCAGGTACGCTCGGTGAGGTCGCAGACAGCATCCGTTTGTCTACGGTGTGGTATTTCTGGTGGGATTAATTTTTTTACTGTCTTTAAAAAATTCCTGTATCTGCCGATATATAAAACAATAAGGATATTTTTATAAATTGGCAAAGGAGGGCTAATATGAGTAAAATCGATGGTTATAGTGTTTATCAGAGTCCGTATTTTGATAAGACACTGAAAAATGGAAGGAACGCTGCAAAGACACAGAATGAAAAGACCGGGCAGGCGGAGAAGGCAGCGAAGAAAGAGTCTGTCGAACTGAGTGAGGGCGCAAAGGAATTGCTGAAGGAATTGCAGAAGAAATATGGCGACATGGATTTCTTTGTGGCGGATTATTCATCTGCCGAAGAGGCACAGTCTTATCTGTCCCGGGGGACAAAGGCATATAGTGTGCTGATCGACCCGGAGACACTGGAGGCGATGGCTGCAGACGAGGATACAAAGCAGCAGTATATAGATCAGATTGATGCGGCCCGCACGGATCTGAATGGAATGCAGGAAAAGCTGAAAGAAACCGGCGAGGAAGTAACCCGTGTCGGTATGACGTTTGACAAAGACGGCAATGTTTCCTATTTCGCTGAGGTTGAAAAGATCAGTGAGAAATACAAAGAACATATCGAAAAGGGCATAGAAAAAAGAAAAGAGGAGAAAGCAGAGGCGGCAAGGAAGGAAGACGCTGCTACGGCACATACACCGGGCAAAGTGAAAAAAACCACAGTCTATGCGGATTCTGTAGATGAGCTTTTAAAGAAGATCCGAGAGGTGGACTGGGACAAGATCGACGCTGAGGAAGTAAAGGAAAGCGGCGGATTATTTGATTTCAGCATCTGAGCCGGTCTGATAGGGCTATAAGAGGGAACAGGAGTGAAGTATAAAGATCCATGCTGTCAGTGTGACAGAGGATAATAGCGTAGTAAGTACAATGATACTGGAAGTGAGCACATGGTCATTTCCAGTATTTTTTGCCATAATATAACAGGAAACGGTGGCGGGGGATCCCAGCATGATAAGGACCGCCATCAGCTCCTGGTTCCGGTAGCCGAGAAAGATGGCGAGAGGGAGGAAAAGGGCGGCAAGCAGGATCAGCTTGATAAAAGAGGCGATGGCAGCCAGTCTGATTTTTTTGACTGCTTTTCTGCCCTCGAACCCGGCGCCAATGGAGATCAGTGCCAGTGGTGTGGCGGTGGCGCCGATACTGCTGATCGTTTTATTCAGAAAAGCGGGAAGTTTTAACCCTGAAAAGACAAAGACCAGGGACAGGAGGATGCTGAGAAGGATGGGATTTTTCAGGACTTCGACACAGGTTTTTCTTAAACCGGCATTGCTCAGACGTGATTCGCTGTCTGGTGATTGGGTTTTACCTTTCAGGGTCAGTATTACTACGGCGAAAATATTGTAGAGAGGTACGGCTCCGATGATCATCAGGGGAGCCATCCCTGCGCTGTGGTACATATTGTCAATAAAAGCCAGTCCCAGGATCGCGGCACTGCTGCGGTACGACGCCTGGATAAAGGCGCCTTTTCCGGTATCATTCTTCATAAAAAGCTCTGTCAGTCCCCATATGGCAAGTATGATGCAGAGAGTGATGGTGAAGCAGAAGAGCACATATCCTCCGTCAAAGCTGTTCTTAATATCATTTTCTGTCAGGTCTTTAAACACCAGCGCAGGAAGAGCGGCCTTGAAAACGAACCCGTCAGCGGTCTTGGTGAAATGATCATCAATTATATGTAACTTATACAGGGCTTTTCCCAGTATGATCATGAGAAAAACCGGAAGTGTGGCATTAATACTGTACAAAAAGCTATCCATCATAAATCATCCTTTCAGGGAATAGTGTATCACAGAAGTGATTTTTCTCAAAGAGATTATTTACACTGTATGGAAAAAATAGTATAATAAGAGCAAAAGCTGATTGGAGGTAGCTATGTTAGAACAGTTAAAAAAAGAAGTATATGATGCAAACATGGAACTGCAGGAAAAAGGTCTTGTGATCTATACATGGGGAAATGTCAGCGGGATCGACCGTGAGAACAATTATGTAGTGATCAAGCCAAGCGGTGTGGAATACGATGAGCTCACACCGGATGACATGGTCGTTGTTGATTTTGACCAGAATGTGGTGGAGGGAAAATACCGTCCGTCATCCGATACGGCGACACATATCGAGCTGTACAAAGCATATTCAGAGCTGGCTGGCGTCGTACATACCCATTCTACCTGGGCAGTTACCTTTGCACAGGCAGGGATGTCGATTCCGGCGCTGGGGACGACACACGCAGATTATTTCTATGGCGATATCCCGTGTACCAGAGATCTGACCGCAGATGAGATCAATGTAGCATACGAGAGAAATACTGGTGCCGTGATCATCGAGACCATTGGGGCGAAGGATCCTCTTGAGGTGCCGGGCATCGTAGTTAAAAACCATGGTCCCTTTACCTGGGGCACATCACCGGCCAATGCTGTCTATAATGCGGTTGTGCTGGACAAGGTGGCAGAGATGGCGCATCATACAATGACCCTGAACCCCCGTGTCAGGAAAGCACCACAGTATCTGATGGACAAGCATTATTACAGAAAACATGGTGCAAATGCATACTATGGACAGGAAAAGCTTTAATCAGGCTGCAGCGAAAATCCTATCCAGGGAACATGAGAACCACGGCATTGGAACGTTAGGAGAGAAGACGCTCCATGCCGTGGTTAAAAATTATGTGGAACCGGATGAGGATTATCACGAGGTTCCGCTGGAGGGCTATGTGGCAGATGTCTACCGGGACGGCATGGTATTTGAGATCCAGACGGCGAATTTCAATACGCTGCGGGATAAACTTCGTGCTTTTCTGCCTCTTTATCATGTCACGATCGTATACCCGGTCCCGGCGACGAAATGGCTCCGGTGGATTGACACGGAGACCGGAGAGATTACTGACCGGCGCAGATCGCCAAAGAAGGGGACTCCCCAGGCGGTCTTCCATGAATTGTACAAGATCAAGCCGTTTTTGAAGGAGCCAAATCTCTCCGTCCGCATATTGATGATCGACGTCGAAGAAACAAGGCTTCTGGACGGGTGGAGCCGGGACAAAAAGAAGGGATCCCACCGCCATGACAGAGTTCCCGTTGATCTGGTGGAAGATCTTTGTCTGGAGCAGATAGAAGACTACCGGATGCTGGTGCCTCCTGAACTGGAGACCTTTGATTCACAGCAATATGCAAAGGCGTCCCGGCTTACCGTAAACCGTGCCAGAACGGCGCTCAATGTCATGTATTATCTGGGAGTGGTAGACCGGATCGCCAAAAAAGGGAACCGGTATCTGTATGAGGTGACGGAGTAATTTGCCGGAGGATCGGGCATACTTTATGAATGGAGCATACTCCGGCACCGCAGCAGCAGATATACGGACGGTAACAGCAGAAACAGATTGATGAGGTCAGTCAGCTCCCATACGAGGGTCAGCGGCATGATTCCGCCGATGAAGATCATTAATATGTAAAATGTCAAATACAGTTTTGTGCCGTGACCGTGGAACAGGTAATCAAACCCCTGACGTCCAAAAAAGCTCCAGCCTACCAGTGTTGCCAGGGCAAAGCTGATGATGGCGACGGCGAGTATCTCTTCTCCGAAAAATGGCAGTTTGCCGAAAGCGGCAGCGGTAAGGGAACCGGCGGAGAGATTCATCCATTCACCAGGGTACTCCAGCTGAAAAGCTACCAGGACGATGCCGGTAATGGCGCAGAGAACCACTGTGTCCCAGAAAGAGGCGCTCATGGAGATGAGTGCCTGATTTTTTGCCTGTGACTCAGAGGAGCTTCCCGCCACCAGACCAGCAGTCCCGAGCCCCGCTTCGTTGGTAAAAAGACCCCGGGCGACGCCGTACCGGACTGCTTTCCCCAGAGTGAATCCGGCAAGCCCGCCGCCCATCGGACGCAGGCCAAAGGCACCGGAAAAGATGTGGGACAGGGCGCTGGGAATATATTCTCTGTGAAGAATAAGATACAGAACACAGCCGCCGAGGAAGAAGATTGCCATAGTGGGGACCACTGCCATGGAGAATTTTTCGATCCATTGACGTCCCTGGAGGAGAATGAGTCCTACCACAAACGCTGTCAGAATGGCGCTTACAGGCGTGGACACGCCAAAGATCTGCAGACAGGCTTCCGTAATGGCATTGCTCTGTGTCGTGCATCCAATGAAAAAGGCAGACAGGCAGAGGGCGGCGGCATATAAAAAACCGAGACCGCGGTGATGCAGCAGGTATCGCAGCAGATACATGGGACCGCTCTGTGGTTTCCCATGGCAGTCCGGGTAACGGTATTTGCTGCATAGATAGGTTTCAGCGTAGGTCGTCGCCATACCAAAGACGCCGGTCAGCCAGCACCAGAAAACGGCGCCCGGACCTCCCAGAAATACAGCGGTAGACACTCCTACGATATTTCCGGTGCCGAGTGTGGCGGCGAGAGTCGTCGTCAGGGAACCAAAACGGCTGAAGGCATGCGGTGAGGAAGAAGGATCGTCTCCGATGGAGAGACGTATGCCCTTGAGGATATGCCGCTGGACGAACCTGAGGCGGCATGTATGATAGAGATGGAGTCCCATGAGCAGGACAAGGACTGGACCGCTCCACAGGATCTGGTTTAGTTTTAGTATAAAATTCATGCACTGCTCCTGATATGAGATCTGTCTCTCTAGTTTATGCGGTGGACAGGGCAAAACATACATAAACGGAAAGGATGATAAGACCATGCATATATGGAAACATTTTTCTACGATCACAAGGCATCGTCATAAAGTGATCGGCCACTGCTTTAAAGCGGGTATTTTCTGGCAGGGACTGGGGCACGACCTGTCCAAATACAGTCCTGCAGAATTTATACCTGGGGTGAAAAACTATATCGATGGAAAGAGTCCCAATGAAAAGGAACGGGAGAAAGAGGGCTTCAGCCGTGCCTGGCTGCATCATCAGGGCCGCAACAGACATCATTTTGAATACTGGGTGGATTACAATCCCAGACTGAACCGCAAAGAACCAGTACAGATGCCGGTAAAATACCTGATCGAAATGTTCTGTGACCGGGTGGCGGCGAGCAAGATCTATTATGGAAAAGACTACGATGAGGTGAAACCCTATGAGTATTTTGACAAGGGCCGCAAGCGCCGCTGGATGCATCCAGAGACTTCCCGGCAACTGGAAGAACTTCTGGTCATGTTGCGTGACCATGGAGAAAAAAAGACATTTTCGTATATAAAAAACGTACTCCGGGTCGAAGCCCGGAAAAAGAAATCATGCTGGAAATAGTGAAAAATAATGAATTATCATAATAGTGACATAATTTTCTGTCATTCTATCAATAATATTTAAATAGGATAAAATACCAGGCTCAGGGATTGGGGGATCTATCATTCGTTCTACCGAGAAGATAATCCACCGAGACATGAAAATAGTCGGCAAGTTTCACAAGCATTTCCGGAGAAATCGAGATAACGCCATTTTCATATTGGGAATATGTGTTTTGTGACACGCCCAGATATTCGGCAATGGTTGTCTGGCGTACATCGTTGTCCTCGCGGATATCTTTTAAGTGCTGAAGTATCATATGTTCCCTCCCAGGTTATTTTATGCTTTACCTTTTACTATACGATAATCGGCGTTCTTTTGGTATATTTATCTGTATATCAGATAAATATTCATAAAAATACAGAATTAGATCTAGGAATGGAGGAAATTATGAACCATTTAGACATACTGGAAAACAAAAGCGTCCACATCCTGCGGGAAGCAT
>CAJUDA010000009.1:0-88144 GCA_910584875.1 uncultured Eubacterium sp.
GGAATCCGGGCATCTACCAGTTCGATCACCACATCGATCAGTTTTATATCTTCCTGCATGGCACGTTTCGCTTTTGTCATATGCCCTGGATACCATTGAAAATGCATCAAAATCCCCCTTTTATAATTCTGTCTTTATGTTCCTCCTGCTGCAGCTCCGGTCGCATTCGGTCCCCCCACCATAGAGAAGGGATTGAGAGTCAGGATTACTTTTCCGATAATATTATTTTTCCTGACCCTGGTAAATGTCGTGTTCCTGCTGTCATCCTGATCCATACGTTTGTCACTGAGAACAAAATACTCATCATTCTCCAGCCGGATCTCATCATTGGCACGGCCTGCCGCAATGATTTCCTCAAAATGATAGTCTTCCTCCAGAATCTTCCCATCCACGTATATTTTTCCATCGCGGATCTGAATCGTCTCTCCCGGCAGACCAACAATGCGCCGGATCAATATGGATGAATCATTGATCTCTTCAGTCTGCTCCTCATCCTGTTCTGGATAAAAAGCGATCACCGAACCGCGCCGTGGAGAGAGCAGGATATAGGATGTTTTATTTACTATCACATCCTCTCCGTTAAACAGCGTCGGTTCCATGGAACTTCCGATCATACTCACCTTTTTCATGGCAAATCTTACGATCAGCCACGCAGCTACGATTACGATAACCGCAGCAATAAAAAACCAGATGATCTCCCTGAGGATCTGGATCCGTCTCTCTTTTTTTGATTCTTCCTCAAACCGCAGATTCATGACAGAGCCTCCCATCTATATCGCTTAACGGCGGGTTCAAATTGGCGCCGCCCAGCTAGCAGAAAAAAGGGACAACTCTGTTGTCCCCCGACAACTAAGCTGTCCCGGACAAACAAAGTTGTCTCCCTGAATATTCATTGCAATTATTTTACCAGTTCTTTTACCTTTGCTGCCTTACCAACGCGTCCACGCAGATAATTGAGTTTTGCCCTTCTTACCTTACCAAGCCGTACCACTTCAATCTTCTCCACGATTGGGGAATGAAGAGGCCATGTCTTCTCTACGCCTACGCCGTTTGAAAATTTGCGGACAGTAAAAGTCTCGCGGGTACTTCCACCCTGTCTCTTTAATACAACGCCTTCAAAAATCTGTGTTCTCTCACGCTGACCCTCTTTTACCTTGGCATGTACTTTTACCGTGTCGCCCACTTTGAATACCGGCACCTCTGCCTTCAGCTGTTCTTCTTCGATTTTTCTGATAATATCATTCATTGTTGTTCCTCCTAATTCTTTTTTGATGTTCTTAATGTATTCATTTCCATCAGAGGACCATCTACTTTTATCACAACATTAAAAATATACCATAATTCGTTCTATCCAGTCAAGGGAATTTTGTAAGTTTTCGGACAAATTTATTCTTCCGTAAATACCTCTTTATCGAAACGCGCGGCGATCGAGTTTGCATGTGCGGTGAGGTGTTCCGCCCTGGCAAAACGGATGATATCCTCATGCACTTCCTCCAGTGCCTCCCTGGAATAAGAGATCACACTGGATTTTTTGATAAAGTCGTCCACGGACAGCGGGGAAAAGAATTTCGCTGTCCCGTTTGTCGGCAGCACATGGTTCGGTCCGGCAAAGTAGTCACCAAGTGGTTCGCTGCTGTACTCACCCAGAAAAATCGCCCCGGCATTTTTGATCCGTGTCATGGTATCAAACGGATTCGCCGTAAGGATCTCCAGATGTTCGGAGGCAATGGCATTGACTGTATCGATTGCATCCTCCATTGTTTCTGCAAGAAGGATATAGCCATAGTTTTCAATCGAATGGGTTATGATATCCCGGCGGGACAGGGATTCGGTAAATTCTTCCACCTGGGCTAAAACCTTCTCTGCCAGTTCCCGGCTCGTAGTAACAAGGATCGCAGAAGCCAGTTCATCATGTTCTGCCTGGGACAATAAGTCTGCCGCCACATACCGTGGGTTTGCCGTCTCATCAGCCAGAACCAGGATCTCGCTCGGTCCGGCAACCGAATCAATGCTGACATGTCCGTATACAGATTTTTTCGCCAGAGCGACAAAGATATTGCCCGGACCGGCGATCTTGTCCACTTTTGGTATGGATTCTGTCCCGTAAGCAAGAGCCGCCACAGCCTGGGCGCCGCCCACTTTACACACTTCCGTAGCACCTGCAAGATGGGCAGCAACAAGAGTCGCCGGATTTACCTGACCATCTGCCCCCGGCGGCGTCACCATGACAATGCGTTTCACTCCTGCTGTTTTAGCCGGAATGATATTCATCAGTACACTGGATGGATAGGCCGCCTTCCCTCCCGGCACATAGACGCCCACACTTTCCAGCGGTGTGATGCGCTGTCCCAGGATCACGCCGTCCTCTCTCGTGGTAAACCAGCTGTTCCGCACCTGTTTTTCATGATAAGAGCGGATGTTTGCAATCGATTTTTTCATCACATCCACCAGTCCCGGATCCACTTTGGAATAGGCATCATTGATTTCTTCTTCTGTCACATACAGGGTTTCCGCTGTCAGATCAGCCTGGTCAAATTTTTTGGTATACTGAAAAACCGCCTTGTCCCCCTTTTCTTTTACCTCATTCAGAATTTCATTTACCGTATCCTGATACTTGTCATAATTGTTTGGGCTCCTTTTTAAGAGATCGTCTAATATGTTATTTTTTGTCTCGTCCGTCAATGGAATAATACGCATGATACACCTCATTTCTGCAGTTCTAATGCACTCTTTACATCTTTCACCAGATTTGTGATCCGTTCTCTCTGGAGTTTCATACTCGCCTCGTTTACAATGACTCTCGCCGACAGCGGACAGATCGTCTCCAGCACTTCCAGTCCGTTGGCGCGGAGTGTGGAACCAGTCTCCACAATATCCACGATCACCTCAGACAACCCCACGATCGGCGCCAGTTCCACCGAGCCGTTCAGCTTAATGATCTCCACCGTCTGGTGTTTCTTATTATAAAAATAATCCTTTGCGATCTTTGGATACTTGGAAGCCACCCGGATCACCTGGTTCTTCTTCAATAATTCTTTCGCGCTGACAGGACCTGCCACACACATATCGCATTTCCCAAGTCCGAGATCCAGTACTTCCAGAACCTTCCTTCCCTCTTCCATGATCGTATCGCTTCCCACCACGCCGATATCGGCGGCGCCGTATTCCACGTAAGTCGGCACATCTGAGGTCTTTGACAAAAAGAATTTCAGACCTAATTCTTCGTTGACAAAGATCAGCTTTCTTGTTTCTTTCTCTTTCATCTCTTCACAGGTAATGCCGGTCTGCTCCAGCAGCGCCAGAGTCTGTTTTGCCAGACGTCCCTTCGCCAGGGCTATCGTTATATATCTCATATTCTCTCTTATGCCTCCGTTCTTCGTTACTCTTCCCTGAGTTTAAACTCTGTCACTTCACCTGTGTCATCAATATAAAAGATCGATGACACTTCATTGCGTCTGCCAAATTCTTTATATTCTTCCAATGATGTCTCCGCATTTTTACGCATCAGTCTGGCAGATCTGTTTTGGGAACGAAGCTCACTGGCAAGCTCGATCGCCGGTTTCCGGTTTGCAGAACGGTATAAAATCAGTATGTCACCCTCCCTGGCATCAATCTCTACCTTCTGGCTGTCCAGTGCCTCCATCAGCTGGTCGAGGACAAAGACAAGACCGATCGCCGGGGTTTTCTTTCCAAATTGTTCAACCAGGCTGTCATACCGCCCTCCGGTGACGATGGCGTCTCCTGTTCCATACGTATAGGCTTTGAAGATCACCCCGGTATAATATTCATAATGTGAAAGCATACCAAGATCAAAAGTAACGTGTCCGGACAGACCGTATGTCTCCAGAATGTGATAAATCTTCTCCAGACGCTCCAGCGCTTCCGCTGCTCCGGCGTGGGATGTTTTCTCTTTTGCACAGGTGATCGTCTCAATCCCGCCAAACAGATCGGGAAGCTGTATCAGCAATTCTTTGCAGCTGCCGGGAATTTCTTTTTTCTCCAGCAGTTCTTCCACGGCAAATATATTTTTATTCGCCAGATACCGTTTTAGCAGTGCTGTTTCTTCTTCTGTCAGCTGCGCCTCATCCACAAGACCGCGGAACAGGGCGGCGTGACCAATATCCACCTTAAATTCTTTTAACCCGGATTTTAGCAGTCCCTCGATCGTCATGGCGATCATTTCACCGTCAGCATCCGAAGAATCATCATTCATAAGCTCTGCGCCGATCTGTGTGATCTCAGAAAGCTTCCCCTGATATCCGCTCCGGTGCACAAACGTATTTCCTGTATAGCAGAGCCGGATCTGCATTTCTTCCGCATCATAATATTTTGCCACGCAGCGGGCGATGGACGGTGTGATATCCGGTCTCAGTACAAGGGTATTGTTGTACTGGTCAAAAAATTTGAACATCTCTTTGGATGTAACCGTTCCCTTTTCGTGGTTGAATATATCAAAAAACTCAAATGTGGGAGTCTGGATATCTTTAAAACCATATAATTTCATGATCGTATGGATCGCATTTTGTATTTTATAACGTTTTTCACAATCTTCACCATAAATATCCCGCACACCCTCTGGTGTAAATAACAATGATTTCTGATACAGATTTTCTGGCATGTCCATTTCCTCCCTCTTCTTCCGATTAATAGATGCCTGTCGGACGTTCCTGTCTGGGGGTATATCCCGCCTTTTCCAGTTCACGGATAATACTCTCCCTGTGCTCATTGCCAAATGCCTCCATCGTGATCGTCAGTTCCACCGCTGCATTCCGGTTAATGCTGACAAACTGGTTATGCTCCAGGCGTATGATATTTCCCTGCGCCCTGGCAATGACATCCGCCACATGCAGAAGCTCTCCCGGACGGTCCGGCAGCTGGACGCTGACCGTAAAGATCCTGCCCCGCTGGATCAGCCCGTGCTGTACGACAGAGGACATCGTAATGACATCCATATTGCCGCCGCTCAGGATGCAGACGATCTTCTTCCCTTTACAGTCCAGCTGTTTCAGGGCAGCCACGCTGAGAAGTCCCGAGTTTTCTACGATCATTTTGTGGTTCTCCACCATATCTAAGAAATTGACGATGAGTTCATGATCGTCCACAGTAACGATCTCGTCTACATTTTTCTGAATATAAGGGAAAATGTTACTCCCCGGCGTTTTTACAGCAGTACCGTCTGCGATCGTGTTCACACCGGGCAGGGATACGATCTTTCCCTGCCGGAGAGATTCCTGCATACAGTTTGCCCCTGCCGGTTCAACTCCGACGATCCGTATATTGGGATTGAGAAGCTTGGCAAGGGTTGACACGCCGCAGACAAGACCGCCGCCCCCGATGGGAGCCAGGATCATATCCACAGTAGGCAGCTCCTTGATGATCTCCATGGCGATGGATCCCTGCCCTGTCGCCACGACCTCATCATCGAAAGGATGGATAAAGGTATAACCGTTTTCCTCTGCCAGCTCAAGGGCATGGGTACAGGCATCGTCATAGACATCCCCGTAAAGAACAACTTCCGCCCCATAGCTCTTTGTCCGGTTCACTTTGATCAGAGGGGTCGTATTCGGCATTACGATAACTGCCTTTGCCCCAAAAAGCTTCGCCGCATATGCTACTCCCTGGGCGTGGTTGCCTGCCGACGCCGTGATCAGTCCCCGTTTTCTCTCTTCCGGGGAAAGGGTGCTGATCTTATAATAGGCACCCCGCACTTTGTAAGCGCCGGTATACTGCATATTTTCCGGTTTCAGATAAATCCTGCCGTCCGTCTGTGCGCTGTAATATTCACTGTAGATCAGATTGGTGGGAAGGATTACATTTTTTACCGCCTCACTGGCTTCCTCAAATTTCTCTAATGTCATCATAGATAGGACACAACCTTTCTTTTTCTGGTATCGTTATTACTGTTCATTTCCGCTGAACAGTGCGTTGACAAATTCTTCCGCATCAAAACGCTGCAGGTCACCGATCTGCTCGCCAATCCCGATGTACTTGACCGGAATATCCAGTTCGGACTGGATCGCAATGGCGATCCCTCCCTTTGCCGTTCCATCCAGTTTTGTCAGTACGACGCCGCTGACCTCTGCCACTTCACTGAATTCCTTTGCCTGTGCAAGCGCATTCTGCCCGGTGGTCCCGTCTACGACGATCATTGTTTCAAGCAGTGCTTCCGGATATTCCTTCTCAATGATCGTATGGATCTTATGAAGCTCCGCCATCAGATTTTTTTTGTTGTGAAGCCGTCCGGCTGTATCACAGAGCAGGATATCAACATCCCTTGCTTTTGCCGCTGCCACGGCATCATAGACGATGGCGGCCGGGTCCGATCCCTCCTGTCCTGCAATGATATCCACACCGGCGCGTGACGCCCATTCCTTCAGCTGGTCAATGGCGCCGGCACGGAATGTGTCGGCAGCTGCCAGCATCACCTTCTTGCCCATATTTTTAAATTGTCCGGCAAGCTTCCCTACACTGGTTGTTTTCCCGACGCCATTGACACCGATCAGCAGCAGGACTGCCTTCCGGTTCAGAAAATCATAAGCGTCCTCATGGACCTGCATCTGGTTTTTGATCGTATCGATCAGCAGCTGTTTGCAGGCACTCGCTTCTTTTATTTTATCTTCTTTCACCTTTTCTCTGAGTCCGTCAATGATACGCATGGTCGTATTGATGCCGATATCTCCCATGACCAGCAGTTCTTCCAGCTCCTCATAAAAATCATCATCAATCTCAGAAAAACCGTTAAACAGGGAATCAACCCCGGAAACAAACGATTTTCTTGTTTTTTCCAATCCATTTTTCAGCTTTCTGAAAAAACCTATTTTTTCTTCCATTTGAAATCCTCCTAATCCTCTAACTGCTCCTCGATTAATTTCACTGACACTAGTGTCGACACACCTTTTTCCTGCATCGTGATACCATACAGTACATCAGCAGCCTCCATGGTCCCCTTGCGGTGGGTGATCACGATAAACTGTGTATTCTTTGTCAGCTTATGTAAATATTTTGCATACCGTTTTACGTTGGAATCGTCCAGCGCCGCCTCGATCTCATCCAGCAGACAGAAGGGCGAAGGTTTCAGATTCTGAATGGCAAAGAGCAGCGCGATCGCCGTCAGCGCCTTTTCCCCGCCGGATAGCTGCATCATATTACCGAGCTTCTTACCTGGGGGCTGTGCATTAATAGTGATGCCTGCCTCCAGCACATCTTCGTCTTCCACAAGCTCCAGCGTGCCCTTGCCGCCGCCAAACAGTTCCCGGAATACCTTGTCAAACTGCTTTTGTATATCCGTAAATTTTTCTACAAACTGTTTTCTCATTTCCTCATCGAGATCAGCTATGATTTTCTTTAACGCCTCCTCGGATTCTACCAGATCATCATGCTGTGATTTGAGAAGTTCATATCGCTCCCGGACAGATTTGTAATCTTCAATGGCATTGACATTGACGTCACCGAGGTCACGGATCTTCGTCTTCGTCTCACCTACATTCGCCTTCATCCGGGTATACGATACCGACGTATCAAGCGCCATGTCTTCCACATTGTGATAGGTCAGCTCATATTCGTTCCACATATAATTGACCTTGTTTTCCTGTTTTTCCTCTAGATTGTTTTTGCGGGAATCCAGACGGAAACTCTCTTTATTCAATTCATTGATATGCTCCATCAGCTTATCTCTCCGGTCAAAAAAGTCTTTCTGCGAAGCAATATTCTCTTCCTTTTTCTTTGTTTCCTCTTCGATCTCTGCCAGTAATCTTTCGGTCTCTTCTCCCAGCGCCGTGTATTTTTCTTCATATCCGCGTATGATTTCCTGCATCTCTTCCACCGCACCGTCTGAATTGTCCTGTTCTTCCATAAGACGGTCGTATTCTGTCTGCAGCTCTTGCAGTGTTCCTGTGATGCGGTGGATATTTTCTGCGATATAATTATTCTTCTGCTGAAAGGAAGAGATCTCAAGGTGGATCTGTGCCAGCTTATCCTGCCACTCTGTCTGTTTCTCATGATCACCCTCCAGCTCTCTGGTCAGGGTCTGTACCTTATCTTTTGCCTGTTCTTCTCTTACTGAATTTTCTTCCAGTTCCTGATTGATCCGGGACAGGGCTTCCTCCAGGATCTGTTTCTGAGTCTCAATTTCCTTGCCATCACCCATGATCGCAAGATACTCTTTTTCCTTCTGCTCCTTGATCCCGACTGCCTGTTCGTACTTTATGTTCGCTGTATTTTGCTTTAATTCCAGTTCTTTCAGCAATTCATTTTTACTATTCGCTTCCTGCACCAGCTTTTCTACCTGCCTGCTGCATTCCTGGATCTCCTCCTTGTTACTCTTAAGTTCTTCCTGGATCTCCTGGATCGACTGCTGCAGCGTTTCCATCTCCCGGCGGCGTCCCAGAAGATTGCTGTTATTCCGGAATGCTCCTCCGGACAGGGAACCGCCCGGATTAAGAAGCTCACCCTCCAGCGTGACAATCCGGATCGAAAAATGATATTTCCGGCTGATCTGCATGGCATGATCGATCGTATCCACCAGCAGATAACGTCCCAGAAGATATTCGATCACCTTGTCATATTTGTGCTCTCGTCCGGCATATTCAGCCAGATTGCCCAAAACGCCAGTCTCAGAGAGGATTTCCTCCCGAAATGGGTCCTCTCTTTTGGGTGTCACTGTCGTCAATGGCAGAAAAGTTGCACGCCCAAAGTGGTTTTTCTTTAACAGTTCTATCATTTTTCTTGCCACATGCTCATCTTCTGTCACGATATTCTGGATATTCCCGCCAAGCGCTGTCTCAACGGCTGTCTCATACCGGCTGTCTACCTGGATAATATCAGCGACAACACCAAGAAGCCCCGGATTCTCTTTTTTTTGTTCCATGACTCTCTTAATACTCTGTCCATATCCGTCATAGCGTTCTGCCATATTCTTCAGTGTATCCAGCTTTGAATGCTCCATATGATATTGCTTCTGGATATCCTGACGTTTTTGCTGGAGCTTCTGGATCCGGCTGCGCTCTTGATCTGCCTCTGCCAGCAGTGTCTTCCTCGCCACATATTCCTGATCCAGTTCTTTCTTCGCCGCATGCAGCGCCGTTTTTTCTTTTTCCATCTCCTCTGACGCGGCAGAGACCTGGGATTTATTAGATAATATTTTCTGATTCAGCTCAACTTTGCGCAGATTGTTCTGCTCCAGCATGGATTTCGCCTTCTGCTGTTCCACTACAATCTTGGAAGAAACATTCATCGCATCGAGTATCGTGTCATTCTGTTCATTGAGCTGGATTTCCTTCTCCGTAATTTCTTTTTCCAGTGCGGTCAGGGCATCCACCGTCTCTTTTTCACGGTCTTCCATCTCAGAAAGCTGCTTCAGCGCTTCCCCTCTGGTCTCTTCATATGTTTTCAGTTCTTCTTCTGCCTCGGTACGGCTTGCGGTCAGGGCATCTGTACGCTCTTTATAATATTCCTTGCCCTGGGTGACGGAAGATATTTTTTCTTTTGTAATACGGACTTCACTCTCAAAATTTGTCCTCAGCAGATGATTGTGATTGACCTTTTCTTTTTTCCGCTCGATGGAACGGTCAAATTCAGCGATGGATTCCTCAATCTCTTCATACTGAAAACGGGATTTTTCTTTCTCGGCCTTTGCCTGCTCCAGCTCCCGGGATGTATTCTCTGCATTCTGCCGGATCTCTTCAATCTCATTCTGCAGACTTTCGTAGTCCATACGGAACAGTGCGATCTCCGCATTTTTCAATTCCTCTTTCAAATTCAGGTATTCTCTCGCCTTCTGGGACTGCCTCTCCAGAGGACCGACCTGCTTTTCCAGTTCCGCCAGAATATCCTGTACACGCAAAAGATTCTGGCTCTCCGCCGCCAGATTCTTCTCCGCCGCCATTTTTCTCTTTTTATATTTTACGATTCCCGCCGCCTCATCAAACAATTCCCGCCGTTCCTCCGGTTTACCGCTGAGGATGCGGTCAATCTGTCCCTGTCCGATGATCGAATAACCTTCCTTCCCGATACCGGTATCAAAAAACAGCTCCTGCACATCCCTCAGCCGGCACGTCGCACCATTGAGAAGATACTCGCTCTCCCCGGAACGGTAGACCCGTCTTGCCACCTTTACTTCCTCATAAGGAAGAGCCAGCTGATGGTCTTCGTTGGATATGGTGAGGGCAACATAAGCATAGCTCTGTGGCTGCCGCATTTCGGTTCCTGAAAATATGACATCCTGCATATTGGCACCGCGCAGCTGCCTGGCACTCTGTTCCCCCAGCACCCACCGCACCGCATCTGCCACATTGCTTTTTCCACTGCCGTTTGGTCCAACAATCCCAGTGATCCCGTTATGAAATTCAAACACTAATTTATTGGCAAAAGATTTAAACCCATGCACTTCAATGCTTTTCAGGTACATTATATTCTCCGTTTCTCAATAATAATATCGTTTCATAGGCAGCCTTCTGTTCTGCCGCCTTTTTGGTATGTCCTGTGCCCTTCGCATAGGATATACCATTGATCTCACAGCGCACTTCAAACTGCTTATCATGATCCGGTCCCCGTTCTGATACGACAGGATAGGTAATGCATGTGTTTTCATGATCCTTTTCCTGTATCATCTCCTGCAGGATTGTTTTGCTGTCATGGAATAACTGCTTTTTTTCGATATCAGACAAAACAAAAGTCCGGATAAATGTCCCTGCCGGCTCAAATCCGCCATCCAGATAGATCGCACCGATCACCGCCTCAAACGCATCCGACAAAATCGAATCCCGCTTGTCGCCGCCTGTACGGTATTCTCCCTTCCCGAGATACAGATACTCACCGAGACGGATCTGTCTTGCCGCATCGGCAAGACTCATTTCACACACCAGACTGGCGCGCATTTTCGTCATTTTCCCCTCAACCATCTTAGGATTTCTGCGAAAGATAAACTCACTGCTGACCAGTTCCAGGACAGCATCCCCCAGAAACTCCAGCCGCTCATTATTGGCGTTGTACTGCCAGTGCTTTTCATTGGCAAAAGAGCTGTGGGTCAGGGCATTTTTCAAAAGATTTTCATTTTGAAATGTATACCCTGTTATTTTTTGAAATTCTTTTAGTCGCTGTCCGCTCATACTTAATCTCCTCTTATTACTCCTGTACCATCTTTGCGATCTTATCACTGATACTGTTTTCCTTAAAGGCGATACACTGTGCGATCGCCGTCCTGATCTCACTGCTTTTGGAATTTCCATGTGCCTTCACTACAAGACCTTTTAATCCGAGCAGCGGAGCACCTCCCTGACTGCTGACATCAAATGTTTTTAACAAACCCTTTAATGCCGGTTTGATCAATACCGCGCCGATCTTTGTCCGGAGACTCGCCAGCAGTCCCTCTTTGATGCAGCCAAGAAAAGTAAGCGCCACTCCTTCAAAAAATTTCAGTATCACATTTCCAACAAAAGCCTCACACACAAGAATGTCACATCCGCCCTTCGCGATCTCTCTTGCCTCCACACTTCCGATAAAATTGATATCCCTGCATTCTTTCAGCATTGGGTAGGTTTCCTTCACCAGCTGGTTTCCTTTTTCTTCTTCTGTACCTATATTGACAATCCCGACCGTAGGATTTTTCTTACCCATAACATTTTCAAAATACACCGAACCCATCTGGGCAAACTGTACCAGGTGTTCCGGTCTGGCGTCTACATTGGCACCACAGTCGATCAAAAGGGAAAATCCTTTTTTAGAAGGCAGAAACGGCGCCAGCGCCGGACGCTTAATCCCTTTGATCCGCCCTACTACCAGCTGCCCCCCCACAAGAATCGCCCCGGTACTGCCCGCGGACACAACAGCGTCTGCCTGATCATTCCTCACCAGGTTCATTGCCACAACAAGCGAGGAATCCTTCTTTTCACGGATGGCTTTTGTGGGAACCTCACCCATATCAATGATTTCCGTGGCATTTTTTACATCTATATTATCTTCTGAATACGTATATTTTTCTAATTCATTCTGGATCTCTTTTTCTTTCCCCACCAATATCACTTTGATCTCCGGATGCTCCCGGACAGCTTCTACAGCCCCTTTTACTGTCTCTGCCGGTGCATAATCGCCCCCCATGGCATCCAGCGCAACTACAACCTTATGATTCATTCATACCGCCTCCTTTTCGTAATGCAATCCATCCTATAATATACTAGATAACAATATAAAAGTCAAATATAACAAAACCACCCTGTCAGACAGGATGGCTTTGATTCATTTTCTCAACTCAGGCTTTTTCATAAAAGAACGACTGGGTACCTTTAAAACCAAATTCCGATGCGCCGATGATCTGCTCTGTACTTCCTACGAACAACACACCTCTGGGACATAACGCAGCGTTAAACTTATGATAAATCTCATCCTTGGCTTCCTTGGTAAAATAGATCATCACATTGCGGCATACAATCATATGTACCCCTTTCGGATAAGGATCCTTCAGTAAATTATGCTGCTGGAATTTAATACATGGCTTCAGCTTGTCAGATACCTTGACGATCCCCTTGCCGTCATCTTCGATATATTTATCCCGGTATTTCTTTGGCAGCCCCTTCACACTCTTGTCCGGATAATATCCCTTCTTCGCTTTTCCAAGCACTTCCAGATCCAGATCCGTAGCAAGGATCTCAAACTGGTTCATCGGAAGAAATTCACTCAGGACCATCGCCAGGGAATACGGCTCATCACCTGTGGAACACGCTGCACTCCATATCTTGATCGGTCTGTTTTTATACCGCTCAAGCATACTGGGAAACACTTCTTTCTCCAATGCCTGCCACTGTAGCGGGTTGCGGTAAAACTCGGAAACATTGATCGTCAGGTATGTGATAAATTTATCATATACCTCCGTATCCTTTTTCAGCAGCTGAAGGAAACCACTGTAATCCTTCACTTCATATTTTGACATAAAATTATTAATTCTACGTTTCATCTGACTCTCTTTATAGGAATTCAGATCAATATCCGAGAGACGCAGGTATTCGCTTTTAAAAGATTCATAATTATCTTCCATAATCCATTACTCTTCGAGAGATTCCTCTGATCCAGAGCTCTCTGCTTCCTTTTTATTTTCTATCTCGATCGCTTTGATACTCAGACTGATCTTTTTGGTCTCTTCATTGAAATCAACGATCTTTGCTGTGATCTCCTGACCGATCTTCAGCACATCCGAAGGTTTCTCCACATGCTCGATGGAAATCTGTGATACATGGAGCAGGGCATCAATTCCCTCTTCCAGTTCGACAAAAGCACCAAAATCAGTCATTCTTGCTACCTTGCCGGTGATCACAGTACCGACTCCGTATTTCTCTGCCGCTGTCCTCCATGGATTGTTCTCTTCCAGTTTCATCGTCAGGGCAATCTTCGTATCCTGGATATCCTTGATCATAACAGTAACCTTGTCACCGACCTTGAACAGTTTCTTGGGATCATCCACTCGTCCCCATGACATCTCTGAAATATGAAGCAGCCCGTCAGCACCACCCAGATCAATGAATGCACCAAAATCAGTGAGATTTTTCACAACACCTTCAATCATCATACCGATCTCGATCCGTGCCAGAAGTTCTTCCTGTGCTTTCTTTTTCTGCTCTGCAACCAGCTGCTTGCGGTCACCGATGATCCTTCTCTTGTGAGGATTGACCTCAGTCAGTACAAACTGGATCTCCTGATCCTGATATTTTGAGAGGTCTCTTTCATAGATATCCGAAACAAGGCTTGCCGGAATGAAGACGCGGCCTTCCCCATATGCCACGCTCAATCCACCCTTGAGAACAGCAGCCACCTTACCGGTAAGCACCTCTTTGTTCTCAAATGCTTCTTCAAATACTTTGTTCATCTTATCCTGCTGCAGTCTCTTGTAGGTAAGAAGAACCTGACCTTCTCCGTCATTCACTTTCAAAACCTTAACAGTCATCTTGTCATCCTTTTTCACTTCGGCTGTTAAGTCAATATCAGCGTTATTACTATATTCATTCTTAGTTAATATACCATCTGCTTTATATCCAATGTTCAAGATAATCTCATTGTCCTTAACTTCGATAACTGTCCCTTCTACAACCTCACCATTGTGGATTGTTACTAATGAATCCTCTAACATTTCTTCAAAACTTAAATCTGACATGCCCTTAGAACCTCCTGTATAATGTTTTTTGGGGTGGATGCCCCTGCAGTAATACCTAGGCTTGTAAATGAACTGAGAGAAATGGAACCCAGATCATCTACTGTCTGTATAAAAAAAGTGTTTGCACACTGATTTTTACATATTTCATACAGCTTCCGCGTATTGGAACTGTTTTTCCCGCCGATCACGATCATCGCCTCTGACCGCGCTGCAAGATCTTCCGCCTCTTTCTGTCTGGTAGAGGTGGCGTTGCATATAGTATTCACAACATATATATCATAACCTTTTTTTTCAATAATTTCAACTAAATCTTTAAATTTTTTGTAATTAAATGTCGTTTGTGCAACAATACATATTTTTTGTCCTTTATTTTCCAAAATAAATTGCTCTGCCTGCTCTGGTGTCTCGATCACGATCCCGCTGCCCCCGGTCCAGCCAAGGATTCCCTGAACCTCCGGATGGGATGGTGAGCCGATCAGTATGATCTGGTATCCCCTGCCGCTGTATAATGATACGGTATCATGTATTTTTTTCACAAACGGGCAGGTAGCGTCTTCATAAGATATGCCTTTTTCTTCCAGATCCCGGATCACATCCGGGGAGACTCCGTGAGAACGGATCACCAGCGTTGTCCGGGCAGGATCCTCCAGTTCCTCCGCTGTTTCAGCGACAAAGACGCCCCGGTCTTCCAGATCTTTCACAACCTGTTCATTGTGAATGATCGGTCCCAGGGTACATACCCTGCCCTCTGTTTCTCCAGCCAGCCGGTATACACTTTCCACAGCTCTTTTCACTCCAAAACAAAATCCCGCGCTCTCTGCCAGTTCCACTCTCACCCGATCACCTCTTCGCCTCAGCAATTTCCCGTATCGTCTTTACCACTTCCTCAATACTCATATAGGAAGTATCCACAAAAACCGCATCCTCCGCCTGTTTCAACGGTGCGATCTCCCGGTTCATGTCCTGTCTGTCCCGTTCGATGATATCTTCCTCAATCTGGTCCAGATCACAGTCCACACCCTTTTCCCGCAATTCTTTGTAACGCCGCTCAGCACGCACACGTGAGCTTGCTGTCAAAAAGATCTTTGCCTCCGCATCCGGGAGCACTACCGTCCCAATATCTCTCCCGTCCATGATCACATCATGTTCCGCTGCCATCGCCCTCTGCAGTTCCAGGAGCTTTGTCCGTATCACCGGATAAGAAGCGATGACGGAAGCATTTTTGCCCACTTCTTCCTGCCGGATCTCCGTCGATACATCCTCATCATTCAGATAAATATGCTGGACCCCTTCCGCGTATTCAATCCGTATGCGGATCCCGGCACACTTACTGCTGACTGCCTCTTCATCCCGGGGATCCACTCCGTTCGTCAGAAAAAAATATGCCATGGCACGAAACATCGCCCCGGTATCCACATAAATAAAATCCAAATCCTTAGCCACCAGCTTCGCAATGGAACTTTTGCCTGCCCCTGCAGGTCCGTCAATCGCAATATTCATAATTTCCCTCCAATATTTTTCACACGATATCACTGCATGCCGCATACCCGGTAGACCAGGCGATCTGAAGATTGAATCCGCCGGTAAGAGCATCCAGATCCAGTATTTCACCGGCAAAATAAAGACCTTCCATCTTTTTGGATGCCATGGAAGAAGGATCCACTTCTCCCACTTTAATACCGCCTCTTGTAATGATTGCCTCCTCAATGGGACGCAGTCCCGTGAGGGTCAGTACCAGATCTTTGCAGCTATCGCACAATTTTTTTCTCTGCTCTCTGGATATATGGTTCACTTTTATATTTTCCTGTATTCCACATATAGATAGCATAACAGGTATCAGGCTTTTTGGCAACAGATGAACGAGGGCATTTTTGATATCCAGGTTTGGTGCTGCGTCAAAATCCCGCAAAATCCGCTTATCAAGCTGGACATCTGACAGTGCCGGCTTCAGATCGATATGAAGCTGCAGCTCACCATTTCCGGCAAGGTAATCCCCGGCCAGACTGCTGGCGCTCAGAATCAGCGGACCACTGACTCCATAGTGGGTAAACAGAAGTTCTCCCATCCCACTGTATAATGACTTGTCTGGCTTCTCCTGCCTGGAAACAGACAACGCACAATTTTTGAGTGTAAGTCCCTGCAGCCGGGACGGTATTTCTTCTTTCACAGTCATCCCTGTCAGACCGGCACGGACGGGTACGATTGTATGTCCGGCTTTCTGTGCCATACGGTAGCCATCCCCGGTAGACCCTGTTGACGGATAGGAAACGCCTCCGGTGGCAAGGACCACAGCATCTGCGGCAATATGATCCCCGTTTTTTAAGATGACACCAGTCACTCTTTTTTCCTTCCCCGGCATTTCCCCGGGTTCTGTCATCAGATCATCCACCTCCGCCCGCAGTTGTACCTGCACACCTCTTTGCCGGCATTCCTGCGACAGTACTTTTATCACATCCGAAGATTTATCCGATCGCGGAAATACCCGTCTGCCGCGCTCCTGCTTTGTCCTCAGCCCATGGCCTTCAAAAAAAGTGACCACATCCTGATTCGTAAAACCATAAAATGCACTGTATAAAAATTTGGGATTGGAGACAATATTAGAAAATAAATCAGAAACATCACAGGCGTTGGTGATATTGCATCTCCCTTTTCCTGTGATAAATAATTTTTTGCCTAATTTTTCATTTTTTTCCAGAAGGACTACTGTATGCCCCGCCTCTGCAATACGGAGTGCTGCCATCATACCGGCCGCCCCTCCTCCGACTACTACTACTTTTTTCATTCTGTAACTCCATTACTCGGAAGCATATACTTCGTTTAATCCAAAAGAATACTGACTGCTTTTGTACTCTTTTCCATCGCACCGGAAAATTACCTGCGAACAGTTTTTTACATTATCCAGAAGGCTGTTGGCAAATGCCTCCAGGATCAGTGTCTCCATTTTGGCAGTGCAGTTTTTGACCGGTTTCCCATCCGGATCAAAAGAAACGATCACTTTTTTACCCTTTTGATATATATCGGTTATTATTATATTTTCTTCATTCAGATTCTCCATCACCAGTCCTGCTACATATGAGGGGGAAAGTTTCTGGGAACCCTTTCTGACTGAAACAGGGATCAGTGTCATATTATCGGAATTGATTGAATAAATCGCCAGTGTCTCAATTTTATTTTTTTGTATCGGAACAGGCGTCGGCGTCGCCTCCACTACCTTTCCTTTTGTTCCCTCACATCCTGCCATTATGGCGATTGTCAAAAACAGACAGGACAAAAACAACAGTGATCTTACTTTTTTCACAATATCACTCCTCATATTCCATACAGCGTATTGCCAAATCCAGTGCCGCTTTTACAGTTTGCTGGCGCACAGAAAACCGGTCTCCGGAAAACATATAACGCTCTACAGTTAACCTTTCATGGACCGCACAGCCGATATAGACAAGTCCGACAGGCTTCTCCCGGGTTCCGCCGTCCGGTCCGGCGATTCCGGTCGTAGAAAGTCCCACATCGGCACCGGCAGCCCTGGCACACCCCAGCGCCATCTCCCCTGCCGTCTGGGAACTCACTGCACCATATTGTGACAGTGTTTCATGCCTGACACCTGCCAGTCTTTCTTTTGCCTCATTTGAATATGTCACAAAACTGCAGTTTAACACAGCAGACGCCCCGCTGACATTTACGATGGCAGCAGCAAGCAGTCCTCCTGTACAGGATTCAGCTGCTGCTATTGTATAGTGTTTGTTTGTCAGTTTGGTGACAAGCTCGTACTCTCCCGGCATATTAATCCACATCCTTCATAATTTCACGGTTTTTATAAATATAATCGATCAGCGATATTACTGTTAGTATTACCGCGGCATACACAAATATGACATCCAGGATGCGGAATAACGGATGCCTGAAATCAAAGATCAGGAGAATCGACATGATCATCTGTACGACTGTCTTTACCTTGCCCCAGTAATTCGCCGCAATAGTCACTCCTTTTTCAGCAGCCACCAGGCGGAATCCACTGATAATAAATTCCCGGCTGATAATAACAATAACCGCCCATACCGGCATCGCTGAATCTGCATCGGCCAGAAAACAGATCAGCGCCGCGCTCACCAGCAGTTTATCTGCCAGGGGATCCATAAATTTCCCAAAAGTAGTGACCTGATTGTACTTTCTTGCCAGATATCCGTCAAAAAAATCTGTGACACAGGCAGCGATAAAAAGCCCGCCCGCCACATAGTCCGAGTATGGAAATGCGGGACACAGCATCACGACAACAAAAAGAGGAATTATGATTACACGCAGTATTGTCAAACGATTCGGTACATTCATCCCTGTTCCCCCTCATTCCATATTTCACCAGCCAGGTCATACCCCTGCGCCTCCGTGACCAGGACAGTCAGCATCGTGCCGGAAAGGATCTCATATGGCGCCTCAAAAAAGATACAGCCGTCGATCTCCGGCGCATCCCGGTAGGTCCTGCCTGTATAGACTCCCTCTTCCGGCAGAAAACCATCTGTGATAACCCGCAGTTGTTTCCCTGCCATGGATTCATTCTGCCGGAAGATCACGTTCTGTTCTGCTTCCATGATCTCATCCGCCCACTGACGTCTGATCTCGTCCGGTACCTGGTCTGCATATTCTGCCGCCGGGGTTCCCTCTTCCGGAGAATAAGGAAATACCCCCAGCCGGTCAAACCGGGTCTGCCTCACAAAATCCAGACATTCGTCATGCTGTTCTTTTGTCTCTCCCGGAAATCCACTGATCAGGGTGGTCCTCAGCGTCACATCTGGCAGGATCCTGCGAATCTTCGCAATTATTTCTGTCAGTTCCTTTTTATTGGTTCTGCGCCCCATACGCCGCAGGATCTCATCGTTGCAGTGTTGTACCGGCAGATCCAGATAATGACAGATCTTTGGTTCCTGTTTCATGACCTGGAGCAGTTCCTCTGTGATCTCTTCCGGGTAACAATACATCAGCCGTATCCATTCTATCCCATCAATACGGCACAGTTTTGTCAATAGTTCAGGGAGTTTCTTTTCTCCATAGAGATCCACGCCATAAACGGTTGTCTCCTGTGCGATCACAATCAGTTCTCTGGTTCCGGCCGCTGCCAGCTGCTCTGCCTCACAGAGCAGTTCTTCCATCGGCACACTGCGGTAATCTCCCCTCAGCCGGGGGATAATACAATATGTACAGCGTTTACTGCACCCTTCGGCGATTTTTAAGCAGGATGTGTACCCTGACACTGCCGGAAGGCGTTCTGTCAGATTGGCAGGAAGATAGTCCAGGTCATGCATCCATACCATATTCTCTCCCGCCAGGCTTTGTTCTACAGCTGTAGCAATCTGATCATAAGCCGCTGTTCCTACGATGGCGTCCACCTCAGGGATCTCTTTCTGAATTTCTTCTGTATACCGCTGGGCAAGACAGCCGGCGACGATCAGTGCCCTGCACTGACCATCCTTTTTCATCTGTGCCATCTCCAGAATCGTCTCAATGCTTTCTTCTTTGGCATCCTGTATAAAACCACAGGTATTGATAATGATGACTTCCGCCTCCTCTGCCACATCCGTAACCTCCATATCACGGTGGACGAGAAGCGCCAGCATCTTTTCACTGTCTACCAGATTTTTGTCACATCCCAGTGATACAAAATAGAGCTTCATGCGTTTTGGATTCCTTTCGCTTCCACACAGTTATTCATAAGCATGGCGATCGTCATGGGACCCACACCGCCGGGAACCGGGGTGATCGCTGACGCAACCGGCTCTACATCGGCAAAATCCACATCGCCGCACAGTTTATTATCTTCATTACGATGGATTCCCACATCAATGACAACAGCTCCCTCTTTTACATACTCTCTTGTGATAAACCGGGGTCTGCCGACTGCCACGATCAGAATATCGGCACGTTTTGTCACTTCCTTCAAATCCTTTGTATGGCTGTGGCACACCGTTACCGTGGCGTTTTCCCGCAGCATCAGCATCGCCATCGGCTTGCCTACAATATTGCTCCTTCCCACAATCACACATTCACTGCCGTCGATCTTTACGCCGCTTCTCTTCAAAAGCTGAATCACCCCGGCCGGTGTACAGGAGACAAATCCAGGTTCACCAATGCTGAGTGCTCCCACGCTCTGAGGATGAAACCCATCCACATCCTTCATCGGAGAGATCTTCTGGATCACCTTATCCTCATCAATATGCGAAGGCAGCGGCAGCTGTACCAGGATTCCATGGACACTATCGTCCTGATTCAGTTTTTCCACCAGTGCCAGCAGCTCCTCCTCTGTTGTTTCTTCCGGAAGTTCATAAGAAAGAGAATGGATCCCTATATATTCGCACGCTTTTTTCTTGTTCCCCACATAGACTGTAGATGCCGGATCATTTCCTACCTGAATCACTGCCAGTGTTACATCCAGTCCCTCTTTTGCCACACGTTCCCTACACTCATCTTTTACCTGTGCAGATATCAGTTTCCCATCAATCAGTTTTGCCATATCGGATTCCTCGTTTCTATATGTGATGATCTACTCATCATTATAATAGAAAACCACATAAAGTCAAATAATTCTTTTGGAAAATACTTTACGGAGAGCATAAAAATTGTTATAATCTACGCGAAGGCAAAATCACGAATGACTTCAATTATATATCACTCAGAAGAAAGAGGTGTCTTATGTTCCGCATATGGGGAAAACTGTTCAGGGAAAATCATATGCTGCGGGATATGGTCTACGAAAATAATGACCCGTCCCTGAACCGGACAAAGAAAGTATTTGCCGGTTTGCATGAGTTTTGCATCACCTTTGATCTGCAGGAACCGATCTGGCTTGATAAAAATATAGAAGAATTCAAAAAAATTGATAAAACCAGGTTTTATCAGGATAATTTTATCGAAGCAGTCGATTTCGACTACCTGGAAATCCATGTTATTGAAGAAGATTCCTTTTACTGATGTTGCTGACTATTATTTTTTATTTTTGGGAGGACGAGTATGTCTACGACAAATAACTCACGAAACGAAAATATGATTGCCTGGTATCCCTTTGACGATACCTCTGATGTGGGCAGGGATGCTTCCGGCAGAGGCAATACCGCCATGGCGATCGGAACAAGAAGGCCGGAAGTCCAGGAAGTAAAAGGCCGCAAGGCGGCAGTATTTCAGGGTGGTGAATATGGAAGTTCCTATCTGGAGCTCCCTTTTGATCTTCTTACCGATGTAAACGATAATACCGGCTTCACTGTCTCCACATGGATCTACAGCAGTAAAGCGGTCAACGTGTGGGAACGTATTTTTGACTTCGGCAAAAACATTCACGGACCGTATCTGTTCCTCACACGCTCGATCCGCGGTGTATGCTTTGCCGGTACAGATCTTTTTGCGGATGCAAACCTCGCATTCCCACTCGGCGAGTGGGTTCATGTTGCCATGACCGTAACTGGTACAAAAGGCGGCACTCTCAGCAGCGCCGGACCAAGAGTATACCTCAACGGGGAGCTGGTGGCGGATGGTTTTATCAGCCAGACATCCAGTGGTACATACAAGAAATTCCGTGAATGGTTCGCCACACTGGAGGATACAGATAATTACTGCCATAACTATATCGGTCACTCCCAGTTTATGGCGGACCCGGATTTTTCCGGTGCCATCTCGGATTTCCGCATCTACAACAAAGCGCTCTCCGAGCATGAAATCACAAGCCTTATGTGCGAGTCCCTGTCCGAGCTGGATATTCTTAAACTGGCAAAAAATAAATATCTGACAGCTCCTCCAAAGATCATCACAAAGGATCTGATACTTCCTTCCGGTCTTATGGAAGACCGGGTACAGGTAAGCTGGAGTTTTGAACCGGCAGGATTGATCAGTCAAAATGGCACGGTCACACCGGCGGCAAATCCTGCCGGCGTAGCCATCAAGGCTGTCCTCACCTGTGGCAGCAGCCATCTTGAGAAAAACTTCGGCGCCACAGTAATGCCTGAATTTGTAGCGCCCTATGAACTGAAGATCCATGGAAACAAAGAGGTGCTTGATATCAGTAAAACATTATATGGTCTGTTTTTCGAAGATATCAACAACGCCGCCGACGGCGGTATCTATGCCGAGATGATCAGTAACCGCTCCTTTGAGGACTTTACCTATCGCGTCTATGATGCCAGAAGCGGGGAAAATGGCATCTCATCCGGGCGGAACCACAGACCGCTGCGTTTCTGGTTTGGTGATCTGGATCATATCGAGATACACAAAACCGGAGGTCTGAATGAATATTTCGGTCTGGAAGATCCGGATGCCAATGCGTATTATATCGAAGTACCGGAGGGAACCCGGCTTTATAACCGCGGTTTCTGTGATAATACAGAGAACTACTCCATGAATCTGAAGCATGAGGAGGGCTATCAGTTCAGCATCTGGGCAAAGGCTGACTCTCCTGCCGTCATCACCGTCGAACTGCTGGATGGAACGGCCGCTTCTGTCAGCAATACAGTCACGGTCGAAGTAAGCGGGGATGGTCAGTGGAAGCAATACCATGCTGACAAATTAGTTGCCACAGAGACTGTTATGGGGCAGATTTCGCTTTCTTTTTCCGGCGGGATGTGCATTGATATGGTATCTCTTATGCCGGACAATGTATGGGGTGCTGCGGAAGAAAAAATATCGGACACCGCCCACAAAAATTTCATGAATAACAGTAACTACCGCCTCCGCAGGGATATGGTAGAGGTTCTGGCTGAACTTCATCCTACCTTTTTGCGTTTCCCGGGCGGCTGTATCTCCGAGGGATCTTATATATGGGATAATGTCTACGACTGGAAGGATTCCGTGGGACCGGTAGAGACAAGAAAAGAAAACTACAATGTCTGGGGCTATACAATGACACTCGGACTCGGCTATATGGAGTATTTCCAGCTTGCCGAAGATCTTCATGCGGAACCTCTGCCTGTTATGGCGTGCGGCGTACTCTGCCAGGCACGCTCGGATTATGCCAATCCGGCTGGCGGCAGCCTTCAGGAGAAATACATCTCGAACTTTATCGATCTGATTGATTTTGCCATCAGTTTGGATTTTGAAAATAATAAATGGGCCGCCCTGCGCAGGGATATGGGACATGAGGAAGCCTTCCCTCTCCACTATCTTGGCGTGGGAAATGAAAACTGGGGATCCGAATTTTTTGCCAGTTTCGAGGCATTTCACTATGCCATTGACGATTATATGAAACAGGTGTACCCGGATTATGAACTTCACATTATATCGACAGCCGGCGCCCAGGCAGACGACGACGCTTACCAGAACGGCTGGAAGTTCCTTGCCGGTTATATGAAGGGTGGGGACACCATCCGTTTTACGGACGGGAAACAGAGCTTCAGCGAAGAGGTAACCTGGTATTCCCACAAGAAAAATTATCTGGATACCATTGTGGATGAACACTACTACCGTTCGAACGACTATTTACTGGAAAATGCAGACCGTTACAATTATTACTTCCGTCCATATAAGAACGGTAAGTTGATCGAGGATCAGGTGTCTAAAGTATTTGTGGGCGAATATGCCTCCAGCGACAAAAATACGCTTGCCGGAGCAGTGGCGGAAGCTGCCGTCATGACTGGTTTTGAGCGCAATTCAGATGTCGTGCGCCTTGCTGCCACGGCCCCGCTGTTCAATAAGGTGATCAATGATGGAACCTACCGCTGGACGCCGGATGCCATCTGGTTTGATAATAAACATGTATGGCGCACGCCAAGCTATTATGTCCAGCAGCTGTTTGCCAAATATATTGGCAAAAAACTGTTGAAAACAAGCTACCGAACCTATATCAACGGCGAACGGCGCAAATATATCCCCAGCGGCGGCATCAGCATCGCTGTCGCAGAGGGTGACCTTCTCCTGAAAAAACTGATCGTGACCTCAAACCTCAACGATGAAATCTGGCTGGAACAGGATTTCACCCAGGAACTGGATCCCCGTATCCGTCCGATCATTGCGGATGATACCAATATCGTACGGGAGATCGACGGTATGCTGATCTGCAGTGACTCCCAGGAACGGCACGGCTTCTATATCGATGAGGTATCCTGGTTTAATTATACAGTACAGCTCATCGCAGAGAAAAAGACAGACAATGCCCAGATGCTCCTGGGTACCGGTCTGCACGGCCTGACAAACCATGCATTCAAGACAGAACGTCTTTCTGTCCATGAGTACTGTGTCGGAGTAACAGGTCAGGGCACCGGACTGAAAGTGATCAAAGAGGGCAGGGAAGGCTACCGCATGGGTGATTATTCCTCCAGCGTTTTTGCCGGAAATCTGCGTGCCTGCTATGATGAACCAGTTCCCGCAGGACAGGAATACATGTTAAGTGTAAACTATGGCGGACTGGAAGCCAACACGATCTCCTGCTACTACACGGATGAATCCGAGGAGATCAAAGGAAAGCTGGACTGCAAGCTGGAAGCTTACACCCATGATATTTACCATTCTGTCACCGCAGATGAGGAAAAGGTATACATCAAGCTGGTAAACGCAGAAAACTTCGGCAAACATATGAAGGTAAATCTGGAGCACCTGAACATTCACGATCAGGCAGAGCTTGTGACACTGACCGCAGAAGATGACCTCGTCCATATGCAGAATGTAAATGAGAAAAATAATGAACGGGTGGTTCCGGTTACAACCCGGATCCCGGTCTCAAAAACAGGTTTTGAACTGATCATGCCGGCGAACTCCGTGAATGTTGTGATACTCAATAAAAATAAAAATTTGTAGGAATGAATAAATTTCATATTTCTGGCAACACTTCCTGTAAATCCCTGTGGGGATGGACAGAATCAGACAAGGAGTGTAGGAATATGAAAGCATTTGTAGATCAGGATACCTGTATCGCCTGCGGTATGTGTGTATCCAGCTGTAATGAAGTATTTGAGTTCAATGACGATGGAAAGGCAGAGGCAGTCGTCGACCTGGTTCCCCCGGAACTGGAGGAAGACGCCAGACAGGCAGCCAATAACTGCCCGGTCAATGCCATCGGTATCACAGAGTGATAAACAAAAAAACCGTGGAATCCCCTCTACAGGATTTCCATGGTTTTTTGTTCTTTCGCTCAATGGTGCGCTAATTCGACGATACCGCTGCGCGTTACATCATAATAACGACATCTCATCCATAAGCCGGATCCCATATTTTTCACAGAGCTTTTCGGCCTCTTCAACTGCTGCCCGGTTCAGCAGCTGCTGTGGCGTATGCGCATCGATCCCCAGAATATAAGGATTCCCAATCTCTCCCGCCATTTTCAGAAAACGCTCCACCGGATAATGCCTCCCGTCTGCCAGTCCCAGGATATTCAGCTCCATCGGCATATCAAGCTCTTTCATCTCCAGGCACAGCCGGAGCATATGCTTCTCATATATGTCCCCATCTCCAGTAAAATGGATCAGATCCGGATGGGCAAGATACAGATACCGGCCGCTCCTCATCCCCTCAATTACACTGTCCACATACCGGATCAGTATCTCTTCCCGGTCTGTCGCCACTCCCACATACGTCTGGTCATCCGATCCGAGAAAATGCTGTCCCAAGATCAGATAATCAAGTGGATACTGGTCAAACAGGGCATCCTGATCCTCGATCAGTTCCGGCGTGTACTCGGATTCAAAACCAATACAGATCGTAATCTCTTTTTCATATTCTTTTTTCAGCCACTCCAGCGAATCAAAATATTCTTCTGTCTCTGCCGGGGTCATGCGGATCCCGGAGACAAAACCGTCCGGGTAGACCCAGGGACAGTGATCGGAAAATCCCAGGACCTGCAGCCCTGCTTTGATGGCAGCTTCCACATATTCCCGGTCCTCTCCCCAGGCATGATGACAGCGTTTTGTGTGTGTATGATAATTTGCCAGCATGATCTTTTTGTCCTTTCTTTTTATCCAGTTTTGCTGCGTCAGCGTTTCATACCTGCTTTTACCAGACATTCCTTGCGATAAAAACAGATACCATATTTTTTTATGTCGGAATAACCCTCTGACAAGAGCTCTGCCTCATAATGTCTGTTTTCAATCTGTTCCAGTGCATGGATACACTGTTTCTCCATCTGTGAAAAGGTATCTGCTGTCTTTATTTCCAGAATAACTGCCGTTCCCCGGACAGACGGCGTTTTTAACAGCAGATCCGGTCTTCCTTCCCCACTTTCCCTGTTTGACAAAACAAGATAATGCCCGGCGCCTTTCAGAAGCCCGGCAAGAAAACCATGATAATAATTCTCTGCATAATCAAAGAAACTTGAGTATGCTCCATGGATTATAAATCTCACACGAGCCAAACCGGTATCTGTCATACCATTTTCGCACTTCTTCCATTTTTGTTTCCAGTCCATATGCGGTCAGCAATTCTTTAACCTCATCCTCTGTAAAACCAAAGCTGTCTGCATACTGATTCGTCAGAATCGAATATACCGAAAGATTGTTTAAACCGATAAATATACTTTCACAGCTGATCCGCAGACACCCTGTGATCATGGCAAATTCCAGATTAGGATTCGTTTTCAGTGCCGACTCAAATAAGGAACGGATAAAATCTGCCATCTCCTCATAAAAACCCCTGAAATAAGCATTTTCCAGAAGAAAATATATAAGCATGCCGTTTGTATTCTTTTGCGATCTTTGTTCCGTCCTGCCCGATCTCATCCTCAAAAAAGCGGCGTATCATACTGAGGTTCAGCGTCTTGCCAAAACGCCTTGGACGAACAAATAGATTGACCTTTCCGCCCCGGTCCAGAAGATCCCGGATCATATGCGTTTTATCGACATAGTACCTGTTTTTCTCAATGATTTCCTTGATGTCTTCAAATCCAACGGCAACTGATTTGGGCAATGTATCACCTTCTTTCCTTTTCTACCTCTTCTACCGCTCCCATTATATCATAGCATTTCAGCAAACACAAATTAAAATGCCGGTATTTCTTCCTGCCTCAACGGCGGGTTCAAATTGGCGCCATTGAACTAATCCTGAAAAAATACCAGCACTTTTGCAATCCTTATTTTATTTTGATTTGTTTTTCCCCGTACTAATCTTCTCTCGCATACTGTAACATTTCCTGCTTCACCTGGTAAATATACTCCAACGGTTCTTTGGTATATTTGCTGATCAGCTCGGGAGACTGTTCATCAAGAAGCATGTTACAGATCACTTCCTTCCGGCCTTCTTTTTTCCCCTTTTCCATTCCCTTATTCTCCAATTCCTCTGCAATACTGAACATGGTCACACTCTCCTCTCCCTCTTTTTTCTTGCTTAAAACAGTTTCCTTTATCCTGGCAAACCTTGTATCATTGCTAAACGCCGCCATCATATCCAGATATTCTTCCGGATGCCGGATCTTTCTGCTCTCATCATAGATATATTTCTGACGCTCTTCTTTATCCGCTGCACAGGCAAGATAATCCACAATGTGTCGGAAATCCGATTTATATTTCTGTCTCGTCTTCTTATCCTGCCCTGCCAGATGTATGATCCGTATCGGATGATCTGTAATCAGTGGACTTAATTTTTCTTTCCAGTTCTCTGATACTGACAGAAGATCTGACAATTTTTCCGGTCCGTCCCATGGTTCCTGGCCATAATACAAGACAAGGCTGATCACAGGAGTTAGTTTCTTGTCTCTTCGTATTCCTTCTGTAACAGGGAATCTTTCTTTGCACCCATCCCTATTTTCTCTCTGCATCTGCCGGATCTGTTCTGTATAATTAGAATACAGATACCCCATATCCCTCACTGGCATGATATTGCTTGCTCCGCTCTGGTTTTCCACACAGAAAACTGCGATATCTGTCTGATGCTCTGCGGCTTTCATCCTTGTATCCAGATAATGGTGCCGTATCACCCCGTAATTATCCTTATACGTCAGTTCCGTTGGTAACGGTTCCAATTCCTCTGGATGCAGTAGATCCTCTCCGTCAAATAGATTTACATTACTGATATCCGCAAATACATCCGGACAATTTAATAAGTTTTTCGCTGGCAGATCCTTTCCCAACCTATCCCCTCCCTGCTATTTTTCTTCTGATTTATACGCTATTCCTCTCTGACAAACTGCACTGCTAAATCTATTTCTATTATAACTCTCATCATGTGATAAAGCAAGGGTCGTTTGGCGCTATTTTCAGCGTTTGACGACCCTTGCTTTTACTTGACATATCTTATTTTTTTATCATCTGTTTCTTGCTCTTCGGCTTGAAATAAGCAACCTCTCCCTCTGTCTTCCTTACTACCTCCCGGCGAAACCACGGTGCCGGCTTTGCTCCATGTGGAAGATGACAGATTGATAGTACGGATCGCTGCCTGTTCTGTCGCACTGGAGGCATTCTGGTAGAAGGTAGATTGCCCTACATTGTCAAAAAGGAAACTGCCGCTTCACGATATTTTAATCGTTAAAGCGACAGCCCTTATCCCTCGTTGCACACTCTATATCAGCTTAATTATAATAAATCGTGGTTGTTTTGTCAAAACTTATTACGATTTTACTCCACTTCCTGGAAACTACACACAAATCAAACACCTTCATTTGTCTATATAATTTACCTCTCATTTTGTTCTTACAATAGTAATATAAACTTCTGCCTGTTTACATCCCCCTCACTCTGGTTGTTTTTTCCTCTTATTCTGGTTGCTTGCCATTCTGCCCGATCCACGGTATAGTAAAAACAACAACAGCGCTGTTCCCAAAACCAGATAAGGAGGAACGAACCCTATGATGATTTATTTTGCTGAAAGTTTTAAAAAACTGCGATTGAAAAAAGGACTCACCCAGGAGCAGGCAGCCGATCTCTTCGGCGTCTCTCCGCAGGCGGTATCCCGCTGGGAATGCGGCACGACCACCCCGGATATTTCCCTGCTTCCCACGATCGCAGACTATTTTGACATTACGATCGAGGAACTGCTCGGTACAGAGAAATCCAGAAGAGAAGAAAGAATCCGTGCATATGAGGATAAATTCCACGCGGCGATCACTCACGGGCAGATAACCGACTGTATTGAGATCGCCCGCGCCGGAGTAAAGGAATTTCCAAACAGCTATGTACTCCTGAACAAGCTGATGTATGCCCTCTTCGTCGCGGGTTCCGATGATGCGGATATCCCGGACTGGAAGGAAAATATGGAGAAATATAAGTTTGAGATTATCGAACTCGGAGAAAAGATCTTGTCCGGCTGTACCGATGATGAGATCCGCATCGAGGCAAAAAGCCGTCTTGGCTTCCACTACTGTGAGATCGGTGAGCGGGAAAAAGGACGGAAAATCCTGGAAACCCTGCCCTCGGATGCTTTCTGCCGGGAGCGGAATATCTGCCATGCACTGAACGGTGAAGAACTCCTGCAGCATATCTGTCATCAGACCGCCCAGTTCACCTATGATCTTGTATGGAATATATGGCGTTACGCAAAAAGGGCATCCTGCCCTGCCAGAGAACAACTGGCTTTTATGAATACGATGGAACAGATCGTACGACTGATCTATGACGACGGGGATCTTGGCTGCTGGTATTATCTGCTGCCTCGTCTCTATCTCATCGGGAAAGCCCCTCTTCTGATCGAACTGGGCGACTATGATATGGCAATCGGGCTGGTAGAGACATCGGCGGACTATCTGGAACAGTATGAAAAGCTGCCTGACATTTCCTATTATCAGTCACAGCTATTAAAACAGGCGGTACACAAAAAATATATCGACACCGCTGACAGCCGCTCCCAGGCACAGATCCTGTATGAAGATCACCTGACGGAAAGCAGTTATGATGCGATCCGGGAAGCGGAACGGTTCAAAAAAGCAGTACAAAGGATTTATGAACTGGCTCAACGGCACTGAGCTAATACGGTGCAAAAAAACCAGGATATCATTGTAATCACGTCAGTTGTGTGCTACAATTCCAATATTATTGACAGCGATAAATCGTATATTGCAGGAAGCAAAATCACCATCGAGATTTAACAGGGGGGAAAGATACACATGAAACATGCAGGGACAAAAACAATTGAAACGACACGGCTGGTAATGCGGAGACTCGAACTTACCGATGCGGAAATGATGTTTCATAATTGGACAGGTGATGATAAAGTCACACGTTTTTTGCGATGGAATGCGCATAAAACGATAGGTGACACAATGAATATGATTCAGCAATGGATCAATAATTATCAGTATGATTCTACTTATTACTGGGGAATTTACCTGAAAACGGTGAAATGATCGGCTCTATTGGTGTCACTATAACCTCAGAATATGATTTCAGAGGTTCATTGGGCTATAAGATTGGTAGTCGTTGGTGGAATCAGGGTTATTCAAGTGAAGCGGCAGAAGCGGTTATTGATTATATGTTCCGTAATACGGATATTGAGCGAATGGATGCATTTGCCTCAGTAGAAAACGCTGCGTCAGGAAAAGTGATGGAAAAGACTGGCATGCGCTATGAAGGTCTTTTGCGACATTACTATAAAATCCGGGACGGATTCCATGATTGTGCTTTATATGGAATCATACGAGATGACTGGGAACAGGAATATATATGTAAATCATAAAACCAGCTGCACCTTTTCGATCGCACATTGATGTTTTTTGCATTTCCACATAATCCATATTGTACTCACGATACACTGCTTTTTCAAGTTTATCCTGTTAATTTCTTGACCTGTCCCATCTTATTGTGGTATTGTATTTATATATCGCAATTAAGGAGGAAGCAATAACAATGGCTAACTATTACCAACAGGATATCGAATGTGCATCCAGAGACCAGATCCGCAAATGGCAGAATGAACGGCTGGTAAAACAGGTAAAAAATGTCTATGACAATGTACCGTATTACCATACCCGCATGCGGAACATGGGACTGGAGCCCGGAGACATCCGGTCCATCGATGATTTACATAAACTTCCGTTTATCACCAAAGATGATCTGCGGGATGCGTATCCCTACGGACTGCTGGCACGTCCACTGACTGACTGTGTCCGCATCCAGTCCACCAGCGGCACAACCGGCCGCCGTGTCGTCGCATTTTATACCCAGCATGACCTGGATCTCTGGGAAGAATGCTGTGCCAGGGCGATCGTGGCTGCCGGCGGGACAAAGGATGATGTCGTCCATGTCTCCTACGGCTATGGACTCTTTACAGGAGGTCCCGGGTTAAATGGCGGTTCCCACAAACTGGGTTCCCTGACACTGCCAATGTCATCCGGTAATACAGAACGGCAGATCCAGTTTATGACAGATCTCGGTTCCACGATCCTCTGCTGTACCCCGTCTTATGCCGCTTATCTTGGCGAGACGGTACAGGAGCTTGGCGTGAAGGATAAGATTAAATTAAAGGCAGGGATCTTCGGCGCCGAGGCCTGGACAGAAGAAATGCGGCAGGACATCCAGAAATCTCTCGGCATCAAAGCCTATGATATCTACGGACTGACCGAGATCTCCGGTCCCGGCGTTTCCTTTGAATGTTCCGAACAATCCGGTATGCACATTAACGAAGATCACTTTATCGCTGAGATCATCGATCCCAATACCGGAAAAGTTCTGCCGGATGGAGAAAAAGGCGAACTGGTATTTACCAGTATCACGAAAGAGGCATTTCCTCTTCTGCGTTACCGCACAAGAGATATCTGTGTGCTCTCCCGTGAAAAATGTGCCTGCGGACGTACCCATGTCAAGATGTCCAAACCGATGGGACGCAGCGATGATATGCTGATCGTCAAAGGCGTCAATGTATTTCCGTCCCAGATTGAGACCGTTCTCATTAACCAGGGCTTTGCCGCCAACTATCAGATCATCGTTACCCGTGTGAAGAACAGTGACCGGATCGAGGTTCAGGTAGAGCTTACCCCGGCCATGGCGGCGGATGATACCTTTAACCGCCAGCAGGCGGCAGATAAACTGGTAGCCGGACTAAAGGCAATGCTTGGCATCTATGCCAAGATCACGCTTGTCGAGCCAAAGACCATAGCAAGAAGCGAAGGCAAGGCAGTCCGTGTCATTGACCAGAGAAATCTGTATCAGAATTAAAAAAGGACGTAATACTCAGAAATCATATACGAAAAGACCATCTGGCCTGCAAAAAATCAGTCAGATGGTCTTTCTATTTATTGATAGAATGATTACGATTACATTCCCACATAGCCGCTCTCTTCTATGATCTGCTGTCCCTCTTCTGAAAGAATCCACCGGATCAGCACAGGGATATTTTTATTTGTATTGTCTTTGCGGTATACGGCATAGAAGCAGTTACTGATCGGATACCGGCTATTGCGGATATTTTCTTTGCTTGGATATACCCCGTTGAGGGAAAGCATCTTTACATTTCCTGCCGATACGATCCCCTCCACATAATAACGGAATGAAAACCCGATGGCGCTTCCCAGAAAAAGATCAGGATCCTTCACGATCTTTTTCCCTTTCATCAATTTCTGCAGGGCGGTCTGGCTCCCGCTTCCTTCGTTTCTCTGGAGGGCAGCGATCCGCTCATCCTCTCCCCCAAGCTCTGACCAGTTCTGGTAAATGCCGCTGTAGATTCCCTGTACCTGTTCCACGGTCAGATCAGAGACCGGATTGTCTTTATTCACAAGAAAGACAAAAGCCTCCCTGCCGACAGGCACCAGTTCTAGTTCGACACCTTTTTCTCTGGCATAAGCCAGCTGTTGTTCCGATGGTCCGGCACAAAACACAAGATCCACCGTCCCATCTACCACTCCCTGATAGGCACCTCTTGTATTATTCATCTGCAGACAGCTGTCCGGAGTAAAATTCCCATCCTGGAAAATACAGCTGTCTTCCGGATAAACCGCATTTACAAAGGCAGAAAATACCGGATACAGCGCCGCTGCACCATCCAGTACGGGCAGATCCCCCGTAAGAGATATCTCTGACCTTCTCTTTACAATCTTAGAATCCTCCCGGAAGGGCAGGTACTCTGACACCTCCACCGATTTTGCCTGCATTTCAGGACTGGTATCTGGTATCACTTTCTTTGTAAATGTCTGGTAGATACTAAAATCCAGAACAGCAAAAAGGAAAACTGTCAACAAAATTATCCCCAGCTGGTTTCGTAATTTCCGATTCATTGATTCCCCCTCCTGTTCCGACACGATCGCCAGCCCTGGCGGCACTATCCATTATTATGGACGTAAAACAGCGTATGGCTCTCAACATCATATAAGTAAACGGAATAACATTCATATTTTTCATAGTAATTATTTTTACTCCGCTCTTCCCCTTCCTTTGTATCGATGTAGACACGGTCTCCAGCAGAGATACACTGTAGATCAACATCAAACTCCGCCCCCCGTTCCGATCCCCGCATAAGGTCGCCGCAATGATTAAAATATCCGGTTATCCGTTCTATATCCTGCTCTTTTACAAGCTGATACTTTTCATGCCTGGCAAAAACAGCGTCGGCTTCCTGCGTATAAAAATATTTGCAGTAGTCCGTATAATCCATAAATCCATTTTCATAATGCTCTACACAGTCTGTATAACCGGATGGAATCGCTTTCTCAAACAGGGAGCAGCCCGTCAGTCCAGACATGACTGACACACAGACCAATATCATAAGACATACTGTCCAGCGCTTTTCCCCTTTCCTTTTCCTCTGCATCACAAATACCTCCCTTTACTCATTGGCAATATAAGTGATAATGGAACAGTGCTGACGCAGATGGATCGTATAGATCGTCAGGGCGGTTGTCGATAAAATCCCTGCCATGATGATCCCTGCCAAAATTTTTATAAAAGTTTTGTTTTTCATACAGATCTGCCTCCTCTTCCCAGCTGTTACATCTGCTGCATCGCCATCAAAAAGCAATAATATAAAAAGATAAGGATAACAAAGCAAAAAGTCATCAGTGACGCTGACACGATCATCATAATCAGCCGTCTTTTCTGGACCTGCTTCTCCTGTTTCCCGCTGCATAAAAAGCGGATCACACTGACAATAAACCAGATCGTGAGCAGGATTGGTACAAAACCCAGACATAATAATTCGATCATAGTTACCTCCGATTATTTTTTCAGTTCCATAAATTCGCCATCGGTATCTTCGTAATACAGTTTATTTTCCCGGCAGTAAATGGCTTCAGCATAAAACACATTCGATAATACTTTCCGTTTTGCCCGAAGCTTCTCGGTATCCAGTGTGATCTGATAATATCCTCCCATTACCAGTCCGACATAGAGCGTGTGATCGAGATAGTAACAGGCGTCAATCTCTGTATCTTCGTCTTCTCCCAGGCTGAGTACCCGTTTATAGGTCCTGGTCTTTAACGACAGCATCGCAAGCTTCGTATAGCTGTCATGATGAGCCTGTCCCGTAAATAATACCGTATCGTCTGTCAGAAAAAAATTCCCGGCGCCAAATAATGTGTCTTCTTTTTGAAACCGGTACAGCTCCCGTTTCTGTTTTCCATCCATGTCACAAAGACAGATACTCTGCATATGTCCTTCATTGTCTTCACTGGCATAAATAATCTGATCTTTGTAAATGCTGAACCAGATCATGTCTTTTTCTTCAAACAGATGACGGCTTTCCTTTGTCCGGTAATCATAACAATACAAATGCGCTCTCTGATCGTCATCCATCGCAGGATCTATTACATCATAATACACTTTATAATCGATTTCGAGAAAGGTATGTACATGTTCTGACAGAATTTCCCGCCGCCAGCTGTTCCGGTATTCACAGACCAGGCTGCTGGCATCTTCCCCCTGATCTGGTTTCAACAGGATATGGTCGGACAGGATCTGATAGGGTTCCTGCATATTCTGCCTGTGCCGTTCTGTCGTGTCCTCTTCTTCCGAGCTCAGGATCCATTCCCTGAGAGCAGAATAATTGTACTGTTTTTTTTGCCACTGCCAGAAGCCAACTATAATGCCTGCACTTCCTGCCAGAACAAGAAGTACGGCGACGATCCTGGTCCTTGTCTTCATCAGCTTTCTCCTCTCTGTACTCCGATCCTCAGACCTTTTCCCTAACAAGTATACCAAAGCCATAGCGATTTATCAAGCGATTGACCTGCCATACGCTCTGAAACAGTTGCAAAATTCTTCAAAATAGTGTATCCTTATAACGTATACAGAACATATGAACGAATGGAGGTACATAGATATGGCTCGTGGAGCAGGAAAAAATGGCTGGGCGCTCTTCCTTCTCGTCTTGGCGGGAGTAGTGCTGGGCAGCTTTATTGGACATCTAGCCAGCGGAGTGTCCGCTCTCTCATGGCTGGATTATGGCATGAACTTTGGTCTTTCCAATCCCATTAAGTTTGATATCGGCGTAATGGTCCTGACGTTTGGTCTCACCATTAAGTTCACCATCGCCAGTATCATCGGGATCATCGTAGCTGCGATTATTTATCATTTTATATAATGGATCCATCATGAAAATTCAATGATAACATTGCGAAAACTGCCACAGCTTTAACGAAACAATGCTGCGGCAGTTTTGTATCTTATTCTATTCATTTCCAATCAATGAAACAGTCATCCGATCTTATGGGGATCCCAGCCAAACTCCTTGAAATACCGGATATCCAGGTTGTTCTGCTTCACATACTTTTCTAATGTGCGGACAGCAATCCGGCTCAGGTCATTATCCTGTATCCGGGAAACAAGTTCTCTGTCTCCCTCGCAGAACTTAAGCAAGTCCTGCTGGTAAAATCCGCCATCTCTTGGATGAAGGATTTTCTTAACCTGATACCCATTTCCCGTCTTTTTTAGATAGGCAGCGCCAATCCCGCCGCCCTCTCCGGCTTCATACAGAGTATTTCCGGAAAGAGAATACTCTCCCCGACGGAAGGTCCCATAGACCTTTGTATATTTTTTGCCTTTCTTAACTCCCACAATATCGATCAATGGCAGTGTCAGATCTGTCCTGTCTGAGACCGGATCATCATATACCTTCCTGCCACTGATATACTGTCCCTGATACCGGGACCAGTCATCATAAAAACATTTCACCAGTGCCTCTTCCATCCTGTCCTTTCCCTGGTAACGGTAAACCGGCAGGTCTCTTGTCCTATTGGATTTCGTTCCACCGGGATTTTGCACCGGGATACACAGATTTTCCTTTGTCACTTCCTTTGACCCGCAGCGCCTGTGATACATGACCAGCTGACTGCTCCCTTCTTTCTCATTTTTCCCATCCGTACCTTCAATCACAAGAAAGCTGCTGTATTTTTTATGATCCCCGCTCTCCCACTGAATCGAATATTCACTGTACATCTTCTCCCGGATCGGTTCCTCTCCTGTGTAATCCTCCCATGTCAGAACGCGGTTTTTCATCTGTTTTTCCCATTTCTTTACTGACTGACCGGATATCTCCTGTGTTGCCGCTGGTTCTATGGCAATGATTCCGTTTCTGTTTTTTGGGAAATTGTTCAGATCAAATCGATAACAGGGACCCCATATTTTTTTCCCTTTTTTGTTATATACGGTAAGGGTATCGTTATCCAGGAAAAATTTTGTCTGCAGGGTGTCTGCATTAAAATAATTGCACTGGATCTTCTGCAGGTCAATGGTGCCTGTCACCCGCTGGCGCTGGCGGTCATAAACCACAAGTCCAAAAGAATTGGCGAACAGAATGCGGCTGTCACTGCATTCAATTACTTCTGGTGCATAGGCACTGTCCAGCCGGACACTATAACGATCTGTGATCTTTTCCACGATCCGGTTACTGCTTTCCTCTTTTATCCAAATACCAGACAAGGCATTTGCCAGTTTCCCACCTGTCATACCGTCCACAATCAACACCGCACCTGCTCCGGCGCAGAGTACCACCGCCAGCATCGCTGCGATCCGCAGAAATGACCGGCGCAGCGGATGTCTTTTCCTCTTCTGTCTTAACTGCTCCCACAGGATCTCTTTGTCCTCTGGCGAAATCCTGATCTGGTCAAATGCCTGCTTCCATCTGTTCTCATCCATATCCTATCCCTCCGTTCCACATTCACCCATCTGCTGCTTCAGTTTTTCTCTCCCTGCCGCCAGCCGGGATTGAATCGTACTTTCCTTTCTGTCCAGAATCCTGCTGATCTCCCGGACAGAATACCCTTCATAATAATATAAATACATGGACTCGCGAAATTTCACCGGCAGTTGCATAACCAGTTCCAGCAGTTCTGTACCTTCTCTCTTTCCCTCTGACGGAATCGCCGACCAGTCGTCAATACTGGTCCGTTTTCGGAACCAGCTGCTGTTTAACTGATTGATACAGTGATTTTTGGCAAGACGGATCAGCCATGCCTTTTCATGCTCCTGATCTGAGAAATCCGGCTTCTTTTCCCATAATTTTAAAAAAATCTCCTGTACCCCGTCCCTGGCGTCGCTTTCATTTTTCAGGTATACCATACAAATTTTGTACAGCATATCGATATATCTGTCGTAGAGAAGACGAAATTCTTCCTCTGACCATTTCTGCACATCATCACCCCCTGCCATATGGATTTCTGCCCGGATTGACGCCGTTTACGTTATTACTTTCCTATTGATCTTTCTAAGTAATCCAACAGACTCTTTGCGTCCCCAAGTTTTTCATAGGTACATTCTTTATTTGGTAACGGCAGAAAATACTTTGCTTCTTTCCCTTCCAGCGGATAAAACCATGACTGATAGTTTATTGATACTTTTTTATAATCATTATTTCTACTCCCGGTATACATCGTAAAACATGGTTTTACAAACCGGATTTACAATGCCTTGCCTTTCTGCTGCAAATCCGAACATCGTTTCTTTAATTTATTCTTCCGCAATACATGCTCTCCGGTATTGACATAACGCATCTTAGTCAATAAAATAATCTGTTTTCCCTGCCCGGTGTCTGGCAATATTGTATACCGTTTTCCATCCCGGTAATACAGGATATCTTTTACCTTTTCCTTAAAATAATTGGCCTCTGCATATTCGACCGGTGCATCTTCCCGCTTCGTTTTCTCTATTGCCGGAGAGAGGGAAGGAAATGCTGTTTCCGAATCAGCAACAGGATCAACAGAGGGTGTTGCGGTAGCGGAACAAACTTCCTTTTTGTCTGATTGTGAAATTTTTTCGTCTTTACTATGGTTACTATACTGGCGGCCACATCCTGTAAGGATCACGATAGCTGCCAGCATGGCAACGATATATTGTTTACTCATTATTCAATTTTTACCTCCTTCTGCCGACTTAACAAAAATTCTTTCTACAAAGAAAAAGACAGGAGAGAATTTCCTCCCCTGTCCGGTTTGAAGATCTTCTATTAAATAAACAAATGAGAAGCGAGAAATATCCAAAAAAATTGAAATTTTTATATGCCGTCCCACTCAAAACACTTCCAGTACCGCCGCTCCTTCCCTGACAAATGCGATGAACTGATCGATCTCTGCGGTGGCATAAACCGTGCCGGATCCTTCTGTCACCGTATGATCGTTGACATTTACCCATCTGCCCTCTGGCAGATATACATCCCGTCCGGTCACGCCCTTCTCTGTGATCGGCGCAAAAAGGATATCTCTGCCAAACAGATACTCATCTTCCTGCCGGTAGCTGTTCTCATCCTCCGGAAATTCCATAAACAGCGGACGCAGTATGGAAATCCCTGTCTTCTCTGCTTCTTTCATATATTCCATCACATAAGGGCGCAGACGCTCACGAAGGGCGATGAGATCCTTCAAAATCCCATAATCCCGTTCCCCGAAACTCCAGATCTCATTGTCCCCGCCACTCATCTCATGGATCCCCGGATGTCTGTCCACATGGTCTTTTGGTTTTACCCGTACGCCGTGAAGGCGGGTAACCGGACAAAACACGCCAAACTGGAACCAGCGCACGATCAGTTCACGGAACTCTTCTCCCTCGATATCTCCGCCCCAGAAGCCGCCGATATCCGTCGTCCACCAGGGGATTCCGCTCATCGCCATAGCCAGCCCGGTCCGCACGGATTTCTTAAGCGCCTCAAAAGTAGACGGCAGATCCCCGGACCAGATCAGGGCGCCATAACGCTGGGAACCCATATACCCGGCGCGTGCCAGTGTTATGATATCCTTTTCTCCCTCCGCTGTCAGTCCGTCATAAAACATTTTCTCGTAAAAATACGGATACAATAGGGCAAATTCCTCAAAATTGCCAAGACAGCAGCGGATATTGTCATAATGGTTGGGGATCAGTCCCGGTTCCGCTTCATCCAGCCAGAAATAACGGATCCCCCTGTCATAATAATTATTCTTTACCAGCTGCCACATATAATCCCTTGCTCTGGGATTTAATGTGTCAATGTAATCCTGCTGTCCATAAAAATCCTGCATGCCATAGACGCCGTTTTCCGTACGGAGGATCATATTGCGGTCATCCATATAATGATAGTTTTCACTTTGCGGGTTCGAGGTGGGCCAGATGGATACCATAAGACGGATGCCCATTTCCTCCAGTTCTCTGACCATCCCCTCTGGATCCGGCCAGTATGCAGGATCAAATTTAAAATCACCCTGCTCCGTCCAGTGAAAATAATCAATAACAATGGCAGACACCGGAATCCCTCTCTTTTTATATTCCCTGGCAACTTCCAGGAGATCCTCCTGGCTCTCGTACCGTAGCTTACTCTGCCAGAACCCAGAGGCAAAATACGGAAACTCCGGCGTATGTCCGGTAAGATCCGCATATTTCCCCATGATCTGCGCCGGCGTATCCCCGGCGATCACCAGATAATCGACCTGTTTTGTACAATACGCTGTCCATCTGCTGTGATTCTTTGTCAGCTCACACTGCCCGATGGACGGATTGTTCCAGAGAAATCCATACTTTTTGGAAGAATACACGAAAGGAACCGACGTCTTTGTATTGCGGTGCTGCAGCTCGCTGACCGTCCCCTTCATGTCAAAACAACCGTTATGCTCTCCGCCAAGTCCATAGAAATGCTCCTTTTCATCCGGTTTAAACAGCACATTGGCACGATGTGTGGTGGAACCCTTTGCACGGTATGTTCGGTAAAAAGAATCAAAGGCATACTCGGTCATTTCTTCCAGCATCACTTCATACTCCCCTCTGTCCGCCGTCTGTCGGGAGTACACTACCTTTCCATTATCAAACAGTTCTGCGCGGATCCTGCCATTTGTGATCACCGCACTGTGTTCCCTCTTTTCTGTATGGACCACTGTCTCTGGCTGTGGCAGCAGAATCCAGTCCTCCTCTTCCAGCACGCCGTTGGGCGATGACTGGAAACGCAGCACGTCTTCCCCAAAAGCAGTGATCCTTGCCAGTTCATTTCTTCTCTCGTACAAAATACTGTTTTCTGTGATCGTTACATATCCCATTGCTTTTCTCCTCCTATTCCTGTTTCTTCAATAATTCCGTTGACTGCCACAGAGAACCATCCTTTCGGATCAGGATCACCTGAATCTCCGGATGAGATTTCTGATACTGGACTGCCTTTTCTTCTCCCATCACATAAAGGGCAGTGGCAAGGGCGTCCCCCATTGTCCCCTCCTTTGCGATAACGGTGACAGACGCCAGATTATTTTCCGCCGGTTTCCCTGTCCGTTTATCCATAATATGATGGTACGTCTTTCCGTCCTTTTCAAAATACCGCTGGTAAATACCGCTGGTGATGACTGCCTGGTCCTCCGCTTCCAGTGTCCCATATAGACTTGTTCCGTCTGCCGGATCCACGATCCCGATCCGGTACCGGGTACCATCCTGCTTTTTTCCCATCGTCTGCACGTTGCCGCCAAGAGAAACGACTGCCGATTCGATGCCCCGCTCCCGGAAGAGTTCCATCAGTTTCTGTGATACATATCCTTTCGCTGCAGCACCCAGATCGATCTGCATCCCGCTGGGAAGCTGTACCTGATCCCCGCCGGCAAGCCGGATCTTTTTATAATCAATATCCCCCAGCACTTCCCTGATTTCCTGCTCAGCAGGGACACGGTACTCTCCTGTTGTAAACCCCCACAGCCTTACAAGCGGATACACTGACACATCGAAAAGCCCTTCCGTCATCTCCGCAAACTGAAGGCACTGCCCCAGCAGTTCATACGTCTCTCCGGATACCGTTACCGGTTTCCCTTCTGCCGCATTGATTTTAGAAACATCACTGTCTTTTTTTGTCACAGAAAACAATTCTTCCAGTTGATGGATCCGTTGTACCGCCTCATTCATCACAGCACCGAGTTCTTCCTCCGAAATTTTCTTTCCATCCTTCCGGAAGCCATAGATCGTGAGATCCATGATCGTATCCATGGCAAACAATTCCTTTGTCAGCTTTGTATCCTCCGGGACCGTCGTTCCTCCCTGTCCATGATCCGCTGCACAGGAAACCAGCATACATAAACATACTATGATACCAGTTATTGTCATTATCCTACGGTTCAATCTGCTGCTCCTTCCTCTCCTTCGCCTGTCTTGAAAATATACATCCGCAATAATCCTGCCGGTACAGATGATATTGCGATGACAGTTCGATGCTCCGTTTATATCCATTTCTTTTTTTAAAATCCGAGGGCAGGTACGGCACCCCGTACTCTCCCGCGAGTTCTTCCCCCACTGTCATCAGCAGATCGGCATTTTTGTGGGGACTGATAGACAGGGTTGTACAAAAATAATCAAACTTCCCCTGCGCCGCCGCTTTCGCCGTCTCAGACAGACGCAGATAGAAACACAGGCGGCACCGTTCTCCCCGCTCGGGATCGTGTTCATGCCCCTTTGCCGTCTGGAGAAACCGTTCTGGTTCATAATCCGCATCCATCCGGTGGATCTCTCTGCCAAATGGTACTTCGGACAGATACCGCAGGAGCTCTTTTTTTCTTTTCCGGTATTCTTCCTCTTCTACAATATTGGGATTAAAGAAAAAAACGGTAATATCAAAAAAATGATGCAGATATTCCAGTACATAGCTGCTGCAGGGGGCGCAGCAGCAGTGAAGCAGCAGCCTTTTTTTCTCTTCTCCTGCAGGAATCATTTCTATGATCCGGTCCAGTTCTCTTTGATAATTTCTCTTATTCATCCGCTGCCTCCTTCCCGTATTCTGGAAGCAGGGTGATCAAACCTGCCAGATTTCCCCTCTTTCCTCCTGATGCACGATGGGAAAAAAGAATATCCGAATGACAGCAGGTACACATCCCGCTGACCTGGATCTGCCCGGCCGGGATGCCTGCCTCCTGCAGTATGATCTCATTTGCCCGCCAGAGATCCAGCTGGTATTTCCCCTCCGTTTTCTCCAGCAAAAGCTCTCCCCACTGCTCCTTTTTAAATTCCTGCCGGAACGCCTCTGCCACATCCTCACTGACTTCATAACACGCCTGACAGATCGAAGGACCGACCACTGCCAGGATCTCTTCCGGTCTGGAACCAAATTCTTCTCCCATGACGGTCACAGCCCTGGCGCCGATCCTTCCTGCCGTACCCCGCCAGCCGGAATGAACCGCACCGATGGCATGATGCTTCCTGTCATAAAAAAATAGCGGAACACAGTCAGCGAAAAAAGTCATCAGAGTCACGCCCGGATCGTCTGTCACCAGCCCGTCCACTCCTTTTATGTCTGAACTGCGCAGAATCCCCTTTCCACAGTCAGAAGAATCCACACGCCGTATCACCGTATCATGTACCTGGTCACTGAATACCAGACTCTCCACCGGATAACCGACCGCCGCCGCAAACCGCTGGTGGTTTTCCATAACCTTCTCCGGATCATCCCCCCGGCTGAAGCTGAGGTTCATCGCCCCAAGCTCCCCCTGGCTGACGCCCCCGAGACGGGTGGAAAAGCCATGCCGGACACCAGCTTTTTCAAATAAAGGAAAGGTAAGATAAGTCACGCCATTGCTGATTTTTTTATTTATATTCATGCAAACACCTGTCTTTTTCTTTATATTTTTTTCAATATTTGTTATACTAATCTTATTGAATGGTTCTGTCTTGAACCAGATTGGAGGTACTTATTATGCCATGTATCTATGCACATGATTCCTTTGGCAAAAGAGTAGCTGAGCAGCTGCCGGAGGAACTGCAGCATATAATCACAAAACACCAGAAAGAATTCCGGGCAGGACTGCAGGGACCGGATTTTCTGTTTTTTTATCATCCGATGCTGAAACTGCGCACCAACCAGATGGGGTACTGGCAGCATGGACAGCCCATCCATGGTTTCCTCAAACGGATCCTGCCCATCATCCAGAAAGAGGGCACGGACTCCGGCGTCTATGCCTATGTCCTCGGCTATATCTGCCATTATATGCTGGACAGTGAGTGCCACAGCTTTGTCATACCCAAATCCAAAAGCCCGGGGTACAATCACCTCGCCATGGAAAATGAATTTGACCGCCATCTGATCCGCAAGGATGGATACCGTCCCATTACCTATCCGGTATGGAAAAAAGTGACGGCGGCAAAGGAAGTTGTGGAAGCGATCACGAAAGTCTACCACCCACTGAAGCTTAACGAAAAAGCAATCCGCGAATCCCTGTATGGCATGAAATTCTATAAATGGCTTCTGACAAGCGGTAAGTCACTGAAACGTGCCGTTGTCCGCCTCGGCATGAAGCTTTCCCTTCACTACGAAGAACTGGAGGGGCATATGATGGACATCCATCCAAAGAAATATGCTTCCCGGACAAACCAGAGCCTGCAGTTCATCTATGATAATGCCATCCCTCTGACAAGGGACATACTGCAGGATTTCCACCAGAGCGTCACCGCCGGCAAGCCGCTGCATAAACGCTTTTCCTGCAATTTCAAGAGCAACGAGCCTGTCATGAAAGTATCCTAATGGCATTGTATCATAACAGGGAAGGTACTTCAATAAATAACTAGTGCAAATCGGGCGATGGTATCCTCCTAACAACGCAATAACAGGTTGACATATTAAACTTTATGTTTTATACTAATCCTCAGAATAAGTAATGATTTGCATATTTAAAAAATGAGGTGACAGGTATGAAACGACAATATGGTTTTCTAATAATGGTTCTTGCTCTCATGAGTCTGTGGGGGTGTGCCGGACGCACCCCTTCCCTAACGACACAGACGGCTACCGGACCCGCCGGTAGTGCGACAGATTGCGCCGTAAAATCTGCTCCCGGACGGGAGGTGACCATTCATATCACCCGGGACAGCAGACAAAAAACCCGGATTCCCGATCCTGCCACAGTGGGAAACAAGGTATCCATCACCCTGCCCGAACAGGATTACCTCTGTGAAAATGATGGTTACAGTGATCTTTGTAAAGACTGCAGAAAACACCTTTTCGTGGATCTCTCCTTTGCCGGGTTCCAAAAACCAGTGATCGTAACATCCTCGATCCAAAAAGGAAACCAGCTGTATCTGATGGTGACAAACACAGATAAAACCGTTGCCAGTGACGATACGGACTGGAAGGATGAACATTATGTTCTGATGCTGGATTATGGCAACCGGTCTTTTTCCCGGTGTAAGACAGATTTTCAATTCAATTACGGATATCTTTGGTGGTATAAGATGCAGTTGAAAGACCTCACCGGAGACGGACTGGAAGAACTGATAGTCTCTTTTGTGTTCAACCACGATGATATTGGCATGGAAATCTTTATGCCGGACCACAAAAAACAAAATCTAAAAAAGATTTTTACCAATCTGGATCATAACTGTGCTAACTTTACATCCTTTTCCGGATGGCTGGAAGATAACTATACCGCTGTCTTAAACTATGAAGAGATAGGATTCCGCAAGACCGTCTCTCTCCTGGATGCCGGCTATAAAAAGAACCAGCTGGAAGAGATGGATGTCCGGTCGGATTATGATCTGTACCGGCCAGTGAGGTTATGGAAAAACGGCAGACTCCAGAAAAATGGGCAGGGTCAGGATATGATCCGCCTATATGCAACCCAAGAAGCCCGCTTTATAAAAATGAAAAAGGGCATCCCGCAGATCCGCCTGCGCAACGCTGTTATCGTGAGTCACCGTTCGCAAAGCATCGGTGATATGTATACTTATTTTCAATATAATGAAAAAACAGAAACCATACAATTCTCATCCGCAAAATTTAAGTTGTACAAAAAGGGGGAAAAGTAACATTGAAAAAGCAAATATTATACTGTTCTTTCGTTATCAGTATTCTTCTATGCCTGACTGCCTGTACCGGTCCGTATGCCTCCCTGACGACGCAGTCGGCCGGCACAGACTCCGCCGTCGCCACAGGACAGGCTGCCACATCGTTATCCGGGCATGAAACAGAGATCCATATGACCGTAGATGGCAAATGCCGCACACATATTCCCGATCCTGCCACGGCAGGACAGAACGTAACCATCTCCCTCCGCGACCCAGAGAAGGATCCGGCTTTTGACAGTGAGCATTGTAAAAAATGTATGGAACGATATTATGATGGAGAATACTGTAAGAAACATACTGCATATTGCTGGCAGAATTATTTTACTGACCTTTCCTTTGCCGGGTTCCCGGATCCCGTCCATATCTTTGCTTTCTCCACTGGCAGCCTGTTGCAGAAAGATGCGAAGAAGAAAGACTGCCTTGCCCTCCTTGTCAATGATCCGGCGGATCAAAATACAGATGATCTGTCATCCGCCATACAGGAAGGCAGGAATTACCTTGTCATACTGGATTATGCCGGCGGTCGCTGCAGCAAAACCAGCACGGATTTTTTCTCTCATCATAGTCCTTATTTTATAGACGACATGGTAGCGTTCACCGATCTAACCGGGGACGGAACAAATGAACTGGTGATCCAGCACAACTATAATAAATCCATCTCACTGGAAGTTCACCGCTATGAGGAAAAGACACACACAACCAGGATGATCTTTTCCAATCCTGACGGCACTTCCGAAGAAGAAACCTGCTTTTCCGGTCACCTGACCGATGACTACCGGGCAGTGATCGCATACAAAAAAATAGGGTTTCAAAAAACGGTATCCCTTCTGGACGCCGGCTATAAAAAGAGTCAGCTGGAGGTAACCTCAAACGATCCCGATCCTGTTGAGGATGATTACCAGTTTGTACGGCTGTGGAAAAACGGCAGGCTGCAGAAAGAGGGAAAAGACCCGGAAACGGTATTTCTGTATACACTGGATGACGTATCATTTGACAAAAACAAAAAGAAGCAACCCCGGCTCCGCCTGATGCATGGCGTCTATGTCGGTCACCGTGCAGAATGCATCGGAAACCTGTACGCCTATTTTCAGTATAATCCGAAAAAAGATCTCCTGGAGCTGTCCGGGGCAAAATTTATGATTAAACAAGAAAACAAATGATACCTCGTACCGTTTCTGTTTCATCGCCGTATGCAGAGATTTTTCAGTTCCTCTTTGCTTCCGGCAAATACATTCCGGTCGATATAAGGTTCTTCGCCCTGATAGCCTTCCATCACAGAAGTGTCAGAATATTGCCAGAACAGCCAGTCCCGTCCGATATCAAAACCGGGTTTATAGTATACATTACGGATCCACAGCGGGTAGCTGTCAAAATTATCCTGTATGTATCTGTGGTAGACCGGATAGGTTGTATACAGGATCGGTTTCACCTGATATTCGATCTCCAGCAGATCCAGCAGCTTTTGGATCTCCGCGATCGTTTTCTCCCGTTCAGGAGGATTCTTTTCTTTCTTCCCGTAATACTCCACATCCAGGACGGGCGGCAGTCTGCCGTCCAGATTTCCCACGGTATTTTTGTATAGCGCCGCCTGGTCTTCCGCCGGGCTGTCAAAACTGAAAAAGTGGTAGGCGCCGATACACAAGCCGGTCCCGGCTGCGTTCTGCCAGTTTTCCGAAAATCTCTCATCGACCGTGCGGCTTCCCTCGGTCGCCTTGATAAAGGCAAAGGAAATGCCGGACTGCCGCAGCTGATCCCAGTCCACCTCTCCCTGATAGTGAGACAGGTCGATCCCCTGTACCTCGTACCGGCTGGCAAAATAGGGAGTGATGGCAATTCTTTTACTAATGATAAGAATCGCCATCACCAACAGGAATAAAAACAGGATGCATGACGGGATCAGAATATACCGTTTTCTGCTTTGTTTCTTCATCCCTGTTCTCCCGGTATCACATTCTTCGCTTTGATCTTTAGATATTCAATATCCTGATTCTTTTTATATACTTTTTTTGATTCACGGATCAGCTGTTTATCCGAAGACGTCTCCTCGATCCGTCCGCGGTCCTTCCCCAGTATTTTGGATATCCCGGAATAATCTTCATTCCAGAGATCGATGTCCGACAGCCTGCCATCCCCGAGCGTCATATAGCCATAACGTTCCAGACCGCCGCCCACATCAAAGGAAAAAACTCCCGGGCAGGAAGGATCTTCCGAATAGAGAAACCGAGTCGTTCCATTCATACCCCGGCCGCCGGTCTCCGTTACACCATCCTCCGCATAGGTATAGACGGTCAGTTCATCTTTATCCGGCTCTACCCCGTGGTCAATCACAAATAACTCCGGCGCCCCGTTCTGATCGATATCTCTGACAAAATAATGCAGAAGGCCCGGATGCTTACTTGACTGGTACAGGTGATCCATGTAGGATTCATAGGCAGATTTCCATTCATTGTCTGTCACGGATGATTCACTGACGGAGGCTGTGCCACTGGCGGCGACTGTGCCGCTGACCGAATCCCTGCTGCTCCCGGTAGCAGCCGCTCCACAACTGACCAGTACCAGTGACAGCAGGACCGCTGCCGCCATGGCAAACATTCTTTTCATCGTTTTCTTCCTCCTCTTCTGCATTTTTGTTACCGGCTGCTTTTATAGAGCGCATAATAATCGCTCTCCGCATTTTCAACTGCTCTTGTAAGCCAGCGCTTCACATCATCCAGTGCTTTGTTATAGACCGTCTCTCCCAGCACATCCAGAAAAAAGTCCAGAACCGTGTCTGCCCCGATGATACCGAGATCCTCCCCTCTCTCTTCCTGAAAAAAATAGATGATTTCTTCCCGCAGTTCATTTTTCTGTTCCGGCGACAGATCATAGCTGTTTTCTGCCATCTTTATCCCTCCACGCTCTCTTTTATTTTGATGTCAGCTCTTCCCAGTCAACCTTTGCCTTTCTTCCTATGCTGTGGTAATAAACAAGAAGCAGAACGATCGCGGCATATGCCAGGATCCTTCGGATCTGTCCCCCCTTACATGCCCACCGGATGATCTGTGAGACCAGTTCTTTCTTTTTCTCTTCACTCATTCCGTGGCTGCCCTTCTTAAACAGCAAAAGCACATAAGTAAATCCAGAGATCATGGCGATCGTCGCATAAAATTCCAGCGGCGTCTGATCGCCTGTATCCGGGGCGTCTTCTCCCCCGGAACTGTAAGAAGCCGGATCATCGCCTGCCGTCTCACCACCATCTTTCCCCGTATCCTTTTTCTTCGTATCAGTTTTATTTGATTTTTCACTGTCTCCGGTGCTGCCTGTCCCTGCTGCATCTTTGTATACAATGGCATAGACAGAAAAGCAGTCGGTGTCTGCTGTGACTGTAGCAGAATCCGTATCCAGATCCTGTAACACCGATATTTTACCCTCATGGACACGCGCCAGTGCAAATTCCCTTGATATATTCTTTTTATTCCCTGTCAGTCTTTCCGGTATCGTGAGCGTAAGCCGGATCTTCCCCGCTGTCTTTGTCACCGGACTCCGCTTCTCCCCTGTTACCTTAAATAAACTGATATCAAGATATTGTCCCACCTGATAATCTTTTACGCCCTGGCCGAGCGCCGCCTTATCGGTACTGCTCAACGTATTTCCGATATCTCTTATACGGAAAACCAGTGAAAGTTCCGTTCCCGTCTGTGCTGCCTCTTTTTCAGCCGCTGACAAAACAGCGTCCGTCAGTGCCGGAAGTCCTGTTACGATCTTCAGATCCGGGGCACCCGCCTCTTTCTCTATTTTTGTGACTACGGCGTCTGCCAGCGTCCTCCGAATGATGATCCGGCATTCCGCTGTTGTCCTGGCATTTTCACCCAGTACATATTTTTCACCGCCTTCGGAAGAAAGCATAAAAGAAACGGTACAGCTCCCTTTCTTTATATCGTATACAGCATCTACCAGATAATCCGACTTCTCCAGCAGATCAATGCCGCTGACCGATACTTTTTTCAACAGCTCTGCCTTGATATTCTGTTCAGTAACCACACCCTTTGACGCATCAAATTCCATGCTTTCCGGTATGGATATAACCGGAGTGATCTCCTTCTTTGCAACCCGGAACCTGACTTTGCATTTGGCGGTTGTCTTTGCCGCTGTCCCCAGAACATATCGATCTTTCCCCGGATCAGTAAGAGCAAACGATACGGTACAGATTTGTGTATCCGGGTCATAGGATGCCGTCAGAGTATAATCAGACAGATTCAGTCCAGGGATTCCTTCTACGGTTGTTCCTGCCAGGACTTCTGCTTCCAGCTCTCTTGGAATCGGAACTGCATATGTCGCATCCGCCTCCAGTTCTGCTGGTGTATGCACAATAGGCGTAATCTCCTGTTTCTGATCCTGTTCTCCTTTGTCTTCCAGCGGTTCCACCGATGCGCCAGACGCGGCGGAAGATCTCTCTTCCGCCTTTGCCTGCACAGGTGCCGCTCCTGAAATAAGTCCGGTACAAAGCACAGCTGAAAGAATCACAGCCACTGCCTTCTGCCATGGATTTCCTTTTTTCTTACTCATAATTATCTCCATTCCATCAATAAGATTTGCCCTTGTATTTTAGCTTTGCCGGACTCACGATAAATTTCGCTTTTTTTGACAGCTTCCCTTTTTTGACAAATACGCTCTTATATTTTTTACGCTTTTTCTTTGAAACCTTGACAGTTGCCTTTGCCGCTGTTCCCTTAAAGGCAGCCGATCCAACCGTCTTGATCTTATCTGAGCGGATCACGATCCCTTTCAACTTCTTACAGCCGGCAAATGCTTTCGACGAGATCGTCGTCACCTTTTTAGGAATCACGATAAATTTCAGTTTTGCACAATTTCGGAAAGCACTGCTTCCGATCGTTGTGACATTAGCACCAATCGTAACGTCTGTCAGCTTTTTCATGCCGCTAAACGCATTTTTCTGAATCCCTGTCACCTTAAAGGTATAGCCATTAACCGTAATGGTTTTCGGGATAACAACCTTAACTGCTTTCTTACTCTTTGCACCAGTCACCGTCACCGTTCCCTTCGTCTTATCCGACGTAACGACCTTATACTTCAAGGCACCGGAATTCACTTTCGCCCCCTTTGCCGGCAGGGCTTTTGTCTGATCATCTGGTGTCTCCGGTTTGTTCCCCGGATCAGGGGTCGGTGTCTCTGGTTTGTTCCCTGGATCCGGCGTTGGTGTCGTCGGCTTATCCGGTCCCGGATCCGGCGTCGGTGTCGGTCTTGGTTTTGACCCTGTGGAATTCAGGACAATATCTGGCTGGGAAACCTGTACCGTATTGTGATTGAGATCCGTGATCGTCATCTCACATACTGCATTAAATTCACCTGCCATATCTTCCAGGTTTGTCTTAACCTTATCCAGTGCTATATTGACCTTCTGCATACCGAGATTCAGCTGCATCTTTTTCTCATATTCTGCGATCACCACACCATGATCATCTTTGACCACTGTCGTGATATCCACATCACCGGCTTTTTCTTTGGCCCACATTACGCAGCCCTCTACCGTACCGGATAACTGGTTTTTCTCATTCAGTGAAAGATCACAGGACAACTCCGTCACATTCAGCGGGCTCTCCTTTGATGATGCCAGAAATGATACGTCAACAGTATTATCTTTGGACAGGGAAACTTTCTTCCCATCTACCTTTACCTCTGTCGTATCATCGGATACCTCGATCGTCATCTGCTTATCATCCATGATCTCTGCGGTGACAGAACTTCCCTTTACAGAAACCTCCCTCTGCAGTCCGCTGACACTCATCACAGTAAACTCGGATTCAGTATCCGCCTTGCTGGAATCTAATGTAACGGAATCATAGCCAGTTCCTTTTACACTCTTCACAGTCAGCTTTGCATCCTTATCCGATGTCTCCACAGCCGAGTACAGATCTTCCGTCGCCACATAATATTTGAGATCTTCGTCCTGCGTTTTCTCTTTTTTCTTTGTCGCATCCTGGATCTGATACTCACCCTGTGGCAGTACAAAACTCCTGACACCGCTGAACACGTCTTCCTTGTCATTGGACACACGTCTCTGTTCATAGCTGCCTTTGATCTCTGTATAGTCCTTACCGCCGCCATTGACCAGCTTCACATCTTCCCGGTTTACCGCAACAGAAACTTTATTACTCTCTTCCTTCGATTTTCTGAGATTCTTTCCTGTAAAATCGGCATCCGTCAGAGCATCCCATACCGTAGAATACCGGACAAACGAAGCCGCTTTATACATCCCGTACTGGATTCCCGAAAAATCTTTTTTGATCACAAGCTTATTGAAGCGGTCCGGATAATTGCAGTCATATACATCGAGTACATAATTGCCCTCAGCATCCATGTTCACAGCTACCGGTACTACCGCATGCCCAGCATAATTCGCATAAATGCACATGATCAGCGGATCTGCCTCTGAATCGATGCCCAGCCCGCCAGAGCGCTCAAACTCTTCCACCTGACGGATCAGTTTCCGGTATTCACCAAAATTCACTTCCGTCTCAGCACCGATGGCATCGGCAAACTGTGATACCTGATAAATCTCAATGATCTTCGTCAGACTAGCGTCCGGACTCCCCGGAGCTGCCAGGTCATAGAGATTCTCTGCCGAAGAGCCATAATCCTTTAGTGTAAAATTATCCCCATCATAAAACTCGGTCGTTGATGCTGCCATACCAAAACAGCTTCCGCGCCAGCCACAGTCCCATTCGTGATAGTAGGAACCGCGGACCACGCTCTGCAGTGCCGTCACATACCGCTGTCTCGGAATATAATACAGCGAACCATAGCCAAAGGATCCTCGGCAGTTTGAGAAGGAATAATGATCCTCCTGCTCTGTATAGAACTTATCCAGTCCGACCACCGGGATACCGTCCCAGTTATCCCCGGCATCCTTCCATGTCGCATTTCCTGCCCGGTAGTAAATGGTCAGATCCTTATGGGTATCGGCAAAGCTGTCCTTCTCCCATGTCGGACAGTCACCGTAAAAATAGATTTTCTGCAGACCGGACGCCCCGGCAAAACAGGATGCCGGAACTGCCTTCACTCCCTTGGGAATGTTGATAGTACGGAGAGCAAGACATCTGCGGAAGCATCCTGCACCCAGTGACTGTGTTGACTCGGGAAGCATCATGACCTCCAGTGCCTCACAGGACACAAACGCCTCTTCTCCGATCGTTTTCAGACTCTCGCCCAGCAGGATCTCTGTCATGGAAGAACATCCGCTAAACGCCCTGTCTCCCATCGTTTTAACACCTCTGAGATCCAGATCATTGCGAAGCGCCGTATCGTTCATAAACGCCTCTGTACCGATAACATCAGCGCTCGGGATATGTACAACTTTCAGACTGGTACAATCCATAAACGTATTGTTCCCTACCTCTTTCAGCTTATTTTCACTGAGGATCCGGACAAGATGATCCGCCCCCCGGAACGCATTGTTACCGATCCGGACAGCACCTCCTGTCTCGATCAGCCTGATGTCCTTCATATGATCCACTGAAGGATCATTACTCCACGTCGGCAGGGTGGTGTCCGTGTAATCGGGAACATTTCCCTCACCGATAAAGGTAAGTTCACCGATATCATCCCGGTATTTCCATGTCAGTCCATTGTTAAAATCCCCGGAAGCCACATCTACGCGGGACGGATCCCAGTCGATGAGGATGTAATTCTGATCCCATATGAAATTCTTTCCCCACTTCTTTTCCTGCTCTTTATATGTTTTTGTCCCTGTCCAGCCATTCTCCCAGCCGGTCGTCCCTTCCACATAATGGATCGTCAGACCGTCATTATTATAGTCGGTCTTGACTTTATTCATGTAAACCGAACTATTATAAGCGCGAAATCCTTTTTCTTTATAGGGATAGGAACTGTAATCCAGGATCGAAGTTCCACTCTCTCTGACTTCAGGGGCATTGCCATAAAAGAGTAGTTTTGTAATCGAATCGTTGTGATATACTGCCCTTTGCTCCATCGATGTCACAGAAGCCGGAAGCCTGAGTTCTTTCATATGCTGACAATAAGTAAACGCATTGGAACCGATCGTGTTTACGGTATCCGGAATCAGAAATTTCTCATCCGCAATCCCGGCAGCAAAATAGATCAACACCTTCTTTTCCTTATCATATACGACATTATCCACGGCAGTCATATATTCATTGCGCGGTGAAACCGTAATCTCTGCAAGCTTCGGACAATTCAGAAATACATTGCCAGCGATTTTCTGGATCTTTTCGCCAAACGATACCTTTTTCAAGGTAATGCAGTTTTCCAGTACATTGTCACCGATTTTCGTAATACTGTTCGGGAACGTCAGCTCTTTCAGCCCGGTACAGTTATAGAAAGCACTGGCCCCGATCGTCGTCATTTTATCTGGAAGAGCGATCTCTGTGATCTTTGTACAGTAAGCAAAAGTAGAATTTCCCAGGGAAACAAGGTCACCCCCCAGCTTCACCTCTTCCAGAACAGAACAATAAGAAAAGCAATTTTGCCCGATCGTCTTCACCAGTCCTGGTACATCAATTGATTTCAGATTCTGTGCTTTATAAAAGGCAGAATCTCCGATTTCCAGCAGAGATCCCGGCAGATCAGCCATAACCAGTTTTGACTGGGAGAAGGCATAATTTTCTAAGACCTTCACCTTATCGGATACAGTCACATTTTTTACACCAGATGAAGAAAAAGCACTGTTTCCTATGATCTCTACCTGATCCGGTACTGTCGCTGTATCTCCGCCATGGCATGGATAACTGATCACCTTATACAGTTTTGAATCTTTACACTCCACCAGCATATTATTGACTGCCTTGAACTTCTGGTTCCCCTCTGCCACCCGTATCGTCTGGAGAGAACCTCCGACAAATGGATTAATGCCAATGCTTGTAACTGATGCCGGTATCGTGACGGATCCCAGCGCCGTACTGTTAAACGCGCCGTCACCAATCGCTGTCAAAGAATTTTCCGGCAGCGTAAGATCCGTCAGAAAACCGGAGCCGGAAAAAGCAGATGTACCAATTGAAGTGATCCCCTCGCTGACTACCGCTTTTGTCAGCTTTTTACAGTTCTGGAATACCCCGGATGCGATCGTTTTAACTGATGCCGGTACTGTGATCTGCCGGATGTTTGCCCCGGAAAATGCGCGGCTTCCGAGAGACGCGACCGTATCCGGTATCATGACAGTATCAATCCCCTCATCTTTAAATGTACTTTGAAATGCCGAACTGCCGATGCTTTCCAGACCATTCGGCAAAGTGATCCCTTCCAGCTTGCCGCAGCCCTGGAACGCTGCATTTTTGATATGTTTTAATCCTGCCGGCAATGAGATGCTATTGATACTGTAACAGCTATAAAAAGCACTTGACCCGATTTCTGTAACCGTTGACGGGATCGTCACCGAAGTAATCGAACTGCACTCATAAAAAGCATACGCCGATATATCGGTGATCCCCTCGCCAACGGACACGGACAGGATCTGGTCGTCATAGTATCCCCACGGCGCACTCGTTCTGTAGTCCGGTGTATAATTGGGTCTCTATTCATAGTTTTTTATGGAGTAATCTCCCATCTTACCACTTCCGGTCAGCGTCAGCCTATAACCGCTGCCCTCTTTTGTCAGAGACCAGGAAATGTTTCCTGCTTCATTTTTGCCGGAAGTCGCTGCCGCCGCCCTGCTTGTAGAAGCTGCAGGAAATACTCCCGCCCATGTACCTGCCGGCAGCGGCATCAGCTGCAGCACCAGCGCCAGTACGATCAAAATTGACAGTCTCCTTTTTTTCACAAAAATCGCCTCACTTTCTGATATATTTTCCACTATATTGATTCTATTCTATCATATCTGATTTATACTTACTAGCATTTCTTGTAGAAATTGGCAATGAATTTTGATATAATAAATCCGGTTATATTAATCAATATCGGAAAGAGGAAATAAGCTATGAAAAAACTGGTTTTACTTCGCCTATATACTGGCAGAATGCTCAAAAATCTGCAGGTTTTTATCAGGTGGGGACTCTGTTCTGTCTTTATCGGTCTGTTTGTCGGTGCGTTCAGCACCCTGTTTGCTTTTTGTCTCAGGCAGGTGACTGATTTTCGCACCACTTATCCCTGGATGATCTTTTTTCTCCCGGCAGGCGGGATCCTCATTGTATTTTTGTACCAGATTTTCCAGTATAAAAATGACAAGGGCACGAATCTGGTGCTTTCCACCCTCCATGCCAAGTCTGAGATCCCCTTTAAGACAGCTCCCCTGATCTTTATCACTACGATACTCACTCACTTATTCGGTGGCAGCGCCGGAAGGGAAGGCGCCGCCCTTCAGCTGGGTGGAAGCATTGGCCAGCAGCTTGGCAGGATTTTCCGGTTTGATGAAAAAGACCAGCGGATCGTCGTGATGTGTGGTATGAGCGCCGCCTTTTCTGCCATTTTTGGCACGCCCGTCGCCGCCTCCATCTTCTCTATGGAAGTCGGCAGTATCGGGGTGATGTACTATGCCGCCCTTGTCCCCTGTGTATTTTCAGCACTGGTCGCTTCAAAAGTGGCAGTCCATATGGGGATCGGACCGGATGTCTTTCATATAACAGAGCTCCCCTCTTTTCAAATCGTGCCATCCATAAAAATCATCGTTCTGGCACTTTGCTGCGCCGCCTTAAGTGCATTATTCTGTATCTCACTGCACTCACTGGGCGATATCTACCGGAAGCACCTGAAAAACCCTTATATACGGATCCTGTTTTCCAGCGCCGTGATCATCCTGCTCACAGTATTACTCCGCACCAGTGATTACATGGGTGCAGGAGTTCCCGTGATCGAACGGGCGATCGGAGGATCCGTTTCTCCGCCTGCTTTTATCCTAAAGATCATTTTTACGGCACTGACACTGGAAGCAGGCTTCAAAGGTGGCGAAATCGTGCCTTCCTTCTTTGTCGGAGCGACATTCGGATGCCTGTTCGGTCAGCTGCTCGGCGTCTCGCCCTCCCTGTGTGCCGCTGTCGGTATGATGTCCGTATTCTGCGGCGTCACAAACTGTCCGATCACTTCCCTGCTGATCTCTTTCGAGCTCTTTGGTTATGAGGCAGTACCTTATTTTCTGATCGGCATAAGTATCAGTTATCTGATGTCCGGCTACTATGGATTGTATCACGACCAGACAATCGTGTATTCCAAATATAAAACAGAATTTATCAACCGCAGGACAAGAGAATAAGAAGGGGCGGCATCTCTCAGCCGCCCAAAGTTTCATATAATGATTTATTTTTCTTCATCCGGGTAATCTCCACCAGACCCAGCTTTGTGATATCCACCAGTGCTGTTCTGATCTTATCCTTTGCCAGTTCCTCCCGCAGAAGCGACATCAGTTCATCCTGATGCTGCTTCTTCTTCATATCAATAAAATCAATCAGTATGATACCGGAAAGATTTCTGACACGGATCTGTCTGGCAGCCTCGACCGCCGCCTCACAATTCAGCTTAAAAAAAGTGGTCTCTTTGTTTCGTTTTCCCTCGACTGCCTTTCCCGTATTCACATCAATGACCGTAAGCGCCTCCGTCGGTTCGATCACCAGGTTGCCCCCGCTCTTTAGCCAGACACGTTTCTGCAGCGCTTTTGCAAGCTTTGACTGGATTCCCAATAGCTTATCCAGGGGATAGGAAGCGTCCTGATACCACTGCACCAGATCTCCGAATAATGGCTGCAGTTCCTGATAGATCTCCCCATCGTCCGTTATGATCCGGTCCAGTTCACCCAAACGGCAGCTGTTAATATACCGGACATAAAACGAATCTTCCCGGTGCAGCAGGGAAAAGCACGATACATACTGACTGTGCTCCATTCTCTCGTGCAGCTTTTGCACCATGCTGCGGCATTCGGCACGGACCTCTTCCACAGGAGTATATGCCGCATTCGTGCGGAGAAGGATCCCATACTCTTCTGCCCCGTATTCCTCCAGAAGACCATTTAAACGATGGATCGTATCAGGATCATTTATTTTTCTGGAAATTCCTCTTGCACCCGTTTTTGTACTGACCACACAGTATCTCCCTGCCATCTCAGGATATAAAGTCACGACGGCCTGTTTTGTCTTAACGGCCGCCTTCCTAACCTGTACTGCCAGCTCATCGCCACAGCGGACCTTACGTCCGGTGCATTCCGACAGGGGGAGGTAACAGATCACATCCTTTTTTACCTCTACAAAAGCAGCACCGATATTCTGCAGGATATTCTGCACCTTTCCCACATAAATATCACCCACTTCGACCGAATCCGCACCCTGTTCTTCTCCTACAAGGACATCATAGGGAATTTCATTCTCCATATACAGGAGGATCTGTTTCCCCTGTATATGGGTAAGCACAATCTGCTTCCGGTTGTTCATGCCTGTCCCTTCCTTTCCGGGATCGGATCAAAATACATCTGAAGACGGTGTACCTGATACGAATATGGTTTTACATCCGTATGGCAGAATTTATAAAAAGCGTCCATGACCAGTTCCGGCTTAATGTTGGTCTCACTGCCGCTGGAGAGCTGTATATACAAGGTCTCTCCCTCATAGGGACAATGGATATTTCCATACGCCTCTCCTGTCCTTTCTTCAAAATCTCCCAACCGGACGGCATATGTCAGAATATGCGGCCGGATATCGATTTCTTTTTCTGATTTTTTCGTTTTCTTGTTTACGACTATTTCCTTTTGGGAGATAAATTCCTCCCACCTTGTCCTCCAGTCTCCGGGAAATATACCTGTTTCCTTTTCTACGATCATATAGTCAGCCGCCCGCAGCAAAGACATGGAATTTTTAAAATAATCCGGCATGACCTCAATCTCTGTAACAAAGATCTCTTCGGTCATAAACTGATTGAGATACTCTGCCAGTTCTGGCATTGACATATCCGGAAGGGAATGAAATTCCACATCGATATACTCCCCGTCACTGGAGATCCCCACGCCAAGCGGCAAGGCAAAACTCATAAGCTGATGGGGACTATACCCCTGTGAATAGGCTACATCCAGCCTGGCACGGCGGATCGCCTTCTGAAAGAAACGCATACAGTCCAGATGACCGATAAACCGCACAGAACCTGTTTTCGTAAACCGCATCCTTGTCTTCATCCGGCATCCCCCTCTCTCTGTTCCATACAGACTCCTGTGCCAAAACGCGCCGCCCCGCAGCCGCTGCATTTCGCGCGGCAGTTCGGCGTCACCTCACCCCGTTTTGCCTTCTCATATTCTCTCCACATAAATTCTTTACTGACACCAATATCAATAAAATCCCAGGGGAAGATCTCTTCTTTCTCCCTCTCCCGGTAATTGTAAAAGTCTCTGTCTACCCCGCATTCATCCAGCAGGGCATTCCACACATCCGGCTGAAAATAATCCGTCCAGGCATCAAAAATGCATCCCCTGCGGTATGCCTTTTCAATAACATGGGCCAGCTGGCGGTCTCCTCTGGCAAAGATCCCCTCCAGTTCAGAAGTGATGGCGTCGTGACAAATATACCGGATCGAACGCTGGTTGATCTGCTCTTTCACCTTTCCGGTAAGAAATCTCCGTCGGCTCTCGAAATATTCTGCCGTCCCCATCGGCGCCCATTGAAAGGGAGTAAATGGTTTTGGCACAAAAAACGAAGTACTCGCCGTGATCTCCGGTCTTCCATGGCGCTCTTCCTTTGGCAGTTCAAAATAAGTGGCAGCGATCTTGTCCGCCAGTTCGGCGATCGCAGCGATATCTTCCTCCGTCTCTCCGGGAAGTCCAAGCATAAAGTATAATTTCACCCGGTTCCATCCACCCTGGAAAGCCTTCCATGCGCCATCCAGGATCGCATCTTCTGTCAGTCCTTTGTTGATCACATCCCTCATCCGCTGGGAGCCTGCCTCCGGTGCAAAGGTCAGACTGCTCTTGCGCACATCCTGTACCTTACTCATGACATCCAGTGAGAACGAATCAATACGGAGCGAAGGAAGCGCGATATTCAGTTTTCTCTGCCGGCATTCTTCAATAAGAAAATAAACCAGCTCCGGCAGTTCTTCATAATCGCTGGAACTCAGGGAACTCAGCGTGATCTCTTCATATCCTGTATTATCCAGCATTTCCAGTGCCCGTTTTTTCAGAAATTCCAGTTCTCTTGGACGGATGGGGCGGTAGATCATCCCTGCCTGGCAAAAACGGCAGCCCCGGATACACCCTCTCTGGATCTCCAGTACAACACGGTCCTGGGTCGCACGGATATAGGGAACCAGAGGTTTTGCCGGATAATAGGTGTCCGCCAGATCCGTAACCACCTGCTTTTTGACGGTTGAAGGCACCTCGGGATAAAGCGGCCTCATCTCCCTGATCCTGCCATCCTCATAGTAATCAATATCATAAAGTTGTGGTACATAGAGGCCTTCAATCTGCGCTGCCATCCGAAGGAAGGAAAGGCGGTCACGGTTATCCCTGCGTGCAGTTTTATAAGTATCTAATAATTCCCGGTAGACCGTTTCGCCTTCCCCAATATATATGATATCAAAAAATTCTGCTATCGGTTCTGGATTATAAGTACAGGGTCCCCCACCGATGACAATGGGATCTTTCCAGGTACGCTCTTCTGCATGCAAAGGTATCTGGGACAGATCCAGTATCTGCAATATATTGGTATAACACATTTCGTACTGAAGGGTGATCCCAAGGAAATCAAAGTCCTTTATCGGATTCTGTGACTCCAGTGCAAAAAGTGGAATTTTCTTCTCCCGCATAATCCTGTCCAGATCCGGCCAGGGCGAGTAGACGCGTTCACACCATGTATCCTCCCACTGATTGAACATATCGTAAAGGATCTGTATGCCAAGGTGTGACATACCGATCTCATATACATCCGGAAAACACATACAAAACCGGATCTCCACCTCATCCGGATCCTTGCGTACGATATTGATTTCATTTCCGATATACCGCGCCGGCTTCTCCACACTCATCAGAATTTCATCACTTAACGCCAGTCGTGTCATGAAAACTCTCCTCTCCGTCCATACTGGCTTTTAATTGTACCACAAGTTTAAATTGGTGACAAGCCACCAGGACAATCGCTTAATAATTTGCTGCAGGTGGTAGTATCATCCCATCGTCCGTCCGCTGTACCACTCCCTGCGAAAAATCAAATCGTTATCGTCCTTTGCAAAATTCTTCTGCCGCCCTTCGCAAAACTCGCTGTCTGCCTGCAGGACGCGGTTTCTTCTCTGGTGGTGCATTAGTACCGCTGCGTGGCGGCTCTTAGTGCAAACGTGCTGTCAAAAGTCAAAAAAAGCGACAGCAGACATCTCAGACAATGCTCGGGCGGCAGATTTGCAAAGGAAGAAAACGATGATTTTTCGGGAAGTGGTACAAGGACGGACGTTTGCGATGATACCGCCGCCCTGAAATCTGCAAATTATTAAGCGATTGTCCTGGCAAACCGCCAAAACATCTTGCCTCTCTCCCATTCTTATGATATATTGATATGAGTGAATCAGACAAAGGAGGGACGCAACCATGCCTTGGTGTCCAAAATGTAAAAATGAATATATTGAAGGGATTACAACCTGTACAGACTGTGGTGTTGATCTGGTGGATGAACTTCCAAAAGAAACTGATCCAGGTGCTCCTGTGATATTATGCCGTCTCGATACAGAAGAGACAGCCGAAAAATTTCTGACTTATCTCCGGTATGGCGGTCTGGAAACAGTGACTGTCCGCCCTGCTGAAGATAGGGAGACTGGTGCTGACCTGATCATCGCTCCCTTTGAACAGGACGCTGCTATAAATATGTTTGCACAGTTAGACACCGTGGAAGAAGATATCACAGAGATAAATTTTTCTGATCTTCTGCCGGCTGTCGAAAAAAAACTGGCAGAGCTGGAAGCCGAAGAGGCAAGTCATATGTTTTCCGATCTGCGTACGGAAGCAAGCAGTGTCTATGTAAAGAAAAAGGATAAATATACAGATCTGAAATTCAGTGGGATCTCCTTTCTCGTCTTTGGTTTTATCGGCGCTGCTGTTGTCATTGCCAATCAGCTGGAATTCATTAACTTCTTTAATGAATTTTCTGTGCTGATCATGGCTGTTGTATTTGTCATCTTTATCGCCGTAGGTATCAGTTCCCTGATCCGCGCCAGGAAATTAAAACATATCGTGTCCGAAGAAGAAAAGGTATCAAATGAGGTGATATCATGGATTCAGTCAAACATCAATGATGAAGTGATCGCTGACCTGGTGGATCCTGAACTCTCAGAAGAGGACAACTACTTTGCCGTACATGAAAAATTATGTAATATGGTGATGGAACAGTTTCCTTTTTTCAACAGGGCTTATGCAGAAGAACTTATGGATGAACAGTATAATAATTATTGCGAACACAATTAGTACAACAAAGCCCGGCTGTAAAATCTCAGCCGGGCTTTATAAATATATTGAAATTTTTTGCTGTGCGGAGCAAAGAATTGTCTCTGACAATTCTTTGGAAGCCCGCGTTTTTCAGCCGGGCTTTGTCACGGAATCCCTACAATAGTACGGATCTGTTCCCTCCACGTCTTATTATTTGACGGGCTTTTCACCTGCAGGTCATTGACCGTTACCAGCCTTGTCTGGTAATTTGTATTCGCTTGTTTCTCTTCCCCTGCCGGTATAAACGTACCATTGGCGCTGATCACATAATAACGCTGGTCCTGGCAGCCGAGATAGATCATGACATGCCCCGGCATCTGCAGGATCGTCCCCGGCTGGATTGAATTCAGCTTATTCTTTTTCTCTTTTTCTGACAAACCATCCAGTTTTACACAGCCCTTTGCCGGGATCAGCGCCTGGCTGGATGCATCCCGGGGCAGACGGAATCCAAAGCACAGATAAATATCCCTTGTCATGGACGAGCAGTCACGACCTCCTGCCATACCACCCCAACCATAAGGGTTGCCAAGAAGTTTAAACGCCTGACGGATCACATTGCCTCTTGTATAATCCAGATAACCATGGGAAACATCCCTGCCAAGAGGAATGAGAGCCGTCTGATAGGCAAGACTGCCCTCTTCATCCCGCACCGGGATTCTGACGACATAATTATCAAAAATATTTTTTTGCTTCATCGCCGCATCGTATTCCGATTCCCGGGCAATCGCAAGTTTCGTCCCCATGGTATAGACGGACGATCTGATTCCATGATCCGCCGAAGAAACCGGCAGAGAAATCTCATCGCCTGTCACTACGATGAAATCTTCCATCTTCTGCGCCGCTGTCCACATTTCCCTGTTCTGGCACAGACCAACACGGTCCTGTAATGTCCATCCGGCATATTCATTTGCCACGACATAAAACCACTTGCCATCGCTGCTTGCATGCAGAATCAATACCGGCTCATTCACTGCCAGCGCCGTGTTCTGCAGGATATCATGCCCGGTATCCCCTTTTGTATCCGTGATATTATCCATCACAGGCAGAGACCTGACATCAGCGCGGGAACAAACGATCCCGTACCGGATTTTGTTTGAATCAACGATGGCGTCCAGATTACACAAAGCCCGGTAAGAATCCCACTGGGCCCCCGTCACTTCTGACTCTCCCAGATAATAACTTCCCTCAAACTTTCCCTGTCTGCTGATCTGGTCATACAGCGCCGTACCATCGATATATTCCCCGTATTTCGAGAGATCATGATATACCGCCTCCCGGTTCCCCGGGAGTGTTTCATTCATTTTATTATTAAGCTTCCCAATATCTTTCTGCGACATAAGAACCCGGTCCGGGGATACGGTCTTCCCGATCCAGAACTCCGCCGTCTGCATCTGTGCCGTGACATGACTGGCTGCGTGAATCCCATTTCCGGATACCACAACCGCCCCATTATCAGAAGAAGGGGATGCGGATGGGCGTGTCATCTTCGTTCCTCCACCACTTACTGCCTGCCCGGATATCCCGGAAAAATTGCGGTACCGGTAATCCCGGTAACCGCATGCTGTCAGCAGACTGGTAAGCACGATCAAAAAAGTTACTATATATTTATTCATCCCGTGTCCTTTCTAGAACAGACCTGTGATCTGTCCCTCCTGTGTCACGTCGATCTTCTCTGCCGCCGGCACTTTTGGCAGCCCTGGCATTGTCATGATCGTTCCGGTGATCGCCACGACAAAACCAGCACCGGCAGAGACGTATACTTCACGGATATGGATCGGGAATCCTTCCGGTCTGCCAAGGACCGATTTATCATCCGACAGGGAGTACTGGTTTTTCGCCATACAAACCGGGAAATTCCCAAAGCCCAAAGATTCGATCCGGGCGAGTTCCTTTTCCACCGCCGGCTCAAAAAGAACGTCCCCGGCGCCATAAATTTCCCTGGCGATCACTTCCATTTTCTCTTTCAAGGTAAGGGAATCCTCATAGAGATAATGGAACTGGCTCTCTTTCGTCTCGATGGTCTGGATCACCTTTTCTGCCAGCGCGGTTCCACCCTCACCGCCCTTTTCCCACACCTGGGAAAGGGCAAACTCACAGCCCTTTGCTTCGCAGAACTCTCTGACAAAATCAAGCTCCGCCTGTGTATCCGATACAAACTGATTCAGCGTCACCACGCAGGGCACACCGAATTTTGCTATATTTTCAATATGTTTTTCCAGATTGACGATACCTTTTTTCAATGTTTCCAGATTTTCTTCTGACAGATTTTCTTTCTCCACACCGCCATTGTATTTCAAAGCACGGACGGTGGCTACAAGCACAACCGCATCCGGTTTCAGTCCCGCCATCCGGCATTTGATATCCAGGAATTTTTCTGCCCCCAGGTCCGCCCCGAAACCAGCTTCCGTAATCGTATAATCTGCCAGTTTCAACGCCATCTTTGTGGCACGGATACTATTGCACCCATGCGCGATGTTGGCAAACGGACCGCCATGGACCAATGCCGGCGTATGCTCCAGAGTCTGGACCAGATTCGGACGTATGGCGTCCTTCAGAAGCGCTGCCATGGCTCCCACGGCATTCAGTTCTTTTGCCGTAACAGGCTTTCCATCAAACGTATACGCAACGACAACGCGCCCCAGACGCTCCTTCAGATCCTGCATATTGTCGGCAAGGCAGAGGATCGCCATGATCTCAGACGCCACGGTAATGATAAAATGATCTTCTCTCGTCACACCGTCCGCCTTCCTGCCAAGACCGACTGTGATATTGCGGAGAACACGGTCATTCATATCCACACAGCGCTTCCACACGATCTGTTTCGTATCAATATTTAATGCATTCCCCTGCTGGATATGATTGTCCAGCATCGCCGCCAGAAGATTATTGGCGGAGGTAATCGCATGAAAATCTCCTGTGAAATGTAGATTCAGATCATCCATAGGAACAACCTGGGCGTAACCGCCTCCGGCGGCCCCGCCTTTTAACCCGAAACAGGGACCAAGGGAAGGTTCACGCAGTGCGATCACTGCCTTTTTCCCAATCTTATCCATCGCCTGTCCCAAGCCTACCGTCGTCGTCGTCTTCCCCTCGCCCGCCGGCGTCGGATTGATCGCCGTAACAAGAACCAGCTTACCATCCGGACGGTCTTTAATACGTTCCCACAGATCGTCGGTAAGCTTCGCCTTATACTTACCATACAGATCCAGTTCATCGGCCCCAATATCCAGCTTTGCCGCTACCTCCTGAATGGGCTGCATCTTAGTTTCCAAAGCAATCTCAATATCTGACTTCATACAAAACCTCCTGTCTTACCAATATCTGCGACCTATAACGCCTATTATACACAGTATCTAGTGACAATGCAATATTTTATCCAGAATAAATGCAAAATACCTCTCAAGAAGCTTCACATCCGGCTGGCACTGGTACAGCATACGCGCCCCCACCACATCCTCAATCTCATTGAAGCAAAACGCACCCTTTTCATCCAGGATAAAATCAATCCCTGCCAGGCCAAAATCAAAGAGACGGCAGACCGTTTCCACCAGCCTTTTCTCTTCTCGGTCCAGCGGATAAGGGCGTACCATGCCGCCCAGGGAAAAGTTGGACCGGAAACCATCCGGTGATGTTCTCTCAACAGCTCCGACGATCTCCCTGCCGATCACATAGACCCGTACGTCTCTGCCCTCTCCCCGGATAAAAGGCTGGACCACGAAATCCGAAGAAGCGATGCCCTGCCGGATCTGCGGATATGGATCACTGGTCCGGAACACCTGCCTTCCACCGTGTCCGTCGACCGCTTTGATCACATGGTCCGTATACCGTGACAGCAGTTCCCCGGATAGATCCCTGTTATCATACCGCTCTGTCGGGATCACGGGAACGTTACTGTTTGCTTTTACATATTCGATCGTTTTGCCCTTATCATTACAGATCCTTGATACCGATGCCGGATTAAAGACCGGGATCCCAAACCGTTCCAGTTCCTCCGAGAAACGGGGGCAGATCGTCCGCACAATAGCAAAATCCGGCAGCTCTGGCAGCGGACCCCGATGCAGCAGCCGCTCTGCCTCATCCGGGAAAAGAAGCTGGAACCGGATCCCCAATCCGGCGCCGGCTTCCTGATGCATCTGTATATAAGAACGGTTCCTGGCTGCCCTCTCCTCATCATAGATCAGCCATGCGCTGACCTGCGGACCTGTCTGTCTCATCCCCGGCACCTGTCCCTCTCTGACTGCTGCACCACATAATGCAGGATCTCTTCTGCGGTATTGATGCCACAACAATCCATCAGATTTTTAAAGTGGGCATTGGAATTTACCTCACAGACCACCGGACCATTTTCTCCGAATAAAAGGTCCACCCCGGCGAAATCACAGCCCACTGCCTTCGCCGCACATACTGCCAGTCTGATCTCTTCGTCCGATGGCTGATACATGCGCATGTGTCCGCCTGCGGTAATATTGGCGCGGAAATCTGTTTCTGAATAACGGTACATCGCACCCGTCACACGATCTCCTACCACCTGCAGACGAAGATCCCGCCCCCTGCTGGAAATGATAAACTGCTGGAAGATCAGCTCATGGGATCCTGCAGTCTGCACGATCTGTTCCATCTGTTCCCTGTTCTGCGCCATATAGACCTGTTCCCCGAACGAGCCAAACGCTTCCTTTATGACCATGGGATAGGTAAGCGCACTCTCTACCTGATCCAGGAATTCGATATCCGGATATCCAATATTGTTGTATGTCATCGGGGAAAGCAGGGTCTGCGGCATGGGGATCCCCGCCCTGTGCAGGACAAGATGTGTCTTTCTCTTATCATCACACACAGCAATGCTGTCACTGCTGTTATAAACTGGTACTCCCATGGATTCCAGATAGTTTGCCAGCAGGATATCCTTATCCCAGAAGATCACAAAATCCGGCTTATCCTTCTGCTCCCATAAGGATTCTTCCTCCCTGTCATTCTGGTTTCCCAGTTTTACAAGACATTCTGAATTGCGGATCACCTGCAGACGGACCTGCAGACGGTCCGCTGCTTCGCAGAACAACTGGATCAGTTCATCAAACTTGGCACTCTGTAAAAAGCCATTCACCACAAGCCAGCCTGTCATCATCCATTTTCCTCCAGATAGTTTTCAAACTGTTCTTTCGACATCAGGATCTGACGCGCTTTCGTCCCCTCTTCCGGACCGACGACGCCAGCTTCCGAGAGCTGGTCCATAATGCGTGCCGCGCGGTTAAAGCCGATGCGGAACATCCTCTGCAGCAGTCCGATCGACGCCTTGTCCTTTTCAATAATAAACATTCCTGCTTCCACAAACAGTTCATCCTGGTCCGGCGCACCGCCGCCCGGTCCATCGGTATCATTTTTCGCTCCCGGTACCGGCGCCGTTTCAATATGTTTCGTCACTTCGGTATTGTATGCCGGTCCGCCGCTGCTGTATTTCAGGAAGTTCACAACCCCGTCCCTCTCTTCATCCGACACAAAAGCTCCCTGGACACGGATCGGCTTTGGCAGATTCTGCGGGGCAAACAGCATATCGCCGTTGCCCAGTAGCTTGTCCGCCCCGGCGGAATCAATGATCGTGCGGGAATCCACCTGGGAGGATACGGACAGGGCAATCCGGGAAGGAATGTTTGCCTTGATCAGTCCTGTGATGACATTGACAGACGGACGCTGGGTCGCCAGCACAAGATGGATCCCCGCCGCACGCGCCAGCTGTGCCAGACGGCAGACGGCATCTTCTACCTCGCCCGGAGCCACCATCATCAGATCGGCAAATTCATCGACGATAATGACGATCTGAGGCATTTTCTGAAATTCAGGATCATCCTTTTTTGTCGCCTTATCAATGCGGGCATTGTAGGATTTTATGTCCCTGACGCCGGTATCGGCAAATTTCTGATAACGCTGCGTCATCTCTGCCACCGCCCAGGCGAGCGCCGCAGACGCCTTTTTGGGATCCTTTACGACCGGGATCATAAGGTGGGGGATATCTTCATAGGCAGTCAGTTCCACCATTTTCGGATCCACCATGATCATCCTGACTTCGTTGGGATCAGCTTTATAAATGATACTCATGATCAGCGTATTGATCAGCACAGACTTACCGGAACCTGTCGCCCCGGCAATCAGCAGGTGAGGCATCTTTGCGATATCGGTGACGATCGTTTTGCCGCTGATATCTTTACCGACGGCAAACGTGACCTTGGATTTTGCTTTCGTAAATTCTGCACTCTCCAGCAGTTCCCGCAGCGTCACCGTGGCGCGGTGTGGATTTGGCACCTCGATCCCCACAGCTGCCTTACCGGGGATCGGCGCTTCGATACGGATGTCCGAAGCCGCCAGGCTCAGCTTGATATCATCGGACAGCCCGGTAATCTTACTGACCTTTACTCCCTGTTCCGGGATCAGCTCGTATCTGGTCACACTGGGACCCAGACTGATATCCCCCATCTTTACATGGACGCCAAAGCTCTCCAGTGTCGTCTGCAGCTTCAGCGCCGTGGTTCTGAGTTCATTGTCATTCATTCCCTTTTTGCCGCCGGATGGTTTATTCAGAAGATCCAGCGGTGGAAACTGATAGGGGATCTCTGTGACCGCGGCTTTGTCAAGGTCAGACTGCACCTTCTGCATCTCCTGTTCGTCCTCTTTTGTCACTTTGACCGTTTCTTTTTTGTCCTTTACCACGGGACGCTCTGCCGGCTTTTGTTCCAGAATCTGTTCTGGCGTCTCTGCCGTGACGCGTTCCTCCGCACTGGCAGTACCTGTGCCAAATTTCCGGTCCAGTTCTTCCTGATAAAGCGGGATCTTAGTTCCATCTTCTTCCCCCCGGATGATATGTAATTCCGACAAATCCTGTTTTGTCTCCCCAGTGGCGGATTCCTCTGGGATGATTTCTTCCATCACAGCAGTTTTTGCCCGTTTGCCCCGCTTTTTCTTCTTTGGCGGTTCCGGCTCAGGGACTTTTTCTTCCCTGTCAAATGTATAGGTATTCATCTTCCGTCTCGCAGGAAGCGGTTCTCTCTCCGGTTCTTCCTCATATTCGATATCTTCGTCCTCATTTTCCCGGTCTGCATAGAGACAGTACAGAGAGGAAAAGAACAACTTGCCGCTGATCAGCATAAAAAGCAGGATCATAAGGGCAAGGATCACGATCAGCGCCCCGCCCCGTCCAAGGTATTTTGCCAGTTCAAAGGCAAGAAGACCGCCAAAAAAACCGCCGCCCCCCTGATTTTCACTGCATACCGTATAGATCTCAAATACATTCTGCACCGGATCGTCCATGACCCACTGGAACAGACCGCACAGACACCAGTAAAGTCCGATACTGAAGAGAATCTTGTGCCTGAGCTTCGATTTACCCGGGTTGGATAGGTATAAGCCCGATGCGACGATAAGATACACGGGAAACAGGTATGCCAGGGCTCCCAGCAGCCCAAACAGTAGTCCGCTCAACACCTCTCCAAACACACCGCACATATGAAAGACGCTTAGCAGAGACAATATCCCAAAAACAAGGATGGCAAGAAAAGTAATCTCCCTTGCCAGTGGATTTGTCTTCCTGGCGGGAGATGACTTCCTTGTATTCCTTTTCCTGTTCGTCGTCTGTCGTTTTGATGCCGTTTTCTTTTTTGTATTTGCCGATCTTTTTTTCGCAGCCATAGTGATCCCATATCCTCCAAATGCTATATGCTGTGGGATATTATACTACGAAAATCCATCCAATGCAAGCAGTTTTGCGAACAAGTGTTTATGCCTGTTGTTTCTGCTTTCACGCCTGCATCAGGCTCTGCAATTTGGCAAAGGCGCGGCTGATCCCGCCTACCTCCTGGATCAGTCCCTGCACCACCGCATCCTTTCCTACCAGGACAGTCCCCAGATCTTTTGACAGCATACTCGTATTCATCATAAGCTCTTCCAACTTCTTTTTGTCTGTCTCGCTGTGACTGGCGATAAAGTCCAGGATCCGGTCCTGGATCTGCTGGAACTGGCTGTACGTCTGCGGTGTTCCCAGTACCTGTCCATTCATACGCACCGGATGTATGATCATCGTCGCCGACGGCACGATAAAGGAATAATCGGTCGCCACAGCCAGCGGTACCCCGATGGAATGGCTGTCCCCTATGATCAGGGATACGGTCGGCTTACTGAGAGAGGCGATCATCTCTGCCAGGGCAAGCCCGCAGGACACATCTCCCCCTACCGTATTCATGAGAAAAAGAATCCCTTTCGTTTCCTCTGACTGCTCGGAGCGGGCAAGCAATGGTAGCAGATGCTCATATTTCGTTGTCTTGGCATTCTGCGACAGGCAGTCATGCCCCTCAATCTCTCCGATGATCGATATGATCTGGATCCCGTTATCTTCAATAAAACCATATTCTTTAATTTCTTCCTGTTCCATACGTTCCATCCTTTCTTTTACATTTTACGTGATGAGGTTTTTTCGAATCCGTAGTTTCATTCACACTCTCTACAACAAAAGTATGGACAGTACCGTATGTATTATGCAATCACAGCATATACTAATCATGACTCGTTCAAAGGAGACGTCTTATGTCAGTAAAAAAATTAGAAATCATCTCATTTTTTGTTGCCTGCCTTCTCGGCGTGCTCTTCCATTTTGTTTATGGATGGAGCGGGGAAAATCCCGTGGCGGGCATCTTTTTTCCAGTGAATGAATCCACCTGGGAACACTTAAAGCTTATTTTCTTTCCAATCCTGCTCGTATCAGTGCCGGAATATTTCCTATTGCCCTCTTCCCTGCAGGACAGATTCTGGTTTTCCAGACTGGCCGCTGTCCTGACCGATATGATCCTCACCGTCGTCCTCTTTTATACTTATACCGGCGTGTATGGAAAAAATGTAGATGCTCTCAATATCGCGATCTATTTCATTGCCATGATCGCAGCTTATCTACTGGGTTACCGGATCTTAAACACAGGAAAAAAGCAGGGTCTGTCCACAACAGCAAGCCTGCTTTTCCTTTTCATTTTCTTTTTATTGTTTGCCGTGTTTACAAAACGCCCGCCAGATATCGGATTATTTGAGGATCCGGCGAAAGCGGGAACTTATGAAACCAGCGGCAGCAAAAAAAAACGCAGCGGTCAGCGAATTTCGGATCAAGGCGGTATTCTCTGCGACAGCTTCCGCACTCTCTGGAAAAACAGAAAGAAAGCGTAAAATCCCCAGCTGATCAAAGAGGATCACATAAAAGCAATAAGCCGCTATGATCAGAAAACAGGATCCGGTATTCTGCAGCAGAAAGCAGAGAAAATATGCCAGGGAACTGATCACAAAGATTTCCACGACCAGCTGCAGCAGCACAAAAAATCCCACGGGAACAAATCTTTGAAATACCACGAAAAACAGGGTGACTGCCACACTGTACAATACAAATGACAGGCAGAACGATCTCAAAAAATCCAATGGCCTGTGATACAGATATAGCAGTTCATTCCCCTCACAGTCCACAAAATCATGAAACAGTAAAAGAATCCACCAGGCAGAAAACAATGGGATCCAGACATGGAGTTGCTGCAGGACGATAGGCTGAAAGACCTCTGGCTCCTCTCGATAATGAAAATGAAACAGCAGGATTAGCCCTGGCAGGATAAGATACAGTACCACAAGCGGCAGCATCACCGCCGCTTTTTTCTTTCGTAACCGCTGTAATGTCAAATCACTCATACGCTCAGACTCCCTTGATCTTTGCCAGATATCCATCCACCAGATCTGGTTTTTGAGGTTCCCCATTCTCATTCACTTTTCCCTCTGCAAACCAGCAGGCTTCCTCCACTGTCGTATCTGCCAGTATCTTTCCCTCATTCATTATGATCACCCGGTCACAGACGGATTCCACATCTTCCACAATATGAGTCGATACCAGTATCGTCCGGTTCTCCCGGATATTAGTCAGACAAGAGCGAAACCGGATGCGTTCCTCCGGGTCCAGTCCTGCTGTCGGTTCATCCAGGAATATAATGTCTGGATCTCCCAGCACTGCCTGTGCGATCCCGATCCGCCGCTGCATTCCCCCGGAAAGCCGGCTTACCCGTTCTCTCCGGCGGTCTTCCATATTTACCAGCTCCAGAACCCGTCCGATCTCCACTTCCCGCCGCTTTTTCGGGATCTTTTTCACAGCGGCAAAATAATACAGCATATCATATACGGTCATCTCCCGGAACATACCAAATTTCTGTGGCAGATAACCGATCCCGCCCTGTTCTCCCTCAAAAGAAATCACCCCCGCATTCACCGGATACAAGCCAAGAATACATCGCAGTAATGTCGTTTTGCCTGCCCCGTTCGGTCCCAGAAGTCCATAACAGCCGCGATCAAACTGAAGGGAAATATCTTTCAGCACTTCTCTCTTTCGAAATCTCTTTGATACATTTGTCAACGTCAGCATATATGACCTCCTCTATTGGATGCAGTCCAGAAATGTCTGCCCATCCACAGAATTGCCAGTATCATTCAGATACTGCACCACTTTACGTGCCACATTCTGGACTCCCCGTTTCCGCATCTTCAGAACGATCGTATCACGGAACCGGGATACCTCATCCTGATCATACCCTTCAAACCACATTTCATCTTTATTCAGTGTCAGTTTCGAGGCATCGGTATCTGCTGTCGGCCGGATAAACAAAAATGCCTCCTTCATCGTTTCCTTTCCTTCTGCTTTGATGCTGTAGTCCAATATATCATAAGGATCCATATCATAACCATTGATGAGGATATAATCCTTATACTCATAGTACGTACCCAGAGCGCTGTTAAATGCCATGCTCCCCGGGATATTGATCACCTTTTTTCCCCGGACCGTAAATTCTTTCTGGATGCCAAGAAACTCATACAGCTTTTCTACTTTTGTTTTCATTTCCTCTGACAGAAAATAACTGGTGTTTTCATAACTGTCGGGCTGCAGGGGATACGCCACGCAGGAAACCCCGTCCACATCCTTTTCTTCATAAAATCCATACAGCAGGATCACTTGATCCGTCCTGCCCTCCAACACTCCATTATGTTCTTCCAGATTGCTGACAACCGGCTTCTGTCCCAGTCCCCGGATCCGGTAATCCGCCTCTGGCGCATCCCCGCCGACAAAGACCATATCCTGATAGATCTCGCGGAATCCAGCCTGGGGATAATAAGGAAAAAGCCCAGGAAGGAAACACGCCTTGCTGTTTGCATAAAATGTGGCGCTGTGCCCCTGATAGGAAAAGCATATGGTTTTCACTGGAGTCATGCTGCTGTTATCGACGGTGACATAATCTCCCTCCTGATGAAACGAAAGGTTGTTTCCCCTGTCATCCACAACATCCCGGATACGATATCCATGGTAGAGGGTAAAAATATATTCGGGCAATGTCTTCTCCGCCCGGATCGTCATTGTCACCACCGCTTTCAGTTCCTTCTTCATGGATAATTCCATATCATAGGCGGACACGGTAAATGCTGCTTTCTCTTTTTTGCCCCCCTCATCCATATTGTATTTTGCTTTTTCCATGATGACGGAATCCGGATGATCTGCCATCAGCAGCACACTTCCCTTATCCTGCACCTGATATCCTGTTATGAAGACAACAGCAGCCATACCGATGCCATAAATCATACGGATCCTTTTTTTATCACGCAGCAGCCCCCAGCCAACTACGAAAAGGGCAAGTAAAATCCAGAAAAGCATGGCAGCCGCACGATAGGCCTCCAGCGGCATCCCGTACAACGCATCTGAAATAGCTGTGATATCGGCTGGAATCAGATAAATCAGATCCCGTAAAGCAAAGACCGGAATATGGAAATTGATCTGGCAGTCTAAAAGCAGAGCCGCCGTGTTCGGCAAAATCAAAAAAAGAATCCCCAGCATAACGGCATATCCGGCAAAACGGTTAGCCAGCTTTGAGATCAGAGTTCCGATGCTGGCAGATGCCAGCGACAATAAAAAGATATCGATAAAAAGCATCTTTATGATCTCTTCTGCATAAAAACCAGGAGTATGTAACGACTGATACCCAATCCAGAGATAGACAGAAATATTCAATGTATGTACCACAACAGCCGTCCCCAGAACCAGCAGCTGGTTACTGCGGATCATCCCACCGGATGCCCCCCGCACACGCAGGATTTCATCCATGGAAACTTCTCTTATCTTTCTCATAAATTCATAACTGATAAAGAGGAAGAAAATAAAGATCAAAAAACAGATTTCCTGGATATCTTTAAAATAAAAGGCGGGATATGCCATTCCAGCGGCATCAGAATTATGTACTACCTCCATAAAAGACTGGTACAGACGGACCAGAATTACATTTTCGACAGCGAGAAGCAGAAGCCATGGTATCACAACACTGGGTGACTTACAAAATAGTTTTATTGTGTTCCCGTAACACTTCATTGTTATCCTCCAAAGATATTATATTAAAAATCTGAACTCCTGTAATTTCGTGTACTTCCTGTTTACAGGAGTTCAAGTTCTATCTAAATATATTTATATTGTTACCCTGATGTATCCGTTTTTGACCCACCCTCTCCATAAAGCATTTTTGGATCCTTCTTTTCTTATAAATTCTCCTTTTGTACCATCTGACAAGAATTTTTCCGATCTTGATACATGCCAAAGTTTAGGGTCCTTGATCTGTGCCTCATATGCGCCATTCTTTCCACCAATGGAATAATAGAAATGAGCTGTTTTTGATTTACCCATAGCCCTTGTATACGAAGATTCACCGTTATAGGACCATGTCGCATCATATGCCGCAAACGCATATTCTGAAGTTATCAGCATCAGAGCAAGCAACATAATCCCTGCACCAATCCTTAGTTTCATTTTCTTCATCTTATTTTCTCCTTTCCATTTTCTTGAATTTTTTATTTGTTTATCCAAATATTGCAATATTCTTAATAGCAGTGTAGCACGCGCCATATACCATGTCAAGCGCAATGCGACGAGCGGTCAAAAAACGCGACGAGCGGTAATTAAGTGATTCGTTATTACGAAAAAGAGTTCTCGATATACGCATTGATTTCATTTACAGCCTTCTTTCATAAATGTAGTAAAATGCTTGTGGAGAGTAGTGGTTGCTACCCTCCTGCCTTTGATTACACGGTTACGCTGTCTATTCTTCTCTCCTGCACCTCACGGTGTAAACCTTAGGAATTGCTTTGGGAATTTGTCGGCAACTACGCCTCTTGAGAACTTTCACTCAGACTTACAGCATGCCCGTCATACAATAAAAAAGAGATGGAATCTGTAGCCTGTCCCATCTCTTTTTATAAAACCATTTAGTCTCTTCGTTTAGAGTCTGTCCTACTGTACGCCCAGTAAATCCGAATAACGCTTGTCCCCTACGCATTACCACGGAACGTCCATGCTTTGCTGTTTCTACATAAGCTTGTCCATTTACAATGTCTGCGCTCGTTGCCGGACTTAACCCAACATCTCACGATACGATATCGCTTGTCCATTTGACTTGCATGTGTTAGACATTAGGCACGCCACCAACGTTCATCCTGAGACAGGATCAAACTCATTTTGGAGAATGAATTTTTGCAGATGCCTTAACCTAGTTTAATCTATGTCACAAATTTTATGTAGTCACTAGGTTAAGGCTTTTGCTTACCATACCGCTTGTTTAAAACAGTAAAGAACGATAATAAAAAAAACAAGTTTTACTACCCCTCTTACCATTTCATCAAAAAACCCATTCTGTTTTAAAAATTCATATACAGAATTGAGTTTCCGTCGTAGAAGTATGGCAATCCTACATAAGAAATTTCTCATAGGAGCCTCCATTCTCTTCATTACGAAGAACACTATTTGGTTGTCAAGTTACATATAATATAAAAAATTATAGCATGTTTAACTCATATTTGCAATATTCAAGGTCATATTTTATTCTCTATCTTCATATCTTGTAAGTAAAGTATGTTGTTTTTAAAATAACAATCCTATTGAATTTAGTAATTAAGAAAAGAAATTTGCGTGTTTTTTTCAAAAAAATCATGTGAAATATCATGGTTCTTTTTGTGTCATAACTAGCAAGATGTGAATAGAAGATGGAAAATAGATATGGATATAAAAAAGATTCTCTTTTCGGATTTGCGATAAAAGGATGGGAAAACATAAAACACATTATACCTAAGGATTATTTATCCAAAATGAGGCAAAAGAAAACATTAATTAGAATAGCATGGTTGAAGAAAGATCAGAATTCAGGAATATTGCCTTTTTCCATTATATCATTCTTTCACATACAAAATAGATAAGCTGGAAATGAAGAAATAGATAGATAAAGGGAGAATTAGACCCCCGTCCTCTCACACCATATTACGTGTCCAAATTGATACAAATATTTCTTGGGTGCTATCGTTTTTACATTTACGGCAAACGCAGTAAAATCAACACTTTTCAGAAAGGCAGATGCACCCATGCATGGGCGGTTATCGTCTTTTGAGAGAGTTTTACCAATATACAAACACGGAAACTCTGTATATTATCAGGCAAAAGAACCCCAGAACAAAAATTCGCACTCTCGCTAATGTAAAAATGCCTTTAAAAGCACACGGAAATAATGTAACTTTAAAAGCTATGTAGTGTCAAAAGTGCCGTGTTTACGGGCTTTACAGGCTTTCCGTGTCTGTATCTGCCGAGGAAAGAGACACCTTTGGAAGCCAAGGTTATCTCTCCCGGCACAAGGATCTGCCCCTGCCCTGTTCAAACCTTTTAACGATTGCCCGCTATCGTTAAAAGGGGGTGCAAATTTGGAGGGCGAAACAGCTTCCGAAACGGAAAAAAGACTCAAAAACCGAAAAAATAAAACCGTCGAATCCGCGGAATGGCTCATTTCCACGCATTTCTGCGGTTTTCCATTGTATCAATTTCGGTGTTGTGATGTTTCTCTGCAACTGCGGATATAGTCCCGATAACAGCCATCTTATATTTTTGAATTTTTTCCTTCTGAACCGAGAAGAACAAAAGGCAAGATATAACATAAGTTACAAAAACGACTTAACATTTCCCATTTCATTTTTCTTTCTCCTCTGTACACTCACTAATGTACTTCACTTGAATTTGATAGCAATCATTCAAATAGAAAAGTGCTTTTTTTATAAAGAATCCCTCTCTTTCTTCTTTAGTAAATAGTCCATCTATGCCATCATATATGATTTCGGGCATAGGCACTTTAAAAACAATACCAAAATATTTAGATTGTTTCTTGTAATCTCTCCATAAATCTTTTCCTATAAATCTGCCTAAATTTTCAAGGATTTCTGGCCCTCTTTGCAAATCCAGAAAATACCCTTCTGATGTTTTATCTATTTAGGCCAAAAAGAAAAACCATTAACACAGTAATCTGCCTCACCTAAATATCCCAATCTTTTTGCCAACAAATGAAAATGCCCATTTTGTAATATTTGTTCAGGTGAAATCAATCTATTATCATAGTAAGACTCCAATTTATCCTCCCGCAGCATGAAATGAATCTTATTTTTCTTCAAAAAATCGGAAAACTCATTTTCTATAATTAGCAACTCCCTTAAAGGCCACAGTTCTTTAGGTTGACCGATATGTCTGCTTAAATGAAAAACATATATTTCATCTATAATATCTAAATCCGCATATTCGGTTATAAAATCATCTATTAAACTTTCATATTTATCCCAATCAGAATGAAAGCCACATAAACATTTCTCGCTGATATCATGCATTGTTTCATAAACAAACATCTTATCCACATCCATTAATGTAGCAATATCTTGTTCCATATCTCTGTAAGTTTCAGTCCGAACAATCATATGACAACATCTCCTTTCCCACTTTTTCAAATATTCTTTCTAATAATCTACCTCTTTTGTATATGGAATCAGCTCCAATATGTTTTCTTTTGGAAAATCAAATTCAGTCATACTCGTAAATTGAATATCATATTTAAAATCAAAAAAATATTTAGCTGCGTAATGTGATACAAACTGATAGAGAATTGTTTCTTTCTCAAAATCTACCACATCGGCAAATGGCATCCTAAATTTTACGACAAAAGCTTCTCCCTTATTCTTTAGGGGAGCATACAATTCTGGATGACTATCTTTTAATGCCCATCTCGCAATCTCTCCACCAATGCTCTCACAAAACTGCTCACAACCAGCACTGCCTTCCTGATCTATCTGTCCCATATCAGAAAAGAAACACAATTGAGCCTTTCTACTCACCACAGAATATTTCCTCTTATATTCTTTTTCTACAAGCCTCATTATCTCACACTTGCTTTGTACATCAAAGCCAATACTATCCAATGATTCAATGAGAAGGGAACTATAAGCTTTCCATTCATTAGTTTTTAATCCTTGTGCAAAAACCTGCGATTTACTTAACATTTTTGTAGCATGATATAAAACCAATTCGTGACTTTCCATGCCAAAAACTAATCTTTTATAAAATGGTTTTGATAAATATGAAAAAGGGCCATAATAATCTTCAATAGCACACCGTACATCGTTCTTATAACATATATTATTATTTTTGATTTTATCAACTTTCTCTTTCGGTAATTTAGAAAAATCCGCCAAAATAATATTTTCTATCTCATTTGGTATTGTCCTCAAGTCAACTACATCTATCAGCATCCATTCCCTATCTCTTCGTAATCATTTTTTTGCCAATATTCATTATAGGTTTTCGGAACTTTATAACCCCTGCCACTGCTGCTACCGATGCAAGAATTTGTAAAGTATAATTTTTATGGTTATTCAGCTGTTTTTCATAAAATTCTTTGTTCTCAGTATCTTTCTGATACCGTTCTTTCTTCATTTCAGCCATTCTATCCCTGATAGCCTGTCTTTCAACTTCCGTTTCAGCCTTCGCCATATTCTCCTTTAATATTTCATACTCAATTGAATCGGCTTCCTTTAATATTTCCAAATACTTATCATTCGAGTTTATTATTTTGCTATCGAACTCTGTTACTTCTTTTAACGCATTCATTGTGGCATCTTTATATAAATTTGCTTTACGAAAAGAACTCTCTCTTTTACTTATTTTTGTATCTGCCATGTTCAAGACTCCTTATTATTCATTTGGTTCAACCTTAATATCATACAATTATGTTATCAATCTGCAATTGAGATAACATTGCTGTAATTAAGGAATTTTTAAATGTTGGATTATTTTCCACATCCTTATGTACTAATAAATCATCTATTGTCATTTTACCAGTTACTAAAGCCATGACTAAATCTTCATAGAAGCAAACTTCCTCATACCCTCTATAATCGATTGCACTTGCTCTTACAAAATTTTCTTCTAAAATAATATTTGAGTTAGAAACTCCACGTGAATATTGTATTAATAATAATTCTCTGGCAACAACATCATAATCATGAGCTATATCAAAATACACAACGGGAACTTCATACCGCAAGTTGCATAAATCTTGAAAAAAATACCCCTTACCATTTCGGCTAACTTTTAATTGTAAACCAGCTTCTAAACCTGAAATCGAAGATGTCTTAATCATTGCTCTCATCCCTTCATCATCCACCCAAATAATATCTCTTTGAGTATCAAAAGGATTGTATAAATTGGAATATAAATTTCGTGTTGATTTTAATCCTGTTCCTACAGCTTTAAATTTGGCCGCTGTCTTATATTTTGCTTTCTTCTGGCAATTGATAACCATTTTCTATTAATTTCTTCATCCTCATGACATCTTCGAACAATCACAGCCTCTGCAATTTTTCCTAGCAAAGACATTGTAGTCGGAACAGGACTCATCTGATAAGCAATTTTAATTGCCAGTTTATTATTTTCGTACCCCACAATATCCAAATCATCATATAAAATATCAAACAGTTTCTCTCCCGTATAGTAATTGAGTATTTCCAGATTTTTCCTTTCATTTAAAAATTCATAATAAGGTTGCGATGCAATAATTTTTCCATTTCCATCTGTCGCAGCAATTATCAGTTGATTTTCAAACATTATTCTCTCCTCTCTGTTCGAAAAAATTTATAGCAATAAAATTTTATCAAGCATTTATTATACTTTATATCGACAAAATCTCATATCTTTTTTATGTCATATTTCTGCAATACAAAAGCCAGATTCGTTAAACTTAGACAGCCACTGACAGCTCCGACTTTTGATAATTCATTTCTTGAATTTTTTCTTCTAATATACCTTACTCCTGCCATGACAAATGAATATTTTTAATCATAAACCATTTTATTGCAAACAATAAATCATTAAAATTCCTATCGTTAAAAAATGCACCCAAAGTCAGCTTTGGGTGCATTGTATCAAATTGTGGTACGCAAGCCACCACGCGGTTCCGCAAGCGGCAGTTCGGTTGTTCAAAAATATGCCTATTCCTTGCTCTACCTATTCCTGATTCTAAGCGTTCTTACCCTTTACTCTCAGTTCCCAACCTACCTTCAGATAAGTAACCTCATTCAATCAATTGCTATCTTCAAGTATCAGATAAATAGCGTCTGTCTTATCCCAATCATCAAATCCTTTCCTCCATCTTTGTATTCTGAACAACTTCAAAGCCCTATTCTGTATTGCTACAGAACAGGACTTTACAAATACACTCTTATTTCCCTGCAGATGTATTTTTATTGATTTTATCCATTATGCCAACTATACAAACCTACTTACTGTTATTTGTAAAATGCCTCTATCGCCTGTATAAAGAACTGTGCCACCCCATTACCGTATTTTTCATCGGTAGCTTTTTTGACTTCTTCCCTGCGATAAGTCTTTGCAAGAGAAAGCATCATACCACTCTCATCCTGCAATTGGTATAGCTGCTTTATCACAAAACTATATTCCCCAATGATTTCCTTTACTTCAAAGGAATCCACAGAGCATTTCCGCTTGCCTGCCAATTTTTCCAAAATGGCATCCATACGTTTTTGATAGCTTGACACAACTTCTTTGCTGATCGGATTATTTACCGTAGCAAGATAGTTTTCCTTCCCTCCAAACCATTCCAGCATTTTTCGATAACGCTTCTGCATATCATCACTGGAAATAGCCTTAATATAATGCTCATGCCACTTCTCTAAACCACCAAATTCGTCTATGGCTTTTTGTTTCATTTCTACCGGCATATGCTCTGTCATTGCCTGAAACATCTCTTCCATTTCTGTCTTACTGAAGATTGCAAAATCCATCTTATTGTCTCCTTTCAGAATATCATCAATGCTCGCAACCAAATGCTCCATACGTTTTATCTTTGTAAGCAGCATTTCTCGTTGCATTTTTAATATGTGGTTTCCGTCAAGAGCAGGATTTTCCATGACCGCCTTAATTTCTTTCAAAGGAATATCAAACTCACGAAAGAACAATATCTGCTGTAATTGTTCCAAAGCCTTATCGTCATAAAGCCGATATCCCGCATCACTCTTATCGCTTGGTTTCAGCAAACCAATTTCATCGTAATAGTGAAGCGTGCGTACGCTGATACCTGTAATATTTGATATTCCCTTTACTGTCCTCATAGCGTCTGATCTCCTGTTCCTGATAATGTCACTATAAGCTATGACGTTCCGTTAGAGTCAATAGATTTTTTCATTTAATCAAGTCATCAATGAAATCCTGTAAAACGCAATCTTATCCTCCATATTACCCAGATATTCTGCCCATTTCCTCTGATGCTCCAACGCATACTCCCTGTCATTTGCAGACGTTCCAGCATCGTAATATTTCCCTCATACCGCGGTCTGAAATATTCCCTGATCAGTAACTATCTCTACCTTCCCGTAAAAGCCTGCACCACTGCCTTCAGCCCGTCACTGAACCCCTCCAAATCTTCCATACCGATCGCATCCTCATTGATCAGTGAAATCAGATTGTCAATAAGCTTCGACCGGCTCATCCGTGCAATAACACCTGTTTTTTTCTTATCCTTTCTAATCCTTTTCACCTCTCAAAAAGAAATCCAGTCAACAGGAGTATTTACATTTACACCCAACTGACTGGATTTATTTATTTATTTCTTACTTATTCTTATCTGGCACATCCTTGATACTGAAGCTGATGCGTCCCATCTTATCTTTACCAAGGCAGATCACCTTCACCTTATCGCCCAGTGTCAGTTCGTCTTCCACATGGTTGATCCGGCGTCTGGCAATATTGGAAATATGAACCATTCCTTCCTTACCCGGTGCAAATTCGATGAAAGCGCCGAAGTCTTTGATACTGACGACGTTTCCTTCAAAAATCTGACCTTTTTCAAAGTCTGTCACAATGATCTCGATCAGACGGATTGCTTCATCCATGGCAGCCTTATCGGTACCGCAGACGGAAACTGCACCGTCATCTGTGATATCGATCTTCACGCCTGTACGCTCGATCAGGGCATTGATCGTCTTTCCTCTCTGTCCCACGACATCACCGATCTTCTGCGGATCGATCATGATCTGTCTGATCTTAGGTGCATAGACGCTGAGTTCTTCCCTTGGCTTATCGATCGCTTTGAGCATTACCTCATCCAGGATATATTCTCTTGCTTCTTTCGTGCGGTAGATCGCCTGCTCCACAATCTCTCTCGTCAGTCCGTGGATCTTGATATCCATCTGGATCGCCGTGATACCCTTATGTGTTCCGGCAACTTTGAAATCCATATCGCCAAAGAAATCTTCCAGTCCCTGGATATCCGTCAGGATCAGATAATCATCATCCGTCTCTCCTGTCACCAGACCAACCGAGATACCAGCTACCGGAGCCTTGATCGGCACACCTGCTGCCATCAGTGACAGTGTGGAAGCACAGATACTTCCCTGGGAAGTCGAACCATTCGACTCCAGGATCTCTGACACCGTACGGATCGTATAAGGGAACTCTTCCTCACTCGGGATCACCGGCAGGAGAGCTCTCTCTGCCAGGGCACCATGTCCGATCTCGCGGCGGCCCGGTCCACGGGATGGTCTGGTCTCACCGACCGACCAGGACGGGAAATTATAATGATGGATATATCGTTTACTTGTCTTACTATCATCCAGCCCATCCAGCTTCTGTTTCTCAGACAGCGGAGCCAGCGTGGTAACATTCAATACCTGTGTCTGACCACGGGAGAACAGACCGGATCCGTGTACGGTAGGAAGTACATCGACCTCGGCATGGAGCGGACGGATCTGTTTGATCTCACGTCCATCCGGACGTTTCTGATCTTTAAGAATCATCTTGCGCACCGTAAGCTTCTGGAATTTATATACGGCGTCATCAATAAAGGAAAGCCAGTCCTCATGCTCCTCGGCATAGCGCTCTTCCAACTGGTCCTTGATCTTGCGGATATTTTCTTCACGAACCTGTTTTACATCGGTAAATACCGCCTCTTCCATCGCCTCCGGCGTGATAAAATGAACCATGTCTTCATACAGATCTGCCGGAATATCGAAATGCTCATACTCATGCTTTTCTTTTCCGCATTCTGCTACGATCTTATCGAAAAATTCGATGATCTGTCCATTCAGTTCATGCGCGCCATAAATCGCTTTGATCATGGTATCCTCGGATACCTCATTGGCGCCGGCTTCGATCATGATCACCTTTTCGCGGGTCGATGCCACCGTCAGGGCGAGATCCGATTTTTCTCTCTGTTCACTGGTCGGATTGTATACCAGTTCGCCATCGACCAGACCAACCTGTGTGGCAGCCGTAGGCCCATCAAAAGGAATATCCGAAATACTTGTTGCCAGGGCAGAGCCAAGCATGGCAAGCAGTTCCGGGGCACAGTCCTGATCCACATTCATCACAAGGTTTTCAAGGGTCACATCATTGCGGTAATCTTTTGGGAACAACGGCCGCATCGGGCGGTCGATGACACGGCAGGTAAGGACGGCATTGTCCGAAGGTTTCCCCTCCCGTCTTGTAAAGCCGCCGGGAATCCGTCCCACCGAATACATTTTTTCATGAAATTCTACGCTAAGAGGGAAGAAATCAATTCCTTCCCTCGGTTTCTCAGAAGCAGTCGCTGTAGACAATACAACGGTATTGCCATAACGCATAAAAGCTGCGCCGTTTGCCTGGGCAGCAACTCGTCCAATATCAACGGACAATGTTCTCCCGGCAAGTTCCATACTGAAAGTCTTATACATACTCGTTCTCCTTTTATAGATTCTTGTGTATGCAGCGAGCTCCGAAACATCTGAAAAGCACACTTATGCATGAAAGTGTGCTTTTCAGAAGTCTCGGTGCCGTCTCCATGCATACCGTATCATTATACATGAAAATGGAATAAATTGCAAACAATACTTTGGATGCGTTTCACAAATATATTTTGTCAATAGTTTTGCGACAAGTTTTTGAAAAATTTTTATGCCAATTTCTGTAACTCTTCCTCGAATAGTTCCGCTGATGTTCTGTAATCAAAGATTCCCCTTGGATAATCGTTAATCCATTTTTCTATATACTCTATCTCTGCGTCCTGCCTGCCGTCAAAATCTTCCCCTTTTGGTATGTGTCTGCGGATAAGCCTATTGTTATTCTCATTACTCCCACGCTCCCAACTGCTATAAGGGTGGCAATAGAAAACAAAGGTACGCTTTTCCTCTCCAAACACGGATTTTTCCATACCCTCATAATCTGCAAACTCCACCCCGTTATCTACCGTAATGCTGCGGAATACCTTACTAAACATATCCCCCCATTTCCTTTCTAGCCGGTCCAACGCTTCCACTACGGACGCTGCCGTTTGGTCTTTCAGCTTTATAATGATTTCATCACGGGTCTTTCTCTCTGTCAGCACAAGCATACATGATTTCGTAACCCCACGTTGCCCTTTTACTGTATCCATTTCCCAATGACCGAATACCTCCCGGTCCTTTACCTCTTCGGGTCTGTTTTCTATGCTTTCCCCTGCACTTGCCCTTTTCTGTACCTTTACCTTTTTATTATGCTTTTTCTTTTTACTCTTAATAGGTAGGTCTTTGTTTGTCAGTTTCAAGAAAATTCCATTGTCTATATATCTGTAAAGCGTCCGCAAGCTGATAGAGGTTTTAAACTGTTTTTCTCCTTTGGCAATCTCCGCTAACGCTGCTTCCGGGCTGTACTTATCATTTACTATTTTATCCTCTATGCACTCCGCCAATTCCCTGTCATTCCCTATTTTTAATGCCCTGCCTTTTCCCTCTTGGGCGTAGTCGTGTGCTTTCTGCCCCAAATCGCTACTATACCTTTCCTCTTCCGTATAATCAGAATTGCGGTGCATATATTTACCCTTGTCGTATTCCCGGTATATCGTGCTTCTGTGGAAATGTAACTGCTTTGCTACCTCCGCTTTGGAATGTCCTGCATTTAATAAGGCTTCCATTTTGATACGGTCGTTATGGCTCATTTGTTTAAATATCTTTCCCATGCTCTACCTCCAAATATAAGGGGCAGCGGGTGTATTTGTTCCTGCTGCCCCCTTTGGATTCCGCCTTACTGCCTTTCCCATAGTGAAATAGAGCATAAGTTTAACCCATGCTGCCAATCCCTCCGGCTTTTTGTGTCCGAATCGGTCTATTGTATCTTGATTTTTTCCTATTCTCCTGCTATTATTTCTTTAAACACTAGGGGCGGTTAGCAGGAATGTTAAGAAGTCCGCCCCCTGTGTGAATCCCTATTTAATCTTCAATATCCTTTTGGGTATCCTCGATTAAATCATTTATGAGCCTTTCGGCTTCCTCCGTGTTCTTTTCCTTAATTGCCTTTTGCAGGTCTTTAAGGTCCCTCATTAAACGTCTTAGGTAACTTTTGAATACTGCCATTTCTTCGGTGTTCTCCATTTCTTTAACTCCTTTCCTGCTATCTCCTTGCTACAATTATATTATATACTTATATAAGTATATTGTCAAGGGTTTTTATGGATTTTGTGCTACAAATTCCTGAATATGTGCTACAAAACTTTTTCTTTATTCTTGGCGTATTCCTCAACGATTTTCTGTAACTTGTCCGTGAAATTCTTTCCCGGACTTGCTTCTATGATTCTGAATATCTCCGGCTTGAATCTTACCGTTTTATGGATATTGCAATCATCATTAGTATATACGCCGTCCTTATAAGCGTACACCCTAACCCTCGCCCCTTTCCCTTTTTATTTTTTCCTCAACTGCTGCAACTATCATCTGATTCCGGCTCTTGTACCCTAATTCCTTGGCTATCTCCGTCCATTCTTCCGCCCTGCCTTTCGGTATGGAAGTAAGCAGAAAAGAATCATAGTTATTCTTATTCCATTTATTTTTTGCCCTAGTCGCAGGCGTTCCGCCTGCCTTTTCCTCTGCCATTACGCAATACCTCCTGTCCGCTCCGACCGTTTATAGTTTCCTGCTGAAATTGTATCATACTTTTTATACTTATACAAGTATATAATATGCACAATATTTCCCATGTACTTATATAAGTATTTTGTGAACATTTCTGGGATTGCAAATATACTTATATAAGTATATAATGTACTCATAAGGAACGGAAAATAAAGTACATGGAGGACTAAGGAAATGACAAATACAGATATTATTATCAGTGAAGCGGTGGCAAACGGATTATACACAATGGAACAAATCGAAAATATACTTGCAAGCGGTCACATGATACCGCTGCACACATTCCAAGCATGGAAAAGTTACGGATACTCTGTTAAGAAAGGGGAACACGCCCGGATTACTACAAGGCTTTGGAGATTCACGAACAAGGCAAAGAAAAATGAGGACGTAGACGAAAACACGGACGGAACGGACAACAACCATTACTACCTTGCAAAGGCATTTCTTTTTACCGCCGACCAAGTAGAGAAATTGAAATAAAAAACAACCCCCAAGGCATAGAGCCAAGGGGGCGTTTTTCTTCCTGCGGTATCTTATTTTATAAACCTGTCCTTTAATTCCTTGAACGTATCCCAACCGTACATTGAGATATACGCCACTACAAACGCTGCGAATACCGCAAGTGCCACATAATACCATAAAAGCGGTATGCCTGCGTAGGCAACATAGATTAACAACGCTGCCACGGTCACGATTAAGGAAATGAGGATAACAAACGCCTTTGTCGGCACTTTCTTAATCCCCGGTAAGTCCTTTAACAGTTCCGTAATGAGGGATACGGCAAACGCCAACGCCCCCAAGATACCGATAATCAAAACTGAATTTTCCGCTAAAATCTTCATATTTTTTCTATCCTCCGTCTTTGTGTCCGAATCGGTCTATTTTACATCCGCCTTGTCAACCCAACCGTAAACGCCTTTTCCGTCCTGCGATATGCAATGATACGGGTGTGTGCCTTTGGCATTTACGGCGGTCACTCTGCAAACGCTTGTTACTTCCCTATGTACGGCTGCCTGTGCTGCCGTAGAGGACTTATAGACCGGTCCCCCTGTGAATGTTACCGTATCGCCCTTTGAAACGCTTTTAGGGGCGTTCCCTGCGGTCGTGGATACCTCTTTTACAGATTCCGCATTGACCCAACCGTAAACGCCTTTTCCGTCCTGCGATATGCAATGATACGGGTGTGTGCCTTTGAGGTTTACCGCCGTTACCTTGCAGACGCTTACAACGTCCTTTTCCTTGGCTGTCTGTGCTGCCGTAGAGGACACATACACGCCACCGCCCGTAAACGTCACTGTATCGCCTTTCTGCAATGCCCCTACGGCGTTCTGTGTGCCGTTTCCTGCGGGTTTTTGCTTGTCAGCGTCCTTTTTATCGTCTGCCTTTTTTAAATCGCTTAAATTGGACGCTTTGACGGCTTCGTATACCTTGCCCCTACGGCTTGCATACTGCCCCATTACGCTATCTTTTAGGGCGTAGGCGTGTATTTCTTCAAGTCCTACCTTTTCCGCCCCTCCAAGGTCATTTCCTGCGGTCGTGGCTATCCGTTTGCTTGCACCGCTTCCCCCTTGGTTCTCCAAGTCCGCATAATAGGCAAGTGCCTTTAAAGACGTAACGCCGACCTTAACGCCGTTTTTGACATAAGCCGTAATATCAGCGTCCGCCAAATCGTCCTGTATTTCCTTTCCCTGCGGTGTGGCAAGCAATACAGAAATTGCCTTTGCTTCCGCTTCGGTGGCTTCCCTCTCTTTTTTATCCCATGCTTTCGGGCTGCTTCCGGCAATCTCGTTATAGAGGGATTCCCCCAATATCTCCTTTGCCTGGTCCCGGTCCTTATTTACAACCGCCTGCAACAAGGGCAACGCACGGCCCCAATATGCGTTCCATTGGCATTTCCCTATACTCATGCCGTGGCTATTGTCATTTCGGTTTACGCTGCCGTAATTGCCCTCCTGTGCGTAGATGATACCGCTTGCTACTTTTACCACTTTTTTAATCTGTGCTGCCGTAACTGCCATTGTGTACCTCCTATTTCTTTACGCTTGCCTTGTCAACCCAACCGTAAACGCCTTTTCCGTCCTGCGATATGCAATGATACGGGTGTGTGCCTTTGGCATTTACGGCGGTCACTCTGCAAACGCTTGTTACTTCCCTATGTACGGCTGCCTGTGCTGCCGTAGAGGACTTATAGACCGGTCCCCCTGTGAATGTTACCGTATC
>CAJUDA010000009.1:88244-115417 GCA_910584875.1 uncultured Eubacterium sp.
CCTGTGCTGCCGTAGAGGACTTATAGACCGGTCCCCCTGTGAATGTTACCGTATCCCCTTTGGAAACGGTTTTAGGGGCGTTCCCTGCGGTCGTGGATATCTCTTTTACAGATTCTGCATTGACCCAACCGTAAACGCCCTTTCCGTCCTGCGATATGCAATGATACGGGTGTGTTCCTTTGAGGTTTACCGCCGTCACTTCGCACTTGCTTGTCACACCCTTGTTTACGGTCGCCTGTGCTGCCGTAGAGGACTTATAGACCGGTCCCCCTGTGAATGTTACCGTATCGCCCTTTGAAACGCTTTTAGGGGCGTTCCCTGCGGTCGTTCCTGCGGTCTGTGCCGTTCCGCCTGCCGTTGCGTTTCCTCCCATAGCTTTCTTAATATCCCTGCGGAATTGTGCCATAGTCAAGCCGTACTTATTCCAAATATGCTCTACGTCGCCGTGGTTGCTTGCAATCCCCCTTTTGTGGCCCTCGGAATGGGAAATAATAACGCCGTCCTTTTCCGGGTCAAGGCTGTACTGTTTGCAGAGGTAAGCAAAAAGTTCTACCGCCGTCCTGTACGTCTTGGCTACAAAATCCTTGGTCGCTGCCGGGTTTAAATCCTTAAAGCTGCTTCCGCCTGTGTACTGAATCGTGTCCGGCTCTGTCATTTCTACGCCGATATGGGTATTGTTTCCGCTTCCGTTGCTTCCGCTTCCGCAATGCCACCCCCTGCGATTCCACGGCAACAACTGTAATACCGTTCCGTCCGCCTGCAATACTGCGTGTACGCATACATTGGCGTTTGCGTTATTCCAGTTATTCGCAAATACGGACGCTCTCGGCTGCGGACAGCCCACGGAATGAATCATAAGGCCCTTTACCGTAATTGTCCGCCCGCAAGTGTAACACGGATTCTTAGTTACAATGTTCTGCTTAATATTCATGGTGTTACCCTCCTATAATGTGATATTGTTTAAATCAACGGAAATATCCTTTGTTTCCTCCGGGTATCCCTGCTTGATTTTGATAATGTTTTCTGCCTTGGCTTTCCAACAATACAAGGCAATTACCGTAGTTGTCGGGGTTGCTATGTATGTGGCAAGTACCCCGAATTGTGAGTAGTCTATAAGCGTCACTCTGATACCGATATACAGACCCACAAAGTAAGTAAAAAGGACTGCCACCAATACAACCTTTGTAAAGGTCGGCTTCCCTCTTTTCTTTGCCGATTCCCTTTTGAAAAGCTGTTTTCTGTTGGCAATCCTAAATAACAGGTAAAATATAAGGAATCCAAGGACAACGCCAAGGATTCCGCATAAAATATACTTCATTCAGTTTTCGCCCTCCTAATCCTCCTGCCCGTGTGCCTTTTGGTTTATGTGCTTCTCCACTTTCCCGATTGCTTCGGTCACGGGGCCGTTGCAACCCTGCTCTTTCAGACCCTTTAGGCAGGCAAGCACGGCATAGGTAAGCAGACACATTTCATCATTTAACTGTTTCAAGTTTTCTTTGTCCTGCTTCCTCAATTCCTCTATGTCCTTTGTCTGCTTATCCTGCTGCTGAAACCACTTGACAACCTTATATGCAACGGTCCCGATTGTGATTAAAGCACCCAATACGCCCGCAACGGTTATTATTGTTGATGAATCAATATACATTCCGGCTACTCCTTTCTGATAAAAAGACGGTTAAGGCTCTGCCTCATGCCGTAGCTGTTGCAATGTGACAATATGCCCCGGTATGACGCTATCGCACGTTCCATTTTCTCCCTGCTCTCTTCCCCGGCTTCCACCTTTTCTACATAATGTTTCATACTCCGCTTGATTTTTAACGCCGTTTTCTTCTTTAATCTGCGGTGCGTGGCCCATATGCGGAATCCTACAAAATCAATCCCCATGCTACAAGGTCTGATTGCCGTTTTCTTATTGAGATTCAAGCGTAGGTTTTCATCAAGGAAAATGCGTAAATCCTCCTTAACCTGTGCAAGGTACTTTTTATCGTGATGTAAAATAATAATATCGTCCATATACCGTATGTAGTAATGCAACCCCAACTCATGCTTTGCGTACTGGTCTACCTCGTTAAGGTAGATATTTGCGAACATTTGAGAGGTAAGGTTGCCTATCGGCATACCCTTATTGCCTAACCTGTCCTCTACCTCTACTTCGTCCGGCTCTTTCCCCATTGGCAAGCCAAATTTCGTAGTTTCGCAATTTATGATTTTCTCTAACAGATTAAGCAACCTTTTATCCTTTATCCGGCGGCCCAATATTTTTAGTAGTATCTCATGGTCTACCCTGTAAAAATACTTGGATATATCCATTTTGAGGTAATAGTACCGCTCCGGCTTCCTTTCCGTCTGCCGTAGCCAATACTGTAACTTGTCGGCTGCCTTATGCGTTCCTTTCCCCTGCCTGCAAGCGTAGGAATCGGAAATAAAAGTTTTCTCATAGAGCGGGAAAAGCTGCTGATATATCGCCCATTGTACTATCCTGTCTTTGAACGGCAAGGACATAATCAACCGCTTTTTCGGCTCAAACACATAGAAACTGTGGTATCTTCCTACCTCGTATGTTTCATAGATTAGCTGATTCTGAATCTCTATTAAATGCTCTTCATAGTTACGGTTGAAACTCAATACATCCTCCCTGTACCGCTTTCCCCTCCGTGCCTTTTCCCAAGCCTTATGCAGATTTTCAAAATCGTATATTTTCTCATAGATATTTTTGATACTGTGCATTTGCAACCTCTGATTTTCTTAAAATTTTGCCGTACAAACCTACTAAGTTTTTAACCCTTTCGGACGTGACAAATATAAATCTTTTCGGCTTACGCTTACTAACTGTCTTTACGGCAATACAATCTTTTTCCCGGAACGTCCGGGAATGGAAAACAACCCCTTTAACCCTTTTTGCACTGTCCTTACGGTCGTAACCGTAAGGCTTCTTGGCATAGGGGCAGAGCGGAGCGGAAGCCCACGTTGTCGTTAGAGTTGGAACGGGGATTATTCAAGTTGAGGGCGGACGGTCCCGAATTGGACGTATTGTTGAAACTCGACCCCCGGATAGGCAGCCACCTATACAAATGTGATTGTTTCCCAATGTATTTTTATTTCTGCTTCTCCCTGCTGTTTACCCACTCCATATAACCGCCAATCATACAACCGATTTCGTTTACCTTTTTAATCCATACTTCCCAAGTATGGAAGTCCAAACAAGGCTTTTGTTTTGGGTATAGGTTCGGGTCTTTCGCAAGTCTTAGCAGATTCCTTAATACATCTATTTCAATATCCAAATCCTGCAAGGTCGTTTTCTTGTGGTATTTCTTTTCAAGCCGTACTGCCATTTCCAACGCCGTATACATTGATTCCCTTATTTTTCCTGCCAGTACATACCTTTCAGTCTTTGGAAAGTCTTTTAAGGCAGGGTTGCCGTATAATATCATTTCGTAGATTTTCTCTTTTATATGGAAAATCCCGTTGCCGTTGCTGGTCCCGGTCCCCTGCGTTCCCTGCTTCTCTTCCATGTTTCCCCTGCCTTGCTGATATATTTTTTCAAAGGGTGTGCTACCGCACACCCTATCAGTTTATCAGTATTCAGTTTACAGTTCGCAAAAAGCGGAGCGGAAGCCCACGCTGTCGTGAGAGTAGGAACGGGGATCATTCAAGTTGAGGGCGGACGGTCCCGAATAGGACGTAAAGTGGAAACTCGACCCCCGGAAAGGCAGCCTTTCGCCATGATTCCGCATCCAAATCTGGTCGTTTCCGTATCCTGTAATTCCGCTGTCCGGGAATACCCCCAACGCTATTAACAGTTTCGGGATAGTTACCCCGCTTGCTGCCGTAAGCGTCTTAAATGCAATATTCCTATATGTATCCCCGCTTGTCGGATACTGCACCGTTGTATTGATTCTGATTCCTGCGGTTGCACTCGTTTGGTCTATCTTCAAAGTGCCTGCCGTACCCGGTGCGACCAATGAGCCGTTAGGCATGATTGCTTTCCAAAGGGTGCTGTCCTCGGACATATCGCAATCAAGTTTCATGCAGTTACCGTAGGGGATAATCTGAATTTCCCCATTCATAAGGCGGAATCCGCCGGTCCACTCCCACACGTCGCCGTTAAGGTCTGCAATGCCCGACATATCGTGATTGTGATACCATGTAGGGCCACCGCTGCCCGTAAGTGTCCGCCCTGTTTCTCCCTGCGGTTGTATTCCATGCTCGTAGGCGTGGTAATAATCCTTTCCGTAGTTGGTGTTTCCGTGCGGTACGGTCCCCATTTTCTGCGATAACAGATTAAGCACGGCAAAAATGCCCGTCTGATTCAAATGCCAACCGTTGCCCTTTGCCTTGCAGGCTGCTACCGCCTGGTCGAAAGTAATGTAATTTCTCGGCAATTTCATACCCAAGGAATACGCCCGGTCATTCTCCACGATATTAGCAAACTTGGAAACATAGATAGCTTCCTTTTCCTCGCCGTCCACAATGAAAAACGGCAACACTTCCTCCGTACCGCCCGTGATAATGTCGGAATACTTCATCTTGGGAACGCCTACCATAATGGACGGCATACCAATATCATCATAGATAACCTTGTTTCCTGCCCCAAACTGTGCTACCGCACCCTGTAAATCGTCAAAATTTGCCATTGTATATTATCCTCCTTAAATCAGATTAGATTAACGCCCATAAGGTCAACGTGCATTTCTTCATGTCAAACGGCAACGGGTTCTTTTCCATAACCGGGTTGCCGTCCTCGTCCTGCTTCCCCGTGTCCGTAATCTCATATTCACGGGCGGGTATTGTGACCTGTGCCACATATTCCGTAGAGGACGTATTGACCCCGACCGTCAAGCCGTTTTCCTTGTCCTTGCAAATGTCAAGCGTTGTTTCATAGTCACGCTGCCGGGTTTTCAGATTTACCATAAGTTCATCTTCTCCAAAGATGATTTTCGTACCCGATACCTCATAGGGGATTTTCCCGCCCTCGTTCTTCTCAACCACAATAATCTTAGCTGCTGCCATTACCTTTTACCTCCCATTCTCTGTAATTCTCTGTACGCTTCCTTGGAACGTACTGCGATATGCTCGGCTGCTTCCCTCTGTGCTGCGGTCGCCCTGCCACCGCCCACGCCGTAAGCGTTCAACACTGCTGCCGTCTGTGCCTTTCTTTCCGCACTTTTGATAATCACGTTTGCCATTATGCGTAACCTCCCTGTATGGTGCATTTTACGGATACTTCCTTGGCGGCCCCGGTAAACTCAATCTTAAAACCGTTCAACTGCTTATCGGTTATCTTGATTTCCCCTATCCCGCCTGCGTCCTCCGTGCTTGATTCCACGAATACGGTATAGTCCAAATTGCCCCTCGGTGTTTTGAGTGCAAGGGTCTTTTTGGAATTGTTGAAAGGGTACTCTTTGGAATTGGTTAAGGTCGTTTCGATAATCTCGCCTGCCAATCCCTCAACCTTGCTTTCCACCGCCCCGACCTTTAACATAGCAAGCCCGGCAACCTCCCCGGCTGCCAAAATACGCTGCTCCATATCGTTAAAATTCTTTGCGTTCTGCGGTGTACCCTCCTGTATTACCTCGCCCTCTACCGCTTCATGGGTTATCGTTCCGTCTGCGTTGTTGATTTCCTTGTAACGGTTGCTAAACTGCGTTACATGGTCTTTCCAAATCTTGAATAATCCCATTTCCGCTATTCCTCCTTAAAGTTGAAACTAAAGCGGTACAGTACGCCCTGCTGCACCCCTTTTAACTTGATTGCTTCGGTTTTCTCCGCCCACAACTTATTACCAATATCGTACAACTGAATCTTGGTTATCGTTGTGGCCCCCGATACCTCCGGCGTAATCGGTATGCTTAGTGCTACCCTGCCGTCCGGCAAGCGTTCCCGGCTGATAATCTCCGCTTTATGCAGCACACCCTCATACTCGACCTTTGCGTATGCAATGTTTGTTTCAATGAATTTCTTGAAACTCTCAAAGGCTCTTTCTGTAAGCATTTCCTTAATCTCCTTTACTTTTATTTGCTTAACCGATTAGCACCGCAACGCTTGACCTCGTATTGGTAACTGTCGGTGTCTGCCGTCTGTGCTATGCCTTTTACCTCCTGTGCCGTTTCTACGGCCCTTTCCGGCTTCGTGCCTGCGGTTGCATTTCCCGTTTTCGGTGTTTCGTATCCGTACCCTGCGGTATCAGAATCCGCCACGACTTCCGCCGTCTGCCCCGAAAATACAACATTCCTTTTCGGCTTCGTGCCTGTAAAGGCATTTTCAAATACATAGGCTTCTAAATCCGCTTCCCCCACCGCCTGCACGTCCACGGAATCAAATAAAATATTTCTGTCCGGCTTCGTGCCTGCCAAATCGGAATCGAATTTATACCCCTGTCCTGCTGCTGTTGCCGTCACTCCCTCGCTCCCTGCACCGCCTACGGTGTCTATATATGGGGTTGTGCCTGCTTTGGCTTTTCCTGTCTGATTGCTCGTAAACGGATAACCTTTCGTGTCCGAATCGGTCACAATCTCGCTATCCTGCGTGGAAAACACTATATTTCTGTCCGGCTTCGTGCCGGTCCTCACGGCTTCGGCTATATACCCTGCTGCCCTTGCGTTTATGCTGATAACCGCATTTTCTACCGCTCCCTCCGTGTTCCTGTATGGCTCTGTGCCTGCCCTTAACTGCCCTGTCATAGGCGTAGAAAATAAAAAATACTCCGTGTGTGGCATTACTACCACACAAATAGAGCATTGGTAATATAATCCGTCCAAATGAGCCGTAAGACGCTTGTATATGTCAACCGTCTTTACAATCTCGTCATAATCTGCTGCAACCCTCGAATTTGTGGTATCAAGCACTATACGGAAACAATACGGCTTTCCGTTGTATGAAAACCATTCCTCAATTTCGCTCTGTGGGTGTATCCCTCCTAACGCCCTTTCTACTGCTGCCTTAGTTCCTAATTTTTGGTGTACCCTTACGCCGTCCTTTATGATTGCCCTTTTCGCTTCTATCGGGTAGTCGTAATCGTACCAATCCACATGCAAATCATAGGCTAATACGTCAAGCCACGTTTCCGTTAAACTGTCTATATTCGCATATATGACGTTCTTTTCTGCTTCCCATGCGGATATATGCAATTCCTCCGCAACCAACCGCCCCAAGGCAAGCATTTTTTCATCTTTTTTCAATGTGGGCGGAAAGGACAGTAAAAAATCTGCCGTCTTAATATTATTCATCTTCCACACCCCCGAAAGATATATTGCAATCCCTTATGACCGCCACGCTCCCCTTTGGGATTGTCGTAAATGCAGGCTTTACAATCTCCACCCTTTTAATGCCGGATTCCATAAGCATAGCATTAAAATAGGACGGGTTAATATCCCGCCCCATTTTAGAGGTCTGCCATAATATATAATTTTCCTCTGCCAAGTCAACGGCCCTTTGGATTTCCTTTGTGCTTGCCGATTTATCCCTTGATATGTAATAAACCGCTTCAATGTCAAACGGTATCGTAGTAGGTGCTGCCACTATTACCTTATCCGTCATTGGTCTAATATCGTCCGCACTCAAATACTCCTGTACCCGGTCTATCAATTCCTTATCCGGCAACTCCCCGCCGTATAGCATGATTCTAATATCCGCTATTCCGGGTTCCGGGCTTTCCGCTGAAACGTCACTTATTTGTGAGGATACCGACTTGGCATGATAAATATAGCTTCCACGGGGTCCGGCGGTCGTGTATGATTCCTCGCTTTCCCTCATACGGTTATAAAATGCCGTGTCGCTTTCCTCTTCGCTCCCTCCTGCCGTCACGGTTGTATTTGATACCTCTTTGAAATACAGAAATTCATCTGATACTAATTTGTTTACCTGTCCGGGTACAAAGTCATTCCCCGCCGTTCCTGCGGTCGTGCATACCGCCTTTACCTCTGCGTAGCTTTCGCCCGCCTTGAATATCAGATAATCCGTTGTGGCAAAATTTATAAAACCGTCTACGGTTACTTCCAGTGTGTCCGTTATGATGTAATCCTGCTCTAAAGTCGTGGTAATGTGGAATCCAAGCGTTGTACTCGCTGCGGTCGGCTGCAATCTGTATGTGTTATGGAAAATCTCACTAAGGGAATCCAAGTTTTTACCTACTGCATACCTTGGAAGATTCTGCTTTGCCGATTCATTTATCTGTACCCGCTCCTGCACTAATACGCTTGCAAGCCATAATATGAACGCCCTTACCGGGTCTGCCGGGTAAAGCGTCCTGCCCGTGATTTTCTCATACCCCGCTATGAGTTTATTTACCAGTGCTTCCGTGTTGGTATCCACAAACTCGACTTCGGGAAGATTACTCGGTATATTCCTCTTTTTCGTATTCTCCATTTATTTCTACCTCCACTATCGGCTTTAATATGCCCCTTTCATAATCCGCCTTAAAATATATGTTTGTGATTTCCGCCCTTGGCTCGTATTCCTCGGTCTTTTCGTAAATGTCCGTTGTCGCTAATGCCTTGGCTGCTTCTATCGGCTTATCTATGTATGTGGCGTTTAATCCCAATGCCCGGTCTAACGGTACATCATACTCCAATGAGGAATACAAAAACCAAAGATTCTGTATTACTTCCTCTTCCACCGTTCCGGGGGCAAGGTTTATATTTTCTTTTTCCGTTGTGTCTATGACGTACCCCATACAACCCTACCTTTCCGGGTATTCCTCTAATGATACCTTGCTTTCCGCAATCAATAGATTCCCTTTATTGTCGAACCTCTTATAGCCTTTGGAATGTGACGTAATGACCCATTTCGTGCCGTATTTCTTACCACCTATAACCAATGTAAGTATTTTCCCCTGCTTGCGGTACTTATCTATTTTCGCCTGCATTGTCTTAGGGTTTACCCCAAGAAATGCGGACAGATACATAGAAAAACTCGCCGTGTCCGTATCATTGTACTGAAACTCCAACAACGGCTTTTTGTTATGCCTTGTATGCTTTGCATAATTGGTCTTGCTTTCAATCTGTAATCCGTCAAACGTCTGTACCGTTTTTTCAGATACTTTAAAAACAATGTCGCCAAGCGTTCCTACCTGTGCCATTAGATACCTCCCAATATAAAGCCGTCGCCCTCCCCATCCGGCTTAAACAGGCACAAAACCCATTGCCCTACTTTGGGTATCCACGGCTTTATTTCAACCTTGCAATCCGCCGGGCAGCTTCCACTTTTAATTTTTATTTCCGCCTTTGGCGGATTCTGCACTATCTTTAAATCCCCCGTCACTATTCCCTGGTCCTGTATCTTTACCCTCGCCGTCATTGCCCCGGCGTTCACGCTGCTTACAATCCCGACCCTCACAATATCCTTTAATTCCTGCATATCGTTATCATCAAACTGCTGCAATCAATATCCCTCCAAACAACTACGCAATTTTATCTGTACTTTGTATCCGCCCGTGATATTATGCGTTGCCTGCTCTACAATGTATTTTCCGTTAAATTCCCCATACCCATATACCCTAACCGTGATTCCTGCCACATAATCCACGTCGCCCACAAGCGTAAATTCTGCCGTTGTTTCCCCTTTATTCTTGGCTCTTAGGGATTTCCTCGCTAACTCCTTGGCTTCCGCCACGCTTGACACTTTCCGTTTTACTTCCAGTGTTTGACCGTCTGAATTGGCGTTTTCCGGCGTATAGGTTGCTTCTATGGTTTCCTTTGTGTTCGGGTCTGTATAAATGACGTGGCAGGACGAATAGGCGGTATCCGCCGTTTTCGTGGTAAAATTATAGCTTATGATATTTCCCTTTCCTGCCTTTATCTTTTTTACCTCTGCCTTTTTCTCAAAGTCCGCTGCGTCAAATAATACGATTGTCTTTGACGTGACTTTTAAGGATATTCCCGCCCTTTTGCACATCTTTTTCAGAAATGCAATGTCCGTCATGTTTACCTGTTCTTTCCGCTTGTAAACCGGGTTAGCGTTGGACAGATACATAAGTTTCATATTGCTTCGTTTGGCTATCTTCTCCGCCATATTTTTAAGGGTCGTATTCTCCCATTGCCTGTTATACTTCGTCTGCCTTAATTTTGCCTTATAAGGGATTGACGTAGCCTTTATTGTCAGCTTTTGGGGCGGCCCCGTATAGTTTACGCTGTCAATCTCAAAAACCCCACAATCCAATACCTTATCCTTTCCGTCCGAATATGGGTTTTTCTGAATAACCATAGCGTGTATTTCCGTACCCTTAAACGCTCTTTTCTCGGATACCTTGGTTGTTTTGGTCGTTGTTACCGTTTCGCCCTCAACGTCTGAAGCATTGACCCAACCGTATACCCTCGCCCCGTCCTGTGATATAAGGTGGTAAGGGTGGGCGTTTGAATTTGCTATCGTGCATTTACATTTACTTGCACCCCTTGTAACGGTCGGTGCTGCTGCCATTGAGGATATGTATACCGGTCCCCCTTTAAACTGCACGATATTACCTACCTTTATTTCCCCCTGCGTGGTAACTGTTTCCGTTTTGGTCTGTGTTGCCTTGTTAGTGTTTAACCAATCCTTAATCCATTTACCCTCTCTATCGTCAAGCGATATAGAAATATCGTCCGTTTCGTCCTCTTCCTTATCCGTAAAAGAAAGGGATAGCAGATACTTTGAAAGGTCCTTTGAAATATCCCTGCCCTTGAAATAGAGTTTTACTGCCGTCCGCCTTGCTAATGTCCTGTCACTCATTTACCGCTGCCCCTCCTTTCTTCCACGGTGGCAGGGAATCGGATACCTCCAACGTGATTTCCGGCAAGGTCAAAATGACCCCTGCCGGAAAAATAAAGGTATCCTTATGCTCTAAATTCGCCTTAATCAGAGTATCCATATACATTTCGTTCCCCCATACCTTGTAGGCTACCGTATCCCATGTATCCCCCGATTTCGTGGTATATGTATCAAGCATAAGCTACCCTGCCCTCCTGTTCTCTCTGCTCTTTTAGAATCGTGCGTATGATTTCCCGCAACTTCTCTAAAAATTCCTCGTCATACTGCTGTAACTGCTCTTTGATTCCGCTTGTATCCCCTCCGCCTGCTACTGTCACGCTTGGGGAATTTGTAACGTGAATCGTGATTGTACCCGCCCCTCCTGCGGTAGCGTTTACATTATTCGCCGTGTTGAGGTTTCCGGCTTGTGCCATATTGTTAAATATCTGCCCCGTCTGTGCTGCTGTAAATACTTTACGGTTGGCAGCGTCCGTTATCAACTCCGGCCCGTTCTCGCCTGCTATAAAGGTGCTTGGTGTCCTGTTAGTACCTTTTGCAAATCCCGGTATCTCTGGTATATTGATACCCATACCGCCGATTCCCGGCACCCAATCCGGCACTTTCAGCTTGTTAAGTCCACGGATAACCGTGTTTATTACAGATACGATTACCTTAAACGGTGCTTTGAAAATCTCTCCTAATCCGCTGAATACACCGCTAAAAATACTCTTGATTCCCTCCCAAGCCTGCGACCAATTCCCGGTAAATACTCCCGTGATAAAGTCAATCAATCCTTGGAATACCTGCATAACACTACTTACAATGTTTGCTATGCTCTGTAATGCCGTTCCTAGCACATTTGCGAAAATCTCCGCCACCAACTGTATAACAGGTATCAACGCCTGCAAAAGCTGTTGTAGCACGGGTAAAATCGCCTGTATAATGTTTTGGAAAATCGGCACTATCGTATTAAGCAGGCTGATGAACACGGGTAATACTGCGTCCACAATCTGCATGATGATAGGCAATAGCGTCTGTACCAACTGAATAATAACAGGCAAAACCGCCTGTATAATCTGTACCAAAATCGGCACAATGGTATTGACTAATTGGATAAAGACGGGCAGAACACTTTGTACTATCTGCAATACCAAAGGCAGGATAGCAGATATAAGTTGTACGATAACGGGCAGGATTTCCGCTATCAGTGACGCAAGCACCGTAATAACCGCACTTAACAACTCGCCCAAAACCGGGAGAATTGCCGTCACAAGCTGCCCGATAAGCGGTAGTATCTGCATAAACAAATCTGCAATCATTGGCAGGATAGGAAGTAACCCGGTCTGCAATGTATTTATGATTGTCGGCAAAACACTTTTAAGGGTGTCAAGCACCCCCGAACCGCTCGTAAAAAATGCGTCCTTTATCGCCGTTCCGACTTGGGTAATGATTCCCCAAAGTTTATCGAATACGGCTAACCCCTCATCTCCGAAAGTCTTTTGTATAAACCCTCGTACCTGTTCTAAGTGGGTGGATACATAATAAATCGCACCGCCCACCGCTGCAATCACTCCGACCAAAGGGGCAACTTTTGTAAGGATTCCTCCAAACCCTCCGCCCATATTGCTTAGATATTTTGTAATACCCAAGCCTTTAATCATTGTAAAAGCCTTTTGAACGGACAGAATACCGCCCTTTACCTGTAAAAACCCAAGTTTGGCTATCAATCCGCCCGCTTTCAACCCTACTAAGCCTGCTGCCACTTTTGCAACCGTGGCTATGACCTGTGGGTTTTCCTGTGCAAACTCTGAAAATTTTGTTACTACTTCCGATACCTTGTCGGCAACCATTCCAACATACGGCAAAAGCATATCGCCTAATACCGTTCCAAGGTTTGAAATGCTGTTTTTCGCCTTTGCTACCTTTGTTTCCGTGGTATCCATCATCTTGGCGTATGCTTCCTCTGTCGCACCGCAAGAATCAAGCATACCCTGTACGCTTTCGTTAAAGGAATCCACGCCGTCCGACATTAGGGATAATGCTGCTTTTCCCGCTTCGCTACTGCTGAACATATCCGACAACGATTTACCGCTTCCCTCTGCGTCCTCCTGCACTATCTGCAATACGTCCGCCAAAGAGTAACCGCTCTTCATCAGCTCGCTAAAACTCTTCCCGGTCTTGCTTCGTAAAATCTTATCCGTTTGGCTTCCCGACTTGCCTAATTCGTTCAACATGCCGTTCATGTATGTAGTTGCTTCGGCTGTCGCTATACCTTTTGACGTTAAGATTGCGTACCCCGCCCCCAACTGTTCCAAGGCTACATTGTTTGCGTTTGCGGTAGGGATAATTTTTCCCATGCTGCTTGACAATTCCGCTACGGTCGTTTTTCCTTTATTTTGTATTTGTATCAGCATATCGGAAACGTCCGTAACTTTGCTCGCTTCCATTCCGTAAGCGTTAAGAATCGTACTAAGCACGTCTACCGCCTGCCCGGATTCCGCAAATCCAGCGGTTGCTAGTTTTGTCGCATTTTCTACAAACCCTACTGCGTCCGCCGTGTCCTGCCCCGCTGAAATGGCATTGTATACATCCTCTGCAAGGTCGTTTACGCTTTTCCCTGTTTCGTTGGATAACGCTATAATCTCCTGCCGTAACTGTGCCAATGGCACTACGTTTGTATCCGCAATGGTCCCGACTTTCGCCATTGCCGTTTGAAATTCCTGTGCGTTTTTTACGGGGCCTGCATAAATGGCAGCACCGATAGCCGTAACCGTTCCAATCAGACCGCCTAACTGTGCCTTGGTCTGTGAAATAGCCTGCTTATTGGCTGCCTGCTTCTCTGTAATCTCCTGTACCTTTTTCTGCGTCTGCTCCAAACGCTCGTACTGCTGCCGTAATTCCTCCGTATCCCGCCCCAAGTTATCGGTATTTACCCCGGCTTCCCGTAAGGTATCGCTTAATTCCTGTAGCCTTTCCTCTTCCCTTGCCGTTGCGTCCTCGGCTTTCTGCAAGGCTCTTTCATTCGCCTGTAACTGCCGTGTGAGTTCCGGCGTTGCCTGCCCGGTTTCCTCAATTTCCCTTGTAAGCCGTTCATGCTCCGCCTGCAACTCATTTACCCTTGCCCTGCTTTTGGCTACTGCGTTCTGCTGTTTCTGATATGCGGATACGTCCTTTAATTTCTGGTCCGCACTCCGTAAATCATTTTGCAGGGCGTTCATGGTCTTAGACGCATTTTTAAAGGATTGCGAAAAGTTCGGCCCCAGTCTTGCGGTCAACTGAAATAGTAACTCAAACTGTTTAGCTGCTGCCACTTCCCGCTCCTTTCTTCTGCTCTTCGACAATCTCGTTATACTCGGCAATCCAAGAATCTAATTCCCTTGGTGTCCGGCTCAACCAAAACTCTAACCCGGTATGCGTTTCCTTGGATAACAGTAGGCTATTTCGTTTAAACCATTTGATAGGATTCTGCCTTAGAATCCCGTGCTTATTAAAAAATCCCTGCTCTTATTCTTGATTTTCCCAAAATCACGGATAGGCATATGAGCGATAACGTCACTTCCTACCCCTGCTGCCTTGGCTGCCAAGCGGTAGAGGAATGAGGTTGAAATTTCCGGGGATAATGCGTATTCCCCGACCGCTGCCATTTCGTTTTCAATGGCTACAAGGTCGTCGCCTATCAGTTTTTCAAAGTCGAAAACCAACCTTGTATAGGTCTTTTCCTCGAATGTGTACGGCTTCGTAAACTCATGCACATACGCCCCCTCCGGCGTGTCCGAATCGGTCACAACTTTAACCGCTTCCTTTGTTTCCTCTGCTGCCTGCTCGTTTGCTGTTTTCTTAATATCTTCCATTTTCTAATCCTCCATAATCTGATTTTAGGCAGGAAAAAAGCACGGCTTCCCGTGCTTACTTTCCAAGTGCCTTTCTTACATCCGCCAAGTAGTCCTTTCCGTTCACAAAATAGATATAATTCAGCGGGTCAATTTCAAGCATTTTCTTACCGTCAATGTATGTAGCGTAGTATGAGGTTGCATATTCCCCGCTTACCTCCGCTGCGCTCGCCGTAGCCACCTTTCCGGGGTTAAGTTTCTTGGGGGTCAGTACCAAAATGTGCTTAACCCTCACTACCTCCGTTGTGCCTTTTACGGTATCTTTCTGCTGCTGTGCTGCCCTTAAATCAATGTTGTGCTGTCTAGGCTCATTTAATTTAATGGCGTTTTTTGTTACGGTTCTGAAATTGAAAGTGGTTGTCATTGCTTCGATTGCACCCAAGATAACGGATTCAATCTTACCGCCAATGCCTGCCCCGCTGATTTCCTCGGTAATGTTGGAAATTTCGGGCAACGCCACCTCCGACAACCCCATATACTCGGTTGCGTCCTCATACACCGCAAACCCTATTACGGTTTCGTCAATCTTCGGCATATCCTCTTACCTCCTTATGCTGCGAATAGATTTTCAAGGTAACTTACGTCATACTCAAGGACAAAATCAAGTTCCTTGGCAGGACTAGGCGGGGTAAGGTAAATGTGGAAATGAGCGATACCCGCCATTAAATCCGTGTCGGTATTCTCTTCCTCCAAAAACTCAATACGCCCTCCTAAAATTACCTCTTCCGCCATTAGACCGTTAAGCCAAAGGTTAAGGCTCTGTACCACGGATTCTATCAAGCGTCTGTTTAATTTCCTGTCAACCTTATTCCATACGGAAAGGATAACAGAATTTTCCACCCAACCGAACATACGGCTTACGCAATAGAAATAATCCGTCACGTCCGTATTGGCAGGATAGCAGGCGGTTTCATTTCCCCAAGACACATAACCGCCCATGAGGTTTAACCCTGTTATGATACCCTGTGAGTTGAGGTAGTTCGCCTTGGTGAGGTCTAACAGTACCTCCGTTCCGTCCGCTAACGCCATGCCGTCAATCTGCAAGGTCTTATTGCTTGCCGATTCACACGGCGTACCCTTTCCCAAATCTTCGTTAGCGTCCGTTGCCGACATACTCCCGGCAAGGTGTGTAGAATAATGGTACAGTTTACCCCCAAGCGTCAGCATGGGCCACGCCAACAACTCGGACGGTTGCGTAATGTTGTTCTTATTCTTCCACTCCACCGCTTCCGTGTATGTCGTGGCTTCCGTTGTGTCAACGTCAATAATCGCTTTCCCCACAAACAAGCCGTTTATGTTCTCCGCCTTGGCTGCCATGATTGCAGCTACTTCGCTGTCATGCGAAAAATTGGGGGCAAGGAAAAGCGTAGGGATAACCCGGTATTTCGGGAAAACGGAATCCACCAACTCAAAACCTTTTGATTTCTTCGTTGCGGTATCATATCCGCCGATAACGTCCGCTTTTGTAACCTTGGACGGGTCCACAGCGTTAAACTTGATATTGAGTTTTGCGGTGTCAGACGTGATTTTTCCGCCCTCGATACGTTCCAAACGTAAAACACCGTCCGTATAGATAAGGTCGTAATCAATCCCCCTGCCGTAATCCTCGGTCAATTCTTCCTCTCCGTTGTACCCCCTCACAACCACGGAATCCGCCAACGCTTCAAACGGCAAATCCGTAACGCCTGCTGCCAAGGTCATATCCTCCGTGCTTTCCCCTGTCAAATGCTTTGCAGGGTCCAGGACATTGACCATAACAATAGGCCCATTCTGATAAAGCCGGAAACTTGCATAGATTTCCTCGCAAATATCGTATTTCTTCCAATCCTCGCTATATCCCATTGCCTGTACTGCTTCGGCGTAGGAATGTGCTAAAATCGGCTCGTTTACCGCACCGCCTACCGTATGGGCGGGGGCAGCACCTACGATAAAATGAATACTGCTGTCTGCGGTAACAGGCGTTGAAACTGTCGTAGCCTGCTTACTCGCTTTCGCTCCATGATAATAAGCCATTCTTAACCCTCCTTATTCCTGCTTGACAGGCTCAAAACGTCATTGTAATACTTGTTAAGTAACGTGCCTGCCTTTCTTACCTTTGCCTTGTTTACTGCAAGGCTTTCCGTTGCCACGATAAGCAACCTTACCTGTGGAATCTTTTCCAAAGTGTCCTTTAAATGTTCTTCGACACTCTCACGGCTCCCGGAAAATATGGTATTCTCCACTAAGCCGGTCCTTGTGGTCGGCCCGATATAGATAAATCTACCCTCTGTGGCTTCCGTATTTGCCGTTTCCTGCCCCTTTTCTGCTTTAGGGGTAGGATTTACCGCCTTTTCATTTTCAACCGCCTTATCGGCTGTTGTACGCTTTCCTGCTGCCATTCCGGCTACCTCCTTACTCCAAATACTTCCTTACGTTCCTTTCCGCTTTCTGCACTTCCCAAATAGTCATCATTTCCCCAATCTGGTATACCTCCAAATCATCATCATACAAAATGGATTCAATCGGCTTTTGGCAGGAATAGCGGTTGTCTATTACAACGTCCTCCAATAGCTTCGTTTCAATCCTCGTAAGAAGATTCAGACATTGTATATAATTCTCCTGCTTATCCTCGGAAAAGGTCACGCAAATAATACGCACCCTGCATACGCTTTCTTCATCATCTGTTTTCTTTGTGAGAAGTTTTAAGAGTATGTAGGGTGCTGCTTTTTTCTCTGCTTCCTTGTCGGGCATATTGCCTATAAAGGCTTTCGGTGGTCGCTCTCCTGCTTCGGTCCCATTTTCCGGGACCCTTGCGACCAACAACATATCCTTTGTGATTTCCTCGCAATATGCTTTCAAGGATTCCAATAATTCCAACGGTGTCATTATCAACCTCCGCCCTTATTCAATAACCTTTCTATTTCGTGGTCTATCCTTTGGTTTATAACCTCGTTTACCCTCTCTTCCACGGTCTGCATAACTTCATCATTGCCGACCATCTGCGGTACTGCCGGGGACAACAATTCTTTCAGCTTTTCCGTGTGCTTGTTTTGACCGCTCCCACGGCTTGCCGAATATTCCCCCGATTTCCTTTCAAAGATACCGATATGCCCCGATTTCATTTGCTGCACGAAAACATTGTTTTCCCTGCCAAACTTTACAAGGCTGCTCGCTTTCAATACTGCTGCACTTGGGGCCTTTTTCCGTTTCGGCGTGTCCGGGGATACTTTGAATCTGATAAGCGGTATCACTCCGCCGGAATACTCAATGCTCCCTACGATTCCGTCGCCCCCTTGGCTTACGCTGTTATACTTCATATACCCCCGGCTGTTAAAATCCCCTGCTGATATGTGGTAAGTCTGCCTAACTGCCTTTCCCGCTGCCGTCTTTCCTGCCATTAACCCCCTTGTCAATGCAGGCTTTAATACCTTTTTGTCGGCATTTTCAACCCCTGCAAGTATGGCGTGTATCCTGTTTATGGTCTGTTCTGATACCTCAATCATTACTCGTCAAACCTTTCCAAGTCTATGATTAACTCGTTATACTCGTTTAGGACGCTTGCCACCGTGAAAAGTTCGTTTTCAAGGTAAAACCTCGCCCCCTGCCTTGGCTCTTTCCCCATATCGCTTAAACGGACCCGGATAACCGTATACCTCCCATAAATACCCTCTGCATGGTCGCCCCCTGCTGCATTTCGTTCCTTTGTTTCCTCCGAATCGAATATAACAGGAATGTTTTTTACGATACCGTCATACTTGACCTTTTTAACCTGTGCAAATTCCTCCGTATTGTAAAAGGTTGTATCCAAATCCCTATCAAGCATTTCCTTAAAATTCTTCATTGGTCGCCACCGCCTTTAGCAGACGGTAGCAATAAACCAAGAATCCACCTCATGCGGTACGCAAAGAGGGGCAGCGGACAACTGCAAGAAACGCCGTGCCGGGCGTCTTTCTACCCACTGTTCGGGGATTCTTGGCCCCTCGACAACCGCAATCGTCTTTCCTGCTTCATCCACGATACCGACCGCCCCATAGTACATGGAATAATTGGCTTCCGTGGATAACAGGGCAACGATATTAGCAGGCAACAACGGCTTATCCTCCGGCTTTTCCTTGTTTGTCCAGTTATCAAGATACCACTCGTTATAGGTGTAAATATCCATTGCTATTTCATGGATAGTGCCGATATAAGTAGCACCGTTAGGCAGTTCTTTAGGTGCGATAACCGCAACCTCAAAACGCCTTACGTCAAGCACTTTCTGTACTTCCTCGTCCTGTAAGAACGCTTCCAGTGCGTCCGACCCCATAAGGCAGATATTACAGTTTACAAAGCCTGTTTTCTGCACCTGCTTACGCCATGCCTTTAACTGTGCAATCTTACCGCCTTTCTTGGTTTTCCAACTGTCAGCGGTTTTAAGCGTTGCCTTGTTCGTAAACTGAAAATCTATTTCCTCCTGTATCGCCTTTCCGTCCTTGTCAAGAATCGGGATTTTACCCGTAAATAAGGACTGGCAGCACATCCATTCTTCCCGGCGTGTAATCATTTCGTCCAACTCGGTAAAATCACGCTGCATTTTCTCAACCGCCCTCTGATTGGGGGATTTACCGTTGTAAAGGCTCTCACCGGGTGTCCGCTTCAAAATATCGTCCACGGTCGTAATCTTGTTGGGTGCTACAAGGGGCGGTTCGTATGTGTTGGTCTGAAAACCCTCGTTGTCGATTGTCGCCCCGCCAATCTTCTTATGTACGAAAGGTGCTAACTGCCGATTCCCCTTTTTAAAGTCAACGTCAATTTTCTGCGTATCGAATGTTTCGGTATTGCGGAAAAAGGTTGACTTGATGAAAGTATGCACTTTCGGCATACGCTCCACTAATTTCCCCATTGTCCGGGGGTCGTAAATGCTGATTGCCATAATTTTTTATCTCCTTTTCTGCTCTTATTCTGTCGGGTTCTCCCCCGTACCTCCGCTTGTGGCTGCTGCGTTTTCCGTATCCACTAAGAAGATACACAACTTTCTAAACGGTGCTTTAAAATCCGCTGCCGTAGTTCCTGCGGGTACTTCGATTGAATCCCCGAAAAATTCCCCTGTAAGGTAGATTACTACCTCCTGCCCTGCGTCTGCGTTCTCCGCTGCCAATCCGTAGACATTTGCCACCGTATCAGACGTGACGGCTTTTAATTTGCCGTCCGTGCCAAGCACAACGGGCATAAGTTCTAAGATTGTTTCGCCCTCTGCCACTGTGCCCGAATCGGTCACAACGGGGTAATCCCCTGCGTGTACCATTTTGGGGTTGTAACTTCCCAACAACTCTTTTCCTGCTGCCATTTCTCTTTACCTCCTGCTGTTATTTTGTTTCCGGGTATAACTTGTCGATAAGGTCGCCGTAAGGGTCCTCTTCCTCTCCGTTATGCCCTTTGTTCGGTGCGGGTGTAACGTCCTTTACGCCGGAATCGTTTATATCGTCCTCACGGTCATTCAGAAACGACTTGCCCGCCTTTTTCTGTGCTGCCACAATCTGCATAGCGAACGCTTCGGCACTTACAGGCTCTTCATATTTCGCCTTGTTTGCCATATCCTCGAATCCGGGCAGGGTAATTTCATCAATCGCCTTTATCCTTGCCCTCTCTGCGTCCACGGCTGCGGTCTGGCCCGTTCCGCCCATGCCTGCCATAATCTCATTTTTATAGGCATTGGCTACCTCCGGGTGGTCTTTTTTCAACTCTTCCAATGTCATTTTTTTATCCTCCTTGCTGTTTTCTGCATTGGGTTTATTATTATGGCTATTGGCATAGCCTAATAATCCTTTTGGCACGGTATGGAATCCGCTGATACTGATAGGGATTGAATTAACAATTACCTTTTCTGCGTCCTCTACCTCCGTCTGTACCTCCGTAAACATGACTGCGGTACAAAATCCGGCTTCTACCGCTTCCTGCCCCGTGTACCATGTTTCATCTGTCATAAGGCTTTTTATTTCGCCCTCGGACTTATCCGATACCGTCATATAGCAATTAACGATTGATTGTTTTATGGTTTCCAATTCGTCCGCTATCTTTTTCAGTTCGTCCGCCTTGTAATACCCTAATACGCCTGCTGCCGGGTCGTGTATCATAAAGATACCGCCTACCGATATTTCGATTGTATCGCCTGCCATAGCTATAATCGTGGCTGCGGACGCACACCAACCGTCAATCTTGACCGTTATTTTCGCCTTATGCTCTTTTAACCGGGTGTAAATGGCTACCGCTGCGAAAACGTCGCCACCGCCCGAATTGATACGCACGGTAATTTCTTCAACCGCCCCCAAGGTTTTAAGGTCGTTGTTAAACTCCGCCGGGGTTATCTCGTCCCCGTACCAAGAATAATCCGATATTTCGCCGTATAAGAGAAGTTCGGCGGTGTTCCCCTCTTGGCTTGCCACAAAATCCCAAAACCTGTGTATCTCGCTTTTATTCCTCGGTTTCTTCCTCTGCTGCGTCCTGTCTGTCTGCGTCTTTGTCGGGGTCTGATTCCATATCCCCGTTATCCGCATTGGCTTCCTGCCTTTTCTGCCCTGCATTTCCTCTAACCTCCTTTAACAATTCTTCCTCACGCTTACGCTGCTTTATATTCCTGTAAAAGTCCGTGCCTGTAAGTTCTGCCGTTTCCCTCTGCCGTGTAGAAAAACCGCCCTCTACCCTTAGTTCTGCTGCTTCAACCTCTTTTTTCGGGTCTAACTGCCTCATGCCTGGACCGTTCCACTCTGCGGTACAGTATGCGTGTTTAATAATCGGGTCATTGAAAAAGCCGGGGGCGTTTACCCTGCCTTTCGCCACGGCTTCGCTCAACCATTCCTCATAGATTGGTTGGCAGAAGTCCGCCACGAACCACGCCCGGTACATCTTGATAACCTCGAAAAACTCCAATATAGCGGCCCTTGACGCTGAATAATTGTTGCTAAACGCCATAATGAGGATTTCGTATGGTATCTCCAAGGCTGCCCCAATCTGCTTAATTACCGCCATTACAAAGGGGTCAAAGTTCGGGTTGGGTCTGCCCGGATTTACCATGTTTGCCTTTTCGCCCTCCCCAAGGTCAATTACCGCTCCGGGAGCAAGTTCTATACTGTTTTCGTCCTCTGCGTCTACTTGCATTTCGTCCGGCACGGATTCCCCAAGCGGTATATCATCACTCGCCCCCTCCTTTTCAATGAATACCGTAAACAATCCATTGATAACGGCTGCTAATACCTCTGCGTCCGTATACCGTCCAAGCTGCTTTATGGTTTCAATAACAGGGGATAAAAAAGGAACGCCCCGGACTTGCCCGATACGCTCCCGATTCATAACGTGTATTGCGTTCCTCCTGCCTGTTTTCTCTCCAAACGCCTTTACCCTTACCCACTCCCTCGGCTGCCTGTCTTGGAATGAAAGAGGGTGGAATTTTGAGATATGATAGGCTACCACTTCCCCGGCATTGTTCTTTTCCACTCCCTCGCAAAATAAAGGGTTTACCCTCTCTGCGTCCGGGGTGCTTACCCTGTCAGCTTCCACAAGTTCAATCCTTAAATCGTAAATACTCCCGATTCTCTTTGTGGTTGTCATAAGTGCAAAGGAATCCCCACTAAGCAGGGCATTGAGTAACGCCAACTGCTGCAACTGATAAAAATTATCTATCCGCTCAATATCGCAATTTTCGGATTCCGCCCAATGTGCAAACTCCCTTTCTATTGTTTCCTCTAACTCCCTTGCTTCCTCCTGCGTTATCCCTAAAAATTCCTCGTTGATTGTGCTTTTAAGGTGCAACCCCGTACCTACTGCATTTGTCCTAAGCCGTTTTACCGCCCCTGTGGCAATGTTTGACCCTCCGCAATATAAATCCCTGCTTCTCTGCCGTAACGTGTCTACATGCTCTTCTATGTCCTCTCTGTGGCTTCCTCCGCCGTGCGTCCACCCTATAACGGCTTTCTTGGTGGAATTTGCCCCATAGTTCCCATATCCGCTATTGATTAGGCTTAACCTCTGCCTTGCAACCTCTCTTTTCAATGCCCTTTCGGGGGAAATTGCATTTACCGCCCTGTCTAACCAATTCACAACGCCCTTACCTCCTTTCCGTGCTACAAAATCCTGATTCCGTGCTACAATCTTTCGCATGAAAAAAGCACCTTAGAAACGTCTGTGCGTTTCCTTTGGTGCTTTTGCTATTTTATATAATATCATAAAAAATCGGGCAATGGCGGGCAATCTTTTATTTTCTTTCCTCGTAGGTGTAAACCCCCGAATTATCGGGCGTTATATCCCCTATTACCTCTTCTGTCCTGCCCTCATTATCTATTTTCCCATACTCCGCTACGTTTTCCATTGAGCCTACAAAACAAATCCCCGTGCCGTCATTACAGACAATCGTAAACCAATTATAACCGCTGTCCTTTACTACGGTATCTGCAAATTCCTTAAAATCTTCCTGCGTGATGTTCTGCAGGTCCTCCTTGCTGATTTCAATATAGGCTCTTTCCCCTATCTTTTCCGTTCCGCTTCCGTTCATTACCTCCGCCGTCTTTACCTTTGCCTGCGTCAGAGGGTTTTTATGTACCGCCGGGTAAATCTGCTCTGTACCCTGCATTACCGTATCTACGGCATTGTCCTTTAAGGTCACTTCCAACTGCAATAAGCCGGCCCATACCGTATAGACGTTATCGCCGTTTCCCTTGAAAACATACTGCGTCTTTTCATCTACGCCACATTCCGTAACAAGTATAGTAAAGACGCTATCCGCTTCCTCCTGCGACAATCCCATAGTGCTTTTTATGGTCCCTATGGAATCCTCGTAAAACTCGTATTCCGCTTTCAGATTTTCGGATAAGTCAGAAGTGTTTACCCCCCCCCCGAACAAGCGTTCAGTGTCAGCATTACGGCGGTGGCGACCGCCAAAACAGAAAACTTTTTCATGTCCTTATTACCTCCTAAAATTTTTTCTCCATTATACCACGTCCGCCCTATGATGTCTTTAGGATTTAAAAATTTTATAAATCCCTCGGCACAATCCTATATACCCTGTTCCTCCCTTTATTCTTGGCTACATTCTCCAATGCAGATACCTTGTTGCTCCAATACTCTATCTGCCTGCGTATTTCGCCCAAATCCGCCCTTGTAAAGGATTTACCGCCTATTGTATAGGCTTGGTTGATTGCAACCTCTGTTTCGGCTTCTAGCCACGTTTCCAAGTGCTTCTTTGCTACTTCTAATGTGATTGCTGCCATTATGTGATACCTCCGCTTCTATTCCCCCGCCGTCTGCCCCTCTTCGGCGGTGTCTGTGTGCTGTTTCCTGCTGCCTTTTTTAACGGCTCTTTGAGGGTCAATCCTGTTATTTCTATTGCTGCCTGTGCATAATTACGGCAATCCAAAGGCTCATTACGTTTCGTTTCCCCTGTCAGTTCCCAAACAAAGTACGGTCTGCCTTTCTTGTACCGTAGTACCTGTTTCTCCGCCGTCAATCCCTTAAAATAATCCTCGTCATACCCCCGGATATATCCGTTTTCATCTTTAGGGAAGTGGCAGTATCCCGGTCCCTCTTCCTCAATCTGCAACCTCTGCAATAGCAGGGATTTCCCGGTATCTACCCCCAACGTGAACAAATACGCCTGCTCTCGGTTATTCTTTGACGGCTTCGGGATATATGGGCGGTCTGTGCCGTCCTTTCCCTTTATGGCAAATATCTTTCTTGCTGTCCTTGCCTTGCAGAATCGGTAAACCTTATTTGTGAAATGCCCGCCGGAATCCATGCAGGCACATATAATACGCAATTCCGTACCATCTGCTTTCTTGAATTTCTGCAAAAGAAATTCATCAAGATTTTTCCATATCTCGGCTTGCTTCAAATCTCCGTATATCCTCTTGTAGACGATTCCGTAAGATTCATGCCCTACACCCCAACCGACAACCTCAATTTCAAATCTATCGTCCTGCGTGTCAATCCCTGCCGTTATCGCTATGACCTCTTCCGGCACTTCGCAACGGTATTTCTCACGCCGTTTTAACAAATCCTCTTTGTTGGCACTTTCGCCCTCTTCCTCCCAGGTCTGCCCCAACTCGGTATTGACCCAAGATTTCATCAGCTCCACATTGCCCTTTTTTAGTGCCTGGTCCGCTTCGATAAATCCTTTTATAATCTTTTCCCAACCAAAGAACGTAGACGCTAAAGAATTGAAATGAAAACCCCTCACTTTTCGGTTAGGGTACTTGGCTACATATTTCCCCTCGTTAAAATGGTCTTTCCATTCAATCTCTGAATGGATGCAACCGCACTTTGCACAAGCGTATGTAATGCTTTGTACCTCCCCGTCTGCGTCAACCGTGTATGTAAGGTTTCCCCATTCCAACGGCTGCAACTCCCCGCAACTCGGACAAGGTACATTCCATTCCTCCATTGTGGAATGTTCGTACTCCATTTCAATACGGGATACGCCTTTTATGGTAGGGGTGCTTGTGTCTACCTCCTTACGATTCCAATATGTCGTTAAACGCTTCCCCGCAAGTATCAGAGGGTCCCCCTCCGCCCCTGCGGTCGGCGGGTATGCGTCTATTTCGTCCGCAAGCAGAACACGGATAGGACGGCTTCTAAGTTCTGTCGGAGAATTTGCCCCGGTCATTGTGATACGTCCGCCGGGGAACGCCTTTTTAAATATCGTGTTTCCGCTTGTCCTGCTCTTCTCGTTTATCTTATCCCTTAAAGCCGGGGTATCCCTTACCATTGGCATAAGCCTATCTTTGCTCATGGTTTCCGCAAGCGATAATGTCGGCTGCATACATAGCATTGTGCAGGGGTCATAGTGCATATAATAGCCTATGGTATTAAGCAGAAAAGCGTCTGTTTTCCCCATTTGTGCAGCACTCATTACCACGACCTTTTCAATGGATATATCGGTTATAGCGTCCATGATTTCCCGCTGCCACGGTGCTTTTGATGTATCCCAACGTCCGCCTTTGCTGCCGGATTCAGAGGAAAGACGGCGGTATTTGTCCGCCCATTGGGATAATGTAAGGTCGGGCGGTGGCTCTAACACCTTAAATATCCGATTGAAAAGGTCAATCGTTTCCCTCTTCATCTTCTTTTATTTCCTCCTTAAAAACTTCCTCAAAATTTGACAACTCGGCTAACGCTTCCTTTATCCTGCCGTTGAGGTATATAAAGATTTTCGCCTTGTCTGTCATGTTTGCCAACTTCTCGGCTTCCTCTGCCGGAATCGCACTTAAACGGCTTTTAAAATTTATCAGAGTGGCGGACATTATTTTTTCTATGTCCTCCGCCTTGTGCAATTCCCCTTTCTTTACCGACAAGTCCAATTCCTCATTAAGCCTTTTTGCCTTTGTCAGCTTCGCCCGCTCTTCGTTAAGGTCTATATTTTCTTCATTCTCCGGGTTGCGGTCCCTCAAATACTTTATGTAAGCGTGGGTCGCTTCCGCCAACGAATACAAACCGCCCTGCTTGGTCTGCAAGATTCCCTTTTCCGTCAACCTCTGCACATTCTTAGGGGTCATATCTAGGAATTTTGCCACCGCATTTTTATCATAGAGTTTCAAAATCCTACCCCCTTAAAAAAATTTCCGGAATTTTGGAAGTCGATTTTTCCGCCCGGAATCTAGGCAAGTCTTGGGGTCACGGCACCCGCAAGGCTTTCCGCCCCGTCACAGTACCTTTTGCCCTCCGCCTGCTGCCCCGGCGTTGCTTCTTTCCTGCTGATTATTCTATATCGCTTAATCCCTCTTCGTCCTCGGTGTATGTGTCGTCTATCTCCCCCGTGTCCGGGTCTACCTCATACTCTCCCTTTAACTTCTGCTTCATCAGTGCGTACCGCTTCTCTTCCAGTGAGATACGGCGTTGCTCCAACTCATAGGACTTAATGGAATCCAGTAGCTTTATAATGCGTCCGTGTATCTTGTTTAGTTCTGCTTCTAATTTCATTGCCCTTTCAAAGGCAGATGATTTTATTGTGGTTTCCATAGCCACATCAAGGGCGGGCTTCTTTTCCTCCCCCTCTTTCCCTGCATACTCTCCATATGGGTCGCCGTCCTCATTATCCGCCTTTTTCGGGGTACGCATTTCCACGACCTTATCCGTGTATAGCTGCCCTGTATCGTCATTGTTAAGGCTGTTTATACGCTTCTTTAGGTCGTTTTCCTTGGCTATAAGGGTCTGCAATTCCCTTAACATATTATCCGCCGTATCAAGGGTAACGGATTCTATGAGGGTCTTTTCTTCCTCCGTCAATTCATCAAAATAGACCGTAGAATATGCCCCGTGGGTTTCTGCGTTTTTATTCCTCGGCGGGGCCCCGTGTCCCTTGGCGTTTTGGTTGCCTTTCTGTCCGCCTTTTTTCTTCGGCTTGTTTTCAAGTGCTTCTTTCCACTTGTCTATACACTTCCATTTGCGGACCTTGGCAGAATCTACGCCCAAGGCTTCCGCTATTTCCGGGTTGCTCATTAACCCCTCGGAATCTAAAAAAAGCTGCTTTGCCTTTTCCCGGTTTTCGTCCTTTTTTCGTGCCACGGCAAAACCTCCTTTCGTTTGTTTCTCCATTTTCCGCCGTTCCATTCCCTCGGA
>CAJUDA010000010.1 GCA_910584875.1 uncultured Eubacterium sp.
GAACGGCACGTACTGGTGGTGTGAGAGGGGAGAGGAAAATCTCCCCTACTCGATTAGCGTTCCTGCCTGTACGATGGCGTCTTTCCCAAACCGGTTTCGTATTGTGTCAATGGCAGAGTCCAGTCTTTGCTGTTTCTCTATTTTTTCCTGATCAAAGAGATTTAACTGACGCAGTGTCTCTTTCGTGATCTTACTGGTGGATACCCCAAGCAGCCGGATGGGTGTGCCGTCCCAGCACTCGTCAAAAAGGCGGCAGCTGTGTTCATATAATTCCTCAGGAGAATCTGTGGCAGTGTCCAGGGTGCACTGATGGCTGCAGCGCATAAAAGAGGAGTTTTTAATGGAAACCGCCACAACTCCGGCACGGACATGATCTTTCTGGAGGCGCCTGCCCACAGAGACACATAACGCGCGCAGGATGTCCTTTGCTTCGCGGGGATCGGTCACATCGTGTGAAATCGTAGTAGAATTTCCATACCCTTTGCTCTCAGCGGCTTCTGCAGCGACAGGAGCTTCATCAATCCCATTGGCATAGTTATGGATCATGGAGCCGTGTTTTCCCAGATGCCGGCAGATGATCTCTCTGTCTGAGCCTGCCAGATCCCCGATCGTACGGATGCCAAGGTTATATAATTTCTGTTCCGTGGAGCGTCCGACGAAGAGCAGGTCACGGATTGGCAGCGGCCACATTTTTTCTCGTATTTCCCCAGGAAAAAGACTATGGACTTTGTCCGGTTTTTCAAAATCTGATGCCATTTTCGCCAGTAGTTTGTTGGTAGAGACACCGATATTGACGGTAAATCCAAGACGGTCATGGATTGTCTGTCTCAGCTCTTCTGCGACAGTGAGCGGTGATGACCGGATTATGTCAGAAATGCCGGTCATATCGGCAAATGCCTCGTCAATGCTGAATTTCTCGATGACAGATGAATATTCACGGAGAAGATCCATAAGCTTTTGTGAATTTTCATCATAGATCCAGCGGCGGGGTGGAACGATCATGAGGTTTGGACATTTTTTCATGGCTTCCCCGATGGTTTCTGCTGTCTTCACTCCGTAAGCGCGTGCCGGCATGGATTTGGCAAGGATAATCCCGTGGCGGCTCTCCCTGTCGCCTCCAATGGCGGAAGGGATGGTGCGCAGATCCTGCGTTTCTCCTAATTCACGAATCCGGTAAAGCGCCTCCCAGCTGAGAAAAGCATTGTTGACGTCAATATGGAAGATAATGCGGTTCATGGTAAGTCCCCCTTTTTATAAACACAGTATAACATGAAACGGGAGGTGCTGTATAGGGGATAAAATTCGGTATAATTGACGAAATTCCGGAACAATAGGTAATGAAATTTTGGCCCGGCTGTGCATTGTAAATGAATAATAAATATAGCATAATTTACAAAAAGAATAAAAAACGGAGAGAAGAACTATGAAAAAAGCAATTAAGATCACACTCATAATACTGGCTGCTCTGATACTTATGATTACTGTATTCAAAGTCACTTATATAGGGGATGGCAGGATTGATGATGGGACATACGAGATTACAGGCTTTGACCAATATCCCGATGCCTATATTGTAGTGGCAGGAGATACCGTTCAGTTCTATAATATAGACTTGAATCAAATTTATCAGGCGGGACAGATGGCACAGTATAAAGAGGTTGTGGAAAAGAATCAGGATCTGAAGATGACAGAGGAAGAAGTTGCCCGGTATTCGGATTTAAATACACTAATGGTACAGAATGCCTATTCCATCAACTACGATGAACAGACAGATTCAAAAACCGGTACTTTTACATATAGTTATTCCATGTATCCGGGTCAATGGGCATTTGGCTTTGGGATTGAGTATGATTCTTTTCATAAGACCATACATATCGGTCATCACATACAGGAACTTACATTTCAAAAGTAAAGGATAGCCTGGAAGGATTCATACAAACCAATCCGCCCCTTGCAATCAATCCGTTTTTCATGTAAAATGAGCAGGAAGTGAACAGCAACAGGAAATGTGACGGTAAGGAGGAAATCCAATATGTTTAAGATTAATGAAAACTATTTAAAACTACCAGGCAGTTATCTTTTTTCAACGATCGGGAAAAAAGTAGCGGCTTTCAAGGAGGCAAATCCGGACAAAGACGTCATCAGTCTGGGGATCGGTGATGTAACGCAGCCCCTGGCGCCTGCCGTGATCGACGCACTCCACAGTGCGGTGGACGAGATGTCCCGGGCGGAGACCTTTCACGGATATGCGCCGGATCTCGGCTATGAATTTTTACGCAGTGCCATTGTAGAAAATGATTACAGGGCGCGGGGGGTGGAGATCGCGCTGGATGAAGTATTTGTCAGCGACGGCGCCAAAAGCGATTCCGGTAACATCGTAGATATCTTTGCCCAGGATAATATCATCGCTGTGACGGATCCGGTTTATCCGGTTTATGTGGACAGCAATGCCATGTCAGGCAAGACCGGGGAGTACCAGAAAGATCAGGAATGCTGGTCAAAGGTTGTGTATATGCCCTGTACGGCAGAGAATAATTTTGTGCCTGAGATACCGGAGACGACGCCGGACATCATCTATATCTGCTGTCCCAATAACCCGACGGGGACGACGCTGACGAAGGAAGAACTGCAGAGATGGGTGGATTATGCCAATGCCAACAAGGCGGTGATTATCTATGATGCTGCCTACGAAGCCTATATATCGGAGACAGACGTGCCGCACAGCATCTTTGAGTGCGACGGTGCGAAGACCTGTGCCATCGAGATGAGAAGCTTTTCCAAGAATGCCGGATTTACCGGAACGCGGCTTGGTTTTACGGTAGTGCCAAAAGAACTGACCTGTAACGGTACTTCCCTGAACAGCCTGTGGGCAAGGCGTCATGGCACCAAATTCAATGGAGCGCCCTACATCATCCAGAAAGCGGGAGAGGCTGTGTACAGCGAAGAAGGCAAAGCACAGACAAAGGAGCAGATCGCCTATTATATGAATAATGCCAGAGAGATACGCAATGCCCTGTCGGATATGGGATATACAGTATTTGGCGGTGTCAATGCTCCCTACATCTGGCTGAAGACACCAGACGGCATGAAGTCATGGGATTTCTTTGACCGGCTTCTGGAGAATGCATATGTAGTCGGCACGCCGGGATCTGGTTTTGGGCCGAGCGGAGAGGGGTATTTCCGCCTGACAGCATTTGGTTCCGCTGAAAATACAAAAAAAGCGCTGGAGAGGATCCAGAGATTATAGGGAGGGAATACGATGAGGTTGAAACGGATGTTTATCGCTTTCCTGGCAGCGGTGCTGGCACTGACAATGATGCCTGGGACAGGGGCAGTTTCTTATGCGGATTCGGTGGAAGTCAGACCGTATCTGGCATTTGGGGCTGACTTAAGCAGCAGCCAGAAAAAAACAGTGATGGAGCTTCTCGGCGTCACATCACAGGAACTGGCGGACTATGAGACCGTGGAAGTGACGAATGCAGAGGAGCACAAATATCTGGACACTTATCTGGATAAAAGTGTGATCGGGACGAGGGCGTTGTCTTCGGTGAAGATCGAGGAAGCGGATGCCGGGGCCGGTATCACAGTGGAAACCCATAATATCTCTTTCTGTACAGAGGAGATGTATACCAATGCCCTGGTGACGGCAGGGATCAGTGATGCGGCAGTGACAGTGGCAGGACCTTTTGAGATCTCTGGTACGGCGGCACTGGTGGGCGCCATGAAGGCGTATGGCACGATGACAGGACAGGAGATTGACAGCGACAATGCGGATGCGGCGACCAATGAACTGGTGCTTACTGGGAAACTGGGAGAGAGTGTCGGCAAAGAAGAGGCGGCACAGCTGGTAGCACTGGTAAAAAACAAAGTGCTGGAGGGCGATCTGTCTTCGCCAGAGGAGATTCAGGACGCCGTGGAAGAGGCTGCCGATGAGCTGGATCTCACGCTGTCAGACAGCCAGAAGGAAGAGCTGACGAAACTGATGCAGAAGATCGGTTCCTTGGATCTGGATGTGGACAGTCTGAAATCCCAGGCACAGGGAATCTATGATAAATTAAAAAATATGGATATTGATCTTACGGAGGCAAAAGGGGTACTGGCAAAGATCGGAGATTTCTTTTCTGATCTGTTCCATAAGATCGGAGAATTTTTGAAAGGATTATTTTAAAGGTATACGAAATTGAAACTTTTAGGTGTTCTTTTCTTCTTTTATGTTTTCTGGAAAGGTTTGGAAAAAAGCATAGGATGGATGTTCTGGATCGGATTGATCATGATGGTGGTCATGTTGATGTGGCAGCTCTTTTCTGTCTGGTCCGTCGTCTCTATGTTTTTTTAAACATTTGTAAAACCTTATCCCCCTTGACGACACTATATCAGTGACAGGAGGATGGATGTCGGAAAAAAGATAAAGGAGGGAGAATGAAAATGCAGTATCTGGAACAGTGCATCCTTGCGTATGGGGATGCACTTTATCGTTTCTGCTGTAATCAGACAGACAGCCGTTATGAAGCAGAGGAACTGTATCAGGATACGCTTTTGTGTGTACTGGAGGACCCGAAAAAGTTTCAAAAGGTAAAAAATCCAAAATGTTATATTCTGGGAGTAGCGCTGCATCTGGAAAAAAACAAACGGCGCAAGCGTACCCGCAGAGACCGGATCGCTCCCGTCATATCAGGAAATGTGCGGACAGGAGAGGGCGGGGAGATCGACGTCCTTGCTTTTGCCGCCGGATCTGGTGATGAGACAGAAAAGAAGGTGCTGCACCATGAACTGCAGCAGCGGCTGCGGGAGGTAATAAAGGTACTGCCAGAGACATACCAGGCTGTCCTCTCACTGTATTACGGCAATGAACTGTCAGTAAAAGAAATTGCCGGGGTTATGAAGACCCCGGAAGCTACGGTCAAAAGCAGATTATTTCAGGCGAGGAAACGTCTGAAAAAAGTATTGGAGGGTGAAGGATATGACGGAACAGAATTTGGATGAATTATTGAAAGATGTATACCAGGCCGAAGGAACGGTACCACCGGAATGGAATCAGAGACTGCTTGCAAAGCACAATGAAAAAACAGGCGGGACGCATGATGTGTCAGGGACACAATGGAAAACACCGGTGTGGCGCCGTGGTGTGGCGGCAGCCGTGCTGATTTTCTGCATGGCAGCGATCCCCGCCAGCGTATATGCGTATTTTCATTATCTGACGCCGGCACAGACGGCGAAGGAAATGGGGATGGATAAGCTGGCTGAAAAATTCGGGCAGAAGGGGGAACAGGCACAGAGCGTATCGGTGAAGGGATACCGGATCAGTTATCTCGGTCAGGTGACGGGTAAAAATCTGGAACAGGGATTAAAGGGAGCGGAAGTAGAAAAAGAAAAGACATATATTGTGACAGCCGTGCAGAAGGAGAGCGGTGAAGCCATGACGTATGGGGACCGGTTTTTTGTGGGACCACTGGTCCGGGGACTTGATCCGGTACATTTTAACATAGCCGGACGTGGCAGCTCTGCGGTCCGTATGATCGACAACGGCATTCAATATTGTATCAGCGAGTGCGATACCATCGGGATTTTTGCAGACCGTGATATCTATCTGGCAGTGCAGGAGGGAGATTCCTTAAATGCTGAAGCATATGCGATGGACAGAGAGACGGGAGTGATCTCGGCAAATAAGGATTATGAGAAAGTAAATGTTTTGTTTCCGCTCCGGCTGGATCCAGGTATGGCGGATGAAGAGAAGGCGGCTGCTTATATCGCAGAAGTGGAAAAGGAGCTTACAGGACCAGAGGAGAGTTCGGATGAAAAGGTTGTTACTTCTATCCAGGAAGATGGTTCGGAGCTGACATTTCCTTCTGACTGTGTAGAGACGGCTGGCGATGCGGCCATAACGTTACGGATATCCGGTGAAGCGAAGCGGGCAAATAATATGAATTTTGACGCGTTCGATCTCGGAGAAAATGGTACCCTGGATATCAATTTCCTGCCTGTGATACAGGGAGAGGGGATACGTAAGGTAACCTTTGAAGCCGATGGCGGGAAATTTTACAAACTGGACAGCCTGCCCCGGGAGAAGGCAGAGCAGCTGAGAGAACGGGCATGGAAAGAGCAGAAAAGCTTTGAAGAGGTGACGAAGTATAAAAAAATCTACAGTGCCGATGTGGCGGAGAATGCGCTCTACTATGGGATGTCCGGTCAGGGCAGCGAGGTCGTCAGCGTGACGCCGGATGGCGAAAAGACGGCGGCACAATATGCCCTGCGGGTTGAAAGAAAACTGACCGATGAACCGTTGAAAAAATTGCAGAAGAAGCTGGTAGAAGAACTGGAAAAACTGAAGATAGGGATGAAGATCGAGATGGAAGATGGGACAGTGGTCAGGAAGGAGATCACCTGTCATGTGACAAAGTTTTATTTTGACGGAAAAACGAAGGATAAAGATAGCAAATGGAACCGATACTATTATGAATATCAGATACACTAAGACAGGAGGGGCTGCGATATGGCAGCCCCTGTCCTGCTTTATGTTACAGGAAATTCCACGATCACTTTAAACAGATCTCCGTCCGTATGGATCGTAAGCGTACCGTCCATCGATTCCGCGAGACTCTGGGCGATGGAGAGTCCAAGCCCGTTTCCTTCTGTGTGCCGGGAAGCATCTCCCCGGATGAAGCGTTCTGTCAGCTCGGTTCCGTCCCGGTTCAGTGCATATTTTGAAGTGTTGCGGAAGATGATACGGAGAGTATCTGTTTCTTCTATATCAATATAAACCCTTGTCCCGGGCTGGGCGTATTTGCATATATTATTCATCAGGTTGTCAAAGATCCGCCACAGATGGCGGTTGTCAGCCTGGATCGTCACGGGAGTATCCGGTTTATGAATGAGCAGTTCCAGATCGTTTGCCTGGAGTTTTTCTTCGAATTCGCCGGCCGCCTGTGTGAGCAGGATCTGGATATCGCACGGTTCTTTGTTTACTATAAGGTTTCCCGTGGATGCCTTGGATGCCTCGATCAGATCTTCGATCAGTTTTTTTAACCGGGTGGACTGGCGCTCCAGGATGCCCAGATATTCCATTCGTTGCTCTTCTGTAATATTTTCCCTCTGGAGCAGATCCACATAATTGATCAGGGAGGTGAGAGGGGTTTTGATATCGTGCGACACATTTGTGATCAGCTCTGTCTTGAAATGTTCACTTTTCAGACGGTCTGCCAGGGCGGCGGACATACCATCCCCGATCTGGTTCAGGTATCCGGCATGTTTTTTCAATTCAGGAAACATATAAGCAGTGTCCAGTTTATAATCCAGATTTCCACCGGCAAGCTTCCTGCTGCCGTCCTGAAGCCGTTTCATCTGCAGAAGGATTGGTAAAAGCACAAGGAGTTCCATGATTTTTATCAGTATCCAGAAAGCGATCAGGATAGTACCGTCGCTGTTCTGCCACAGCCATGCACTGATCAGGAGTTCACACAGGCTGATGGCAATGATCAGTATACTGCCGCGGATAAACAGGGATGTATATCTGGCAACTATCTGATACATGTGGCGGATGAAAACAATCAGATGATGGATAAGGGTATATTTCCAAAAGATGCCGGCATGGATCCTTGTACTGAGATTGACCAGCATGAGTATAAAAGAAAGGATAGCTGCAGCAGTGGGAACGACACATATCATACATACGAATTCAAGCGGCAGGGAACCAGAGAGAAGGCAGCCAAGCAGATAAATAGCAGCGGCAATACAGAGACCGGTTACGCCTAGGCTGAAAAGGCTGTATGGCAATAGGGGAAGCTTGTGTTTCCACGTGACCTGCGGGGAACTGCCATTAGAGACTTTTTGAGTCTGGTGACAGCAAAAAACGGTTAAGCCAAGGAAGATCATAGCAAAAAAGAGGGTGAGCAAAATAATGGCATACTGGTAATGATACAGACTGGTCAGCAGATTTTTCTGCTGGATGAAGATATCGCTGCCGGTTGTGTCCAGTGGCGTTTTCACACGGGAAACGATCCAGTAGGTATAGTTTGATTTCGCAGAGGGGTCTTCCACATAGTCCTGAAACAGGAAATCATAAGAAGTACAAAGACTCTCGATCAGTGAGGGAACGGGACCCGGGTCACCACAGTGTTTCTCGATAAAACAGATGGATAAGCTTTGTTTATCAGGAGGGGCAGACTGGAAATTCTCATAGATATAGTTTTTTTTGTCGGACAGGTCGATTCCATGCAGGGTGTCAGCATGGATGACCCCGTATTCCAGGTTTTTGGTATCCAGATAGTCGTGCAGACCGGTGCGGATGGCGTCAAAATTTTTTTCAATTTTTTTATTTCCACTGGTATCGGCAATCGTTTCCATCTGTGAAAATATTTTTGCCGAATACCAGTACTGCATATTCTCTGCCTGAATGGAGATGACAGTTTCCAGTGGCTTTTGGTACAGACCGACACCTAGGTTAAAAAGAATGATCAGACATCCGGCGGCAGCAATGGTGCCGGAGATCACGGCGAGGGATAAGGCAGTGTATCTGCCAGTTAAAAATTTCATCAGTTTATTCATAAGGGACCTCCCAACTTATAGCCCCTGCCCCAGACGGCGATCAGATAACGCGGGTTGGCAGGGTCATATTCGAGTTTCTCCCGCAGGTGACGGATGTGTACGGCAACCGTGTTTTCGTTTCCAAAGGGGGTGTCCTGCCAGACATTCTGGTAGATTTCCCTGGGGGAAAAGACTTCATCCGGGTGCTGCATCAGAAAAAGCAGGATATCGTATTCGATCTTAGTCAGGGAAACCGGGGTGCCATCCAGTGTCACTTCCTTGGCCTTGTCATTGATCTCAATGCCGCCTGCCGTATAGACATGATCCTGCGGCTGTCCACCGCCCAGCTGCATATAGCGCCGAAGCTGGGATCTGACCCGTGCCTGCAGTTCCACTGGATTAAACGGTTTTGTTATATAGTCATCTGCTCCCACCGTCAGACCGAGTACCTTGTCGGTATCTTCTCCCTTCGCTGTCAGGAGGATCACAGGTACATTGCTCTGTTTACGTATTTCCGTCATGGCTTCGATGCCATCCATTTCCGGCATCATGATATCCATCAGGACAAGATGGATCGTTGTTGTTTGCATGATGCGGAGTGCCTCCCTGCCATGATATGCTTTATGGATCTGGTAACCCTCTGCCTGCAGATAGATTTCCAGTGCGGATACAATATCTTTTTCATCGTCACATACAAGGATATGATACATAGCTGCCTCCGGAGATTCTTCCCTGTAGACAGGGAATGGTAATTACATAGATCATTATAAGAAAAGAGAGATTAAAATTCAATGAGCATATTGTTTAAAATTTGTTTAAATTTATAACGATTTTATCACTGCAATACTTGTCAGACAGGCAAAAATATATTAGAATAATAGATAACAAAGGTAACATAGGATATTACGTTTATAAACGGAGGGCTTAATGAGTAAGTATTCTTTATCAGAAATCAATGACAAATACGTTGATGTACTGCGGGAGATTGGAAACATCGGTGCAGGCAATGCGACGACAGCGATTGCCTCTATGTTGTCGATCAAAGTGGATATGAATGTGCCAAAGGTAGAACTTTTGGAGGTATCAAAGCTGGGAGCCTGCATCTGTCCGGAGGATGAGATTATCGTTGGCATTTTTCTGGAGCTGCAGGTAGATATCGAGGGGAGCATGATGTTCCTGATGCGGATGGATTCTGCCAGATATCTTGTAAACAAACTGATGATGCGTGAGGAAACGTATGAGGCAGAGTTTGATGAGATGGATCTGTCTGCCTTAAAAGAGATTGGCAATATTATTGCAGGCTCTTATCTGTCAGCGCTGTCTGCGATGACTAATCTTGTTATTTCGCCATCGATTCCGTATCTTGCTGTGGATATGGCGGCATCCCTGTTAAGTGTGCCGGCGATTGAATTTGGACAGTATGGCGATCATGCACTCCTGATAGAGACTGAGTTTGGTGATGATGTTATGATCAATGGCTATTTTATTCTTATGCCGGAGCAGGGATCATACGATAAAATACTAAAAGGATTAGGATTTGAGATGTAGAGGTAAGGAAGATGAGCAGAGGTATTATAGTAGGAATGGCAGATCTGAATATTGGAAAGGCACCGGATATCATTACAACTGTGGGACTGGGATCGTGCATTGGCCTGACTCTGTATGATCCGGTCACCCGGGTAGGCGGACTGGTTCATTATATGCTGCCAGACAGTAAAGCTGTATCCAACAACAGTAATATTGCAAAATTTTGCGATACCGGTGTTCAGGAGCTTCTCAAACGTGTAACGATGGCAGGAGCGAACCGGAGACGTCTGGTTGCCAAGATCGCAGGCGGCGCCAAGATGTTTGCCGTAAACCAGGAATCCAATGTCGGCAGTGTCGGCGAACGTAATACGGTTGCTGCCAAACAGATATTGAGACAGCTGGGGATTCAGCTGATCGCAGAGGATACCGGATTAAATTTTGGACGTACTGTGGAACTGCATTGTGATACCGGTGATTTTTATATCAAGGCGGTAAAAAAACCGGTAAAGATCATATGATCAAAGAATTGTGCCGGGACTTCTCCACCGTTATAAAAAAGCATGGGAATCCTTCTGCCATAGTAGTGGTTGTTCTCCTAATGTCTGTTGTTTTGGCAGAAATGCTATCAGGTATCGGCTGTCCGATCCATTATATGACAGGAATCAACTGTCCCGGGTGTGGAATGTCCCGGGCATTGCTGCGGGTTCTCCATTTTGATATTAAGGGAGCCTTTCTTTTTCATCCGCTCTGGTGGCTGCTGCCGGTCCTGGCTGTTGTATGGATCTTGCGGGAGAGCGGGCGGATATCCCGCAAAATATACGACCGTTTTTTATGGATTTTCTGTATCCTGTTTCTTGTTGTATATTTTTTCAGGCTGCTGGATCCGGCAGATGGCATTGTCCGTGCTGTGCCGGGCGAAGGTTTGATTTTCCGTTTATTTAGCTCAATTTTATAAAGAAAATAGTAAACTCCCTGTTTCCCATGACAATCTGTCACGGCAAACAGGGAGTTTACTATGTAAGAACATGTAATCAATTTTGAATTGATTATGCTGCTACCGTCTTATTGATCTCATCCTGCATTAATGCATAGGCAATGATGCTGAGACCAAAGAAGCACAGGAGCAGATACAGGATTCCATTGTTAGAAGGCGCTGCCCCTCTTTTTTCAGCCATTGCAGAAATCTTTTCGCCCTGTTTGTATGCCCAGTATAAGCCATAAATATTACAGGTAACAATGGTGAGTAACAATACCATTCCGCCGGATGTTCCTTCCTGTCCAGACAATTCGTTTGTTTCATCTGCCAGCTTAACAAGCCAGTACAAACCGTAGATGCCACAGGTAACGATTGAGAGGATAATACATGTTGCAATACTTCTGTTCATCGTTTTTCTCCTTCTTTCTGATACTTTTGGGTAAAGAAAATTAATACCCGGATTCTGTTAAATATAATATACTATTTGTCATTATTTGTCAAGAGGGGGGCATAACCGTTCGTCGCGGTTTTCGACCGTTCGTCTCATTGTGCTTGCTTTCTGGATTTATGTGTGTTATGGTGAATGAAGGAATGGAAATTTATGGGGGAAATGGAAGGTTGTAGCAAATGTAAGATTGGAGGAAGGATTATGATCAGAAAAAGAATTGTAACATTTTTAACTGTACTAGGTTTCGGTCTGTATTATAGCGCTCCGGGTGGCACGGTAATCGCAAAGGCAGGACAGAACATACCTGAAAAACAGTACATTGTCGGTATGGAATCAGAAGACCAGATGGAGAAACTGGAGGAAGAAAAGGCAGAGTGTATTGGGTCAGAGGAGATCAATGCCAATGGAGAGGATAATTTAAAAGAAAATAAAATGATTCCGCTGGCATTGACAGAAGAAGAGGCAGAAGAACTGACAGAAGTTCCAGGCGTGGAATTTGTGGAAGAAGATGTGTGCGTCAGGGCGAGTAATGTTTCATTATGGAAAGAAAAAACTGTACATAAGAAAAAAATAAAAATAGTAAAGGAGAATAAAAGTAAAATTGAATGGAATATCAGGATGATCCATGCGGATAAACAGGTGACAAAGAAGAAAACTAAGAAGAAAAATCGAGTAAGAATTGTAGTACTTGATTCAGGAGTGGATTATGGGAACGATATCGATATTGATCCGTCTAAGACAATCTCTCTTGTACCGGGAGAGTCAGAGATCACACCGTTATTTATGGATGGCACAGGACATGGGAATAGTGTCGCCGGGCTGATTGCCGCCAGAGATAATGGGAAAGGAATTACGGGGATAAATCCAAATGCGGAGGTCATTTCAATCCGTGTACTGGATGATAACAATTCTTCGCCGCTCAGCAGAGTGATTGAAGGCATTTATATGGCAATCAGGGAAGAGGCAGATATCATTAATATGAGTTTTGGTGTGGATGTTTGTTCAAAGGCATTAGAACAGGCAGTCCGGGACGCAGAACAGGCCGGGATTTTGCTAGTTGCAGCTGCCGGAAATACCGGGGATAAGGGTGTTCAGTATCCGGCTGCGTTTGATGAAGTTATGGCAGTCGGATCAGTAGATCAGTATGGTGATATAGCAAAAGACAGTGCAGTAGGGGATGAAGTGGAGATCGTGGCACCAGGAGAACTGGTGAGAAGTACCGGATTTTTTGATGATGAACTGGTATCATCAGGAACAAGTCTGGCAGCACCGCAGGTGGCGGCAGCAGCTTCTCTGATCTGGGAAAAAGATACAGATATGCCGGCTGATTTTGTGAGAGAATTATTAAATCAGAGTGCTAATGGTTATGGTGCAAAGGAGAAGTATGGCAATGGACTTTTGGATACCGAGTATGCATTAGAAAATTATAATGAATTTAAGAAATCATACCAGAAAAAGGAGAACTTAGTTGCCAATTCTGACCAGTTGGATATAAAGCAAAATAATAAAAGTGTAATCGGATTTAATAAGACTGACTGTGTAGAGGGGAGCTGGACGGGAAAAGACCATAAAGGGTTGATTCCGGAAGAATATAAAAGTGTGAGAAAGGGAGTGATCTTTCCGGATAATAAGGAATATAAAGATAGTAACGGGGATTTTACATTTCGAGGAATGAAGGTTAATCCATGGTGGCATGGTTATTATTCCAGAAATTATGTGGCGGCATATATTTATGAAACCAGACTGGCCAATGCATTTACTACAGGTAAGGGTGTTCCTTATTCTGTAATATTAAAGGAAATAGCACCCCAAATTAAAAGTGATATAGATAAGATTAACTGGAAAAAGGAATACGGTAAGACGCCAACAAATGCACAAAAGCGTGCATTTGTATGGGGGATGGCTATCCATGATCTGCAGGATACATTTGCTCATAGTTCATTTGTATGGAAATCAGGGAAATATGTGCGATTAAAGCATGAGGACTTGGATAATTGTGATGATATTCTGGTTTATAAAGAAAGATATTATTCAACAACAAAAATGGCAGTAGATGCTGCTATGCGAAAATATAAGAATTCATCTCATCCGAGTGGTACATATGAAGAATTTTCACCAATATTGAAGGCAACTCGGTTTAAGTTGGGCAATATTTATCTAAATATAAAAGAATTGGCTGGTGATGGTATTGCGAAGCCGTATAAAAATGTAAGTTATAAGTAATGTAGGGGAGGAGATTAAAAATGAGAAATAGATTATGTAGTTTACTTTCACTATTGATGTTTTGCCTGATGATGAGTTCCTGTGGAAATACTCAAAATGAAATAGCAGATAAAAAAGATATACAAGTTAAATTGGTGCCAGATAAACTACTGGAAGAAACCAATTTGGATATAGAAGGACATCACTATGAGTGGATCCGTTATTGCCTGGAGGATGAAGGAATCCGGATCATTGGACTGCGGACAAAGGAAGATGTATTAGTCATACCAGCGTCAATACAGGGACATTCTGTAACGAGGATTGGGGGAACAGAAGATGAAATTGATGCGGAAGGAGTATATACAGAATATGATGTTTATGATGCGGCAAAGGAATTTCATATCTGGAATACAGATATGGATCAGAAGCTAAAAAAAATAATCATACCAGAAGGATTCAGGGAGATTGTCAATGAGGGGATGGCGTATGTAAGAGCAGAAGAGTTAGTTCTGCCAGAAAGTCTGGTGTTAGTGGATGAACAGACTTTTATTGGCTGTAGTATTACGCGAGCAGAAATAAAAGGGGAGCAGACAACGTTAGGGCATTCTGCATTTGCCATGTCTTCGTTAAAGGAAATACTATTTCCTGCAGATTTTCAGGGAACATTGGGTCCCACATGTTTTAGTGGATCCCAAATAGAAAAATTCCATTGTCCCGAAAGTATTAAAAAAATAAATTTTCTTACAGACTGCAAAAAGCTGAAAAAGGTTACGTTTTCCGAAAAACAAAGGGAAATCACGATACCACAGGGAGCTTTTACCGACTGTCTGTCATTAAAAGAAGTAACCATTCCGGCAAATGTGCGCACGGTCAGCATCATGCCGAATCTTTATGCCGATGATACAAAGGGGAAGGGAGTACCTACGCTGGTTTTTAAGGGAAAAAAGACAGAGCTGGTCTGTGTGGATTCATCGACGGGCAAGAAAATAACGGGATATATTCCAGCTGGGAAGATTGTCGCGCCAAAGGGATCCCGGGCGATCCGGACAGCAAAAGTATCAAAGAAGATCGCTTCTTTTACGGAACAGGGGAAAAAACGGATTGCTGAGGGAGAATTTATCAATGATTATCCTGACTTTTATGAACGGAAGGATCTGGTTAATCTGGTACCAGTGGAGTATGAAGAAACAGAATAATGTTTGACAAAATAAACCATATACAGTATAATCAGACCTATACCAATAAAAGAAGGGAGATTATCATGAAAAAAATGGTAAAAAATGGTGCAAAAGCAGCCGTAATGGCGCTGGCGCTGCTGCTCTGTGCAGGGCTGGGGTGTAACACGGCGGAGGCAGCAAAAAAAGTGAAGATCAGCAAGACAAAATTGATGCTCAAGGTGGGACAGTCAAAGACCTTATCCGTGAAGAATCTGAGTAAAAAGAAAAAGAAGAAGCTGAAATGGACCAGCAATAATAAGAAGGTCGCCACGGTCAGCAAAAAAGGGAAGGTCAAAGCGAAAAAGGCAGGAAAAGCCAGGATCACAGCAAAAGTGGGTAAGAAAAAATATACCTGCAAGGTTACGGTTAAGAAAAAGACACCGACCACTACCGGGAATACGACCGATAAAGACAAGACACCGACACCGCCGGCAAAGACAAAACAGCAGCTTGCGGCAGAGGACCGTGCCAACCTGACGGCGCTGATCAAAAAGCAGCGTGCGGCGGGAGCACAGATACCGGAAGATCTGACCGATGGCTATCATTATGGCTTTAATGAGGATGGAAGGCTCAGATACCTGAACCTCAGTGAAGACGAGGGCTCCGATCTCAAACTTTCCGGGGAAATCGACGTGACAATGTTTACGGCTCTGGAAACATTAAAAATTGACTATAACAGGAAGATAACAGGCGTCAGGACTACGGGAGTCACTACACTGAAAGAACTCAGTCTGGATGAGACGGCTGTGGTCGTCCTGGATGTCAGGACAAATGTGAATCTGGAAAAACTGTACTTATGTATCACGAAGATCACTTCGCTGGATGTGACCAAAAACACAAAACTCCAGTCACTGTGCTTCTATAAGACGCAGATAAAGAAACTGGATATCAGCAAAAATACAGCCTTAGAGTCCCTGATCTGTTATGATGCAGGGCTGACCAGCCTGGATGTGTCAAAAAATCCTTTGCTGACCCGGATACATTGTTCCGGAAATAATATAAAAACACTGGATCTGAGTGGTCTCAAAAAGGAGAAAGAAGTCCAGGTTACCTGTGACAAAGGGGTAACTGTGACAGGGACAAATTCTAAAGTAACGGTGGAGTACCGTGACAGTAAAAACTGATTTTATCCTTGACAGCTGCCCGTCCCCTGTGCTACAATACAGCACAAAGCAATGAAGGAACCGAATGTTTCTTTTGCTGACGCAGGACAGGGAGCGGTGTCATGGACTGGAAGCGCCGCATGGAAGCAGGGAGACAGGAGAACATTCCAGAGCTGATAGGCTGAACGTCTTATATCTGACAGACAGTAGGTTTATCCGGCAGGCACCGTTACAGGCAGAATGAGAGGGGATACAACGGGGTATCCCAACGCGGGTGGTACCGCGGGTTTATTGTATTTGATTTTCCCGTCCCAGAAAGAGCTGCAGGGCTTTTTCTGGGACTTTTTTCGTGAAATATATTTGGTTAAGCATCATGTGAGTTCCGGGATTGCTGGCAGTTCTAAGAAAACTGACAGGAGGCAGGACAGATGATGGAATATTTGACAGGTAAGACAGAGAAGGATACGCGGGAAATATCGGAGATCCTGGCGGAAGAACAGGACGGGCAGGAAATCTGTATCCATGGAGCCATCCACAAGATCCGTGATATGGGTGAAGTGGCATTTATCATCTTGCGTAAACGCGAGGGGCTCGTGCAGACTGTTTACGAGGAAGGGCAGACGAATATACCGCTGAAAGAGCTGACTGAGGAAATGACGGTAGAGGTAACGGGAATGGTGGCGGCAGAAGAGAGGGCGCCGCATGGGTTTGAACTGCGGCTGCGCACAGTGAAGATCCTCTCCCGCCCGGCGGAGACAATGCCGGTTGCCATCAATAAGTGGAAGATGAATGCTTCGCTGGAGACGAGGCTTGATCTGCGGCCCCTCACGCTGAGGAATGTACGGGAGCGTGCCAGATTCCGTATCCAGGAAGGGATCGTGAGGGGATTCCGGGAATATCTCCGAGATCAGGGCTTTACAGAGATCCATTCCCCGAAGATTGGAGCCAGAGGAGCGGAAGGCGGGGCGAACCTGTTCCGCCTGGAGTATTTTCATAAACATGCGGTGCTGGCGCAGAGCCCCCAGTTTTATAAACAGATGATGGTGGGAGTCTTTGACCGGGTCTTTGAGACGGCTCCGGTGTTCCGTGCCGAGAAGCACAATACAAAACGGCATCTGAATGAATACACCTCTCTGGATTTTGAGATGGGTTACATCGACAGTTTCCGGGATATCATGGAGATGGAGACAGGATTTCTCCAGTATACGATGCAGCTGCTGGAGAAGGACTATGGGAAAGAACTGCAGATCCTGGATGTGACGCTGCCAAAAGTCGATCAGATCCCGCAGGTCCGCTTTGACAGGGCGAAGGAGCTTGTGGCGGAGAAATATCACCGGAAGATCCGCAACCCGTACGATCTGGAGCCGGAAGAAGAGGCACTGATCGGACAGTATTTCAAAGAAGAGCTGGATGCTGATTTCGTATTTGTCACACATTATCCCTCGAAAAAACGCCCGTTTTATGCGATGGATGACCCGGAGGATGAGACGTTTACGCTGAGCTTTGATCTGTTATTCCAGGGACTGGAGGTCACCACAGGGGGGCAGAGGATCCACGAATATCAGATGCTGGTGGATAAACTCGCAGACCGGGGGATGACCGATGAGGGGATGGAACAGTATATGATGGTCTTCCGTCACGGCATGCCGCCCCACGGAGGACTCGGCATTGGACTGGAGCGCCTGACGATGAAACTGCTGGGAGAGGACAACGTAAGAGAGGCGACGTTGTTCCCAAGAGACGTAAACCGTCTGGAGCCATAGAAATGGAGGATAGTGTGAAAAGTATGAAAAATATAATATCAGATGAAACAATCGAATATGTAGGAATTCTGGCGAAGCTTGACCTGTCGGAGGAAGAGAAGGAGCAGGCAAAGAAGGATATGGGAAATATGCTGGATTACATTGATCAATTAAATGAACTGGATACAGAGGGAGTGGAACCAATGTCCCATGTATTTTCCCTCCACAATGTATTCCGCAGTGACGAGGTGGCAAACGGTGATGACAGGGAAAATATGCTCCGGAACGCGCCACAGAAAAAAGAGGGCACTTATATGGTGCCGAAGACATTTGATTAGGAAGGGGGCGGACGTCATGAGTTTAATGAGTCTCACTGCTGTGGAACTGGGCAGAAAGATCAGAGCCGGCGAGGTGACAGCGACAGAGGCGGCGCAGGAAGCGCTGGCTCAGATCCGGGAAAAGGAAGACAGCATCCACAGCTTTGTCACCGTCCGGGAGGAAGATCAGATTCTGGCGGATGCAGCCCGGGTGCAGAAGCAGATCAAAGAGGGGACGCTTTCCGGCCCCCTTGCCGGGGTACCGGCGGCGCTGAAAGATAACCTTTGTACGGAAGGCATTCTTACGACCTGCAGTTCAAAGATGCTTGCCGGGTTTCAGCCGACGTATACGGCGGAAGCGGTCCGCAATCTGGAGCAGGCGGGCGTCGTGGTGATCGGTAAGACAAACATGGATGAGTTTGCCATGGGGAGTACGACAGAGACATCCGCATATGGTGTGACAAGAAATCCACACAATACAGAACATGTGCCGGGGGGCTCCTCCGGTGGTTCCTGTGCCGCAGTGGCGGCGGGTGAATGTTCCTTTGCACTAGGCTCCGATACCGGCGGTTCCATCCGCCAGCCCAGTTCTTTCTGCGGCGTTGCGGGGATGAAGCCCACCTATGGCACGGTGTCCCGTTATGGACTGATCGCCTATGGCTCGTCGCTGGACCAGATCGGGCCCATCGGCAGAGATGTGACAGACTGCGCCACGATACTGGAGACGATCGCTTCCTATGATAAAAAGGACAGTACCAGTATCCCGAGGGAGGATACGGATTTTACCTCTGCCCTGGTGGAAGATGTCAGAGGGATGCGCATCGGCATCCCAAAGGACTACTTTGGTGAGGGACTCGACAGTGAGGTGGCAGAAGCGGTACTCACAGCGGCAAAGGAGCTCGAGAAGAAAGGGGCGGTGCTGGAAGAATTTGATCTGAGCCTTGTAGAATATGCCATCCCCGCCTATTATGTCATTGCCTGTGCCGAAGCGAGCTCCAACCTGTCCCGGTTTGACGGAGTGAAATATGGGTATCGGGCCGAAAAATATGAAGGTCTTCATGATATGTATAAGAAAACCCGTTCTGAGGGATTTGGCACGGAGGTAAAGAGGAGGATCATGCTGGGCTCTTTTGTCCTCAGCAGCGGTTATTATGACGCCTATTACCTGAAAGCCCTGCGCACCAAGGCGCTGATCAAACAGGCATTTGACCGGGCATTTGGTACTTACGATGTGATCCTTTCTCCGGCGGCGCCGACGACAGCGCCAAAGATCGGCGAGAGTCTCGGTAATCCGATCCAGATGTATCTGGGAGATATCTATACGATCTCCGTGAATCTGGCGGGACTTCCGGGCATCACAGTCCCATGCGGCGCAGACCATGCCGGACTGCCGGTCGGGCTGCAGCTGATCGGGGACTGTTTCCAGGAAAAAAATCTGATCCGGGCGGCTTATACCTATGAAAGAGAGAGGGGGCGGAGCAAATGAAGAAGCAGTACGAAACGGTGATCGGACTGGAGGTTCATGTTGAGCTGGCGACGAAGACCAAAATATTCTGCGGCTGTTCCACCGCGTTTGGAGGAGCGCCCAACACTCATACCTGTCCGGTCTGTACCGGTATGCCGGGCAGCCTCCCTGTCCTGAATAAGCAGGTGGTGGAATATGCCATGGCAGTGGGGCTTGCCCTGAACTGTGACATCAACCAGTATTGTAAATTTGACCGCAAAAATTATTTTTACCCGGATAATCCGCAGAATTACCAGATCTCACAGCTGTATCTGCCCATCTGTATCAACGGAGGCGTGGAGATTGAGACGGCGGCGGGCAGAAAGAAGATCGGCATCCACGAGATCCATATGGAAGAAGACGCCGGGAAACTGGTGCATGACGAGTGGGAGGACTGTTCTCTTGTAGACTATAACCGTTCGGGAGTACCGTTGATCGAGATCGTATCTGAGCCGGATATGCGCAGTGCCGAAGAGGTCATCGCCTATCTGGAAAAGCTGCGTACCACGATCCAGTATCTGGGCGCTTCCGACTGCAAGCTGAATGAGGGATCCATGCGCGCGGATGTGAACCTGTCTGTCCGGGAGGTGGGCGCCAGTGAATACGGGACCCGCACGGAGATGAAAAACCTCAATTCCTTTAAGGCGATCGCCCGGGTCATTGAGAATGAGAGGGAACGCCAGATCGAGATTCTGGAGGACGGCGGCGAAGTGATCCAGGAGACGAGACGGTGGGATGATAACAAAGAATATTCCTATGCCATGCGTTCCAAGGAAGATGCCCAGGATTACCGTTATTTCCCGGATCCAGACCTGACCCCGGTGGTGATCGGTGATGAGTGGATCCAGAAAATCCGGGATGATCAGCCGGAATTTCAGGAGGAGAAGGCGGAGCGGTATAAGAAGGAGTTTGGCATTCCCGAATACGATATTTCCATTATTACAGCCAGTAAGAGGATGGCGGATCTGTTTGAGGACACGGTGGCGCTCTGCCACAATCCGAAAAAGGTGTCAAACTGGCTGATGGGGGAGACAATGCGACTGCTCAAGGAAAAGGAGATGGACCCCGAAGACCTGACGGTCCGGCCGGAAAATCTGGCACAGCTGATCGGGCTGACGGAGGCAGGAACGATCAATTCGACGGTGGCAAAAGAAATTTTTGAGAAAATTTTTGAAGAAGATATTGACGTGGAGAAGTTTGTAGAGGATAATGGACTTGGGACTGTGAGCGATGAGGGGGCTCTGCGTGATATCATCGGAAAGGTGCTGGAAGAAAATCCCCAGTCTGTGGCTGATTACCGGGCAGGGAAGAAAAAGGCGATCGGTTTTCTGGTGGGTCAGACTATGAAGGCAATGCAGGGCAAGGCAGATCCCGGTATGGTGAATCAAATTTTACAGGAGCTGCTGGGGTAGCATATTTTTGTGCGGGGACAGCAGCGCCGGAAGGAAAGAGAGGGGCTGCATATGATAGAGATGAGAAGAGAGAAGCGCTGGCCGGCGCAGCTGCATTTGGAAATTTCCTCCCTTTTTAAACAGGATAATGTAAAGGTGGAAAATATCAATGCACCGATCGAGGTGATCGATGTATCCAAGGCAGGGATTGGTTTCAAGACAGAGAGCATTCTGCCGATCGGGTACTATTTCAATGCCAGGCTGGAACTGGGGGGAGACAGTGCGCTGAATTGTGTTGTGCGGATTCTCCGGCAGCAGGATAAGGGCGATTATTTTATCTATGGATGTGAGATCGTAGGAGCAGCGGCAATCATGGATTATGTTGTCAATGATTATGCGGCTACCCTGCAATAAGGAAAAAACAGGGCAATCCAGACTGAGGAAGAGGTAGTCTGGACTGCCTTTTGTTATGGAAAGGGAGGTTAGTATGCAGGCTGAGATTACATGGCTGGACGACCCGGAGGTGTTCCGGGTAAATCAGATGCCGGCGCACAGCGATCATTTGTTTTATGCAGATGAGGAAGAATGCCGGCGGGGGGAGAGTTCGCTGTATCAGTCCCTGAATGGTATGTGGCAGTTTTGCTATTCGGAAAATGCCAGCGGGAGACCGAAGGATTTTTACAGGGAAGATTTTGATGCGGGAAGCTTTGATGAGATCCGGGTGCCGGGGCATATCGAGCTGGCAGGGTATGATAAGATCCAGTACATCAATGTGATGTATCCCTGGGAGGGACAGGATTACCGGAGACCCGCAGGGACTCCTTCGGCAGAGGGGCAGAGAAAGGATCTTTTCAGCGGAGCTGTGTACAATCCGGTGGGATCGTACCGGAGGACATTTGATCTGCCGGAAGCGATGAAGGGTAAGAGAATCTCTCTTTTTTTTGAGGGAGTGGAGCAGGCGGTCTATGTGTGGCTGAACGGGATTTTCATCGGCTATGCGGAGGACAGTTTTACCCCTTCGGAATTTGATCTGACGGAGGTAGTGCGGGATACAGGAAACATTCTTGCCGTGGAAGTACATAAGCGAAGTACGGCGGCATTTCTGGAGGATCAGGACTTTTTCCGGTTTTTTGGGATTTTCCGTAATGTTTCCCTGATCGCCAGACCAAAGCTTCATTTGGAAGACATCTGGATCCGTCCGCTGTATGAGCCGGAGGATGGAACCGGTGAACTCCGGCTCCGTATGAAATTTTCAGGAGACACGCCGGGGGGCAGGGCAGAGGTTACGGTGAGTGGTGCCGGGGAACAGGTCCTGTCAGAAGCGGTTTCCGTGCAGGATGCGGCGGAAGCGGTGTGGAAGATGCCGGGGACAGTGAAGCCGTGGGACAATCACCAGCCTTTTCTGTATCAGATGGAACTGCGTCTGTATGACAGAGAGGGGACGCTGACAGAGGTGGTGCCTTATGAATTTGGCTTCCGTAAGATCGAACTGCGGGATAAGGTGATCTGCCTCAACGGCAAAAGAGTGATCTTCTGCGGGGTGAACCGCCACGAGTGGAGCGCGGAGTCGGGACGCTGTATCGGCAGGGAAGAGATGGAATGGGATATGGCGTGCATGAAACACAATGAGATCAATGCCGTCCGCACCTGTCACTACCCGGATCAGATCCCGTGGTATGGTATGTGTGACAGAAACGGGATCTACATGATCGCAGAGACCAATCTTGAGACCCACGGCTCTTGGCAGAAATGGGGAAATATGGATGTCTCATGGAATCTGCCGGGCAGTTTTCCGGCGTGGAAGGAAGTGACTCTTGACCGTGCACGGAGTAATTTTGAAGTATTTAAAAATCATACCGCGGTTCTGATGTGGTCGCTGGGCAATGAATCCTATGTGGGAGATGTGCTGGAGGAGATGAACCGCCTTTATAAAGAATGGGATCCCGACCGTCTTGTGCATTATGAAAGCGTGATCTACAACCGTGATTATGAGGATACGGTTTCGGATATCGAGTGCAGGATGTATGCGCCGCCGGAGGCAGTCCGGGCGTATCTGGACAAAGACCCGAAGAAGCCGTTTGTCCTCAGCGAATTTATGCACTGCATGGGAAACTCTGTGGGAGGACTGGTATCCTATATGGATCTGCTGGATGAGCATGAGATGTACCAGGGGGGATTTATATGGGATTTCATCGACCAGGCACTGTTTGTCACAGACGAGGTGACAGGGAAGAAAGTCCTGCGTTATGGTGCAGATTTTGATGAGCGGCCGGCAGATTATGAGTTTTCCGGGGACGGCATCGTCTTTGCCGACCGGCGGGAAAAACCGGCAGTACAGGAGGTGAGATATTTATATGGAAAATACCGCTGAAAAACTGCAGATTATCTTTGGGGATGCCACACTGGGAGTGAAAGGAGAGGATTTCCGTTATATCTTTTCATATGCCACGGGAGGGCTGGAGTCTCTGCATGTGGGAGGAAAGGAATGGCTGTACCGGACGCCGAAACCTACATTCTGGCGTGCGGTGACAGACAACGACAGGGGAAACGGTTTTCCGCTGCGCTCTGGTATGTGGCTGTCCGCTGATCTGTTTATCCACACGGTAAAAAGACAGGTTTCGATTGATGGAAAGCAGATTCCGCTGCCGATCGCACCGGAGAACAACCAGTACGGTCAGGACTGTTTTGCCAGAGAGGCGGCGGTGACGTTTGTCTATGAGACCATTACCGTCCCGAGTACGATCGTTACCGTGGTTTACCGGGTGGATGCCTGGGGCAGGATACAGTGTGATGTCCACTACCAGGGAAGACCGGGACTGCCGGAGCTGCCTGTATTTGGCATGAGGTTTGTCATGCCGACGGCGGCAGAGAGATACCGTTACAAGGGACTTTCCGGTGAAACATACCCGGACCGCAGGGAAGGAGGCAGGGAAGGAATTTATGAAGTTCAGGGTCTCCCGGTGACGCCATACCTTGTGCCGCAGGAGTGCGGGATGCATGTGGAGACGGAGTGGCTGGAGGTTTTCCGCAGGACAGAACTGGACAACCGCAGCAAAGAATGGAAAGAAACCGGGCTCCGGTTTGCCATGACAGACAGGACATTTTCTTTTTCCTGTCTTCCCTATACGGCAGAGGAACTGGAAAATGCCACCCACCAGGAGGAGCTGCCGCCGGCGCGTCGGACGGTACTCTGCATATTAGGAGCAGTCAGAGGCGTGGGAGGGATCGACAGCTGGGGGGCGGATGTAGAGCCGGCTTACCGGATCAGCGGGGAAACCGATATCCGTTACTCATTTACGATTGAAAAATGTTAAGAATGGAGGAAAATTTTATGGAAAAGAAAGATCACAGAAATCTGGAATCTTATGTGAGAAGCATTCCGGATTTCCCGGAAGAAGGCATCATTTTTCGTGATATCACTACCGTCCTGCAGGATGCAGAGGGGCTGAAGATGGCGATCGATGCCATGCTGGAAGAACTGGAAGGTGTGGATTTTGATGTAGTTGTAGGAACAGAGTCGAGGGGATTTATTTTCGGTGTACCCATCGCCTATGCGCTTGGGAAACCTTTTATACCATGTCGTAAAAAGGGAAAACTTCCCTGTGAGACTGTGACGGCAGAATATGCGCTTGAGTATGGGACGGCTGCCATCGAGCTTCACAGGGATTCTATTAAGGAAGGACAGAAGGTTGTGCTGGTTGATGATCTTATTGCTACGGGAGGAACCATTGAGGCGTGCGCCGGACTGGTAGAACAGCTGGGCGGCAAAGTGGAGAAGATTATTTTTCTGATGGAACTCGCCGGACTCAAAGGGCGGGAGAGACTGAAAAATTATGATGTGGCGTCGATCATTACCTATGATGGGAAATAGAAACCAAAGAATGGAGAGGAGAATTATGTTAGAAAAACTGTTTAAAATGAAGGAAAACGGAACGAATATAAAGACAGAGGTAATCGCAGGGATCACTACTTTTATGACAATGGCATATATACTGGCGGTGAATCCTACGATTTTGTCCGCTTCTGGTATGGACAAGAATGCCGTGCTGCTCGCTACGGCGATCGCTGCCTTTATCGGGACACTGGCGATGGCGCTGTTAGCCAATTATCCATTTGCCCTGGCGCCCGGCATGGGACTGAATGCATACTTTGCCTTTACGGTATGCGGTGCGATGGGGTATTCCTGGCAGGTAGCGCTGATGGCTGTGTTTGCAGAGGGGATTCTTTTTATCATTTTGTCGCTGACCAATGTGCGCGAGGCGATCTTTAATGCCATCCCGTTTACACTGAAAAAGGGTGTCAGTGCCGGAATTGGATTATTTATTGCCTTTGTGGGATTGCAGGGGGCGCATCTGGTAGTAAATAATGATTCTACGCTTGTCTCCTATGTAGATTTTGCCGAACATATCCATACTCAGGGCATCGCTGCGATCCTGGCGCTGGCAGGATTATTTCTGACGGCGATCCTATATATCAGGAAAGTAAAAGGTTCGATCCTTATCGGCATTCTGGTGACATGGATCCTGGGGATGCTGATGCAGGCAGTGGGCGTTTATGTCCCGGATGCGGAGGCTGGTTTCTATTCCCTGTATCCGGCATGGGGGCTGGTAGATCTGACGGATCTTGGCAAAACGTTTGGACAGTGCTTTACTGCAGACTTTTCAAATGTCAGTATTGTAAACTTTATTGTAGTGCTCCTGGCATTTTTATTCGTAGATATGTTCGATACGCTGGGAACGCTGATCGGTGTGGCGGATAAGGCGGATATGCTTGATAAGGAGGGGAAGCTTCCCCGTATCAAACAGGCGCTTCTGGCGGATGCTGTTGCTACCAGTGCAGGTGCGGTGCTTGGTACTTCAACGACCACTACATTTGTAGAATCCTCCTCTGGTGTGGCGGCAGGCGGCAGAACCGGGCTTTCCTCTGTTGTGACAGGTATCCTGTTCTTGCTTGCCATATTCTTTTCGCCGGTCTTTTGTGCGATTCCCGGATTTGCCACGGCGCCGGCACTGATCTTCGTGGGCTTTCTGATGGTATCGGCGATTACTGGTGTAAACTTTGATGATCTGTCTGAGGCGGTTCCGGCATATCTGTGTATGCTTGCCATGCCTCTGATGTACAGCATTTCAGAAGGTATCGCTATCGGTGTGATTTCTTATGTTATTATCAATCTTGTTTCCGGAAAGGCAAAGAAGATCACGCCACTGATGTATATCCTGGCAGTCCTGTTTGTGTGCAAATATATTTTCCTGTGATTTTAGTGTGACAGGTCAGGATCGGAATATACGATCCTGCCATCAATGATGGTATAGAGTGTCCGGGTAAAAATTTCCATGGGATTGCCGGTGAAGACAGCGATATCGGCGTCTTTTCCAGGCTCCAGGGAACCGACCCGGCTGGCGGTTCCACAGATCTGGGCGGCATGGATGGTGACCGCTTTCAGTCCGCCCTCGGGCGAAAGTCCCTCTCTGACGCAGAGCCCGGCACAGAGCGGGAGGTAACGGATCAGGGATACCGGGTGGTCAGTCATGATAGCTGTTTTGACCCCGGCGCGTTCGAGCACCCCGGCGGTTTTGAAACTCATATTTTTAATCTCGATCTTTGACCGGGAGGTGAAGTCGGGACCGACGATCGCCGGAAAACCGGATTCAGCGATCTCATCGGCGATCAGGTGTCCCTCGGTGCAGTGATCCAGTGTCATGTCAAGATGAAATTCCTTTGCGATACGGATTGCCGTGAGGATATCGTCGGCACGGTGGGCGTGTGCCTTGAGCGGGATCTCCCGCCGCAGTACGGGAAGCCAGCATTCCAGCCGGAAATTTTCTTCTCCGGCTGCGATATTCCCTCGTTCTTTTTTTTCTTTATAACGGCATGCCTGATATAATTCTTCCCGCAGCATTCCGGCGACCGCCATCCGGCTGGCAGGCATTTTGTCTTTTTGTCCATAGTCCATTTTAGGGTTTTCACCAAAGGCGATCTTCATCGCGGCAGGTGCTTTCACGATCATGCGGTCAAGACATCTGCCCTGTACTTTCATAAAAAGTGACTGTCCTCCCACGACATTGGAGCTTCCGGGACCTGTCATAAGGGAAGTGATCCCGGCAAGTATGGCGTCATGAAAGGCGGGATCCATGGGATTTACGGCGTCCAGGGCGCGAAGATGGGGCGTGACAGGATCTGTTGTTTCGTTGCAGTCATCGGTTACGGCACCCCATTTTTCTTCGGCGATGCCGACATGGCAGTGTGCGTCGATGAGACCGGGCATGACCCAGGCGCTCTTTACGTCCAGTATTTCTTCCCTGCCTTTGTCTGCCTGTGTGTAGAATTCATCGGGGAGATCCGGCATATCTCCTACAGAATCAATTTTACTGCCTGCAATCCGGACATATCCGTTCGTATATTCTTGATCCGCCATAGTCAGGATTTTTCCATTGATAATAAGCATACTTTTAGCCTCCCGGGTCGTTTTTCTTTAGTTTGTGGAATACAGGATGATTTTATCCTTTTTGAATTTAGTGCGCATTTGTGCACATTTGTGGTGCAACAGGGATACGACGCCATTCGCACCGGATCTGTACCATTTGCGCCAGGTCCGGACAGGATGGGAAAAGTGAGATTGCACCCTTTGGCCATGTTGTGGTATCATAGCTATGATGTTTTTTGAGGGAGGCAGTAGTATGCGGACGGAGATTTGCGAAATGGATGAACAGGGACTGGTGCTGAAGAGCCGCCAGGGTGTGGTCCGGTTGTCCTTTGATGAGCTTGCATATGTAGAAGTGATCAATAAAACAGTATTTTTTCATCTGGTAGACGGTGTGATCCATGAGGTGAATGCCGCACTGGCAGTTTTTGAGGCAGGATTGTCAGGCAGACCGGAGTATATTAAGACGCATCGTTCTTATCTTGTTAATATGAACCATATACGGGTGGTCAGTACAGATTTTGTAGTGATGAAAAATGGACAGAATATTCCGGTATCCAGACAGAGACGGAATCAGGTTCAGGATGCATACAAATATTTTGGCCGGCAGGCAGGACCATGGAGGATCCTTCTAGTGGATGATGACATTGCTGACCGCACGTTCTGGGCTGACGTCCTGCGGCATCATGGCTGCATCGTCTGGCAGGCGGAGAGGGGAGAGGATGCCCTGAGGCTGGCAGAGCAGGAAGTATTTGACTGTGTGCTGATGGATGTAATGATGCCGGGGGAGGATGGATTTGCCATCTGTGAGCGGATTCGTGAACGGTTGTCCGTTCCTGTTATATTTTTAAGCTGTCTGACCGGGACAGACAGGCAGATAGAAGGATTTGCCGCAGGTGGTATTGATTATATTACAAAGGATACGCCTGCTGAACTCTTCTGGAGGAAGGTGGAGACCCGGATCCGGCTGGCTGTATCTGGCCGCACCCAGCTTCACTTTGGCCCGCTCCTTCTGGATCTGGTGGAACGCCAGGTGCAGATAGGCAGGGAAGAGCTGGTTCTTACATCGGCAGAGTTTGATATCCTGTGGTGTCTTGCACAGCATGAGGGGCGCATTTATACACCGGAGGAGATTTTCGCCATGGTGTGGGGGAATCAGAGCGGGGACGGCGGGCAGACGGTGCAGAAGCATATGTCCCGGCTGCGCCGGAAGCTGGAAAAGGCGGGTGGGAGTTCTTTTGTTGAGACGGTCTGGGGGGAGGGCTATCGGTTTGTACTGCCAGACTGCTCATATAGTAAAATGGATTCCGGCAGCAGCAGTTGAGTAAAAACAGGGGAGAGATGTTCATGAGAAAAGGTATCGTATGGTCGCTGCCGCTGGTCGTTCTGATCGTGATGGTGCTGTTTTATACATTTTTGTATTACAGGGATAATAAATATCAGAATCCGCCGCCCTTTGGGGATTCCGGCGTCATTACCCTCCATGAAGAGCATCTTCGGCGCGGGGATCCGGTCTTTCTGATTGATGGCTGGCTGCTTACGGATGGGAATGTGACCGACCTGCCTACCTATATTGGTGAATTTTCCAGTCTGCAGCGGGGAAACCTGTCTGCCTCTCCCCATGGGAGGGCGTGTTACCGGATGACCCTGCGCTATGATGGTTCGTCACAGATCGTGTCTGTGGATTTTCCACAGTTGTCCTCCCAATATGTGATTTCCCTGGATGGAACGCCACTTGCCCGGGGGATGGGCAGTGGGCGGATCACATTTTTGCTGACAGCGGGTGATCATGACCTGACCGTAGAGACATCATCAGGATCAGGGTATTACAGCGGGATGTATTTTCCACCGGCCCTTGGCACGGACAGTCTGCTCCGGCAGATGGACCGTGTACAGGGAACGGCTTATACCATGGCAGTTGTGCTTCCCCTGGCACTGGCAGCATTTACGTTCTTTCTCTGGCGGACAGGAGGTCCGCTCAGCCGCTGGTTTGCGCTGCTGTGCTGCTGCTATTCTCTGTATATGTTGCGGTATTTTGTCTTTCTTTTCTCCCTGCCTGTGCTACAATACTGGTTTCTGGTGCAGAGTCTGGCGCTGTATGGTATGTGTTTTTGTGTGGTACGGCTCACCGTTCTGGCTTCGGGCGGTATACAGAGAAAAGCCTGGCAGCGTACCAGGGTGTTTTTGCTGGTACAGTCTGCCGTCCTGCTGTTGCTGAGTCTGTTTATCCCTGCTTTGCCATGGGTGGTTTTTGTCCATGGCAGACTGACGGATCTGTATTATATATTTACTTTTTGCGTAACAGTGTTTTTTGCCGCGGGGAAAACGGCGGGACAGAGGATGGAAACCCGATATACGCTGGCAGGCTGTACTGTGTTTGGCGCAGGACTGGTCACGAATCTGTTTTTCTCCAATCTCTTTGAGCCGATCCGGTTTTTCTGGCAGTTTGAATGGTGCGGGCTCGTTCTGGTCCTTTTGTTTGGCGCCATGATGGTGTCGCGCAGCCGCCGCATCCTGCGTGAAAATGACAGACTTACCAACCATCTGGAAGAACAGGTAAAAAAGCGTACTGTTGAGGTCACGCAGCTGTTGGAGGAACGGAAGGCATTTTTTTCTGATATGGCGCATGATCTGAAAGCGCCGGTATTTGCCACACAGTCTTATATTCGGGCAATCCGCAGGAGCGGTGTGGGGGTGGATGGAGAACTGAGGGACTATCTGGAGCGGGCAGAAGAAAGACAGAACGAGATGGCACGCCGTCTTCAGGGTCTGTCTGTTATTCATGATTTTGATAAGATTGATGGGGAATGTGTCCGGGTATCGATTCAGGATATGCTTTCAGAACTATATGTGGTCTGCCGTGGAGAGGCAGAGGTCCAGTCGGTGTACTTTTCTGTGGATCCGCCGGAACAGGATGCTTTTCTGATGGCACAGCCGGAAAAGCTGGATATCCTTTTTGAAAATCTTTTTTACAATGCACTCAGTGCAACACCGCACAATGGGAGTATTACCGTATCTGCCCGGGTACGGGAAGATAAAATCTGTGTGACAGTTGAAGATACGGGCTGCGGTATCCCTGAAAGGGAGCTGCCTTATATTTTTCAGCGGTTTTATGTGGGGGAGAAGAACAGAGACACGGGTACGGGACTGGGGTTGTATATCGTAAATAATATTGTGCGCGAGATGGGAGGCACCATGGATGTCTGGTCTTCTGTGGGAGAGGGGACGAAGTTTATCATGGAATTTCCGTCCGGCTGACGCAAAAAAATCAGTTTGCATCAGTATGCTTTTTGAGCCGGATGCGGGCAATACAGATGCCGGTACCGGCAGTTAGGGCAACAGGAATCAGGGGGAAGGTTTTATGGTCCCCGGAGTCTGTTTTACGGGCTGGTTTTTCTTCCTTTGTGACAGAGATACTTTTTGCGGCAGATTTTTCTTTGACTTGTGGTTTCTGGCTGGCAAAAGTTCTGTTTTTTGCAGGAGGATTTTTTTTCATGGTGACTGCTGTCTGGGTGGCAGCGTTTGTCTTTTCTTCTATAGTGTCTTTTTTGTCCGAGGCATCCGTTTTTTTCTTATTTTTTGCTTTTGATTTTGCAATATTCTCTGCCATACGGGGAGGCTGTGTGGCATGGGCTGACCGGTCTGTGCCGGATTGATCCGGTTTGTCTGGAAGAGTTTCTGTCTGTGCCGGATCGTGGGATAGCAGTGACGGCCGTTGTCCTCCGCTGGTGCTGCTGACTGTGCTGTCGGATCCGGCATTGCATTCATTCCCGCCAGAGCCGCTTAGCGCGGGCAGCTGGAGAGGGAGCTCATAGGTATCCGGCCATGAAAGGATCAGTTCCCTGCCATCGTAAACGCCCCCTTCAATTTTCAGGGCGATCAGGAAAGGCGCTGGTGTATGACCGGCAGCTTTTGCAGCCAGATAGGAGTGATATGGTTCCTGGTCATTGCGCAGTATGGGTGTATAGCCGCTGTTTTTGGTGGATGGCTGGGCATTGACCGCTTCCAGCAGAGAGCATCCGTGAATCTTTGTCCATTTGCTGTCACCTTCTGACCATGAATAGGCATGAATGGCTGTAGCGCCAGAGGCTTTGTGGTCAAATGCCAGCTCCAGACCGGTATTTTCTGCGGTTAGGACGCCCGTGGGTTTTGCTTCTTCTGCCACGACGTTCAGGACCAGCCTGACTTTATCGGTCAGTCCGTACTGGTGGATGCGCAGGGATTTCTTCAGCTGGTATATGCCAAGCGGTGTATGCAGCATGGTATCGGCAGGGATGACGATCTCTTCTGCCGCATCCGGGATAGTGATACTTTCCCCGGCTGTAAGACGGGGCAGTGTCAGGGGCTTCCACCTGACAGGGCAATCAATGATCCCTTCCGTGACATGATCGATCCCTTTCTGGAGCTGCACTTCCACCGGGAGAGTATCTGGCAGAAGGGCGGATATTTCGTCGGATGTACTGTCTGCCCGTACAGTGATCTGGTATTTTCCATAATAGAGAAAAGGTCTCCGCTGGAAGACAGACAGAGAGGGAGCGAATGTGGCAACGGCATTTAGATCTTCTGGCAGCGGCTGCGGAGTACCGCGTTCGATCGTGGCTGCTTTGGTTTCACTGTGACCCCCATTTCCCATGGTGAGACGCAATTTCAGAAAGAAACGGTCGGATTTCCCTTCCAGATAGCTTTTCAGCGGTTCATTGCTGGAGTGAAGGCAGGTCTGGTTCTGGAGTTTTGTCAGTGCCTCTTTGTTACCCAGCCAGTGAAGATCCCAGTTATTACCACAGACCTTCCAGGTTTTCCCATCCAGTGAGTACAGTGGTCTGATATCACGGATATCAGCTGGAAAATCGGTAAAGGTGCCTTTCACGACATAACCCTCATAAGAATATTCGATATGGGCGTGAAAATCCGGCAGTCCGGCGGCTGCATCCGGATTTTTGGCTTTTACTGTCCTGTCCGGCAGGATGAGACTGGCAGACAGGACGATCAGGGCGGTAAACAGCAGGGTATGGATTCGATGTATTCTCATGGACGGATCCTCTCTTTTCTGGCACAACGTTGCCAATTATGTGATATATATTTTAATGGGAATCCTTTTTTGTGTCAAGATGTTCGGGAGAGCCGTTTTCCTTTTGCCTGTCATTCACTCCGTATAGTTACTACTCACGACAAATCGGGAACTGACAGGAAAATGATGTTTAATGCAAATTACATACCTGTTTTAAAGAAGGTGAAGAAGGGAGGAAAAGGAGGATGATTTCTACTATTTTTAAGAAGACACTGGCCGTCCTGCTCTGTCTGTCTTTTCTCATTTTTCCTGTGGGGATACAGCCGGCGCAGGCAATGACGGAAAAAGAGATTGCCGCATATCTAAACAAATGTTACCGAAGCATACGGAATATAAACACTCTGAATCCACGACCGAAGATTATTGCTTCTGCTTATCTGGTCGGGGATGATGATATGGCAGCTGCCTCATGGCTTCAGAACCCTGTGACGCATACATGTGTGGCAGAAGAGATTTATGCTGTGGAGCCAGGGACTGAGATCGGGGGAGTGCGCTACAACAGCAGCCTGTATCCACAGGATAACTGGGAATATCTGAAGGATGTGCTGGAAAACTATGCTTCAACTTTTTTTCACACAAACAGAATTTACCGTATGCCCAAGGGCGCCCAGTATATCGAGCGGGAAGGAGCTAAATTACTGGTGGTTGACTGCGATGAGGAATGGGCAACGATATGGGATCCGGGGTATCAGTCATGGAATGTGTATGAAGCCACAAATGGTTTGGCTACCCATTACGAATGCACGGGTACAGCAGCAGATCTTTATCTGGAGACCCACCCGGCAGGCTTTTATAAAGTGCCGAGGAGCAAGGTGTGGATTGATTTTAATCTGAGATCGAACCATCCATATCAATCGGCAGATGACATTCCGAAGGCAGGTCAGGGTACAGTGACGAAACTGGTGAACCTGCGGCCGGTCCCGGATGAGACAGAGAAACAGTATACGCCGGTATATGCACTGCCAGTGGGGACACAGGTGAATGTTGTCTCTGCGAAGCTGGTATCGTCGAAGGCTTCGGGCAGTACGAAGAAGTATTATAAGGTGTCGTTTAACGGGAGCGACAAGGTGCAGAATAATACGGTGTATTATATGCATTACAAAGTGCCGGGTGTCTACTATCTGGACAGCAGGTTTTTAAACTTTACCCGCAAGGGCACGAAGTCACCGGCGGGCGCGGTGCCAGGGGTGATCATAAACGTAAAGAAAAACGGATCGGTATATGCCTATACGTCGAAATCCACCAGCTCGGAACAGGCAGGCATTCTTACCCGGGATGCAGAGATCGAGATGTTTCCGTCGGAGTCGGACGCCAGCTGGACTGCCGTATATTTCAGCGGACAGAAGAGATATGTGCAGACAAAATATATCAAAAAGGCGCCCTATAAAGTGACGGATATCTCGAAGCTTAATGTGGCAGATATCGTAAAGGATGAGATCAGGATGAGCTGGAATGCGGGGAAAAACAATGTTTCGTATTCCTGTAGTATTGCGATGCCGGCACGCTATAAAAAGAAAGGAAAGGTATTATGGTCCGACGGGCATTATAAGAAAAACAGCCTGATCATAAAGAGAAAGTATATTGAGAAATATACGTCACTGGATATCAAGGTGCAGGCGACAGATAAAAATGGCAAAAAGGGGAAGGTTTTATCCAGACGGGTATTATTGCCGTTAAATAACCATAAGATGAATAAGAAAAGACTGGTGATCGGCAGAACGAAGATCAAAGGGCGGTATTCACGGGCAAGCATTGGTTCTTCCCTGCAGTATGCGACAAATAAGAAATTTAAGAAAGCGGTCACGGTCGAGAAGTATTATAATAAAAATGGCAGGAGTGGTTATAAGCCGATCACTGTCATTAAGAAATTAAAGCCAAAGAAGACCTACTATATCCGGCGCCGGGAGAAGAAAAGGATCAATACGAAAGCGGGGGTGAAATGGCTGTCGGGTAAGTGGTCAAAATATATAAAAATTAAGACAAAGAAATAACATAAGCAGGGCAGTCAGTGAAATGATCTGCCCTGTTTTTGTTGCAGGGACAGTTTGGGATGTGTTAGAATAAAGCAAAAAACAATAGGGGGGAGAGGAAAATGGCACAGGGAAGAGTATTGATCGTAGAAGATGAGATCGCCATAGCGAAGATGATCGCGATGAATCTCAAAGTGGCAGGTTATGATGTGACGATATTCTATGATGGGTCAGAGGCGGCGGAAAGCATCAGGGAACGGCATGACTATGATATTGCCCTGCTGGACGTCATGCTGCCGGGGATGGATGGCTTTGCCCTGCTGGATGTGGTCCGTCCATATCGTATCCCGGTGATCTTTCTGACAGCAAGGGATGATATCAGCTCAAAAGTGCAGGGACTGCAGGGAGGGGCCGAGGATTATATCGTGAAGCCTTTTGAGATGTTAGAACTTATGGTGAGGATGGAGAAGGTTCTGGAACGGACGAAAAAGCCCGATGATGTGATCCATATTCTGGATATGGAGATCAATCTTTTGGAGCATACCGTAAGGAAGAAGGGAGAAGAGATCCCGTTAAAGCCGATGGAGTTTGAGCTGCTGTGTGTACTGGTGCAGAATAAAAATATTGCGATATCGAGAGAGGAACTGCTGCGCCGGGTATGGGGCATGGATTATCTGGGCGAGACGCGGACAGTGGATGTCCACATCGGGCAGCTGCGGAAAAAGCTTTCCCTGTCTGACCAGATCAAAACGATATCCAAACTGGGTTACCGCCTGGAAGAAATATGATGGGAGGCTGTCATGCGTCTGAAGACAAAGATTCTTATAATATGCTGTATCAGTATTCTCTTCTCTTCGGTACTTTGCAGTATCACCGTTTATATTCTCGTGAAGAATTATTCTCTTGATGCGGCAGAAGGGCAGAGCTTTAAGGATGCTTTTGCCGTCTACCATGATCTGGAGGATGATCTGGCGGCGCTTCAGATCAGCAGGGATGATACGGTGGATGTGGAGGTGCTGGAATATATTTTCAAAAAACAGAATGATGAACTTCTGATAAGTTTTCTGGCTGATGGGGACAAAAAGACAGAGCTCTTTAATTCGACTGTATTCCGGCGGGCAGACCTTGAGAAGCTGCCTTATCATATAGAGGAGGCAGCGCTGATCGAGGAAGCGGAGATGAGATGGGAGGGAAAGCACTTCTTTGTGTACCGGTGGGAAGGGTATGGCTGCACGATCTACAAGCTGGAGGATATCACCTATGTGTGGGAGCGCATGAGGCTGCTAGGGACAGGTCTTGCCCTGATGGCAGGCGCAATTACCACGATTGTCTGTCTGCTGCTCTTTTTTATCTTAAACCGGGTGTTATATCCCCTTCATGAATTAAGCGCCGGGGCAAAGCAGATCGCCAGGGGTCGGTATGATAAAAGGATCGCTGTGGGTCGGCAGGATGAGATTGGAGAACTGAGTGATAACTTCAATCAGATGGCAGAAGCGGTGCAGTTTCACACAGAAAGTCTGGAAGAGGCGGAGCGGAGAAGGACATTATTCATGGGAAATCTGACACATGAATTAAAGACTCCCATGACGGCGATCTCCGGTTATGCCAGGACACTGCTGACGGTAAAGCTGGCGGAAGAGGACCGGGAAGAGGCGCTGTCCTATATATACGAAGAGAGCTGCCGCCTGGAACGGCTTTCCCGGAAACTGATGAACCTTCTCTTATTGGAGGAAGAGGATGTGATAAAACCTGTCAGAGTGCCGGCAAAGAAACTGTTTTCAAATGCGGAGGAAGCCTGCCGCCGCAGTCTGGCAGAAGACGGGATCTGTCTGGAATGCCATGAAGACGGAGAATGCTTTCTGGTGGACGAGGATCTTTTTACCGAAGTCCTGATCAATCTCGTGGACAATGCCAGAAAGGCAAGTGGGAACGGAGACCGGATCATCCTTTCGGCAGGAGAGGGCGGGATAGAGGTCAGGGATTTTGGCAGGGGGATCCCGGAGGAAGAAAAGGATAAGATCCTGGAGCCCTTTTATATGATCGATAAGTCGCGGAGCCGGAAGAGCGGAGGGGCAGGACTCGGCCTTGCCATCACGGCGATGATCCTGAAAAGGCATGGCTGCCGGATGGAGATTGAGAGCGGTGTGGGGGAGGGAACAGTGATAAGGTGCCGGTTTTTTTGAGAGGATTACGAAATGTCAAACAGGGAGAGTGAGCATATGATAGAAATTCATTTGATGACAGCAGAACATACCTATTGGAAAGAGACAATTTCTTTTGCGGAAAGGTGTTCATGGAGAGCAGGTCCTTTTCTGGCAAAGAAGATGCAGGAAAATGACTTTAACGAATGGGAAAGAGTGTGTGCCGCTTGTGTAGATGGGGAGGTGGCAGGGTTTTCCACATTTACGGAAAGGGACGAGCTGTCTGAACAGTATGATTTTACACCATTCATAGGATTTGTTTTTGTAGATGAGAGGTATCGTGGCAGGAGATTGTCGGAACGGATGATTCAAAGCATCTTCTCTTATGCGAAGGAGCTTGGCTGTGAAAAAGTATATATTATGAGTGGGGAAGTTGGATTGTACGAAAAATATGGATTTGTAAAATTAGGTGATTATGAAACGATATATGATTCCATAGATCAGTTGTTTGTTTACAATATTGACGGTGAGAATCCGGATTGGGGACTGTTAAAGCATTTAGATAAGCTGCACACGACGGGGCTGGGTGTTGTACGGATAAAAAGGAATCTGTCTTTGGATGCAGAGGATGTTGTCAAATGGTGCAAAGATAAAATCAGTTCACCCCAAGCCATGATTACAAGAAAAGGGAAGAATTGGTATGTGGCGGCAGAGGGCATGGTTATCACTGTAAATGCACAAAGTTATACCATCATAACGGCACATAGGGAAAAGGGAAAAAGATAGAAAGATGTTAGAATGCAGAAAATAGCAGTTATAGAAACGGGTTCAAATTGGCGCCGTTGAGCTAAGCGATTGGAGGGCTGACTTTATGGCAAATGCATACAAGGTTATAGATGAAAAGGCATGGGAAAGAACTATGCACTGTATGGTTTTTAGAAACAGTATTGAACCAGCATTTTGTGTAACATTTGATGTAGATATCACAAATTTTCTGCATCAGATTAAAAGACAAAATTTTTCCTTTACACTTGCGTTTGTCTATGCGGTGTGTAAATGTGCAAATGAGATTGAGGCATTCCGATATCGTTTTTTAGATGGCAAAATCGTTTTATTTGATAAAATTGATAGTGCTTTTACATACTTGAACAAAGATACACAATTATTTAAGGTGGTTAATGTTCCCATGCAGGACACGATGAAAGAATATGTGGAATTGGCAGTACAGACAGCAGAAGAACAAAAAGAATATTTTACAGGACCACTTGGTAATGATGTATTTCAATGTTCCCCTATGCCATGGGTGACATATACCCATATTTCCCATACCAATTCGGGTAAGAAGGATAATGCAACGCCTTTGTTTGACTGGGGGAAATATTACGAAAAGGATGGGCGGGTGATTATGCCAGTGTCTGTTCAGGCACATCATTCTTTCGTGGATGGCATACATATTGGACAATTTGCAGATAAATTGCAGGAATACCTAAATGAATTGTAGAGGGAAATGTGGACTTGTTAAGGCTGATGAATTTCTCGCACCAGCGATGCGAGAAATTTCTATATTTACAATTTGTTTAAATTATGATGAATACTTGATGCGGACGCCTGTGTTACACTACAGTCAACACAGACGTCTGTTTTGTTGTAGTGTTATAAATCAAGGGAGGTATGGAAGGATGAAAAAAGGTGTTGTGTCATGGATGATGGTAGGGATCCTTACCGTCAGTCTGGCAGGCTGTGCGGGCAGCCCGGAGAAATCCGTCGTCCAGGAAAAAAATATGGATAAGATGCTGGAACAGGCAGAGAGTAAGGAGAATTCCAGAACGTATGAACAGGTAAAGGAAGAACTTGAGAAAAAACAGGAAACGTATAAAAAAAAGATCAACAATAAAAAACTGAAAGTGACGGTGGATGTGGACGCTAAAGTCGAGGTGCCGGAGGTACAGAAGCTGTCTGTATACCGTGTCAGTGCAAAGAAGATCAGCCAGGGATTTTTAGACAAGGCGAGGAAGTCCCTGACGCCGGACGTGGCTTTGTATCAGGGAGAGAAAAAAAAGTCCAGGACCAAAGCGGTGGTAGCACAGGAAATCAAGTCGACAGAGAAATGGCTGGCAGATGCCAAAAAGTCTGGGGATAAGACGCTGGAAGAGGAATATGCAGAGGAACTGGCAGAGTTAAAAAAAGAATATAAAGAGGTGCCTGCTCAGGTGTCACTTACCGACTATCCGTCAGACAATAAAATTCAGAGCATTAAAAAACTGTATGATGGCAGCCCCAAAGATACGTTTTACAGCTGGCTTCACGAGCTCCATGGCAACGGCGACGTCTTTTACGGGGCAAGTGATGGAAAGGATGGGATTTACCGGGAATTGTTTGCGCAGAATTCTGCCAATTATGGAAACTGCCTGCGGTATCACTGTAGCAGGACCGATGGCTCCCCGACGTATATATATGCCGCTGCTGTGGGGTCGGATATTCCTTTTACTGCATCTAAAAAGCAGGGGGAAGAACCAGATTTTGGTAAGAGTGGGGTAGAAAGTGATAAAGGGAAGGCGTTTGTGGCAAAAGCAGTGGGCAATGAACCGCTGACGCTGTCAGAGGCAGAAGCGGAGAAGAAAGTAAACACACTGATGAAGGATCTCGGTCTCGGGGATTACCAGTGTTATGAAAAGGGGCTTTGTTCCCAGCTTGTCGGGGAATTGAAGAGAGAAGGGGACGATAAATACCGGGATGTCTATCAGTTTAGGTTCCTGCGGAAACTGGACAATGTATTTGTCAACAACCTGAATGGATTTAAGCTTGATGAGAAGTGGCAGGGGACCGATTATGTAAAAAAGATGTGGGAAAATGAAACCGTGGTTGTGACGGTGAATGATAGCGGGATCACCGATTTCTTTTATCTGTCGCCTCTTTCGATCGACAAGACAATGGTCGAAAAGAGCCAGATCAAATCGTTTGCAGAGATCCGGGATACCTTTGAAAAGATGGTGGTGATCGAAAATGCCAGTAAAGATGGTGGTTCAGATGCCAAAGTGTCCATCAAAGTAACGGATGTATCGCTTATGTATACAAGGATCAGTGAAAAGGACAGTTTTGATACCGGACTGATCGTTCCTGTATGGAATTTTACTGGTACGGTCACGGATGAGTCTGGTCAGGAAAAGACAGGCGCAGTCCTTTCCATCAATGCCATAGACGGCTCTGTGATCAACCAGACGCTGGGATATTGAGGATGATGAAATATGAATAGTTTTGAGACAGATCTGAAGCGGGCAATGGGTAGTGTAAATTTTTTTGCCGGACTGTTGATCGAATGTCTGATCCTGTGGCGGTCAGGTTTCCAATCGGATCTGTTCCGCATCAGTATTCCGGTGCTGGTCTCGCTTCCTTACTCCACCGCATGGCTCAGCGAGTATCAGAGTGGCTTTATCAAAGAATATCTGCCGCGCTGTGGACAGAGCTCTTATATATGGGGCAAGTTCTTTGCCTGCGGGATCAGTGGCGGCGTCCTTCCTGTGGCAGCGTGTTTTCTGTACAACCAGCTGGGGGACGGGGAGGAAATGCCGGACAAATTATTTCTTATATTCCTTTCCGGTATGTTCTGGGCTGTGACAGCGGCTGTGCTTGCGGCCGCGGCGAACAGCAGATATGTGGCATATGGCGGTTCCTTTGTCCTGTTTTATATGCTCGTGATCCTGTATGAGCGTTATTTTAAATCACTGTACTGTCTGTATCCGGTGGAATGGTATGCCCCGGAACACCGCTGGGTGCTGGGAGATACCGGTATCGTGCTGATGCTTGCCGGTCTGGTCCTGATCATGGGCATACTATATTATTCAATGTTAGCGAGGTGTTTGAAAAATGCGTAAGATCCGGCAGATTACCTGCATTGCATGGGAATGTTTCCGTAAATGGCATAAAAACCCCCAGATCATCATGTGTTTTCTTCTTGCTTTCGTGTTCTGTTTTCTGCTCTCGGATAAAGTCATGCAGTTTGCACAGGAGCATGATACGTATCTGCAGGGACTGGAAGCCTTTATCTGGACATTCGGGGATCCACAGTCTGTGCTCGCCATATCGATCCTGCTGCTCCTTCTTTTTTCCGGTATGCCGGACCTTTCCAATGAGGTTCCCTACTTTATGGTCAGGACGGACCGGAAGGTGTGGATCGGTGGGCAAATTTTGTATCTGGTCTCGGCGACCTTTTTCTTTGTCATCTTTATCCTGGTATCCACGGTACTGTTGTCGGCAGGCAGGGCATATACGGCAAATTTGTGGAGCGACACGGCGGCGATACTCGGGTATTCGGGGATTGGGGAGGAGATCGCGGTCCCGTCTTTTGTGAAAGTGATGGAACTTACCGACCCTGTCCACTGCACCGTACACATTTTCTTACTGGTGACGGGATATGCGATGACGATGGCGGGACTGATCCTGTTTCTGAATCTCTGCAAAAATAACGGCGGCATGATAGGCGGAGTGATTTACAGTGGATATGGGATCCTGCTGAACCCGGATATCGTGGCGGAGTGGTTCGGGATTCCTCTGGAGCAGATACGGTTTGCCAATATATTGAGCGGATGGATCTCTCCGCTGAACCATGCCACCTATTATATGCACAGTTTTGGGTACGACAATCTGCCGAAACTCTGGCAGTCATATTTGTTCTTTGGTGTGGCAGGCATACTGCTGTTCGCTGCATCGTTTATTAAGATAAAAAATTACCCGTTTCAGTTTACGGGTACCGCAAATGGGGGCTGAACATGAAAGAACAAAAAGGAATACAGGTAATCCATGTCTATAAATCCTTTGGAAAAGAAACCGTGTTAAAGGATGTGAGTTTTACTATTCCACCGGGCAGTATTTACGGGGTGGTGGGAAACAATGGAAGCGGCAAGACGGTATTGATGAAGTGTATCTGCGGGTTTATGAAATGTGACCGGGGGAGGATTCTGGTCGGAGGAAGGCAGGTAGGAAAAGAGGTAGATTTCCCGGACCGTCTGGGAGTGATCATAGAGACGCCGGGATTTATACCGAACCTGTCCGGATTTAAAAATCTGAAGATCCTTGCCTCCCTGAAGGGGAGGATCACCAAAAAAGAAATCCGGGAAACAATCCGGCGGGTGGGGCTGGACCCGGATATGAAAAAACCGGTGGCGAAGTATTCTCTTGGTATGAGGCAGAGGCTGGGGATCGCTCAGGCGATCATGGAAGAGCCGGAAGTTCTTGTGCTGGATGAACCATTTAACGGTCTGGACCGCTATGGTGTCGTGGAGATCCGGGAACTTTTGAAAGAATTAAAGGCAGATGGGAAATCCATTCTGCTTGCCAGCCACAATGCGCAGGATATTGAAGAACTCTGCGATGATGTGCTGGATCTGATGAGGGAGGGAAAAGGATGAAAGCGAAAAAGACCCTGACAACAGGTTTGCTTATTTTATGTCTTGTGACAGGTTTATGTAACGGCAGTCCCGGGTTTTGTGCCGTACAGCAGGATAAAACAGAAGGAAGTGCGACAGATTCCGATGGCAGTACAGGAAGCGGACTGCTCATCATTGATAACCAGAATATGTATGAGGGGATGGATGATTCCTATTCCCGGGGGTATACCCCGAAAATTGACGGGACGAAGGCGGTAGTTGTACTTCCCCTGCTGGCAAAGCGTAATCTGAAAGGAAAACGGATGACAGCTTCGCTGCGGTTCGGTGACAGTGAGAATCTGCCTTTTGTGCAAAAGAATTATGAAAAGGCTGTGACCTATGACTGGCATAAAACCAGAAATAAGACGACGAAGTCGGGCTGCTATCTGATCACATTTTCCCTTGAATTAAAGAAGCAGCGGTATAATGGAAATTATCCGGTGACGATCACTGTCACGGCAGAAGATGAAAAAGGAAATGAGGTATGCCAGGAGTTTACGGTGTATGTGGTCATAACAGATGGAAAGGACAGCGATGAACAGGGAAAGTCAGAGAGTTCAGATACGGGAAGCTCAACGGGACTGGTCATTGAGAACCAGCATAAGTATAAGGGAATGGCAAAGAGCTATGCCCGTGGCTATACTCCGAAAACAGATGGGAAAAAGGCGGTGGTGGTCCTGCCGCTACGGGCGAAACGCAGACTTGCCGGCAGCAGGCTGACAGCAGCGCTGAAGACAGGGGAGTCAGATAACCAGCCCTTTGTTCAGAAAAATCAGGAGAAGACAGTAAAATACAACAAAAAGTCAGGCTGCTATCTTGTGAGTTTTCATCTGAAACTAAAGAAAAAGCGGTACAACGGAAGCTATCCGGTTAATATATCAGTCAGTGCAGAAGATAAGAATGGGAATGAGATCCGTCAGGATTTTACTATCTATGTGACGATCACGGACGGCAGGAGTGCAGAGGGTGACAGTGGGGCGAAAAAGAGTGAGGATAAGATCCAGCTTGCCCCAAAGGTGAGGATGAGCTCCTATCAGTTTTCCCGGGATAAGATTTTGTGCGGTGAGAAATTTACGACAAAGATCACTCTGTTCAATACAAGTAAAACGGAAATGGTGAGAAACATGATGGTCACAGTCGCGCCGGGTGAGAATGTGGAACTGCTGGGAAAGACTGCCAGTGCTTATGTGGAAAAGCTGGGAAGCAGCGGAACCTGTGAGGTGTTTTTTGATTTCCGGGTCAGCGCATCTGCACCCAGGGGCCAGTATGGTATCGGGGTGACGCTGGAATATGCGGACAGCAGAGGCGGTACTTATACGGTGCAGGAATCTGTGAAGGTATCAGCCGAACAGAAAGTCAGGATCGGTATTGATCCGGTGCAGGTGCCAAAGGAGATCCAGCTTGGAGATACCGTGTTATTACAGACCCAGGCGATGAATCTTGGCAGGGGAAAGATCCACAATGTCCGTGCCGTACTGGAGGCAGACGGACTGACGCCAGCTGGTTCTGCCTTTATGGGGGATGCAGAGGCGGGCACTTCCCTCGCCGGAAGTCTGGAGGTTGTAGCAGAGGGACTCAGCGGTGATTCTCTGTATGGGAGTACCCGGGGAAAAGTGGTGTTTTACTATGAGGATGAGACGGGGCATGAGATGACGGAAGAACAGACATTTGAGACCGCGATTCTGTCTCCGTTGAAAGAAGATTCAGAAGAGAAACCGGAGGATCAGACGGGACAGTGGTGGGTGATCATGGGCGTCATTGTATCCGTTCTGGCAGCGGCAGCTGTGGTATCTGTCATGAAAAAGAAAAAGGATTTGCAGAAGGAAGAAGGGAACATGGATGAATAGGGGCCGGGATAGGATAGCGAAGTTTTTACGGGCAAGAAAGCAGAATGATACCGTGAAGATCATCTGTCTCCTTGCCCTGACAGGGATATCATTTCTGATCAGCTCTCTGTATCATGCCTGGAGGATTTACCGGTATGTGGAGTCGCCTGCAGAGTATATCATCACAGGAAGTGAGACCGTATCAAATCAGCGTATGGATGAGATCCGGCAGAATAAAGATGTCCTGCAGGCGGGCCGGCAGATGGAGGTTCCGGTGTCGGTTCTGTATGGGGGAGAGGAAGTGACGATGAGCTGTATGGCATTGTCAGGAGAGTATATGGAAAAACTGACAAGTCAGAAGATCACAGGGAGTGCCAGCCGGATTTATTTGAATCAGGCGGCATTTAAGGAGCTGCAGAAAACAGTACAGATTGATGAGGGGACGGAGTTTGGGATCCGTTATTGTGCTGGGGAAGATGCCGGGACCGGGACCGGAGCCGGCAGGGATGGCAGTGAAAAAGGCGGGGAGGGTGACGATGGAACCGGAGCCGCAGCAGCGCCGTCGCCGGGGTACCGTCAGGCAAAACTGATCGTGATCAATACAGGCAGGGAGGAAGCAGAAAGTTTTATCTATACAGCAGAGACACAAAGACGGCTGCCACAGGAGGCAGTCAGTCTCCGGGTCGGATTCGGGAAACATGACCTGGATGGATCCCATGTGGAGTTTCTTGGTAAACTGGGATATAACATTGAAAAGGAAGAGCAGATACTGTCAGAAGAAAATGAACTGGATCGGATGCTGATTCATATCCGGTATGGTTTTCTTGTTTTCGGGATCTGTATTCTGGGGGTGTTGGTGGGAAGAAGGAAGATAATATAATTTTTTGGAAAAAATGCAGGGTATGTGTTATTACAAATCTTATAGATAGTTATAGGAAGTTAATGGAGTTTGGAAAAAAGCATTTAAACGATTCCTTTGTATTAGATGGAGATCAGAATGTCAGCGCCAGATAAGATACTGCGTGAAATCATTTCAAATATTCTGGCACATAGGGATTATTCCAGTGCTTATACGGCTCAATTTGTTATTGAAAAGGACAAAATATTTACAAAGAACAGTAACCTTCCTCATGGACATGGAGAACTGCAGTTAAACAAATTTGAACCTTTCCCCAAAAACCCGACAATTTCAAAAGTGTTCAGAGAGATTGGGTATGCGGATGAATTAGGCTCAGGCATGAGAAATACGAACAAATATACAAAACTGTATTCAGGTGGGACGCCGGTATTTATCGAAGATAACATATTTCAAATAATGATTCCTATGGAAAATGTCGCAGGACTGCAGGTTGGACCAGAAGAAACTAACAAAGAAACTAACAAAGAAACTAACAAAGAAACTAACAAAGAAACTATTGTAAGTAAAACGACATCGGATAAAATTATTGAAATACTGGGGAAAAAACCGGAGATTGCTGTAAAAGAAATCGCCGGGATGTTGGGTATGTCATCAGGTGGAGTGAGATATCATATTAACAAAATGAAAAAAGCCGGAATCATCGGACATGTTGGTTCCACCAAAAAAGGGAAATGGATCGTACACAAATAGTGCAGCTATGCCCGCAGATCGAAATTATATCGTTTCAGATCCCCGACAGGGGCATCGGCGCCGATGAAATCTTTCACCACGTCGATGTCCTTTTCTTTCATGGAGAGTTCCGAGGTAAACGCATAGCCCTGTTCGTTGATGGCGTCATTCAGCAGTTCGATATTGCGCTCCAGCAGATCTTTGGTCTCTTTGGTGGAGACAAAAAAGTTAGCAGAGACGGCAGTGTATTCTTTTACGATACGGATATCCAGAGTTCCCAGATGGTCCATGTCCAGATGAAGAAGGACACTGAGTTTATCGGGATTCTTTTTCAGTGCTTCCTTCCGTGTCATGACATAGAGATCCCCGTGCGCATTCTGGTTCTGCAGCTTCAGCGGAAGCTGGATATACTGGAACGTCTGATTCATCATCTTCATAAAATCCAGATTATTGCTCATATCGGACGCGTTCTGGGAGAGCTGGGAGAAAATATTTTTTCCCAGAACCTGTTCGCTGAAGTGCGAAAGTGTCTCAAACTGGCGTGACATTTTATCGTAAATGACATCCAGCGCCTGTTCTTGTTTCAACTGTTCCGGCGATACTGTCCACCCGGAGGTAAACTGTGCTTTTACCAGATCCTGAAACGCTCTGGAAGTGAGCAGTTTTCCTGCCTCTTCATCGGATAACTGCGGCAGGATATCCTTGACGGCAGCGAGAAATTGTCTTGCCGTGATGGTGCCGTCGGCGATTCCCTGTTTCAGTTCTTCGGGGATGGGATATTCCGATAAAAAGGAAGCAAAAGCCTGACGGTCTTCCGGTGACAGGATAAAGCCAGCCTGTTCATGGATAAACGGAGTGCGGAAATCGTCGCCCAGCCCGGATTCTGTAAGGGCTGTCCTGGCGGCGGCATTGCCGTCGGTCAGGGTAGTAAAGAGCTGCCGCATCCGTGCCAGTGGTCCTGCCGTTTGCGCCGGATCCGTTGTCTCTTCTGCCATCGTTTCGGAACCGGACATTTTTGCCGCTTCTTCCTCCGTGATCACTGAGGGATCTGCCAGTTCTGCCGCTGTCTGTGTTTTGCCGTCGGCTGCCGTTTCTGTCAGACTCTCCTGTTCTGACAGAATAGTTTCTGCCTGGACTGTATTGCCATTTTCAGACAGAGCCATCTCTTCCAGGGAAGGATTCCCCTCCAGAGCCATGGCGAGGATCCTTGCGCCGATCTCTCCCGCCAGCCGGGGCACCTGGCTGCCGATGGCATTCATCATATTTGCAATATCATTCGTGAGTGCTGTCATTTTTGATAATAGCTGGTGATTCTGATTCTGGTAATTGGCAAACTGCTGGACGGATTCCTGTGTCATCGGAAGCCCCAGCCGTTTCATCGTGATCACGGCATTGACGTCCACTTTTGGAAAGCGGGCGCATAACTGGATGGATGACATGATATTTTCACGGCTGATGGACTGCTGGTTCTGAAGCAGGGAGCGGACGACTTCAATATTGCGGTCCGATTTGGGAAGGGAAGCCTCTTCGAGTGCCTGTTCGATCGTGTCTTCGATATCAAGCAGGTAGGCGCTGTTCACTGCCTTCATATATATGGTATTGCTATCGAGACTGGTAATCTGGAAGGCAGCTTTCTGTCCGATCGAATACTGGCTGGCATCCGGGAGTTTGCCGGTGAACGATGAGCCGTCCTCCATGGCTAATGTGATCTCTTTGCCATGGACGTCGCTGACCACACCCTTCAGAGTCTGTCCCTCCTGGAGCTGTATCGTCGAGTTCCCGGAACGATAAGTCTGGGAACGGGGGGAAGAAACACCAGAAGATGTTCCCTGGGAGTTGTTCTGGATTGAATTGCTGATGATCGCCATGGCTATGCCCCTTTCCAAAATATTTTGCAAATAAGATAAGTATATGATAAAATAATCAGTAACGCAACGAAGAAATATTACATATGTTTTATATCGACATTTATGGAGGAAAATATGAAAAAAAGCGCACGATTTTTTATGACAGCCCTGTCTGCTGTCATGCTGTTGTCCATAATTACTGACAGCAGCGTGCCGGAAGCGGCAGCAAAGAAAAAGGTTACAGTTAAGAAAGTCACAGTTACCGCTCCCTCGGGCAGGACCGCTTATGTAGCAAAGGGAAAGAAGGTAAGGCTTACTTCGGCTGTCAAAGTGAAACCGGATAAAAAAGCAAACAAAAAGGTCAGGTATACATCAAAAAATAAAAAAGTAGCCACGGTGTCGGCATCCGGCGTCGTCAAAGGGAAAAAGGCAGGAAAGACAAAGGTTATCGTACAGTCAAAAAAGAATAAAAAGAAAAAAGCATCGATCCGTATTGTTGTCAAGAAGGCGGCAGTGAAAAAGATCACTCTCCCGGCAGCCCTGACACTGGCGCCAGGAAACACAAAGAAGCTGAGTGCCACGGTCACACCGGGGAAAAATGTCAGCAGGATCCTGACCTGGACGTCATCAGACCCTAAGACAGCCGTGGTGAAGGGCGGAACGGTGACGGCGAAACAGGCAGGGACAGCTGTGATTACGGCAAAGGCTACGGATGGGAGTGGGAAGAAGGCAGTCTGTAAGGTGACAGTAACCGCTCCGCCGGCAGTTTCCGTAAGTCAGACTGGTATTAAAAGCATCGAGACGCTGGACAGCGGGACACTGGGCATCACGCTGAGCCGGGCGCAGGTACTGACAGCATCAGGCATTAAAATCCAGTGCAGGGGCACAGCAAACGGGTCTTATCAGACGGCAGAGATCGATACTGTGTTCAGCAATGATCATGTTACTTATGTTGTAGCGATGAAAGCCGGAACTTTTCTGAGGGAAAATGATTTTGTGAAGGTGACGATCCCGTCTCTTCCCGGCATAAAGACAAAGGAAGTCATTGCCCGGTTTATCAAACCGGTCAGTCCTCCTGTTACTTATGTCAGTGGCAGTGTGGGTGAAAAACTGGAAAAGACACTCTATTTTGATGAGTATGTAACAGGTAAACTGGTGTCTGTCCGTGTCAGCGGGCTGCCATCCGGGTTCCGTTATGCGGCGGGGAGCGCAGTCGTGAGGATCAGCGGCAGGGCAAAAGCGGTCAGCGAAGGGGCGACGGCGACGGTGACGGTGACGGATGAGACCGGGAAAAAGCTATCACAGACCGTGAGGTTTTATATCGGTGATGCGACACATCTTGTGGCAGTCAAAGATCCATTTAAGGTACTGGCGGCAATTAAGGGAACGGATAAAAATGGTTCCGAATTCTATAAATGTGGTTACTTCAGCCGCGAAATCTACACACAGATCGCAGGCGGGAGCAGCAAAAAGGTTACGGAAGCTGCGGTTGTAGAGGGAGCCCTTCCCAAAGGGGTTACATTGGAACAGTCTTATAGCAAGTACGTTATTACCGGCTATATTGAAAAGACTGGTACATACCGGTTTAAAATCAAGATTACGATGGAAGACGGTCTCACTGCGGTGATACCCATTGAGATCACAGCAGTGGAGCCGGTGAAGGTCAGCGGCACGGTAAAAGATGCGACAGGAAAGCCTGTGTCTGGTATCAGTATTCGGTTTGACTCGCTGGAAGAGGAATATGATTATGGTGACTTTAGTTATTTGGATAATATCGGGGACGACGGGAAATATGAATTGTATATCATGAAAAACCTGATCTATGACATATCCTGTGAGAAAGTATCGCTGGGGCGAAAAAAAATCACTTCTTCCCAGACATGGAATGTCGGACTTCCCCTGTACCGTGTGGATTTTGCATTGGATGCCGCTGCCAGACAGTGGGTTCCCAAAGCGGAGGGAACGGCAGAAAATAAATATTCCTATTTTTCTACCTACCTGGCTTTGGAAAGTAACGAGCTGTTTGCCGGCAAAATGTATTGTTACGGCAAATATGTTTATGTAAAACCGGGTACTTATGAGGCCTCAGGGAAGATGGATGTTGTTTATAATAAATATACGGATGATGGTGTCTATGATGGAAACGACAAAGTGACCTGTTATGCGAGGGGAAGTTTCACGGTCAAAGATAAAAACCTTCAAAATGTCACGCTCTCGTTATCCGATGTTCCATTGGAGTGAACTAGCTTAACAAAAAAGCAGCTGCCTCCTTCGGGGGCGTCCTCTACCCAGATGCTGCCGTGATGTGCTTTGACGATCTCACTCGCGATGCAGAGTCCGAGTCCAAAGTGGTTCCTGCCGGCATGGGCGCTGTCAGACCGGTAAAAACGGTCAAAGATCCGCTGTTTCTCATCATCGGGAACGCCACATCCGCTATCGGTGAACACAAAGACCAGAAAATCCGGCTTTACCTGGAGGGACAGCCGGATTTTCCCATTTTCCGGGGTATACGAAAGGGCATTGTCCAACAGGATGGAAAATACCTGGATGATGCGCTCCCTGTCACATAAGAGGTCTGGAAATCTGGTGATCCCTGCAGGCAGCTCCAGCGACAGGCAGATTTTTTTCCCCGCAGCCAGCGGCTCAAATTTTTCATAACTGTCCAGCAGCAGTTCATCGGGCTGACAGATTTCTTTTTTTATGGAAAAATGGCTGGAATCCGCATTTGCCAGAAAGAGCATATCACGGATCAGATTCTGCATCCGGCTGCTTTCTTCTGTCATAAGACCGATGAAGTGATCCTGTTCTCCGGGATCACTTGTTTTTTTCAGTGTTTCCAGACCGGAACGCAGGACAGCGAGGGGAGCGCGCAATTCATGGGAGGCAGAGGCGATGAAATGGATCTGCCGTTCCCTGCTCCGTTCCAGGGGAAGGATCATACGCTTTGTAAAAAACCAGGAAAAGACCAGCAGAAGAGCGATGGCAGTGAGGTCGGTCAGGAGGATAACGAGCCGCAGACGGCGGATCCTGTCCTGTTGTCCCTGGAGAGGGGAGAGAATGAGATAACCGAGGTGGCTGGACTGCTTGGGGATCACGCCTGCCGAGGCATAGTATTTCCTGCCGTCTGATGACTGGAAATCAAATTCCGTATGAAGGATCACCCGGTCCGGCTGTTCCGAGAAGATATCCAGATTTTGTTCTTCAGCCGCTTGTCTGACTGCTTCCTCCCGCAGAAGTTTTTCCTGCACGGAATCATGGTATTGCTGGTAATAGAGCGGTTTGCCGTTGTCATACAGGTACAAAAGGAACTGACTGTTTTTCTGGATCTGGTTCAGCCACTGGTGTGAGATCAGATCCTGATCCTGCAGATGGATCAGGGCAGCATTCAGCTGCCGCAGGAAGGCGGCATTGTCCTCGGCTTTTAAATTGTTTTCAGCGAACAGGAGACAGAGAAATGTCAACACAAGGAAGATGCATCCCGTCACGAAGGTACAAAACAAAGTTAATTGAATGTGAAGTTTGTGAAACATAAGCGGCCTCCCGTTATGGTTCGAGGATATATCCGATTCCCCGTACTGTTTTTAGATTGAGATTACTTCCTGCGGTATGCAGCCGCTTTCGTAAGAAATGGATATAGGTATCCAGATTGCCCTCTTCTACCGGGGCGTCGACTCCCCAGACCCGCGTAAAGAGAACCATGCGGTTTATGACCTGGGCAGGTTCCCTCATAAATGTCTCTAAGAGGAGTCCCTCCCTGCCGGATAGCGGCAGTTCCCCGCCGGGACCGGACAGGATCCGCAGGGAACGGTTATAAGAAATGTCTTCATACGATAACAGACCATCATCCTCATAGCGTCCGCTGCGTCTGCCCAGGGAACGGATCCGTGCTGACAGCTCTTCAAATTCAAATGGTTTCACGATGTAGTCATCGGCCCCGCTGTCCAGTCCCTCGATCCGGTCGTACAGCTCTCCCAGTGCGGTAATGAGGATCACCGGGGTGGTGACACCGGCTTTTCTTGCTTTTTTCAGTACGAGGAGACCGTTCATCGTGGGCAGCATACGGTCCAGAAGGACGAGATCGTAAGCGTCCTGTAAAAAGAGATCAAGCCCGTCCCTTCCATCGTGGCAGACATCGACTTCATAGTTTTCTTTTTCCAACTGAAAGATCAGCAATTCGCATAATGCTTCATCGTCTTCGATCAATAAAAGTTTCAATCCGATCCCTCCCGAATCCAGTCTATATACAGAGTGTACCATAGAAATCTTAAAAAATCCTTGAAATCGTAAAATAAATTAAAGGTGAATTTCAAGATTTTTTAAAGGAAATCCTGCTAAGATAGGGGACAGAAAAGAAACAAGGAGGGATTATATTGAGTAAAATAAGGAGATGGCTATCATTTACAGGAATCCTCGGTATGGTACTTATGCTGTGTTCCGGGTGTGGAGGCGCTGACGGAGGTAAGAAGAAGGGAAATAGTGACGATCTGACAGAGAGTGGTCTGGTCAGGGCAGGGAACGGCCGGTTTATCGAAGAAGAGGTGACGCTGCCGAAAGAGATCCGAAGGATCAAGGCAATGGAGAAACTGGCTGACGGCAGCCTGGAAGTGATCGGAGAGAGCAAAGAGACCGGTACCTGTTTCCTTCTCAGAAGCCCGGACGGAGGAAAGAAATGGGATCAGAAAAAGATCGATGGTCTGGGAAAGGACTACCGCCCGCAGACGGCGATCGCACCGGATGGCAGAGCGGTGCTGCTAAGTTATATGAAAGAGGGGACTGTAAATGCGAAAATAGCAGATACGGATGGCACGACAAAGGACGTTACCTTTTCCCTGCCGGATGATGCGGCGAAGGATTCGGAAAACCAGATCGTCCAGTCGCTCTATGATGCAGAGGGAAATCTGGTTGTCCTGGATATGCACGGCGTCCTGTATGAAGTGACGGCAGACGGCGTATGCAAAAAGGCATATGATACAAAGGGGGCGGATATCCGGCATTTCAGTATCGCCGGAACGACGCTGTATGCGGTACATGAGGATGGGATCCTGATATTTGATACAAAGGGGAAAAAGGCGCTGGATTCCGAATCGGTACTGGATCTTCTGGTTAAAAAGGATGGGAAACTGAGTGAAAACGACACAGACCGGGGACGTCCCCTGTTAATTTCTTCCGGGACAAAGAAGGATGCCGTAATGCTTGTCTGGGAGGATGGGATTTTCCATTTCACCCGGGGCGGGAGTGTGATGGAGCAGCTTGCCGACAGCGCTATGACCAGTCTTAGCGGCGGGGATCTGACTCTGCTCGGTCTGGCGGCAATGGATGATAAAAATATATTGATTGCCGCCTATGATGGGGAATCAGATAAATTATTCCATTACACGTATGATAAGGAAGCGGCAGCGGTGCCGGAGAAAGAGCTGTCGGTCTACGCACTGGATGATTCTGCCTTTTTGCGCCAGGCAGTAAAGCTGTTCCAGAAAAATAACCCGGATGTCCATGTAAAACTGGAATTCGGACTGTCCGGGAAAGACGGCGTGACACTGGAGGATGCTCTTTCGACCCTGAATACAAATATCCTTGCCGGGAAAGGACCGGATGTGCTGATCCTGGACGGGATGCCGGTGGACAGCTATATCAGTAAAGGGATTCTCTGTGATATCACGGATATCGTTGACGAGATCGATAAAAAGGATGGGATTTTCCAGGGAATCAAAGAGGGCAGTAAAAAGGATGGGAAGATCTATGCCATGCCGGTACGTTTTCTGATCTCCATCGTGGAAGGCGACAAGGATACGGTGGCGGCCGGACAGTCCCTGCCGGCGCTGGCAAAAAGAGCAGGGGAACTGAGGCAGAAGAAGCCCCAGGGAAAAAATATTATTGGCAAAGGGAACAGAACACTGCTCCGGGATCTGTATTATGCGGATTCTGCTTCCTGGCAGAAGGAAGACGGCACGCTGGACCAGAATGCGCTGAAGGAATACCTGACATATGCAAAACAGATGTCTGATCTGGATTCTGTCGGAAAAGAGGATGATTTCCAGGATAAGGAAGTCGGTGATGGAACATTTGGCGGGGAGAAGGTCGGGAGCAGCAACAGTTCAGGACTGCTCAGCGAGGATTGTCAGATCTCCATCGGTTCCCTGGCAGGGATCTATGACCTGCAGACAATGTGCAGCATCGAGGTACAGACAAAGACAGATTACTGTCTGATGAACAGCGGGAAGGTCAGATCCTACATCCCTTATCTGACGGCAGGCATCATAGAGGGCCGCAGCAGCGAGACAGCAAAGGCATTTGTCAGGGAACTTCTGGGGAAAAAGGCGGGAAACAGTGCGTCCAATGGCATTCCGGTAAACCGTGCCGCCTATGACGCCGTATGCGAAGAAAAACTGCATGCCCAGAACGTAAAAGATGACAGTGGTGTATCGACAAGTTCAAAAGACGGAAAGACGGTCAGTTTTGAATATGTTGACCTGACAAAAGAGGACGAGGATAAACTGACAAACATTATAGAGAGTCTTACGACGCCTTCCATGACCAACCGTGTCATACAGGAGATGGTTCTGGAGCAGGGTGAGAAATACCTTCAGGGAGAACTGTCCCTGGAGAGTGCGGCAGAGGCGGTCCTCAAAAAAGTAAATCTGTATCTGGCAGAAAACGGTGCGCAGTAAGCACTGGCAGGGAGGGATACGGATATGACGAAGAGAAAGAGAGCCGGCTGGCTGTTTATTCTGCCGGGACTGGCGGGCGTACTCATTTTTTATCTGATCCCTTTTGGGGATGTGGTGCGGCGCTCGTTCTGGCGCACAGCGGGAGACCAGTTTGCCGGACTGGATAACTACAGGCAGGTGTTTGAAAATCAGGCGTTCCGCCTGGCGGCAGGAAATACGGCGAGATTCGTGCTCGTCTGCCTGCCGCTCCTGCTGGGAATTTCCCTGGGACTGGCGGTACTGCTGAAAAAGCAGGGTAAGATGAGAAAGATCATGAAAAGCGCATATCTGGTACCTCTGGCGGTTCCGGCGGCGAGTGTGGTACTTCTCTGGAACATTGTGTTTGACAAGTCAGGCATCCTGAACGGTATCCTCTCTGTGGTTCATCTGCAGGGGAAGGACTGGATGAACTCGGACGCTTCCTTCTGGGTGCTGGTATTCAGCTATATATGGAAAAACCTGGGATATGACGTGATTTTGTGGCTGGCAGGACTTCTTGGCATTCCGGAGAGTGTCTATGAGGCAGCGAGTGTTGACGGGGCCGGGGAGTGGAAATGTTTTCTGTATATCACGCTGCCCAATATCCGTCCGACCGCTTTTACGATCATCGTTCTCTCATTTTTGAATTCGTTTAAAGTATTCCGGGAGGCGTATCTGGTGGCAGGGAATTATCCGCAGGAAAAAATATATCTGCTGCAGCATGTGTTTAACAACTGGTTTTCCGAATTATCGGTGGATAAAATGGCGGCAGGATCGGTGCTTCTGTGTGTGGTGATCACCGTGTTTGTACTGATCCTGCAGCGCAGCTGGGGGGGAGTGGATGAAACATAAAGGGAAGTGGAAACGGGTGGCAGGGTTTCTGCCGCTGGCAGTATTTGCGATTCTGGAGGTGAGTCCTCTGCTGTTTTTGCTGGCAGGGACATTTATGGAGGATCAGGAGATTGTGGATCAGATCGCCCCGGTGCTTGGGAGTGGGGAAGGGTATGCTTCCTGGCGGCTGATCCCGCTCTATCCTACCGGGAGAAACCTGGTGGGGCTTCTGCTGGATTCACCGGAATTTTTCCAGATGTTCTGGAATTCAGTCAGGATCACAGTGGGGATTCTGGCGGGACAGCTTATTTTTGGCATGCCGGCGGCATGGGGACTGGCGAGATATTCTTTCCGGGCAAAAAAAATGATCTATATGATCTATATCATTATGATGATGATGCCCTTTCAGGTGACGATGCTGTCGCAATATCTGGTCCTTGACCGTCTGCATCTGCTGGATACGGGGGCAGCCGTGATCCTCCCGGGGATGTTTTCCACCTTTTCGGTGTTTATCATGTACCGTTTCTTTTGCGGTATCTCCGAAAGTGTTCTGGAAGCGGCACGGATCGACGGGGCCGGGGAGTGGAGGATTTTTCTCCGGATCGGTATTCCGCTGGGAGCATCCGGCATCATCTCGGCGCTGGTACTGTCTTTTCTGGAGTGCTGGAACATGATCGAGCAGTCCATGACATTTCTGGAGACAAAAAGTCTCTGGCCGCTGTCGCTGTTTATGCCGGAGATCAGCAGCAGTAATGCGGGATTTTCCCTGTGTGCGTCTTTCATGGCACTGCTTCCGGCAGTATTTGTATTTATGGCAGGACAGGATTATCTGGAACAGGGGATCGCCTATTCGGCAAAGGAGGGAACTCATTGAAGAAATTAAAGGGAAAAAATGCATTCTGGCTGAAAGGGCTTGTATGGCTGGCCGGTATTATGGTTCTTTTTACTGTGATATCGAAAATCACGGATTCTTTTACGGTGGCAAAAGTGAAAACCGGCACTCCCTCACAGAAAAAACTGCAGTATGAAGTGTCGGCAGAGGGACAGATAGAGAAAAACAGGGAAGTATTTATCCTGACCCAGCCGGAACTTCTTGTGGAGTCGGTACTGGTCAGTGAGGGACAACGTGTGAAAAAAGGGGACCTGCTGGCGAGGCTTGATATAAAACAGCTCAAAGAACGGATGGACACGCTAAAAGGCGAAAAGAGGGCGCTGGAGCTGCAGAATGAGGCAGCAGAAAAAAACAGGCGGCTTGCCTGGCGCAGGCGGACAAAAGCGCTGGCGCAGGCAAAGAAGGAGTACGGGCAGCTGAAAGAGAAAAACAGGAAGGCACTGGTGAAGGCAAAAAAGAAGCTGGATGCCAAGGCATGGCGGGAGATGAAAAGGGCAGCAGAGCAGGAAGAAAAGGAGGCAGAGAAGGCAGTCGAAGAGGCAGGAGAGGAGCCGGAGGCAGATAACAGTGTAGAAGTGAATAATATCTCCATCCGCAATTTGCAAAAACAGCTGGATAAACTGGATAAAATCCGAAAACAAAAAGGGGAGATCCGGGCGTCCCGGGCAGGCGTCATTACCGGGATACTGGTGAATGTGGGACAGAAGACACAGGATACCGGATTTATGACGATGACGGACGACAGCGCCGGACTCCGGTTTACCGGGCAGCTGATGATCCCGGATGCCAGATATGTTTCCGTGGGAGATAAGGTCACGCTGCAGTCAGCCGGCAGTAAGCAGGAAGAAGTCTCAGTCACCGCCATGGAAATGGATGAGAGCAGGGAGTTTATGAAAGTGACAGCGCTGCTCCCTGCGGGGACATTTGCACTGGGCGAGACCGTCACGATGACAGCGGTACAGGAATCCGAAAGCTATCCCTGTACGGTCCCGGTGACGGCGCTCCGGCAGGAATCCGGCAGAAACTTTGTCCTCACCGTACAGACGGAGGATACTGTGCTGGGAGAACAGGAGATCGCAAGACAGGCGGAAGTAACGGTATTAGAAAAAAATGAGTCCTGTGCGGCGCTGGAAGCGGACGCCCTGGATAAAGAAACCCGGATCATTACAGACAGTGACCGGTATGTACAGACCGGGGACAGGATCAGGATCAGAGGAGAGGGAGACGAGTGAGAGCGAAAAGGATCGTAAAAGGAATACTGACCGTGTCAGGTATGCTGCTGGCGGCATTGTTATTTGCGGTGGGAAAGGATCAGAGAATCCGGGGGGACCGTTTTCTCAAAAATGTAACGATACAGGCAGAGGGAGAAGGCTTTGAGATCAGCCGTGATCCTTCCGGGCAGGACGATTCCTTTTCGGCATGGACGCAGTGCCGGAAGGAGCCGCTCAAGTCGGGATCCGGCAGAACCTGTGACGCAGATGTGATCGCTGTCAATGGGGACTCGGGATGTGTATATCCCGCCGGGACAAACCTGCCTGCCAGTGATCCGGGAGGATGCATTATCGGAAAAAAACTGGCGGAGGATTTATTTGGCAGTGATCATGCCATGGGAGAAAAACTGGTCTGGAGAGAGCGTGAATGGACTGTCCGTGCCGTGGTGGAAGAACCATCGGAGCTCTGTATGCTGCAGGCGTCGGGGATAAAGGATCAGCTGGTCTTTGACCGGATCAGTATCGCGGTGCCAGAAGAGGATGACAGGAGGAAGGCAGTGGAAGAATTTGTGGTCAGCCAGGGACTGGATGCCCATGCCCTCCGGTGGGATTATCTCTATGGAGCAGAGTGGTTTTTGGAGATGGTTCCGTCCGACTGGTCTGATTTTGACGGATGGGGGGAGAACCTGAAACAACGGAATAAGGCGGTGAAGTATGCAAAGACAGCAGAGAAGTCAGCGATCGAGGAAAGCGGATTGAGATACCGGAGGAGGGGGGTGATTTTTGACGCTGCCGGGTTTTTCTGTGTTATGGCAGGGCTGGTGATAATAAGATGGAAAGCCGCTTGTAAAATGTGAAAGTCGATTACAAAACGGGAAGGTCGGGTTTCATTCGAGCGCCCTAAATGCCCGAATTACAAATTATACCTCAAAAAGTGCGATCTGTACCAGAAAGTAGAAAAATGTGTTTTATAATATTATAATATAGAAAAAATAACAAACCCCCAGATTGAAATTTTCTGCGGATGAGAGCAGAAATCGCACTGTATAACACGAGGAGGTATGAAAAATGAAGATATACCGGGATATCGATCGGATCAAAATAAAAAAAACAGAGAGAAGAGGGAGGAAACCTCTTCGTCTATTGGCATTCCTGCTCTGTGCCAGCCTGCTGATCACCGCCTGTCCGTACATACCAGAGACAGTTTCCGGCACGGTCAGGGCACAGGCGGCAGGCGCCGGAGTGTCGCCGGACCGCAGCAGGGCGGCTGACAGCGGGCACACGAACCATACGGGCTGGACAAAACTGACGAGTTCGACAAGCACACTGACAGCCGGGACAAATTATTACCTGGCGAGTGACGTGGCAGTATCATCCGTGCTGTCCATATCAGGCAGTGGTACGATCAACCTCTGCCTGAACGGCTGCAAACTGACAAAACAATACGCGTCGTATGTTAGTGACGCAAAGACATGGCTGGTCACTGTGCCAGCCGGTGTGACCCTGAACGTACATGATTGTCAGGACGGTGGGATTTTAGGTGCGGGTGATGATCAATAGATCGGCGGGATCTGTGTAAATGGTACGCTGAACGTATATGGCGGCAGCATCTGCGGTCAGAGCAGGAGTGAAAGTACTCAAAATCCTTCTTATCAAACGGATCCCATGGCGCTGGCATATGCTTCGGCTGTTTATGCAGGCAGCGGTTCTGTTGTCAACCTTTACGGTGGCAGTATAGAGGGGAAAGCAGCCACCTGTGTGTATGTGGAATCCGCCGCAAAGCTGACGGTGGACGGGGCAGAAGTGAATAACACGATTGACTGCACTTCAAGGAGTACTGGTAATGTCGGAGTTTCAGTGATGGCAATCTATGTAAATCAGGGTGGAAGGGCAGAGGTAAGATCCGGGAGGGTTTCCGCCACTGCCATTAACGGGGAAAATCAGAGTTCGAGCCATAATGGCAGCATAGCAGTGATGCCTACCGGCAGCATCACGATTTCAGGCGGGACCGTTGAAAGTACGGGAGAGCGGTGCTATGGGATTGTCATTGAAGAGGATGCCTATTGGCTGCAGTATGTTACGGTCGAGAAAGGTACTACCTATGCTGATATCAGCGGCGGCCTGATCAATACGGATGTGTATACAAGAGGTAATGACATAGAAGTAAGTATGACCGGAGGTGAGATCCGCGGATTTCTCTCCCTTTTTGGGGGGGAATGGAAGATGAATGGCAGCGGGAAAATCGGCACGGCATCTGCGGAGAAGGAAGACATTATAATAGGCAGATTGAAAGGGCTGCCCGGAAAGATGGTTCTGACAGGGGCGTTGACAAATTCTTCCCCTTATCTGGTACGTTCATATGTGAGTCCCTCTTCCCAGTACCCATTGGTTTTCGCAGAGAATTTTACTACATATATGCCCGGGGAGAAGCCCGCAGACTATTTCACAAGCATGGATGGCTATAAAGTAGTGCTGCAAGATGGGGGAGGCGCTTTGATGCCCTATGTGATGACCTTTGATGCAAATGGAGGAACATGTGATACGGCGACAGGGGACATCAATGGCGGGCAGAGCATGAGGACGCTGCCGGAGCCCACAAGGGACGGTTATTCCTTTGACGGCTGGTACACAGAGAAAACAGCCGGGGATGAGATTACGATCGATATGATACCGGCTGGCAGGGACATCACAGTCTATGCTCACTGGACTCTGGTGGATTATGCCATCCGTTATGATCTGGCGGGCGGCGTACTTCCCTCCGGGAAGACGAACCCGTCTTCCTATACCGTTGAGACGGCGGCGTTTACCCTGGCGAACCCTGTCCGCACCGGTTATACGTTTACCGGATGGAGCGGTACGGGGCTAGAAGGCAGTGCCAATAAGATAGTCAGTGTGGCGAAAGGGAATACCGGAGAGCGCGAGTTTACGGCACACTGGTTGGAAGCATCTTATGGGATCACATATAATAAAAATGGTGGGACAATAGCGAACGAAAGCAGTTATGGCGCATATACATACGGGACCGGCTTGACGCTCCCGACGCCGGCGAGGACGGGGTATACCTTTGGGGGCTGGTATACGGATTCCAGCCTTACCGGGACAGCAGTGACGAAGATCACCGGGGCAGAAACCGGAGCGAAGACATATTATGCGAAGTGGACGGCAAATACCTACACGATAACGTATACTCTGGATGGTGGAACAGTCAGCGGCAATCCGGCAGACTACACGATTGAAAGCGGCGACATCACCCTGGTCAACCCGACAAAAGAAGGTTATAGCTTTGCCGGATGGAGCGGTACAGGTCTGACAGGCAGCAGTAATAAAAATGTTACCATTGCGTCAGGAAGTTCCGGAAACCGTATCTATACGGCACATTGGGGACTGGCAGATTATACGGTTACCCTGCATACAAACGGAGGAAGCGGCGGCACAGAACTGACTTCCTATGTCTATGGAACGGGAGCCGTCCTGCCGGTAAACTGGACAAGGGCAGGTTATACGTTTGACGGCTGGTATGACAATGAAAGCTGCAGCGGAGAGAAAGTAACAGAGATTTCGGATACAGCCGCCGGAGATAAGGAATACTGGGCAAAATGGACAGACAACACCGCCCCGGTGATCGGCACGCTGACATACAGTGATACGCCCCAAAAGCGATGGCAGTGGCTGATGGGAAAGGACAGCCTTGTCATAACCGTGCCTGTCACGGAAGAGGGCAGCGGGGCAGAGAAAATCACCTATACTGTGACGCCGGAGGGCGGTACGGCAGAAGAGAAAACAGCAGAGATCAACGATGGAAAGGCAGAGATTACCGTTTCAGCAGATTTTAAGGGGATGATTTCGATTACCTGCACGGATAAGGCGGGAAACACTTCGGCAGGCGTGACCGTGGGAGCGGGTCTGGATGCAACAGGCATCCTTATTGAGAATCATGCACCGCAGATCACTTTTCAGGCGGAACATGCCGGACTGGTGCTGCCGGGAGAGTACGATGCGGTTCCGGACATTGCCGTGACCATAACGGACAACAAAAACAATGTGGTTTCCAGCGGCATTGCCTCTGTCCGTTACCAGATCGGAAATGGAAGTGCAGAGACAGTACCCCATGACTATACGACCGCTATGACAGCAAATGACAGCTTTACGATTTCGGCAGGGGAGATCCCTGAAGGGGAAACGGTCATATCCGTGACAGCTACAGATCATGCCGGAAACAGTGCTACGGAAACATTTACCGTCAAAGTCCATACCCACAGTGCAAAAGAATCTGTGCCGGAAAAAGCGGCAGGCTGTACAGAGACAGGAAATCAGGCATATTATCTTTGTACCTGTGGAAAGAGGTTCTCCGACAGCGGCTGTACGGCAGAAGTGACAGAGCAGGATGTGGTGATCGCAGCAAAAGGGCATGATTTCACAGGAGAGTATCAGCGCGATGAGAAAGATCACTGGAAAAAATGCATCCGCTGTGAGGAGATACAGACGAAAGAAAAACACAGTTATGAGAATGAAACAGATCGAGACTGTAACGTGTGCGGTTATGAGAGGACGATCGAAGATTCGCCGGGAGAGACGGGGGCGGTCAGCAAAGACGTGGAAAAGGACGAAAAAGCACCGGATACCACTTTTTCCAACAGTGCGAAAGAACTGGCAGACATCCTTCTGACGGAGGAAGAAAAAGAACAGGTCGGAAAGGGGACAGACATCAAATTTATCCTTGATGTTAAGGATGCCGGGGACACCATAAGCAGCGGCGACAAGTCAGCAGTGCAGGGAGTACTGAACAGAAACTCCGAAGTCAAAGGATTTGCCATCGGGCAATATCTTGACATCAGCCTCTTTAAGGTGATCGGAGAAAACCACAGCACGATCTCCCAGACAGCAAAAAAACTGACCATCGTCATTAATGTGCCGGACAGCCTGAAAGGGAAAAACAGCGGGAAATCACGGACTTATGCCGTCATCCGTGTACACGGCGGCGTGGCAGAGACATTGGAGGATTTAGACGACGATGCCAATACGATTACGATAGCTACCGACCGGTTCTCTGCCTATGCGATTGTCTATCAAGAGGCGGGCGGTGGAGAGGAGGTAACACCGACACCGTTACCGACGCCGGGTGGTAGCAGCAGACCAGCCCCGGCGACGGCAGAGAAAACGAAAAAGGCAGAACTTCATTCTGGTCTGAAAGCAGTTAAGGCAGGAGAGAAACTTCAGATCGCATGGGGCAGGGTAAGTGGAGCCGACGGTTACAGCGTCTATGTGCAGTATTGCGGAAAGAACTTTGGCGCCAGATCGCTGAATCAGGTAAAGAGCGGCAAAAAGACGAAGATCAACGTCAAAAAGGTAAACGGCAGAAAGCTGGATACCACAAAAAATGTCAAACTGTATGTGGTGGCATGGCAGCGGAAGAACGGTAAAAAGAGTACCCTTGCCAGAACCATTACCATCCACGTCGCAGGTAAAGACAGCGTAAAATATACCAATGTCAAAAAAATACAGGTTAAGAAAAAGTCGTACACGCTGAAAAAGGGCGGTACTGTAACGCTCCGTCCCAGAGCTGTTCTGCAGGACAAAAAGAAAAAACAGCTCTCCAAGGCCCATACCAGAGAGTTCCGTTATCTGAGCAGCAGTAAAAAAGTGGCGGCAGTATCGGCAAAAGGAAAAGTCAGGGCAAAGGGAGCGGGCAGCTGTACCATCTATGTTTTTGCGAAAAACGGCTGCCGGTGTAAGATTAAGATAAAAGTGAAGTAATTTTTTCTGATATAAAGGAGCAATTATAATGGCAAGCTACACAAATAAGTTAAAAATCACAGTATGGATTTGTGTCGTATATGTTTTATCGTTTATATGCTATGTACCTGTATTGTTAGAACAGAAAGGAATTATCATTCCCAACGTATTATTGTACTTAAAATACTTATATGTGTGTATCCCTGCCATAGCTGCTATTTTTCTGCTGATTTGCGAGCAAAACGTCAAGGCACATTTTACGGAAATGTTTTCAGGGAAAATATCGATTAAATTTATTTTGATATGGGCTATCTATATGGTTGTGGGAATGCTCGGTTCTTATTGCTATTCGTTTATAGTAGGAGTAGAAGTATATACAAATATAAATATGATAGTAACATCACTATTAACAAGCGGTATATATCTGCTAATAACAGCGTTTGTTGAAGAAATAGCATGGCGGGGATTTCTGCTCGAACGACTTCCTTTTAAGAAAAATATTAGCAGTGTTATATTTGTTGGTGCTGTCTGGGCAGTGTGGCATATGCCTATGTGGATTATCCGTAATTCATTGGGCATGGAACAAATTGCTTGTCTCTGTATATGGACATTACTTGTTTCCGTTGTTTTGGGAATAACCTATTATCAATGCAAAAATATATTGCTTATTGCTATTCTGCACGCAACTTTTAATACCTGCTATTTAGCACCAATGCAATTTAATATTGTTTTATTAGCGATTGTGCTCTCTGTTGGTACTCTATTGTATAAAAAATTTGCGATCGCTTGACAACCAAAACAGATAATGATACTATTACAGACGAGTTGAATATTTCTGTCCTGCAGTGTTGCCATGGAATCATAAGGCATTTAAGGGGAAGTTCGGTGAAAATCCGTCGCAACCGCCATTACCGTAATTCAGGATCACAGATCCGGATAAGTCGGAATACCTGCTGTGGAACAGGGTGAAAAACACTTTTGGGTAAGGAAGAGTGCAGCCATTTGATGTAAATGCCGTGGGAATGGATGCATTTTTTTCTGATTTGCCCGGTACTTACATAGATTGTGTTGCACATTTTTGCGGATCCGTAGAAATGTGCTTTTTCTTTGGCTGTGGAAAAGCGAGGTCTGACATGAACAGGATTTCAAAGGAAGAATGCATCTGCTGTCTGCAGCAGAAGGCGGAGGAGCTGGGAAGGCTGCCGAAAAAATCGGATTTTGATGTGGAGACGGTCAATGGGATCAAGTCCTTTTTCGGCCCATGGCCCAGGGCGCTGGAGGCAGCAGGGATCAAGAAAGCAGACCCTCTGCGGATGCAGAGAAGGCGTGAGAAACGAAGACGCGCCAGGGCAAACCAGATCCGTTTCCGCAAAGAACACCCCAGAAGAAAAATAGAAGAAAAAGGAGAACAGTGACATGAAAAGAAGAGTGATTTCCCTGATCCTTACATGTGCGCTTTTGCTGACACTGGTTCCGGTCCTGCCGGGAGCCGGACCGGTGAAGGCGCAGACCGTGGCAGCGTGGGATGGGACGACAAGAGTAGAACCAGGAAAAGAAGGAGAGGTATATCAGATCGGGACGGCAGCAGAGCTTGCCTGGTTTGCGGAACATGTGAACACCCTGTGTGAGGCGGATGCCGGACTGGTAGCGGCAGACGCCGTGCTGACGGCAGATCTTGACCTGGGCAGCCACGAGTGGACTCCCATCAGCAGGACGACATATGTAGTAAATGCTTATGCGGGGACTTTTGACGGACAGGGACATACGGTGTCTGGATTGAAAATAGAGGCGGCTTCAGCAAATCAGGGATTGTTTGGCATCGTAAATACAGGGACAGTCAAAAATCTGAGAGTCGAAGGAGCGGTAAGCTCCACAGCGAGCTATACGGGAGGTATTGTCGGCAAGCTCCAGACAGGAACGATAGAAAACTGTTCCATGAGCGGATTGGTGAAAAGTACAGGGAAAACATCCTATACGGGCGGCATCACCGGCGGGATAGGAGCGACAGGCGCTGTGATCAATGCCTGCAGCAATCATGCCGGGGTGGCAGGCAGCCATGCAGGGGGGATTCTCGGTTTTTATAGTAATACCGCTGCGATCCGTAACTGCTACAATACCGGAAGGATCGACGGGACGACCCGGAGCGCGGGTATCGCCGGACAGCTCTCTAAAGGGTCGGTCAGCTATTGCTACAGCACCGGACAGAGCAAAAACGGGATCTGCGGATTCAGCAATGCCACGATCACGAACTGTTATTATCTGGCAGCAAATACCCAGGATGCGGAGTCAGCACCGGGGGGCACAGCTGCTGGTTATGAGGAGATCACCGATGCCGCCGCTCTGCTGCAGGCTCTCAATGCGGAGGGCAGCGAAAAACAGTTTAGTGAAGACAAAAATGGGACAAACAACGGTTATCCGGTTCTGAACTGGCAGCTTTCTACTGGTGTAGTTTCTGTGCCCGTAACGGATGTAACGATCCTTGGTGATGAAAAGACGGGCTCTGTCCTGACAGCACAGCCTGTGGGTGCAGATGGAGAGACAGCGACCAATGTGCAGTATCAGTGGTCTGTTTCGCCGGATCAGAAGACATATACAGAGATTGAACATGCGGCAGAGAGAACTTATATGATTCCCGATACGGCGGATTATGTGGGGAAATACATTAAGGTGACTGTATCAGGAGAGGGGGATTCCTCTGCTTCTGTGGTGGCAGGTCCTGTGGTGAAATCAGAAGCATTACAGGCAAAAGAAGATACGGCAAACGCAGAGAAAGCAAAGGAGGCGCTTTCCCTGGACGTCAAGGTCGTAAAAGAGGCTGGTACCATACCATTGCCGCAGGAGATCGAAGGCTGTCCGGTCACCTGGACGAGCAGCCATCCGACGGTGATCCGTGCAGACGGCAGTGTCACGCTGCCGGAGGAAAATGTAGTGAGCGTGACGCTTACGGCGCAGATCACCAGTGGAAAGGCAGTGGAGAATAAGGCATTTACTGTGGATGTATGGGCGGCGCAGATCGACCCGGAACAGTATCTGCAAAAGGTACTGGACAGCATGAAGTGGGATTATAAGCTTCTGCAGCCGGTATTCGGACAGGATACCAACATACTGGTCCGGTTCCGTAAAGTTCTGCAGAAAAAAGGATATGGCGGTGTGGCAGTGACGATCCAGTCCACGGCAGACGAGACGCTGGTCTCAAAAAATGGAAAAATCTTTTATCCTCCGGTCCCGGAAGGCGGAAGCTTTGCAGATGGAAAGCAGGTACAGGTCGTCTTTGACCTGACGATGGGCGGGAAGACGGTATCCTATCCATCTGGCAGCAGCAATGCATTGCTGATCCCCTGGGATACCGGCGATGTCAGAAAATCACTGGAGGAAGCGGCAGATGCCGCCCTGGGTGAAGCACAGCTGAAAGGGGACAATGACAGCCTTTCCTCTGTTGTCTCAGACCTGACCCTGCCTTCCTGTATCGAGGGAGATAAGTATTCTTATGGTCAGGTTACGTGGACGTCATCGGACGAATCCCATCTGTCTGTCAGCGATGAAAACAGGAAAGGGAGTGCCGATGCCTTTTATCAGCCGTATGTGGGGAAAATACATCAGGACCGGCAGCAGCACATCGTGACGCTGCGGGCTGTCGTGACCAATCCCTCTACGGATATCACGGTGGAGCGCAGCATTGAAGTGACCGTGCTTCCGATGTCAGAAGAGCAGCTGGCACAGACGCTGGATACCATGAGGTCAGTTCTTGACTGCTATACACCGGATAAGCTTACGGATTTTGCGACCAGACAAACGCTGGATACAAAAGCCGTGACCCACGATATCCAGCTTGTGCGCCCGAAGGATGTCCTGACGGCAGAAGAGATGGCGGCTCTGGATTATGGCACATACTGGGATTACTGGAACTATAAATTTACTGTCACCAGCTCGGATACGGATGTCATTACTGTCACCAGTTTCCGCGCTAATGTCTATCGTCCGCTGGGAGAAGATACATTAGCGGATAAAAAGGTGACATTAACGGTGCGGATGGAGAGCAAAATCAATCCCAATCTTTTTGTGACGAAAGAGATCCCTGTTGTCGTTTCTCATCTGGGACGGAGCGAGATCAATGAGGCACTTGCCCTTATGGATGCGGCAAAGGATGGCTATGCTGGTGGGCTGCTGGGAGATAATGCGGATGCTTACAGTATTATCGATAACCTGACGCCATATAAGGAGATCGTATGGAATAAAGACAGATCCGGTATTGAATATATATATCGTTATGCTGACAGGACAGATAACGGTATTCTGGTGGATGAACTGCCGGGGTGGGAAGAACAGGAGGACTGGCGGCTGTTCCGCACAAGTGATAGGGACCTGATCGCCAATGAGACACTGATCTTGAACGAAACGCCGGCAGAGGATACTTTTGTAAAGGTAAGCAGTGTCCTGACTGATGAGACATTCGGGAAATATTATGAAAAGTTTCGTGGTGTAGACGGATATGATAAAGAAGCGCTGGCGAAATTCAGGCAGCTGTATAAACAGCCGGTAAACACCTATCTCATGGTAACGGGAGCCGGACATTATACAAAAGAGGACCAGGGGATGACCGCAGAGGAGAAGGCGGTACTGTACTCTTCAAAACTTGCTGCTTTCCGCCAGGAGCTGGACAAACCGATCCAGGTCAGCTTTACCCTGCTGGGGCTGGATAAAAAAGAACTTGTTGCCAGGACGGAAGTCAGCGGATTTACCAGGGGGGCGACCGTATTCGACGTATTCAGAAAAGTTCTCGCCGACCATGGGATCGCTTATGAAGCCAAAGGCAGTTATATCTCTTCGGTCGGCGGACTCGCCGAATTTGCCCACGGACAGGAGTCCGGCTGGATGTATACTGTGGGGGATGTTTACGTAAACTCTTATATGAATGCACAGGAACTCACCGGCGGAGAAGATATCGTCGTGAAATATGTAACGGACTATACGACCGCCAATGTGCCGGATGGGGGTTCTGGTACAGACAAAGATCCGGGTACCGATAATAAAGAAGAGAAACCGGGATCGTCCCAATCAGGAAACAGCGATAAAAAGGGGAATTCTTCCACTGCCAGGGACAAAAAGACGACAGATAAAAAGGACAAAACGAAAAAGAAAAAGAGTAAGAAGAAAAAAACGATCAAAACACTGAAACTGAAGAAGTACAAGAGAGGGAGCAGACGGATCACCGGGAAGACTCTGAAAAAGGCAAAAGTCGTCATAACTGCCGCTAAAAGGAAATATACGGTAAAAGCAGATAAAAAGGGAAACTTTACTGTGAAACTGAAAAAGAAACTGAAAAAGAAGAGGAAGATCCGTGTTACGGTGTCCAAAAGCGGTTACCGCCAAAAATCAAAAACATTTAAAGTAAAGTAACAAAATTTTAATATTTTTCTATTGACAATACCACCGCAAGGTGGTATTTTAATGGTAGTCAATGATTAGCACTCTTTTTTGTTGAGTGCTAACAATGCAAAATGGATACGCTGTTAGGAGGTCGCGGTATGGAGCTGAATGAGCGCAAACAGAAAATTCTGGAAGCAATCATACGCAATTATATGGAATCCGGTGAGCCGGTCGGTTCCAGAACGGTTTCCAAGTATACGGATCTGAATCTCAGTTCGGCGACGATACGCAACGAAATGGCAGACCTTGAGGAGATGGGATATATCCTGCAGCCGCACACGTCTGCCGGGCGGATCCCTTCCGATAAGGCGTACCGGCTGTATGTGGATACGATGCTGCAGAGGAAAGACCAGGAAGTGGAAGAGATGCGGGAGCTGATGGTCGAGAAGGCAGATAAGATCGACCTTCTGCTCAAACAGGTGGCAAAGCTCCTGGCGCAGAATACGAATTATACTTCCATGGTCACGAAGCCGAAATATGAACATAAGAAGATCAAGTTCATACAATTAAATCAGATTTCCGAGGCACAGCTTCTCGTTCTGGTCATACTGGACAACAATCATGTGTGCAATAAGTTTATTGAACTGGATGCCGGACTGGACGACGGGGTAGTGGCGCAGATGAATTTTCTCATTAACACGGCGCTGAACGGTCTGGATTTTACGGAGATCAATATGGCGATCATGCAGAAGATCAAAGATCAGGCAGGCGAGTATGTCGATCTTGTCTCCAGTGTGCTGGATTGTATTTCCGAGGTGATGACGGAAGAGGATGATTCGGAGATCTTCACCTCCGGCGCGACCAATATCCTGAAATATCCAGAGCTCACAGACAAAGAAAATATGACAGAGCTTCTTTCCACGTTTGAAGAAAAGCAGATGCTGGCAGCCTGGGCAAATGATAAGAGGGCGCCGGAAAAGGAGCAGGAGCACGGCATACAGGTATATATCGGTGAGGAGTCACCGGTGGAGTCCATGAGAGACTGTTCGGTAGTGACGGCGACCTATAAGATCGAAGAGGGAGTCTATGGCAAGATCGGCATCGTCGGTCCCAAGCGCATGGATTATGAAAAGGTAGTCGGGACTCTGGAAAACTGTATGCAGCAGTTGGATGATATTTTTAAGAAAAAAAACTAGATTCTGTTTAGAGATAGAAAGGTGGAATGAGACGTGGTAGAAGTCAGGAAAGAACAGACGCCGGAGGAGGCAGTACAGGAACATGCCCCGAAGGAACAGAAAGAGCCGCAGGATACAGCCGGGACGGCAGAGACGGCAGCAAAAACTGCAGCCGGGGCAGCAGATGACGCAGCGGAGACCGAAACAGCAGAGGAACAAGCATCTGGTGAGACGGCGGAAGAGGGTTCGGCAGAAGGAGAGACTGGACAGTCCGGACAGGAAGAAAGCGGCGAACCGGCAAAAGAAAAGAAAAAAGGTCTGAAGAAAAAGCAGAAAAAAGATAAAAAGGATGAAAAGATCGAGGAACTCAATGACCGGCTGGTGAGGAATCTGGCTGAGTTTGAGAATTTCCGCAACCGTTCCGAAAAGGAAAAGAGTGCGATGTTCGACATGGGTGCCAAATCCATCGTGGAAAAGATCCTCCCGGTGGTGGATAATCTTGAGAGGGGATTTGAGGGGCTCACGGATGAGGAAAAGGAAACCCCGTTTGTCAAGGGGATCGAGGCAGTATACAAACAGATCCAGACTGTCTTTGAGGAGATCGGTGTGACGCCGATCGAGGCGGTCGGACAGGAATTTGACCCGAATATTCATAATGCCGTGATGCATGATGAAGATGATTCCGAAGAGACAAACAAGGTGATAGAAGAGTTCCAGAAGGGTTATCTGTATAAAGACAGCGTAGTAAGGCACAGTATGGTTAAGGTTTTGAACTAAAATTTTTATAGCGAAGAGCCGCAGGAAGCGGCAGAAAGAGAGGCATATCATGAGTAAGATTATCGGTATTGACTTAGGTACAACAAACAGCTGCGTGGCAGTGATGGAAGGTGGGAAACCTGTCGTGATCTCCAATGCAGAAGGGGCAAGGACGACGCCTTCTGTTGTGGCATTTACCAAAAATGGGGAAAGACTGGTAGGTGAACCGGCAAAGCGTCAGGCAGTGACCAATGCGGACAATACGATTTCTTCTATTAAGAGACATATGGGTACAGATTACCGGGCAGCGATCGAGGATAAGAAATATTCCCCACAGGAGATCTCAGCCATGATTCTCCAGAAACTGAAAGGTGACGCAGAGAATTACCTCGGCGGCGAAAAAGTGACAGAGGCCGTGATCACGGTTCCGGCGTATTTCAACGATGCACAGCGTCAGGCGACCAAAGATGCAGGCAAGATCGCCGGGCTGGATGTAAAACGTATCATCAATGAGCCGACAGCAGCAGCCCTTGCTTATGGTCTTGACAATGAGGGCGAGCAGAAGATCATGGTTTACGATCTGGGCGGCGGTACCTTTGATGTATCCATTATCGAGATCGGAGACGGCGTCATCGAAGTTCTTTCCACATCCGGCGACAACAAACTGGGCGGCGATGACTTTGATGAAAAAGTATGTAATTATATGGTTTCTGAGTTTAAAAACGCGGAGGGAGTCGATCTTTCCACGGATAAAATGGCAATGCAGCGTCTGAAAGAGGCAGCAGAGAAAGCGAAGAAAGAGCTTTCTGCTTCCACAACGACAAATATCAATCTTCCGTTTATCACGGCTACGGCAGAGGGACCGAAACATTTCGACATGAACCTGACCCGCGCCAAGTTTGATGAACTGACTGCCGATCTGGTAGAGAGGACGGCGGCTCCGGTCCAGAATGCACTGAAGGATGCCGGCATCACCGCTTCTGAGCTTGGCAAGGTGCTGCTGGTGGGCGGTTCGACCCGTATCCCGGCTGTCCAGGATAAAGTGAAACAGCTGACAGGACATGAGCCAAATAAATCGCTGAACCCGGATGAGTGTGTGGCGCTGGGCGCTTCCGTACAGGGTGGTAAGCTTGCCGGAGATTCCGGTGCCGGGGATATCCTTCTTCTGGATGTAACTCCACTTTCCCTGGCGATCGAGACCATGGGCGGCGTTGCTACAAAGCTGATCGAGAGAAATACGACGATCCCGACCAAGAAGAGCCAGATCTTCTCCACGGCAGCAGACAATCAGACCGCAGTGGATATCAATGTCGTACAGGGTGAGCGTCAGTTTGCCAGAGATAACAAATCGCTCGGACAGTTCCGTCTGGATGGAATCCCGCCGGCGATGCGCGGCGTTCCGCAGATCGAGGTAACCTTCGATATTGATGCCAACGGTATCGTAAATGTATCTGCCAAAGACCTTGGTACCGGCAAAGAGCAGCACATCACGATCACGGCTGGTTCCAATATGAATGACGAAGAGATCGAGAAGGCTGTGAAGGAAGCGGCTGAGTTTGAGGCGCAGGATAAGAAACGCAAAGAGGGAATCGATGCCCGCAACGAGGCGGACAGTATGGTATTCCAGACAGAAAAGGCGCTGAATGACGTAGGCGACGGCGTGGATGCCGCAGAAAAGGAGAAAGTACAGGCAGAGATCGATAAGGTGAAAGCGATCCTTGAGAGGACGACGCCAGAGAATATGAGCGATGCGGATGTGGATGAACTCAAGGCAGCGAAAGAATCACTTATGACCAATGCACAGCAGGTATTTGCCAAGGTATATGAACAGGCACAGCAGGCAGCAGGCGCCCAGGGTGCAGGACCAGATATGGGTGGCGCGGCTGGAGCCGGAGCAGGAGCTGCACAGGACAACAGCGGTGACGATGTGGTTGACGGGGATTTCCGTGAACTGTAAGATCCTGCGGTGAAACGATCACACAGAGATTAAAAGATAGATGGAAATGGGAACGGATGCACTCGTACCCCCTGCGGGGTGCGAGTCATTCGTCTGTATGAATTGGAGGAAGAGTGAAAAATGGCAGATAAGCGGGATTATTATGAGGTTCTCGGCGTTGATAAAAATGCAGACGACGCTGCATTGAAAAAGGCATATCGTGTTCTCGCCAAAAAATATCATCCGGATACAAATCCCGGTGATAAAGAGGCGGAAGCGAAATTTAAAGAGGCATCGGAAGCTTATGCTGTCCTGAGTGACCCGGACAAGAGACGCCAGTATGATCAGTTTGGTCACGCTGCCTTTGAGGGCGGCGCCGGGGGCGGTGGTTTTTCCGGCATGGATATGGATGACATCTTTGGAAGCTTTGGTGATATCTTTGGCGACCTGTTTGGCGGTGGTTTCGGTGGAAGGAGCCGCCGTGCGGATCCCAATGCGCCGCAGCGCGGGGCAAATCTGCGCACACAGATCAAGATCACCTTTGAGGAGGCGTGTTTTGGTGCGGAGAAGGAGATCGAGATACCGTCCAAGGTTGAATGCAGGACCTGCGGCGGCAACGGGTGCAAGCCGGGGTCGCAGCCTGTGACCTGTGGACAGTGTAACGGTAGAGGACAGGTGGTGCACACCCAGCAGTCCCTGTTTGGCATGGTGCAGAATGTCTCGACCTGTCCGGCATGCGGCGGTACCGGCAAGATCATCAAAGAAAAATGTCCGGACTGTCATGGCAACGGCTATACGAGCAAGAAAGAGAAACTGCAGGTTACGATCCCTGCCGGGATCGATCACGGTCAGAGCGTACGTCTCCGCGCCAAGGGAGAACCGGGTAAAAACGGCGGATCCCGCGGCGACCTTCTCGTGGAGGTATATGTGGAGGATCACAAGGAGTTTCAGAGGCATGATTATGACATCTACTCTACCGTGAAGATCACTTATCCGAGAGCAGCTCTTGGAGGGGATATCATTATCCATACGATCGATGGGGACGTAGCTTATAATGTAAAAGCGGGGACCCAGACGGGGACGAGAGTACGACTGAGGGGCAAAGGAGTTCCGTCGCTGCGAAACAAGAAGATGCGGGGGAATCATTATGTGGATCTTGTAGTGGATGTACCGTCCAGTCTTTCCCGGGAACAGAAGAAGCTTCTGGAACAGCTGGACGAAACATTTGAGAAGAAAGAAAAGAAAAAGAAAAAATGAAGAGTGAACAAAATTTTATCACCAGAATGAAAGGCCTGACGCCGCGGCGCTGGATCGGGATGATCGCAGGAAATCTGATCCTTGCTGTCGGGATCAGCATACTGAAGTGGTCGCATACCGGCAACGATCCTTATTCCGGTATGGTGATGGCGCTGGCTGATGTGGCGGGAGTCCGGTATGGAACGTGTCTGATCGTGCTGAACTGTTTTATCTTTCTCATTGAGATCCTGTGGGGAAGAAAGTATATCGGACCGGGGACGATCGCCAACTGGTTTTTGCTGGGTCCGGTCGTGGATACCTTTTATCCCTTTGTATACGGCACCTTTGGACCGCCGTCTGCCCTGTGGCAGCAGCTTTGCCTGTCGGTACTCGGTGTTGTGGTGATCAGTTTCGCCTGTTCGGTTTACCAGACGTCAGACGCCGGTATATCACCGTATGATTCGATGGCAGTCATCGGGGAAGACCGCACGCCGCTGCCCTATTTCTGGTGCCGGATGATCTGCGATGCGGTCTGTGCCCTGGTCTGCTTTGCAGCTGGCGGCGTTGTGGGGATCGGTATGCTGTTCTGTGCTTTTGGTCTGGGACCGGTCATCGCCTTTTTCAATAAATATTTTTCCGTGCCGGTGTTACTTGGCGCGGATGTACATAAAAGAGAATAACTGGCGTTGTCTGGCTGCGCTGAAGAATGGAGGTCATATATGAAGGATAGAAAAATAATTGGTGTCATCGGAGCAATGGAAGAGGAAGTGTCACGCCTCAAAGAGCAGATGACAGATGTGGAAGTACGGACAAAGGCTTCCATGGACTTTTACTGCGGGAAGCTGCAGGGAAAAGAGGTCGTAGTTGTGCGATCCGGCATCGGGAAAGTAAATGCCGGGATCTGTACGCAGATCCTTGTGGATGAATACGGGATCTGCGCCATTATCAATACCGGGATTGCCGGTTCCCTGAGGGCAGAGATCGATATCGGGGATATTGTTCTCTCGACCGACGCCCTCCAGCATGATGTGGAGGCATCCGCATTTGGCTATCCGCCGGGGCAGATCCCCAGGATGGATACCTTTTCCTTTGAGGCGGATGCCAGGCTGAGGGAGACGGCGAAAGTCGCCTGTCAGCGGGTGAATCCGGATATTCATGTACATGAGGGAAGAATTGTGAGCGGTGACCAGTTCATCTCAGATAAAGAAAAGAAACAGTGGATCACGGCGAACTTCGATGGGTACTGCACAGAGATGGAGGGGGCGGCGATCGCCCAGACGGCGTATCTCAATCAGATCCCTTTTCTCATTATCCGTGCGATCTCGGATAAGGCAGACGACAGCGCCCATGAGGATTATCCGGCATTTGAGGCAAAAGCGATCACTCATTGCGTGAACCTGACCGGGGCGATCCTGCAGGATTATATTGTATAAAACATAAGCCTTCTGTTGATACTAAAAGAAAACAGGAGGCTTATTTATGGAACACAAATATCGCATCAATACGATACAAGGAAGAGAAATTCTGGATTCCCGGGGCAATCCGACGATCGAGGTGGAGGTATCCCTGTGCGGCGGGGCGAAGGGGCGTGCGTCTGTCCCGTCCGGGGCGTCGACAGGAGCTTTTGAAGCAGTTGAGCTGAGAGATCCGGAGCTGCCGCGTTATGGCGGCAAAGGTGTGAAGAAAGCGGTGGAGCATATCAATGAGACGATCGGCTACATCCTGGAGGGAAAAAATGCACTGAACCAGGTGGAGATTGATACACTGATGATCCGGGAGGACGGAACGAAGAACAAAGCGAGACTGGGAGCCAATGCGATCCTTGGTACATCCATGGCAGTGGCAAAAGCGGCGGCAAAGGCAGTCGGACTTCCATTATATCAGTACCTTGGCGGTGCAAATGGCAGGACGCTGCCGGTTCCGATGATGAACATTATCAATGGCGGTAAGCATGCGGATAGTTCTCTCACGATCCAGGAATTTATGATCATGCCGGTGGGAGCGAAATCGTTTCACTGCTGTCTCGAGTGGAGTGCCACGGTATTTCATACACTGAAAAAACTTCTTCAGGAAGGCGGCTATGTGACCTCTGTGGGAGATGAGGGAGGATTTGCCCCCCGGCTTGCCAACGATGAAGAGGCGCTTTCCTTTATTGTAAAAGCGATCGAAAAGGCAGGATACCGTCCGGGAGAGGATTTCGTGATCGCCATGGACGGGGCAAGTACAGAGATGTACGAAGAAGCAGTGAAGAATAACCGGCATGGAGAATATCTGTTCTGGAAATCCGGTATATACAAGACAGCGGAAGAGATGATTGATTACTGGGCGGAGCTTTGCGATAAATATCCGGTTTACTCGATCGAAGACGGGCTGGCAGAAGAGGACTGGACGGGCTGGCAGAAACTGACGGAACGTCTGGGAAACCGGATCCAGCTTGTGGGAGACGATCTTTTTGTGACGAATACAGAACGGATCCAGAAAGGGATCAACATGAATACAGGCAATGCCGTACTCATTAAGCCAAACCAGATCGGCACAGTGACAGAGACACTCGAAGCGATCCGGATGACGAAAAATAACCGCTGGCATGCGATCGTCAGCCATCGGTCCGGTGAGACCGAAGACACAACCATCGCAGATATCGCTGTGGGGCTCAATGCCGGACAGATCAAGACCGGCGCACCCTCACGGACAGACCGTGTGGCGAAATATAATCAGCTTCTGAGGATCGAGGAACAGCTCGGCAGCAGCGCCGGGTTTGGCAGAAACTTCCTGTAAGAAGAGAAAAAGAACAGCCACTGGCTGCCGGGGGTTACTCGGTATCCGATGGCTGTTCTTCATCTGCCGGAATTTCCGGTTCTAAGTCTGCAGCTTCTTCTTCCTCTTCTGACATGGCAGATAGTGCCTCTTCTGCGGCGTCCTGTTTTTTAGCGGGAGCAGCAGCATCGGATGTAAAAGTGCTGTCTGCGGGGTCGGTACATAAAACCACAGGTTTATCAAGGCGGTACTGGTAAAATTTTATGATATTACCGCTGTTCATCCGAAGTGGTCTCCAGTTGCAGAGGTCATAGTCTTTGACATAAGGGAGATTATTATAAAAAGAGCTGTGGGAGTCTGTACCGACATCATAGGTCATCAGCTCTTTGGCAAACAGTTCGTTTGGTGTCATAATATGATTACTCCTTCTATTGATAGAATGGTATTAATAATTCTATTATAAGCAAAAATGCGGATAGATGCAATAGAAATAAAGAGGAAATAATGGGATTTGTTTCTTGCTGACAGAAAAAATGTCTGATACAATGGGGAAAAAGGGATAAACCAGAAGGGAGATACATCGTGAGGGACTGTTTGGGATTCAGGACAAGATGGTGGATGATGGCAGGTCTCATCCTGGTTATACTGTCTGTCGCCTGTGGAAAAGGAGAAGAGAAAAAAAAGCAGGCACCGGCTGGATCAGGAGGGGCGGCAGAAGAGAAGCAGTCGGCAGGATCGGAGCCTGCCATATCCGGGGCGTCTGCGGCAGAGACAACGTCGCTGGAGACAAGGAGCCGCAAGTATGCGGAGCAGATTGCCGGAGGGCTTTTGACAGAAATATGGGATGACCTTTCTCCGGAATTATCAAACCAGCTTACGAAAGAAGGACTTCAGGCGTCCTGGAACAGTGTGGCAGACGGCGTCGGTGCCTTTGAGGGGATAGAAAAAGTACAGAACGAAGAGAATGGGACATACCGTATTATCCTTGTTACGATGCGCTTCCGCCAGAATCAGGGACGCAGCCTCCGGTTTGTCTATGATGGAGAGGGACAGATTGCCGGGATCTGGTTTGATGTGGCTGAGGTCGCAAAAAAAGAGGGGGAGGCCGGACAGGCAGGTGCATGGTCGGAGACGGACATAACGATCGGCAGGAAACCATGGCCGCTGAAAGGAAAGCTGACACTGCCGGAGGGAAAAGAGGCGCCGGTCGTGATCCTTCTTGCGGATGCTGCCGATGCAGATATGGATGGAAGCGTCGGGCAGAACAAAAATAAGCCACTGCGGGATATCGCCCATGGTCTGGCGGAGCGGGGGATCGCCTCTGTCCGCTATCACCGCAGAAGCTATGAGTATGCTTCCCTGGTATCATCAGAGGATGGTCTATATGATACGCTGCTCCAGGATGCGTGGTATGCTGTGGACCAGATGTATAATGAGCGCAGGGTGGACCGAGACCGGATCTATATCCTCGCTATGGGGAAGGCAGCAGATTATATGCCGGGGATCATAAAAAAGAAGGCAAAACGGCTGTCAGGCGCTATACTGATGGCAGGTAAACCGGTTGCTGTGACTGAGAGGTACTACTCGCAGGAAGAAAAAACGTTCTCCAGTGATGCGTCATACTTTATGGAAGAAAATAACACCTTCCCCCTGCTGATGATGCAGGGAGAAGAAGATTTTGAGACAACAGTCAATGATTTTGAACAGTGGAAAAATATAGGGAAGGGACGTTCTCATATTGTGTATCATATGTATCAGCATCTGAACCATTACTTTATGAGATCGTCCGGAGAGAACGACCGGAAACAATATGACATAAGCGGCACGGTGAGCACAACGGTGATCCGTGATATTGCGGCATGGTGTGTGAAGGATCCCTCAGCTAACTGACTCCGCCCGTGCGCTTTTCCAGCTCCACCAGCGGTACCGGAAGAAGGGAGAGTACGATTACCATGCCCCACTGCATCCCGTTTAAAGCGGTTGTGTGGAAGATTCCCTGCAGCGCAGGTACCATGATGACGCTGCACTGCAGAAGGATGCAGAGAAGTACGGAGAAAAACAGTTTTTTATTGCTGAAAATCCCGGTTTCTGCCAGTGAGCGGCTGCTCCGCATATTGAAGGAATGTACCAGCTGTGCCAGTGACAGTACGGCAAAGCACATGGTAGAGTTGCCTGCGATATAGGCGACCAGTGCCAGTGAGCCGATAAACATTCCTTCCAGGACCATGCGGAAGACCGTATCCAGGGAAAACATACCTTTGCCTGCCGCAACGGGGGGCCGGCGCATGATCCCGGTCTCTGGCGGCTCCACTCCGAGACAGAGAGCAGGGAAGGAATCCGTCACCAGGTTGATAAAAAGCAGCTGTACCGGCAGAAGCGGGACGTCCATGCCGAACAGGATGGCGGCAAAAATCGTCAGAATCTCTCCTATGTTGCAGGACAGAAGGAAATGGATGGCCTTTTTAATGTTTTCAAAAATACCTCTTCCTTCCCGGACAGCGGCTACGATGGTTGAAAAATTGTCATCCATCAGGATCATATCAGAAGCATTTTTTGCCACGTCAGTGCCATTCTGCCCCATGGCACACCCGATGTCAGCTGCTTTGAGGGCGGGCGCATCGTTGACCCCGTCGCCTGTCATGGCAACGATGTTCCCCTTTTTCTGGTATTGTTTTACCAGCCTTACTTTATGTGCCGGCGAAACGCGGGCAAATACATGGTAACGGGACAGATTGTGGGATAATTCACTGTCGGATAAGAGGTCAAGTTCCTGTCCGGTAAGGACTTCTTTTTCACTGCTGCAGATCCCCAGCTCTTTTCCAATGGCAGCGGCAGTGATCCGATGGTCCCCGGTGATCATGACAGGGAGGATCCCGGCATCGCGGCAGCTTTTGACAGCGGCGAAGGCTTCTTTGCGGGGCGGGTCGATAAACCCTGCAAACCCGGCGAAGATCAGATCTTTTTCCAGTGCTTCACTTTTGTTGGCAGTCCCTGATATTTGGTAACCCACAGCTAGTACACGGAGTGCTTCCGAAGCAAAGTTCTCTGCCTGTTCTTTGAATTCGGAGCGGATGGCGGGCGTCATGGGGCGGCATTCTCCGTTGTCATAATACTGGGAGGCATTGTGTAACAGGATTTCCGGCGCCCCTTTTGTGACAGAGAGGAATCCGTCAGCGGTGTTGTGGAGCGTTGTCATCTGCTTGCGCCGGGAATCGAAGGGAAGTTCAAAGATACGCGGCGCAAGCGTGTGTTCGGTGTTGTAGTCGACGCCGTGGGAGGCGGCGAAGTCGATCAGTGCTTTTTCCATGGGACCAGTATTATCGTTACAGAGAACAAAGAGTCTGGCGAGGAACGAAGGGGTGGCGTGGCAGAAATATTTACGTACGGTCATTTTGTTCTCGGTGAGCGTACCTGTCTTATCAGAACAGATGACAGAGGCGCTTCCCAGCGTTTCTACGGCAGGGAGATGGCGGATGATCGCTTTTTGTTTTGCCATGCGTTCCACACCGAGAGAGAGCATGATGGTCACCAGGGCGGGGAGGCTTTCTGGTATGGCGGCGACGCCCAGACTCACTGAGGTCATGAACATCGAGAAGACAGGCTGACTGTTTCTTATTCCGAGGAAAAATACGACAGCGCAGATTGCCAGCGCCAGGATCCCGAGGATCTTCCCTGTTTTGTTCAGCCGGCGGGTAAGCGGGGTCTCCGGAGATTCCTCCCGCGAAAGCATCCCGGCGATCTGGCCGATCTGGGTCGCCATTCCTGTGTCTGTGATATAACAGGTCCCCCGTCCGGTCGTAACCATGGTTCCTGCATATACACAATTGTGCCGGTCACCGGGTGAGAGTCCGGGAGTGCTGATCGCTTCTGTGGATTTGCTTACGGTTCCGGTCTCACCGGTAAGTGCCGATTCCTCTGTGGACAGGCTGTGGCAGGAGAGAAGCCTTCCATCAGCGGGAATCAGGCAGCCGGTTTCAAGGCAGACGATATCTCCCGGAACGACTTCACGGGACGGGATCGTCTTTTTTTCGCCGCCGCGGAGTACGACTGCCTCCGGGGTCTGGAGAGAGCGCAGCGCTTCCAGGGAATGCTCCGCCTTTTTCTCCTGGTAGACGCCGATGACAGCGTTGACCAGAACGATGGCAAGGATGATACAGGGGTCTGTGATATCGGCGTCGCCCCGTATATAAGAGGCGATAAAGGAGATCAGGGCGGCAGCGAGCAGGGTCAGTATCATGAAATCTTTAAATTGTGAGACAAAGCGGGCGGCGAGACCGGGCCCTTTTTCCTGCTGCAGTTCATTATAGCCATATTCCTGCAGGAGTTTCTTTGCTTTTTTGTCTGACAGCCCTTTATCCGGCTGGCACTTTGTCTTGCGTATCAGCTCATTGACACTGAGAGAATGCCAATCCATATGAATTCTCCTTTCCGGCTGATCTGGATATCAGCCTGAGCGAATAAAATTATGTCGAAAAATTTCCCCAAACCGGCTGGTTATGCATAGGATAAAAGTAAAAACAGGGGATTTTTATGTATCATGGGATTAATATTGTTACTGGCGGTTTCTGTCAGTCTGGATGTACTGGGGATCGGTGTTGCCTATGCGGTATCCGGTATCCGCATTCCATGGAATACCCGTATTGTCATTTCTGGTATCAATACAGTTCTGACACTGGGTTTTATCCTCGCGGGCCAGAAGCTTGGTATGCTTATTCCTGAATACTGGTTCCGGGCTTCCGGAGGGGGAATCCTGGTCATTCTGGGCAGCAGGACATTATGGAACGCCCTTGGTGATAATGCCACAGTGGACTATGACAGGGACGATTCCCATACGCTGGAACCATTGGAGGGGATCGTACTGGGACTGACTCTGGCGCTGGATGGAGCATGTGCAGGTCTTGGCATCTGTGATATGGGAGCTGCCGCCTGCCTGTTTCCTCTGCTCACCGGCAGCGCCAGTCTTGCCTTTCTGTCACTGGGAGCCAGGGTTTCCTGCAATCTGAGGCGACTGAACGGGGTTGCCGGAGCGGTGCTGATCATTCTTGGTGTGATTCGCTTTTTTTATGGATAGCAGCGAATTTCCGAAGGACAAACAGGATTAAAAGCAGGGAACCAAAGATAAGGATCCACTGTTTGTAGCGGTTAAAGTACCGGAAAAAGATATCGCGGTACTGGTAACAGTAGTAGCCGAGCCCTGTGAGCAGTGCATTCCATAAGAGAATGCCCAGTGCAGAACAAAAGAGATAACTGCCCAGAGGCTGTTTCATGGCGCCTGCCACAAAGCCGATATAAGTCCGGCACAGTGGGATGATCCGGCTCAGGAATACGGCACTTTTTCCGTGATCGCCAAAGGTCCGGTAGGAGGCAAGGATAGGACGTTCCAGGGAAGAAAAATGATTCATGCATTTCTCAAGGAGAGGGGAGCCTCCCAGTCTGCCGATCCCGTAGGTCAGGGTAGTGCCGGCAAGACCGGCGGCGCTGCTGATGAGAATCAGGACAGCATAAGGCATACCCTGCCCGGCGCCGATCATTCCGGCAAGAGGGAGTATGATCTCACTGGAAACAGGAAAGCATGCATATTCCAGGAAGATAAGGAAAAACATGGCGGGCAGCCCGTAATCCCTGATGATCGTTTCGATCATTGACATAAAAAAATCACCTGCCTTTGCTATAATCTATGTCTGACTATGTGGAAGTATTCTTGACAAAGGTTTTCACAGTTGGTATTATGAAATAGTATGTATACGACAGGCGGTTTATCGCTATAACCGCTTTTGTGTGGAGGCACTTATGAAGAAACTGAAAAATATGCTGATTTTTGTATTGTTTCTTGTCCTTGCTTTCGGGGCAGCGGTACCGGCAGGGGCGAAATCCGGAAAAAAGGTACAGGCATCGAAGCAATATCAGATCAGAGTAAATAAACAGCAAAATGTTGTGACTGTGTATAAGCGAATAAAAGGTAAGAAGTATAAACCCTATAAAGCATTTTCCTGTTCAACAGGCGCAGGGACTCCTACGGGGACATTCCCAATGAAAGAAAAAATGAGATGGCATGAGCTGGATGGACCAACGTATGGTCAGTATTGCAGCCGTATTTGCGGAAGGATCCTGTTTCATTCAGTCTGGTATTACAGGCCGGATAAGTCAGCCCAGTCATATGTGCAGTACAACAGACTGGGTACGACAGCGTCCCACGGGTGCGTACGGCTGACTGTATGGGATGCCAAGTGGATCTATGACCATTGTGCGACAGGAACCAAAGTTGTGATCTACAATTCTTCGAATCCGGGACCACTGGGAAAGCCAAAGACAGTGAAGGTCAGCGGATACAGCGGCTGGGATCCGACAGATCCGGATCCGGCAAATCCTTACCAGAGAAAACAGCCGGTTTTGTCTGGGGCAAAAAAGAAAACGATACGGTTTGGGAAGAAGATAAAACTAAAGAAGGGTGTCCGGGCAAGGGACAGTTATGGAAAAAATATTACATCCAAAATCAAGCTGCGGATCTGTCATAAGGCACTGAAAAAGGACAAGTATACAAAGGTGAAAAAGGTAAATGCCAGAGTGCCGGGAACATATAAAATAACATATTCTGTCACCGATATTTTGCGGCATACGGCAAAGAAAACGGTGGTCTGGCAGGTAAGACCAAAGAAAAAGGTGTCGTCGATCAGACTGAACTGCCAGGCGGTGACACTTTATGTGGGAGGGAAACCTTTTGAGGCGCAGCGGCGTCTGAGGGTGACCAGGATCACACCGAAGAAGGCGTCCTATAAGAAAGTCAGGTACCAGTCTTCCAATAAAAAGATCGTGACAGTGTCCCGGAATGGCACACTGAGGGCGAAAAAGAGGGGAACGGCAGTGATCCGGGTACTTGCACTGGACGGTTCCGGTAAGAAGGCAGTCTGTCGTGTTAATGTGAAGCGGATATCAGAGAAGCCGGTAAAAGATCCTGTTGTAGTCAGCGGATCTGCGGTAAAAGTAAAATTGAAATAGAATATGGAGGTAAGCAGCAGCGATGAGTCAGAGATATAATCCGAACGAGATCGAAAAAAAGTGGCAGAAAATATGGGAGGATGAAAAAGCGTTCCAGACTACCAGTGATTACAGTAAACCAAAGTATTATGCCCTGGTAGAGTTTCCTTATCCATCCGGGCAGGGGCTTCATGTGGGGCATCCGCGTCCATATACGGCATTGGATATTGTGGCGAGGAAACGGAGGATGCAGGGGTATAATGTATTGTATCCTATGGGCTGGGATGCTTTCGGGCTTCCTACGGAGAATTATGCGATCCAGAATAAGATCCATCCCCGGGAGGTGACAAAAAATAATGTTGCCCGGTTTAAAAAACAGCTGCAGGCACTTGGTTATTCCTTTGACTGGGAGCGTGAGGTAAACACAACAGATCCGGCGTATTACAAATGGACACAGTGGATCTTTCTCAAGCTTTTTAAGGCAGGTCTTGCCTACAAGACAGAGATGCCCATTAACTGGTGTACCTCCTGTAAATGTGGTCTGGCAAATGAAGAGGTCGTAAACGGCGTCTGTGAGCGGTGTGGAAGTCCGGTAGTCCGTAAGGTGAAAAGCCAGTGGATGCTTAAGATCACGGAGTATGCGGATAAGCTGATTGATGACCTGGATGGCCTTGATTATATTGAACGGGTCAAAGTATCCCAGAAAAACTGGATCGGACGTTCCCATGGAGCCGAGGTGGATTTCAAATTAAAGGGAAAAAAGGAAACCCTGCGGATTTACACGACCAGACCGGATACTCTGTTTGGCGTCACTTATATGGTAGTTTCCCCGGAGCATCCATATCTTGACCAGTTCAGGGATGAGATCAGGAACTGGGATGCTATTGTGGAGTACAGGGAGAAGGCGGCACGCAAATCTGATTTTGAGAGGACGGAGCTCGCCAAAGATAAGACTGGTGTTCCCATTGATGGGCTGAGCGCCATCAACCCTGTAAATGGAGAGGAAATCCCGGTGTGGGTTTCTGATTATGTACTGATGAGCTATGGAACCGGTGCCATTATGGCGGTGCCTGCCCATGATACCCGTGACTGGGAATTTGCAAAAGAGTTTAACCTGCCTGTCATTGAAGTGATCGCCGGAGGCGATGTGGAGAAAGAGGCTTATACGGATGTCGCAGAAGGGACGCTGGTGAATTCTGGCTTTCTCACGGGCAAATCCGTGGCAGAGGCAAAGGACGCCATCATCGAATGGCTGGTAAAAGAGGGTGTCGGTACGGCGAAGAAAAATTTCAAGCTTCGTGACTGGGTATTCTCAAGACAGCGTTACTGGGGAGAGCCGATCCCTATTATTAAATGTGAGAAGTGCGGTTATGTTCCGGTTCCTGAGGAAGAACTTCCGCTGGAGCTTCCGGAGGTAGACAACTATATGCCGACGGATAATGGTGAGTCGCCCATCGCCAATATGCGTGACTGGGTTGAGACAACCTGTCCGTGCTGCGGCGGCAGGGCAGAACGGGAGACAGATACGATGCCCCAGTGGGCGGGATCATCCTGGTATTTCCTGCGTTACATTGATCCGGATAACGACGAGGCACTGGCATCGAAGGAGGCACTTGATTACTGGCTGCCGGTTGACTGGTACAATGGTGGTATGGAACATACGACACTTCATCTTTTGTACTCCCGGTTCTGGCACAAATTCCTGTATGACCAGGGTGTAGTGCCGACGAAGGAACCATATCAGAAGAGGACATCGCATGGTATGATCCTTGGCGAAAACGGCGAAAAAATGAGCAAATCCAGGGGCAATGTCGTGAATCCCGATGACATTGTTAATGATTATGGTGCAGATACGCTGCGGACTTATGAGATGTTTATCGGTGCCTTTGATGCGGCGGCGGCATGGTCAGAGGACGGTGTCAAGGGCTGCCGGAGATTTTTGGACCGTGTATGGAAATTGAAGGATATGGTGTCTGCAGAGGAGGGCTACTCAAAAGATCTGGAGACAAAGATGCACCAGACCATCCGCAAGGTCAGCAATGATTTTGAGACATTAAAATACAATACAGCGATCGCCGCCATGATGGCACTGATCAATGAATTCTATAAAAAGGGAACGCTGACCCGGGATGAATTTCGGACGCTGCTTGTGCTGTTAAATCCGGTAGCTCCGCACATCACGGAAGAACTGTGGAGTGAGTCGGGGTATGAAGGAAGAATTTATCAGACCGCATGGCCGGAGTATGATGAGGCGAAAACTATCGAAAAGATACAGGAAATCGGCGTGCAGGTCAATGGTAAATTACGTGCGACAGTAGCGCTGCCGGTAGACGCCGGAAAAGAAGAGGCGCTGGCAGCTGGCAAAGAAGCTGTGTCTGATAAGGTGGCTGGCAAAGAGATCGTAAAAGAAATCTATGTACCGGGACGTATTATAAACATTGTTGTGAAATGAGAGAATAAATAACAAGAAACGAAAATGGTAATCAAAAAGGAAAAAGAGGATTAAAACATTGAAAGTCTGCGTCATAATTCCTTATGTTAATGAAAAAATGTTTATTGGTGACTGTCTGGACAGTCTGGAAGAACAGACCTGCCGGGATTTTGAGGCGATCGTCGTCTTTGACCACAGCAGGGAAGAGTCGCGGCAGGTACTTTTTGGGAAAACGGTTTCTTTTCCCCTGCGGACCCTGGAACTGGGAGAGGACAGAGGTGTGGCAGCAGCCCGTAATCTGGGGATGGACAGTGCAGAGGGGGAGTATATTCTTTTTCTGGACAGTGATGATTACCTGGAACGGACAGCGATCCAGGATATGCTCCAGCTCATGCAGGAGGGGACAGATATTGTTCATGCCGGACTGCGCAAGACATGGTATGGCAGAAAAGTGTATGATGATAATGGAGAGGAGCTGGAGGCACAGAATTCCATAGAAGAAAAGAAAAGGCGGGAAATTACAGACCTGACTGTGCTGGGTTATATGTTCCGCCGGGATTATCTGCGGCAGAATGAATTATATTTTGATGACTCCCTCTGTTATTATCCTGATCTGTATTTTATTACAGCGGCGTTAAACAGGGGAGCCAGAGTAGTTGAAACAGAGAAGATACTATATCTCAAGAGGCAGCACAATGATCCGGTCAGGAGACCGTCCCTGACCCAGATCCCGGATGTAAAGGGAAAAAATCAGGAGGTCATGCAGGCTTATCAACAGATAAAGAAAGAATTTTCTGAGACAGAATGGAAAGAGCTGGATGATATGTTTATCCGGTTTTTTATCGAAATGATCGTGCCGTGGTTTGTTACGGCAATGGATATCGAGATCCCGCAGCTGTATAAGGAAACTTTACAGTGTCTGGAAATTCTGCCGGAAGAAGCTGTGAAAAGGGCAGAACCCAGGGTAAGGCACTATGTGGAATATGCACAGAAACACAATCTGTATCCGCTTATAAGAAAAATAAGGCGACAGAAGAAATGCAAGACCTGTATCAGAATACTGACGAGCCGGGCAGCGCTAAAAGAATATTTGTATGGACATGTCTTTTGCCGGATGAAGCTGAAGGAATCCACGATTCTTTTTGAAAGCTTTCTGGGACGCAGTTATTCGGATAACCCCAAATATATCTTTGAATATCTGGGAAAGCATATGCCTGGCAGGTACAAGTGCGTCTGGGTGCTGGATCATAAGAAGGCGCTTCCTTACCCGGCGAAGCAGATCCGGCGTTATAGTTTTCGCTATTTTTATTATATGGCAAGAGCGAAATATATCGTTTTTAATGGAAGACAGCCGAAGCAGTTTATAAAGCGGCAGGATAATATATTTTTGCAGACCTGGCATGGGACTCCATTGAAAAAACTGGTCTTTGATATGGACGAGGTGACGTCAGCAGATCCTTTATATAAGTGGGATGCGTATCATCAGAGCCTTGACTGGGACTATCTTATTGCAGCCAATGCATTTAGTGAAGAAACATTCCGCCGGTGTTTTATGTTTGAGAGAGATCTGTTGCGAACTGGTTATCCAAGAAATGATATCCTCTATCTGGAGCAGGAAGAGCGTCAGGCAGTGGCTGACACGGTACGCAGTAGGGTCGGTGTGCCGGAGGGAAAGAAAGTGATCCTCTATGCGCCCACCTGGCGGGATGATGAATATTACGGACCAGGCAGACATAAGTTTACGGCGCCGTTGGACATGGGAATACTGAAGAGAGAGCTGGGCAGTGAGTACGTCATCCTGCTGCGTGTCCATTATTTTGTCGCTGACCGCATGGATCTGTCAGGAATGCAGGATTTTGTTTTTGATGTAAGTGAATATGAGGACATCGCAGAATTGTATCTGGCGTCTGATCTGCTTATTACGGATTATTCTTCTGTGTTTTTTGATTATGCGAATCTGGGACGCCCCATTTTGTTTTTTACCTATGATCTGGAAAGATATCGTGACAAATTACGGGGATTCTATCTGGATATGAAACAGGATATGCCGGGGCCGCTTCTCTATACGACAGAAGAAGTGGTGGATGCCGTTCGAAATCTGCAGCAGATCCGGCAGGATTATCAGGAGAGATATAGATCATTTTGTGAAACATACTGTGACTGGGAAGACGGGAATGCCAGTCAGAGAATCGTGGAGTCTGTATTTGACGGAGGACAGGAGAGCAGAAAATGACGAAAATAAGTGTCGTGGTCCCCTATTGGAAAGGCGGAAGATATCTGGAAGATTGTGTCAGATCAGTGGAGCAGCAGGAGGTGCCCTGTGAGATCATACTGGTATGCGACAGAGGTCATGATGAGATACCGGATTCCGTGCAGTGCAGTCCGCTTGTGAAGATACTGGAGGCTGCAGAGATTCTGACAGAAGAGGACCGTGACAGGGAGAAACACGCCGAAGCCCCATTTGGTACTGCCTTTTGCCGCAATGCGGGTCTGGATAAAGCGGACGCGGAATATGTTTATTTTCTGGACAGCGATGATTATCTGCGGGCGCATACTCTTGCACCATTACTGGAACTGGCACGGGAAAAATCAGCGCTCGCCGTTACGGGAGATCAGTATGGCAGCTGGTTTAGTCCCTGCAATTTCCGGGAGGACCGGGCAGAGAAGGAAACCGGTCCTCTGCGGACAGAGCCTTTATGCGGTGACGCATTGGGAAGAAGGTTCCGAAGCCGCATAACGGCACAGCATTTTCTGATCCGGCGTACATTCCTGGACGAGTATAGGCTGCGTTTTGATACCGGACAGCCCCGCTACAGCGACATGGCATTTATTGTCCAGGTACTCTGGTATGCCGGCGACAGGGTATGGGCGGCGGCTGACTGCTGGTATGTGAGCAGGAAACATAATGACAGGATCCATCTGCCATCTCTGAGCCAGACCGAGAATAAAAACTGCATGGAAGAATATCTGGATGCATATCATAATTCCATGGAGATGATCCGGGAGGATGAGGAATTAGGCAATATACTGAACGGTGCACTGGTACAGTTTGTCCTCTCGCATTATCCGGGGCTTGTGACAGGTTCATCCCTGCCTGCCCTTCAGGGATATTTTGCACAGATGGAGAATTGGGAACAGCTTATGGCGGATTTGTCTTTCTGGCAGAGAAGGATGCTGCATGCCCTCCGCTCCGGTCATTTCAGGGCAGCACGGCTCCTCCATAAATGTTATGTGGTAAGAACAAAGAAAAAGGGATTGTTTGGGAACCGGATCCAGTGGTACCGGGTGATGGAACGGCTGCTGTTCCGAAGGCTTCCGGTACGCCGTGACTGGGTGATGTTAGAGAGCTTTTTTGGCAGGAGCTACTCGGACAGCCCCAGATATCTGTATGAATACATGCAGGAAAAATATGGCGGCAAATACCGATATATATGGGTATTGAATGGCCATTCAGAGGATCTGGCAAAGACAGGGAAGCATACCGTGTGCCGGCTCGAATCTTTGCGGTATGTGTACTATATGTCAAGGTGCGGGTACCGGATCTTCAATGTGCGCCAGCCATCCTGGAATAAGAAACGGGATGGTGTGGTGTTTTTGGAAACATGGCACGGCACGCCGCTCAAAAAACTGGGGTTCGATATGGAGGATGTATTCTCCAGTAACCCGGAGTTTAAGACTGTGTTTTATAACCAGGCAAAAGAATGGGATTACCTTGTGTCGGCAAATCCATTTTCGACCGATGTGTTTGAACGCGCCTTTGGTTATGAGCGAAGCCGGATTCTGGAGTGTGGATATCCCCGGAATGATATCCTGTATGCGGCAGACAGAGACCAGACGGCTGCCGGGGTCAGGAAGGAGCTGGGGATCCCGGAGGGGAAAAAGGTGATCCTTTACGCGCCGACCTGGCGTGATGACCAGGCGGTTTCGGTGGGGCAGTACCGGTTTGAACTGGCGCTGGATCTTGGACGGATGAAGCAGGAGCTGGGGGATGACTGCATCCTTCTACTGCGTACCCATTATTATGTTGCGCAGCAGCTTGATCTCACAGGCTATGAAGGGTTTGTCTATGATGGGAGCCGGTACGAGGATGTTTCCCGTTTATATCTCATATCCGACTGCCTGATCACGGATTATTCTTCCGTGTTTTTTGACTATGCGAATCTTAGGCGTCCGATCCTGTTTTTTGCCTATGATCATGGATCGTATGCGGATGAAATGCGGGGATTATATATCGACATGGAGAAGGAACTGCCAGGTCCGGTCCTCACAACGAACGATGAACTGATGAAGGCGCTGCACCATATCCAGGAGGTGGCAGAGCAGTATCAGGACCGCTATGATAAATTTTATGAGAGGTTTTGCTGTGTGGATGATGGTAAGGCTTCGGAACGTATCATCCAGGCCGTATTCAAATAAGCAGGAAAGAGGTAATACGTTTATGGGAAAGCGTCTATATAAAACAGCCAAAAATGCGGTTGTCCTGTTTTACCGGGTCATGTGCTTTCTCTTTCCGGTAAAGAAGAACCGCATCGTATTTGACAGCAGTCTGGGGAAGAGCTATGCTGGTAATCCGAGATACATCTATGAATGTATCGTGTCAAATGGCTATGATATGAAGTGGGACTGCATCTGGTTTTATGAAACGGAGAAATATAATATACCGGGTATGAGCCGGCAGGTCCGGTATGGCAGACTCCGTTACCTGTATTATATGGCAACGGCGAAGGTATGGGTGTTTGACAGCCGTCAGCCGGAGTTTCTGATCCGCCGTAAAGGGACATATTATATCCAGACCTGGCACGGCACACCGCTGAAAAAGCTCGCGCTCGATATGGAAGATGTGTTTATGGTGGGGGAAAAGGATATTGATACCTATAAGGAGCTGTTTGTAAAGAATGTTCATACATGGGATTATCTTATCTCCCAGAATCCTTTTTCCACCAGCACGTTCCGCCGGGCATTTGATTTTAAAAAAGAGATGCTGGAGATCGGTTACCCCCGCAATGATATCCTGCTCCGTGAAAATACGCCAGATGACATCCGGCGTTATCGCAAGAATCTGGGACTGCCGCTGGACAAAAAAGTGATTCTGTATGCACCTACATTCCGTGATGATGAATATTCGGATGATGATCATTACCAGTTCCACCCTCAGATTTCCTTTGACCTGATGCAGCAGCAGCTTGGTGACGAATATGTGATGATCGTAAAATACCATTATCTGATCATGGATTCGGTGGACTGGTCTCCTTATGAGGGATTTATCTATCATTTTGACCAGAGCCGGGATATCGCAGAATTGTATCTGGTATCGGATTTCCTGATCACGGATTATTCTTCGGTCATGTTTGATTATAGTATACTGGACCGCCCGATGTTTTTCTTTGCCTATGATTTTTACAAGTATAAAAATGAACTGCGTGGCTTTTATTTCAGTTATCGGGGAGAGATGCCGGGACCGATTTCCACTACTACGGAAGAACTGATCCGCGACATCAAAAAGTATGATCCGGCGGTGTACAGAGAGAAGGCACACCGTTTCCGGGAAAAGTACAATTCGATCGATGACGGCAGGGCTTCTGCCCGTGTATTGGAACTGATGGACACACTGATTCCCAATAAAGTGCCGGATTTATATTTTGAAAGTGAATAGAGTGAAAAAATTTTTTTCACTCATTAAAAAGAATGGAGGAAAGATATGGAAACAATAGCAAGTTTTACTGTGGATCATATGAGACTTTTACCGGGGGTATATGTCAGCCGGAAAGACTGTACCGGACAGGATATTGTGACTACCTTTGATATCCGCATGACCAGACCGAATTATGAACCGGTGATGAATACGGCGGAGGTTCATACGATGGAACATCTGGGAGCGACATTCCTGCGCAATCATGAGACATGGGGGAGCAGGGTGATCTATTTTGGCCCCATGGGATGCCGTACCGGATTTTATCTGATCCTGGCAGGGGATTATACGGCAGAGGAGATCGTACCTCTGCTGCGTGAGATGTATGAGTATATGGCGCGATTTGAAGGGGATGTGCCAGGAGCCTCAGCAAAGGAATGTGGGAATTATCTTGATATGAATCTGCCGATGGCGAAATGGATCGCTGGAAAATATCTGGACGAGGTGTTAAACGGGCTCACACCAGACCGGCTTACATATTCCTAATCATTTTTTGGGCTTTTCCTGCATAGGTATAATAGAAACCAACAAGAAACAGCTTGTTCAAAGGCAGGGATGACGATGATGGAATGGGATAGCCGTATGCGGGATAATCACAGTGTGCAGGTTTTGAAAACGGTTATCCCATTTTTTGATGTGGCAGTGGGCGAACGCATAGATATGGAAGGTCTTTTGTCCGCTGTCCGTCCGTTTACCCGGGGCCGGGAAAGACGTTTCCTGGATATTTTCCTGCAGTTTTTTCAGATGCAGCGTATGATGGAAATGATGCAGATGGTGCAGAGCATGCAGCAGTTTACGGAAGCAGCAGGGAGAGATCCCCAGGATGGATCCGGCGCCTCTCCTGCCATGTTTGAGATGCTGAAGGCCATGATTCCGCCGGAACAGCAGGATATGGTGGATATGATGTCTGCCATGATGGCGATGTCGGATGCCCCGGAAATGACGCAGGAGACAGGATCTGGGTCTGAACCTGAACCTGCGCCGGAAATGCCTGAGGATGAGCAGAAGGAAGGAGACCATGAGCCAGTCGATCTTTGATCAGTATGATATTTTTAAGACGATGCACCCGGTGAAGATCCAGGTTATGAAGGAACTGGCAGAACAAATGCAGGGAAAGGCAATGAAAGATGCGGCGCCGCTTCTGATGGCGGCGACCAGTAAACTTAAAAGCCATAATCTCTCATTCAGTCCCGAAGAGAGCGCCGTTTTACTGGAGATCCTGACAAAAGATATGAATCCGCAGGAAAAGGCAAAAGTAGAGATGATGAAAAATGTGATACGGAAGCAGAGAAAATAGGAAAAGTCCCCCGGCAGACCATAAGCCGGGGGATTTATTCGTTTTACTTATTCATTTTGTAGGGACGTTCAGCTTGTACAGATACCGTCGGATTTCCACGACGCTCATGCACTCAGGTCCAGATTTGCCCCGGATGCCATCAGGTAATCCAGATCAGCCTGTTTTTTGGCATAGGGATTCATATTCTGATTACTGCCTCTGCTGTTTGTCGTGCGCATGGTCGTACTCGTTTCACCGCCGGATACATACACCCTGCCGCATTCCGGGCAGACCGATGTTTTCAGTCTGACGGATACAGACAGAAGCTCCTTATTTTCTTTGCTGCCTTCTGCCACAGCATTTGCCACATGTTCACGTTCATGTCCCATGACTGCCGCTGCAGAATTCCCCGGATCGATGTGCCCTGGCGTTTTAAAGGAGACATCATTTTCATTGGATCCATCCACATATTTGCGGTTTTTACATGTCTCGCATTCACTCTGTCTGACGCGTCCGGACCGTTCGGCATCTTTCGCGCCATCCACAGCGGCCTGTGCGGTTCCGTCTGACTGCGGGTCGACACCCCGTGTGGCACGGACGCCAGTGACGGCGCCAGGATAGTATGACGGATAGATGCCGCTGATGCCAGAGTAGCCGGAAACAGCCGATATCGCACCGATACCCATACCGATTCCCCCTCTCACGATTTACTATTGTCAGTATAAATCTTTGGAGCGGAAAAATCAAGGGGGCGCTGAAAATTTTGGTTTCATGTCGATTAGTGTAATTTTTATAAAATAATTGGTGCAAAATAATGTTATTATTAAGAAAAACTATATTGAAATTTTCACGAAAAAATGTTATAGTTGTTACATAAAAGAACAGGAGCTGATGGATATGTATAGAAAAATCATGGAATTTTTAAAAGATTGGAAAGAAAGTGACCATCGTAAACCATTGATCCTGCAAGGGGCGAGACAGGTTGGTAAAACGTATGCTGTTCTGGAGTTTGGCCGCACCTGTTATGACAATGTAGCCTATTTCAATTTTGAGACAAATCCGGGGCTGGGTGAAACCTTTGAAGAGAATATCAGTCCGGACTATCTGATTCCACTCTTATCCCATATTGCAGGCCAGACAATTATTACAGATAAGACGCTGATCGTGTTTGATGAGGTACAGCTCTGTGAGAGGGCGCTTACATCACTGAAATATTTTTGTGAGGACGCCCCCGGCTATCATATTATTGTCGCAGGCAGTCTTCTGGGGGTTGCGGTAAACCGGGCGAAGTTTTCTTTTCCGGTGGGGAAGGTGGATATGAAAACACTTTATCCCATGGATATGGAAGAGTTCATGCTGGCGATGGGAGAGGAGGTGCTGGTAAGCCGGATCAGAGAGTGTTTTGACACGGATCAGCCGCTGCCCTCGGCACTGCATGAGGCAGCGATGCAGTTGTACCGCCAGTACCTGGTCGTCGGTGGTATGCCAGAATGTGTGAAGCAGTTTGCAGAGACGAAGGATTATATCCTGATCCGCCATACACAGGATACGATACTTGCCAGCTATCTGAATGATATGAGTAAATATAATACGCTTAATGAGATTAAGAAAACAAGGCTTGCCTATGATAATATTACGGTCCAGCTCTCAAAGAAAAATACCCGTTTCCAATATAAACTGATCAAAAAGGGGGGGCGGGCTTCGGAATTCGAAAATGCCATCGAGTGGCTATGTCTGTCCGGAATCGTATCACAGGTATACAGGGTGGAACAGATCAGAAAGCCGCTGGAGAATTACCAGAATATCGATGCCTTTAAAATCTATGTGTCCGATCTGGGACTGCTCTGTGCCAAGAAGGATCTGGCGGCAGACGATATCCTCTATATGGTCAGTGAATTAAATGATTTTAAAGGCGGGATGGCAGAAAACTATGTCAATGTGCAGCTGACGATCAATGGATATAAAACTTACTACTGGGAGTCTGGGCGCAGTGCAGAGATTGATTTTGTCATCCAGCGGAACGGTGAGCTGATCCCGGTCGAAGTCAAGTCGGCTGATAACACAAGGGCAAAAAGTCTGCGGGTGTATATGGAGACCTATCAGCCCGCCTATGCTGTCAAGCTTTCTGCCCGGAATTTTGGTTTTGAGGATGGGAAAAAGACGGTGCCTCTTTATGCGGCGTTTTGTTTGTGATAGGATAGAAAGCATATGTGAAGTGAGCGTCTGCTTTTTTATCGTTACTTATTCATCTTCAAAGATAGTTTCATTCATTTCAGGGAAATCTAATAACTCAGATACTGTCATACCTAAACCGACTGCCAGTTTATGGAGTGTTTTCAGTTTGGGATTCTTTGTTTTGCCAGACATGATATTTTCAACAGTAGATTGAGTAATCCCAGATAGACTGGCTAATTTATTTATGGTGATATTCCGTTCGGTGCACAATGCTGTCAGCCTTTGAATAACGGCATCAGAATATGTCATAAAATTCCCCCCTAACTTTGCACGGATAATAAAAGTATACGAGGTTTTAAAACATTATATTAATGGTATACGGTTGACTATACGGATAAAATATGATAGATTAACGGTGTGTGGTTATAATGAAAAGCAGGGTGTGTGCGTTGAGCGTGGGAAGGGATAAAGAAAAATTAGGAGATTAGAATAATATGAAACCGAAATATATACAATTACCGCCGTTGCCGTTAGACATGCCAGCAGAAGTCTTAGAAATGATATGGCTTTATGCACAGCTTTCAAGTGAGGAACAGGAGAGGATACGGGACTTTATTCGGAGAAATTTTGAAAATGATCATAAAAATTTTCATGATACAGGTTTTTCTAAAGGCTCGCCTGATTTTGATGAGGAAGTGAATACAGATGTGGAAGAATTTATTAATCTTATGAGAAAAATGGTAGGAACACTGATTGCGCAGTCCTGCGAAATGTCAGCACTTGTGTTTCAAAATTATTGTATAGAGAAGAAATCAATGGAGGAAATATCGGAAGAATTTGATGTAGATGAAAAATCTATACGGCTCGTGGCGCGGTATTACGAAAAAAATTTGAAATTATAGTAACAGATGCTTGCTAAGGAAGTGTCTCCATCGAATGAAGGATTCTTTCCACTAGTCAGTCGGAGTATTTCAATCAGGCAATTTTTTTCGTATTTAACTTGTATTACGTAATAAAACATATATAATATAGAATGAAGGTGTTAATAAAGGTACTGATTGAATGTATATGTCTGGCGATTCGGTATGCAAAGCGAATAATAAAATATTAAAAATTATAAGGAAAGAAATGAATGGAAAAAAAGGAAATTATTGAGAATGTATCAAATGTGGCTGGATTAGCGGTAGGAACAGTAGCAGGGACAGGTTTAGGAACTGTAATAGCAGGTCCGGTAGGGGCAGTAGGAGGAGCATTAGTTGGTGATGCAATAGAAAAGGTATTTAAATGGGCGGGTGGTGAGTTTAGTAAAAGGATTCTGTCAAAACGGGAAGAAAAACGGATCTCAGATGTAATGGTCATGGCAAAAGAAAAAATAGAAAGCAATTTTCAAGAAAAGAAAAAATTAAGACAAGATGATTTTTTTAATGAGTTTGATAATAGAACCACAGCTGAAGAAGTTTTAGAAGGTACATTGCTTATTGCACAAAAAGAGTATGAAGAAAGAAAAATTAAGTACATTGCAAATTTGTATGCTAATATTGCATTCGATGAAAGTATCAGTAGAGAAATTGCCGATAGGTTAATTAGATTATCATCTGAATTAACTTATAGACAGCTAATAATTCTGTGTGCGGTAGGCTTTATCCAAATAAGCGGAGTTCCGCCTAAACAAGATACATATAGTGAAGTCTCCGGTTTAAATAATGTAAGTATTGCTTCAGATATTTTTGATTTATATAGGAAAAGTTTGATTTTTTCATCGGATGCAATATTGAATGCAGCTGGAATAAATCCTTCAACACTCTCTCTCGGAGGTTATGGAGCATTATTATACAATTTGATGGAATTACGAGGAATTTCATTGGTTGATAAGGATTGCATTGATGTTTTGAACTTCTTAGGTGTGTTAAAAAAATCTATGAAGTAACATAATTTTTCTGATAAATGCAACAGGAGGAATATCTATGTACAATTCACTATGCGATACAGACTGCAGGAAAGGGCTTGAGGATTGCCATTCATGTGACATGGCATCCTGCGGGATGAAGGCGCAGCTGATCGAAGAATTTAATTCACTTAATATCGTGGATATGCCAGAGATCACGGACTTGAATGTCCTCCAGGGTGCTTTTATCAATCTTACGTATACTCTTCCGGGTGGGCAGGAGATAAAAATATGGGATGATGATACGATGTATCTGGGAAACCAGGTGGAACGCAGGGGCAGTGACCGGTGTTATGGGTTAGCGGCAGATGATGAGTATCTTATGGTCTGTGAGTACGGTGAAGGTGGTGCTAATGCTGAGATCATCGTATTAAAAAAGAGAGACAGATCATAAATGTGCAAAAATATGTTTTAGAGACAGGGTCGTTGCACGCTGGAATCAGCGCGAAACGACCCTTGACTTATCACAGGTGAAAGTGTTATTATAAATACAGCCTGGCGGCAGAGCTAACATGGTATCGCCAGGCGGGGACAGGAGTAAAGGGATACACAACAGTTAAAAAGGGGAGGGATATATGATGGGAAAGGATTTACCGAGTAAAAATCTTTTATATTGCACAGATGTATTTGCGGATATAAGCAATGTAAATCTTTTTGAAGGCGAAGAATTGCTGCATCCAGAGGAACTGGAACAGATGCCAACTGAGGTCACTTATAAAGACAATTATGGGATGATACATCATCATTATCTGGATACACGGATGAAGGCAAAAGATTATCAGACCGATATTGCTATTTTCTGTGTAGAAAACCAGAGCGGGATAAGTAATATCATGCCAGTGAGGGATATGGGGTATTTGTATTCCAATTACAACGAACAGATTAGAAACTGGCAGGGCAGGATAAGAAAACAAGGCAGAGATATAAATCGGATTTCCGGCATATTGTAGATTACCTTGCCTGTGCAGGTGACAGAGAAGAGTGTCAGAAATATATTAAAGATAAAACCCGTAAAATCATTCATCCAGAGGAATATCTGGATATGATGGCGGCATTTAGCAGTGATACGAGATTTTTGCAAATAAAAGAAATGGTGTTAAAAGAAGAAAAAGGAGGGAGTGTGACAATGTACAGCATAGCAGAGGAATTAGAAAATGTTGGAAAAAGAAAAGGGATGGAAGAAGGAATAAAAGAAGGAAAAGAAGAGGGTAAAAGGAAGATTATCTGTCATATGCTTGAACATAAAAAAAGTCCGGAAGATGTCAGTGAGTTAACAGGAGAGCCGGTGGAATATGTGTACCGTATCCAGAAAGAATACCTGGAAATGGTCAGGGAAGATAAAAATTATGATACAAAGAAGGATTAAGATGGAAATTCAACAGCAAGACAAAGAAAAAAGATACAAAAATGAATAAAACAGGATACAAATATGAAAAAAATCTCCTTTATGATTCTGGTATGACAATACGGAATGGACAAAGGGGGATTTTTTTATGGAATATGTTTCAGGAAATGATTCGATCCCAGAACCATATGGCAGGGAAAAAACGGCAGAGAAGGGATTCCGACTGCGCGGCATTCTTCTTTTGTCTGCCGTGACAGGTGTATTTCTTCTCATTCTTTTCTATACCATTATGGCGATGGGGTATCGGGGGACCTATTTTCCCAAGACGATGGTAAATGGAATGGATGCATCCGGGATGAGTCCGGAAGAGCTGGCGCAGGCAATTATCAAAAAATCGGATCAATATTACCTGGCGCTGATCGAGAGAGATGGTAAACAGGAAAAAATCGATGGTGGTAAAATTGATCTCCGGGTGGAGGTAAGGGCAGAAAATCTTGCGAAGATCCTCGAGAAACAGGATACCGCGTTATGGATCTTTCGGGCAGGGAAAAGAAAGGAATATCAGGCAGAGATTTCTGTTCATTATGATGAAACACTGCTGCAGAAGGCGATCAAAGAACTGACCTGTATGGATGCCAGTCAGATGAAAGCTCCGGTCAGCGCCCGTACGGAATATGCCAAAGATTCCGGATACAGGATCATCCCTGAGATCATGGGAAATCAGGTAAAGAAAAAAAGACTGGGACAGGAGATCAGGAAAGCACTGGCTCTGCTGCAGGATACCGTGAAGCTGGAAGAAAAGTCGTGTTATGAAATGCCGGAAGTCCGGGAGTCCGATGAAAGACTGAAAGAAAAAGTCCGGGTGTTAAATCAATATTTAGATATGACAGTGACTTACCGGTTCGGAGACAGGAAAGAAGTTCTGGATGGCGCAGAAATCAGCAGATGGCTCCGGTTCGGGCGGGATGGAAAAATCAGTGCCAATTTAAAACAGATACAGCAGTATGTCAAAGGGCTGGCGGACACTTATGATACAGCGTATAAGAGCCGGAACTTTAAAACTTCATATGGTCCTGTCGTGCGTATCCACCAGGGAGATTACGGGTTTCAGATCGATCAGAAGAAGGAGACAGAGGCACTGGAGAAAATCGTGCTTTCCGGCAGGAGCCGGGCGAGGGAACCCGTTTATATCCAGCGGGCGGCGAGCCGGGGAGCGGCTGACTATGGAGACACATATGTGGAGATTAATCTTGAGACACAGCATCTTTTCCTGTATAAAGATGGCAGAAGGATTCTCGATACGGATTTTGTGTCAGGGAATCTGTCAAAAGGTTATGGTACTCCCTGTGGGATTTATGGTATCACTTACAAACAGAGGAATGCGGTCCTAAAGGGTGCGGATTACCGCTCAAAAGTATCATACTGGATGCCGTTTAACCGGGGGATCGGTCTCCATGACGCATCGTGGCGCACGAAATTCGGCGGTGATATCTATAGGCACAGCGGCTCACATGGATGTATCAATCTTCCGCCGGAAAAGGCGAAAGAAATATTCAGGGCGATTCAGAAGGGAACGCCGGTGATCTGCTATGCTATGAAAGTGACAAAGAAACAGAAGAAAAAAGCGATATCCTGATACCGGGCGGGCGAAGAACACTCATCGCTGCCGATTTGAACCCGCCGTTGAGCTAGGCTTTTATATATTCTTGCACTCCGCCGCTCGTTGCGGTATAATGTTTGCCAGTACAGCAGTCAATGTGCCGTACCAGCATACAGGAAGGGTAAAAGAAGATATGGATATTTGTAAGAAAATAGCAGAGGAACTGAAAATCAAAGTATGGCAGGTGGAGGCAGTGGTCAGCCTGATCGACGAGGGAAATACAATCCCTTTTATTGCCCGGTACCGGAAAGAGCAGCATGGTACGCTGAATGACGAGCAGCTGCGTAATCTGGATGAACGGCTGACCTATCTGCGCAATCTGGAAGAGCGCAAGGAGACCGTACTCTCAAGCATAGAAGAACAGGGGAAACTGACAGATGGGCTGAAGGCGCAGATTCTTGCGGCACAGACACAGGTTGAACTGGAGGATCTGTACCGTCCCTATCGCCCGAAACGGCGTACCAGGGCGACGATCGCGAAAGAAAAAGGGCTTGAGGGACTGGCAGATCTCATTCTTCTGCAGATGACAGACAAGACACTCGAAGAAGAAGCGGAGCCATACATAGAAGAAGAAAAAGGCGTGGCAGATGCGCAGGAAGCCATACAGGGAGCCATGGACATTATCGCAGAGTCCATTGCGGATGAGGCAGATTACCGTATGGCGATCCGTAAGAGAACAGCGGATCAGGGAATGCTTGTATCTACGGCGAAGAATCCGGAAGAGAAAACCGTATATGAAAATTATTATGAATTCGAGAGCCGTATTTCCAGACTTTCCGGGTATCAGGTTCTTGCCATCAACCGGGGAGAGAAAGAGAAGGTCCTCACTGTGAAAATCGAGGCGCCAGAAGAAGAAATCCTTCGTTATCTGAACAAAAAAGTGATCACCAGAGGTGAGGGAGAGATCAGGGATTGTCTGGAAAAAACGATAGAAGACAGTTATACACGTCTTATCGCACCGTCCATTGAGCGGGAGATCCGCAATGAACTGACAGAGCGAGCTGAGGATGGAGCGATCCGTGTCTTTGGCAAAAATCTGGAGCAGCTACTGATGCAGCCGCCGATCGCCGGCAGAGTGGTACTTGGCTGGGATCCAGCGTTTCGCACCGGCTGTAAACTGGCGGTAGTGGATGAGACCGGCAAAGTGCTGGATACCATTGTTGTGTATCCTACCGAACCGCAGAATAAAGTGGCAGAGACGAAGCGTATTGTAAAAGGACTGATCGACAAGTATAACATTACGCTGATTTCCGTGGGAAACGGAACCGCTTCCCGGGAATCCGAGCAGGTCATCGTCGATATGCTGAAAGAGATCAATAAACCGGTACAGTATATCATAACCAATGAGGCAGGGGCGTCCGTGTATTCTGCCAGCAAGCTTGCGACCGAAGAGTTTCCACAGTTTGATGTGGGACAGAGAAGTGCGGTATCCATCGCAAGACGTCTCCAGGATCCGCTGGCAGAGCTGGTGAAGATCGATCCCAAAAGTATCGGAGTGGGACAGTACCAGCATGACATGAACCAGAAAAAACTCAGTGAGGCGCTGGGAAATGTAGTGGAGGACTGTGTAAACAATGTGGGAGTGGATCTCAATACGGCGTCTGCTTCCCTGCTGGAGTATGTATCAGGGATCTCCAGACCGATCGCGAAAAATATTGTCACATACAGAGAGGAAAACGGTCGTTTTCAGAGCCGCCGGGAGCTTCTGAAAGTGGCGAAGCTGGGACCGAAGGCATACGAGCAGTGTGCCGGATTTATGAGGATCACGGAGGGGAAAAATCCGCTGGACGCCACCAGTGTGCATCCTGAGTCATATGAGGCGGCGGAGAAACTCCTCGGTCTGCTAGGCTATCAGCCGGAAGACATCAGGAAGGGACTGACCGGATTGTCGCTGGTTACAAAAGACCGGAAAAAACTGACGGAGCAGCTCGGTATCGGTGCGGCGACGCTGGATGATATGATCAAAGAACTGGAAAAACCAGGACGGGATCCCCGGGACGAGATGCCAAAACCGATCCTCCGCACCGATGTGATGGAGATGAAAGATCTGCAGGAGGGAATGATCCTCAAGGGGACGGTCCGCAATGTTATCGACTTTGGCGCTTTCGTGGATATCGGTGTGCATCAGGATGGTCTGGTGCATATATCCAAGCTGACTGATAAAAAATTTGTCAGACATCCTCTCGACGTCGTCAGCGTCGGAGATGTCGTAGAAGTAAAAGTGCTGGGCGTAGATCTGCAGAAAAAGCGCATACAGCTGTCTATGATCCTGTAAGATCCGGCTGACAGAACAAAAACGGAGCTGTGGTATGGCGGTCAGACTGCCAGTACCACGACTCCGTTTTTGTCATACACCACATCATACAAAGACAGTAAGGCGTCATAATCCGGGATGGAATAGGAACTCAGTTCCTGGGAACCAATGACGATATAAGATACCTTATATGTCTTTAAGAGTTCACTGCGCCGCAAAGGATCTTCGTACATAACTTTGATATCGGCTTCCCGCTGTGCATAATCTACTCCATGATAGTAGAGAAATGTACCGGATCCGCAGACGATATTGCGCCCGGTCAGAGAAGAAACGGCGTTGTTGTGGTTTGGCGCCGTGAGAAAGATATCATCCGGTTCCGTGCTGGTATCTACCCACCTGGCGAGGGCGGTGTAAGAGGCGTCGTAAAGTTCATAATCCGATACATATTCGCGGCCCATGGTGAGGACGGCGGAGAAGACGGCGAGGGCGGTCACTGTGGAAACGGTAATGGTACGCATCTGTCGTGGATTCTCGCGGATCATGGAAGGTACCGTGTCCCAGATGAAATCGGCGATGGCAATGCAGAAAAACAGATAGGAAACGAGCAGCAGTTTATTGTTGTCATAGGGGTTTGGCTGGAAGAGGATAAACTCGGAAAGCAGCCAGAGGAGACAGGCCGGCAGGACCAGCCGGATCTGCTTTCTGGTACCGAGAAACAGCATAAGGATGGCAAGGACAAAAAGGACCCCCAGATTTTTCAGATAAAACCAGATATAACCGTCTGTATCATTTGCCCAGTTAAAGCCGCCGCGGACGAACTGTTCCCCCTGTGCCTGCCGGAACGTGAACCCTGCTAACTGTGGCAGTGCCAGGACGAGGACGATGCCGAGGAATATTCCCCAGGTCAGTGCGGTCTTACGGGAATATCCTTTGACCAGATAATAGATGAATATTCCTGCGAAACAGCCCAGGATAAAGAGACCCATCGCCAGAAGCGTACTGGCAGGCAGCGGGGTATCGGACTGCTGTTTCATACGGATCAGCGACATCGGGAGCAAAAAGGCAAGGACTGCCAAGAAGCGGCAGGCAAGAGGCAGGCGTTTTGTCTCTTCTGCGTGACAGGCGTCATAGAGATCCTGTACAAGGAAGCCTGCGCACAGGACGCCCAGTGCCAGGAACGAATGGGTATGGATCAGGACAAGACCGCCGGCCGGTATGGCGGCGGCGATAAAATACGACGTTCTTTTTTCCTGCCGTGCCCGCGAAAGCAGCGCCAGCAGTGGAAATAAAACCGCCCATCCAAACAGAGTGGCGCGCTGGGGGATCAGCATATCACAGAGGATATTGTGCCACTGGATATTGGAGGAGACATAGTTAGTCGGAGTCTCATAAAAAGCGGAAAAGATCCGGGTGAAATTTTCACTGGCGAACCCCTTATTGATAAAATAATAGAACCCCAGCCCTCCGTTAAAGAAGAAAAGGACAAAGGCAAGAAAGCTTTTCTGGCGGCATGCCTGTCCCATAGTCTGCAGCGTATATTTTGCCGTACAGTACATACCGCAGAATACCTGAAGCAGGGCAAAATACATCGGCACCAGATATGCGGTACGGAGTGAGGCGCCAAAGAGATACAGGCTTGAGGAGATACTGTCAGATAAAAACGGATACGCAAGGGGCGTTCCCGGCAGGATCGAATAATCCGGCGGGAAGGTCTGCTGTCTGGCGATACTTGTGATAAATCCAAGGTGCATATTCATATCGCCGTAGGTACTCTGACCGCTGTGCAGGGCGCCGCCTGCATAGGAAATGGTGTGGTGGTTCAGTGTGATGACGAGAAACACAAACAGCGGGATCAGGAGAAACAGTACCGGATCATTCCGAAACAGGTCAGCCGCTCCCGGCAGGGAAATGTGGATTTTCCTGCGTCCCCGGTACAGGACAAAAAAGACAAAAAGGACCATGGTAAACAGGGCATACAGATGTGCCTGTATCGTGAAACCGAAAAAGAAGGCATACAGGACAGGAAGCCATTGCAGGCAGAAGCTGCCGGCAACGCTGCCCATAAGAAGGGAAAACCCTGTTTTTTCCCTGTGGAATACGACAAGGGACAGTAGGATGCCAAGGATCTGATAAGCCAGAAAATAACCAGTTCCGGCAAGGCTGCCGGTGAAGGAACCATACATGTTGGACACACTCCTCAAACATTTTTTTCCATTTTATAAGAAATCATCAGGCTTGTCAACGCGGACAGCATTTGTTATACTGATAAAAAAATGTCACAGAGACAAGGAGAGATACGTAACGATGGAAATTGAAGCAGATGTAAAGCTGGATGCCAGATCATTAAACCGTTTTCTGATCTATCACAATTATATGAGGGTGTCAGGCATCATCGGTCTGGTGCTGAGTCTGGCGGCGATTGTGGCGCTTTGCCTCAAATGGGGGATATGGACAACTACCCAGAGATGCCTTCTTGTGGTGCTGGCGCTGCTTTTTACTGTATTGCAGCCCCTGATGCTGGTCAGCAAGGGCAAAAAACAGCTTGCCATGGAGGAGTTCCAGATCCCATTCCACTATTGCTTTCATGACGGTGGTGTGACCATCAGCCAGAAAGACCAGAGTCAGTCCTTTGCCTGGGAAGAAATCCGCAAAACGGTATTCCGCAGGGATGCCCTCTATGTTTATATGTCTACGGTCAGCGCATTTGTGATCCCCAGGGAACAGTGCGGGGGAAGATTTGATGAACTGGTCCGCCTGATCAAAGACCAGACCCGTCCCGGATCAAAAGGGAGGAAGGAATGAGATACGACAGTTTTTGCGAAGAGGATACGTTCCGTATCGGCAGAGAACTGGGGCAGCATGTACAGGAGGGAGAGATTTTTCTGCTGGAGGGAGATCTAGGAGTGGGAAAAACTGTATTAGCCAAAGGGTTTGCCGTTGGGCTTGGCGTCATGGAACCCATAACCAGTCCTACCTTTACGATCATACAGGAATATACAGAAGGAAGAATCCCCCTGTATCATTTTGATGTGTACCGGATCGCAGATGTGGAAGAGATGTATGAGCTCGGGTATGAGGGATATTTCTTTGGTGAGGGGGTGTGTCTGATCGAATGGGCGTCCCTGATCCGTGAAATACTGCCGGAAGGATGCCGGGTGATACAGATCGAAAAGGATCTGGAGCGGGGATTTGATTACCGCCGGATCACAATAACAGAGGTTTAGGAGAACAGTTAATTATGAAGATATTAGCGATAGACAGTTCGGGACTGGCAGCCACGGTAGCACTGCTTGACGATGAGATCCTGACGGGTGAGTATACGATCCACAATAAAAAGACGCATTCCCAGACGCTGCTTCCCATGATACAGGATATGCTGCGGATGGCGGATGTGGAAATACAGGATGTAGATGCTGTGGCAGCAGCGGCGGGACCGGGTTCTTTTACCGGACTCCGTATCGGTGCGTCGACAGCAAAAGGGCTGGCTCAGGCGCTGGACATCCCGATCGTTGCCGTGCCGTCGCTGGAGGGGCTGGCATTTCATTTTGCCGGAGAAACCTCACTGGTCTGTCCGATGATGGATGCCAGGAGAAACCAGACCTATTATGGGATCTATGATGTGAGCAGCGGGATCCCCCTTCCTTTACAGGATCAGGCAGCAGCGCCCCTGGAGGAAGCGGTGGAGAAAATAAATGATCTCGGCAGACCGGTGATCTTTCTCGGAGACGGAGTACCGGTGTTTCAGGATCAGCTGGATCAGCTGGTGACCGTTCCCTGCCGTCTGGCAAATGCCGCCGTCAGATATCAGAGAGCGTCGTCTGTCGCTGTCCTTGGTAAATATTATCTGGAGCAGGGGAAGGGGATGCCGGCGAAGGATTTTGCTCCCATCTATCTGCGGCTGTCCCAGGCAGAGAGGGAACGGATGGAAAAGGGTGAATGACCGGGAAACCGTGGAAAATATTTCTTGTGGAATTCCGGATTTTCTTCTGCTATAATGAAAACAGCTTATTTGAGAGGGGGAATCCGGGTGGCAGAACGGGAATATGTTTGTAATGCCTGCGGCAGAAAATTGTCTGTGAAGAACGGCATATTGCGGGAAGATGCCCTGATCATTAAGAAAGAATGGGGATATTTTTCACACAAGGATCTGGAGGTTCATGAAATTATTCTCTGCGAGGAATGTTATGATAAATGGGCGGCACAGCTTCTGGTTCCTGTAGAGATCACACAAAAAAATGAAGTGTAAAATGATAAGATCATTAAAAACGGCGCAATTTCAGGCGTCGTTTTTTTAAGTATGACGGGCATGCCGTCAGTCTGTGGTGAAAGTCCACAAGGGGCGTAGTTGCCAACGAACCCCAAAGCGACTCCCAAGGTTTGTATCGTGAGGTGCAGGCGAGAAGAAGGGATAGCGAAATCGTAGCCTGACGAACAGAAATCTGATATAAGGCGTACATGGCGGATAAGCTGGCCTAAGACAGCGAAGTCCTAAAGGCAACCGTAACCCATGTGCGTAAATCAGGCAGGTAGACGAGGAAAGACTGGCAGGCTTATCCCGTGAGGTCTCACAAGCGGAGATGCTGCCGTAGTAACAACGAATTGTGAGAAGTCAGCAGAAGCCATAGTAGACAAAGCCCTGAAATGGGCGTTGGCGAAGGGCTGAACAACGTAACCGTGTAATCAAATGTATGCCCCATGGAATACCTGACAGCAGGAATGGCGAAACGTAAATGAGCAGGTACTGCACCACTTAGGGCGAATCTATGGGAACGGAAAGGAGAGAGCACACAAGGCAATGTCAGAACTGTTGGAGAAGATACTGTCAAATGACAACATGAACGCAGCCTATAAACGTGTCTGTGCCAACAAAGGCGCAGGAGGCGTTGACGGTGTGGGTGTCGAAGAACTCGGAGATTATATCAAAGGGAACTGGAACGGTATCAGGGAGCAAATCAGGCGGAGGGAGTATAAGCCCCTGCCGGTCAGGAGAGTAGAGATACCCAAGCCAAGCGGAGGAGTGAGAAATCTTGGAATCCCGACCACAATGGACAGGGTAATTCAGCAAGGCATCGTGCAGGTGATAAGTCCGATGTGTGAGCCGATGTTCTCGGAATGGAGTTATGGCTTCAGACCGAATCGTAGCTGTGAAATGGCAATCATGCAACTGCTTGCCTATCTGAATGAGGGTTATGAGTGGATAGTTGATATCGACTTGGAGAAGTTCTTTGACAACGTGCCGCAAGACAGGCTAATGAGCCTCGTCCACGACATAATCAAAGACGGCGACACGGAATCACTCATCTGCAGATACCTCAAAGCAGGGGTCATGACGCCGCAGGGATACGAAGAAACGAAACTCGGCACGCCGCAGGGCGGAAACCTGTCACCGCTGCTATCGAACATCATGCTGAACGAACTGGACAGGGAACTGGAAACAAGAGGACTACGGTTTACAAGATACGCTGATGACTGCGTGATAGCGGTGAGAAGCGAAGCGAGTGCGAAGCGTGTCATGCGGACAGTGACGGATTGGATTCAGAGAAAACTGGGACTAAAGGTCAACATGACCAAGACCCACATCACGAAACCGCAGAAGCTGAAATACCTCGGCTTTGGCTTCTACAAGGACAGCAAAGCAAAAGAATGGAAGTGCAGGCCGCACCAAGATTCTGTGGCGAAATTCAAGCGTAAGCTGAAAGAACTGACCTGTAGGAAAATGCCTGGAGCAGTCACGGGGAAGATTGCGAAAATCAACCAGGTGACAAGAGGGTGGATAAACTATTACGCCGCAGGCTCTATGAAAACGGCAATGACAGAGATAGACGCACACTTAAGAACAAGATTTAGAATCATTATCTGGAAACAGTGGAAAGTACCGAAGAAGCGACAGTGGGGATTGCAAAAGCTCGGGATAGGTAAAGACCTTGCACGGCTGACAGCGTACTGTGGAGACCGCTATTACTGGGTTGCCACAAAGACGTGTGTAGTCAGGGCAATCTCCAAAGATGTATTTGCCAAGGCAGGACTTGTAAGCTGTCTTGACTATTATAAGGAGCGTCATGCTTTGAAGTTACGTTGAACCGCCGTATGCCGAACGGCACGTACTGGTGGTGTGAGAGGGGAGAGGAAAATCTCCCCTACTCGATT
>CAJUDA010000011.1 GCA_910584875.1 uncultured Eubacterium sp.
CCGTTATTGATAATCAATATCTTTTTCCCGTCAGGTAATAGTGAATTGATACACACATCCATAGCCATCGTTCCAGAACCACAAAAAAGCACAGAAGTATATTGTTCCAGATTGCCGTGCACAATCTTTACCAGACACTCACATAACTGCCTCAACACTTGTGTAAATTCTTTTTCACGTGGACATATATCCGGAACAACCTGTGCCATTTTTACGGTATCCGTTGTTGTTGCCGGACCGGGATTCAAAAGAATGTTCCTCTTTATCTGCATTAGACATACTCCTTCGCTATTTCAGCATACTATATACACACTCCAATAAAATCAGTGCAAGAATCACATTAATCACTCTGTAATGCTGTTGATATACTTTCTGTATCAGCACCCCCATTCCAACCCATGTGAGAGTTGCAACAGTCCCAATCGTCGCAATGATAAACTCAAACAAAATCAGAACCCACAACGAGGCACTAAAATCTGTAATATATCCCGTCAGTGCTGTTATGCCAAACAAATAAATTTTTACATTGACAAACTGCAGCAGAAATCCTTTTAGAAAAGATGCTGATTTTTCTACGGAATCTGTATCTGGTCTGCTTATCGCAATATGAACTGCCAGCCACAGGATATAGGCAGCACCTATGTATTTCATAATACCAAGCACATCCGGCAAAAAGGTACTTACCCCAAATACGAAAATGGCACATATCATCTGCACAACATAATATCCGGCAAAAATCCCCCAAAAAAGAGGTCTCCCTTTTTTATATCCATAATTGGTTACCGTGTTTAATGCCAAAATATTACCCGGTCCCGGTGTAAAGGCATTGATGACAGAATAAATAAAAAAATTACCCATTACATAACCCGGCATGCTAACGCCTCCTTCCATGTAGAAGTATACAATGGAAGGTTATGAAATAGGTAATACTTAATATTTATGCTAAAGCATAGGCTGAGCCTATGGCTCATTCCTCTTTATACTGTTTCAGGGCCTCGATATAAATTTTGCCCAATTCGGATAGTTCCCCATCCTTGTTCAGAATATATCCGATACGCATGATTTCATCTTCATCCAGTGGAATGGAAATAATGGAATCTCCATGCAGATATTTAGGAAAGATACCACTAGAAATAGTGTACCCATCTAATCCAATCATAAAATTAACAATCGCAGCCCTATCGCTAATTTTAATACTCTTTTCTACAATATCGTTGCTGAACAATTCTTCTGAAAAATTAGAAGATTCATAACTTCCCTGTACAAAACTGAGTCTTGGATATGGTTTCAAATCCTCTAATCTGAGTTTCTCCTTGCCTGCCAGCGGATGCTCCCTCCTTAAAAACACATGCGGGGTTGCTGTAAACAGCTCATGAAACTCCAGATTATTTTCCTCCAAAACTTTTCTCAGCACACTCTCATTACTTTTACAGAGATAAAGAATACCCAAATCGCTGAAACGATTTCGCACATCCATAATAATCTGATGTGTCTGGGTTTCATTCAGAATAAATTCATATCGCTCCTGACCAAACTGCTGAACCAGTTCTACAAAGGCGTTTGCTCCAAATGTATAGTGCTGAGTGGATACACAAAATCTCTGCTTTGCTGTTTCGTTATGGATATACTTTGATTCCAGAAGTCCCATTTGCTGTACAACCTGCCTTGCATATCCCAAAAACTCCATACCCTCAGTCGTCAATGCCACACCTGCCCGACATCGGTTAAAAATCGTAATCTTTGCCTCCCTTTCGACATCTTTAATGGCACCAGAAAGGCTTGGCTGTGAAAGATACAGTTCTTTTGCAGCCTCTGTAATAGAGCCTTTCTCTGCCACCACAATCATGTACTTTAACTGTTGTAATGTCATAAGTACCTCCCTGAATAGATTCTTATACATACCGCCACATTTCTGAAAATGATTTCTGCTAACAATCTACAAATAAACATAAGATTATTATATATCAGAAGACAAATAAATTCCAGCGTTTCAAAACATCTAGGCAGTTTTTATCGGAACATGTAAACTTGTAGATAGTTGGTTTACTGAAACAATAAAAATTGCATGCATATCTTTATTCCCGCAAAGCAGCGAGCCAAACGCAAGCTTGATTGCACTTGGCGATTGCCGCGAAGGTCAAATACCCTGTGGCTTGCCGCTGGGTATTTAACTAATTCCGATTATACCGTGCCTTTTTTCAGAAGTCAGCCTGTTATTGGAAAAAGTTTTTCATTCCCTGCACCTGTTTTTTACCTGTCTGTTTTGCTGCCGCAAATCTTCCCCCGTCCCGAAAACTTTGCCTCCTTTTCACTCCCAAAGTTTTCGCCAGATACGCATTTTGTGTCACAAAATGCTATCCGGTCAGTGGCACAGCCCCTGAAACCCCATAATATACCGATAAATAGCGAAAAATAGGAAATCTATATCATTCATACATCATTTTGGGCATTGTCTACACCATTGCTACACCAAAATGGAGGGATTCTACACCATTTCTACACCGCTGAAAAATCCATCTGCAAAAAGCCTACACCGTTCCTACATCATTATTTCTGCTTTCTACACCATTCCCACACCAGAATCAGAAGAATCTACACCGTTTCTACACCACTGAAAAGTACAATATATTATAATGTACCCATAGATGTGGACACGAGATTTACTACCACCGGACAGGATATTTAATGCAAAATCCAATCCATGGATACCCTATTTGATACTTTCTACAAAAGCTGTTTTCCATAAAAAGTCTACACCATCCCTACACCATTATTTGCAATATCTACACCGTTCCTATATCCTTTTCTCGATTTTTATATCTTTTCTATATCACAGGAAATTACCCTTTGAATACTGGTTATATCTTTCCTATATCTCTGTTCCCAAACCTTATATCTTTCCTATATCCAAAAAGTTAAAACTATATCATTTCTATATCAGCGAAAATCTTTATAAAAACATCCTGGCAGACCGAATTTTTCCTATAAAAAACGGGGGCAGTTTCCCGCCCCATGCAACATCACACATATATTATTTCCCTCTGCACAATCTCCTCTGCCGTAATCCTGACATTATTCATAAGCCCAACCCACTTCATTGAATCTATCACTTTTAATTTTGGCGTAGCTTAGATAAAGTCGAAAAAACACAGAGATGAAAAGGTCAATTATACACTCCAGATGATACACTACATTCTGAGTATTGCTCCAACTCCAATAATACTATCACAAAGAAAAATAATTAATGCGTATTATCATTCTCTCAATTCACAATGACAACACCAGATGCATCTACATACTCACAAAATTGTGTCGTAAGTTCTTCGAAAAAATCTACAATCTCTTCGTAAGATGATTCTTTTCCCACATCAAAAACATCATCACATAATTGATCTGCGATTTCTTCTAATGCCATTTTAACATCTTTTATTTCAGAAACATTAATAATTGTATTTTCACAAATATAGTCTACTGCACTTTTAAATATATTTACTGCATCACAAATTAAATCTATTACTTTTCTCTGATATTGGCAATAAACTGCTTTCACAATAGTACTTTCCTCTTTATCTAGCAACTCATGCTCTATTTCCGATGTATAGACAAATACTATTTTAATTGAGAATATTGCCCCTATTCCCTGAAATGCTGCCTGAGAAGAGTTGATAATTTCCCAATCATCTTTTTCTTGACTTGGCAATACTGTACTTAGAAATTTATTAAATTCTTTGTAAATAAGAAAATCTCTTGCAGGAATATCAATACCTGGAAATGTATTCTCTCCATCACAAATAGGATTAACATGTATTTTACTAAAATGCTTTCTCAATAAATATCCTGAAAATGATGTATTGTCCATATCTTTTCCTAACTTCTTTAGCGAATTATAGAACTGTAAAAGAAAATTTTCATATTGAAATATTTCTACATCTATTACAGGTTGATTAATTTCGCCTATTACCTTTGTTACACCTGGTAGTATTTTGACACCGCTTTCCATAAAATGTACTATTTTACGTTCCGTAGAACGCATGCTTTCCTTTGCCCTATAGCAAATAGATTTTTCTCTCGCATAATTATTGAAAAATGCAATCGTAAAAACTGCTGCTGTTTTCTCTAAAATATCTAATTCCCGTTTGCTATTGGAAAAAATGCCAAATGAGCTAAAATAATCATCAAATTTCTCTTGAAATGCATCTAATTTCATTAATGCTTGGATCAAATTAAAATATGCAATCCTAGACTTTTGCCCTTGCTGTTTTTTGGTTTTAGCATCTACTAATATATTTTCACAGTTTTCACAAAAAGCATGAACATGTGAAAAATATTGATGGCACAAATATGATATATGTTCTTTATCGCTTTCTTGATGCCATTCAATAGAATATTTCTGATGATTATCCTCGACAACATAATTATCATCACGAAGTCCATACCTGTCTACAGCACACATTGGCTCAATATATGGATTTTCTTTAGTAAGATTATATGCTATTACCTTCTTTTTCTTATAGTTGTCCGAACTGAAAATCCTAGCATTTTCGTTTCTATATAATTTTTCTACAGCATCAAGCAAAATTATAAAATAATCTAAAATAGCATTTCTTGCATTAATGATTCTTTCGTATGTATCTTTCCAATTTTGAGGAAGATTATGGTATTTCTGCATATTTCCAAAACATTTATTTAATCGTGTAATCCAAACATACGGTAAATGCTCTTGTGAAATATTTTTTTCTGTATCTGGAATTTCCACCTCCTCCAAGAAAGAATATCCAACAATCTTAACATTATATTTTCTCTTTTCTGGAAATGAACGCTGAAAAATACTTATCAATTTCATAATACGTGAATGTGGTTGTTCCTGATCATTTCCCTGTAGGACATTAATTATTGCAGACACTTCACTATTTTTAATTTCATAGTAAATAACCCCATTTTCCAGCAAAATGGATGGCATTATTACTTCAACAATGCTATCTCGCATATCAAACCAACCTTGCTTACTAATACCTAATATATAATTTAAGGTTTCTTCAATATTTAATTTCCAATCAACATCTGGTTCTAAAATCTGTTCTAAAATAAAATTTCTATATGACATCCAGAATAAAACATATCCCCATGCCGTCAAGTTTTCTTCATTAATCTCATACAAATTGCTTATCGTCTTATTTGTAAGCTCAAAAAAGCAATCCAAAAATCTATAATCCAACTTGAGCATAGGTAATCTATTCAATTGATTCCTCATTTGTTCCTCAAAATCTGGTTTTACATTATTAAACATCTTGCATATATCCTGTAAGGTATCAATTTCCAATAAACCTGTAATATCTGTATTACCCAGAAACATAAATTGATTATTAAAAAGCAGATCACCTTCTTCAATAATTTTTTTATTTATTTGATAGTAATAGTATATCTCACACCACAGTAATGCTTTTACAATATCAGCATATACTTCAATACTCAAATATTCAATATTTGCAATCTTATTAATAAAATTTTCTGTTATTCTCGTCCCATAAACATATTCTATTAACATCTGTGTTGCATTATGTTCTATTACCCCAAGAGTCTTCATTAAAATATTTTCCTTATCAAATATTCCTCTCTCCATCAACAAATTGTATATAATCCTCGCCCTTAATACATGCAAACACTCTATATATGTATTATTATGTGTGATTTTAATAAAGTATTCTTTTTCAAAATGTTTAATCATTTTGGTTGTTTGCTTGCATTCTACTTTTTGAAACAGACTATTTACAGATATACTATTATTATGAATTCCCCCCAAAGATATAATTGCTAAACATTCAAGCCATGCATCTGCCTGTACCTCATGGTTAACTATATTTTCTATTTGAGCGTTTATTCTTGCAACCAAAGTTTTTGATTCATTAAGCATAAAAATATATTCCATTAATGGTCCTTTTTCACCAAATGACTTCCATGAATCATCAAATGACAAGTATGTACTATTTGAATACATATTATATATTTCTTTTGCTTCGTCCTTTGAAAAATTCAATGATATTTCCTCAAAATTATGTTTTGAATAGTCTATAGGACTTCTCTGAAAATCTTCTTCTCTAATAGAAACAAGTATTTTTGTGTCTATTCCAAATTCCATTGCCTTTTCACAAAGCCACAACCATTGAATATCATAAGGTTCTACGTCCATATATATTACAATATCTTTTCTATCATCCAATCCCCTAAGAATACTAAGTATATCTATTGCCTGTTCTTCTGAAAGAAGTTTCTGAATACACATAACATTCAATTCTGGATATGTATCAATAAGATACCTATATGCCAATGTAGACTTCCCCTGACCTGATGCCCCCTTTATTAGAACAATATTATTTTTGATAAATCTCCTATCAATTTCTTTAATCCATCTTTCTCTCCATAAATCACAGTTATTTCTAATATGATCCGGATGGGCATTAACTCCCATTCTATAAGCAGAAAATAACTCCTCTCTTGTTTTATTGCTTTTATAGTCACACAATGGAATGATTGTTTTTTGATATTGTTTTTTCACCGAATCTATTGCCATTATATTTTTAACAATATTACTTATTCTTTCCTCCCATAACTTTTTAGATGTATACCCTTTTTCCCTAGAAAGCTTATATATGTAATAGATTAAGCTATCATTTACTAAGTTGTATGCCGCTATCACTTCTATATATTTCTTGAGTTCGTCTTTAATGCTATTTTCAATCTCCAACTCATCTACCTTTTCAATTTCCAAATGCTCTAACAACCACAAAACATCACTCTCTTCATATCCATATAATAATAATTTGTCAAAGACACTACTTTTTCTTCTATTTTTTGTCTGTAGCATTTTCCGAAATTCCAAACCAATATTTCCAAACGATACTATTCTCAAACGAATATTACTATCTTTATACGTTAAACACCTTCTAAAAAAAGAATCATTCTTTTTCGGTGATAAATCTGATAAAGATAAGTCATTTGACAAATTTTTAACTTGAACCAGCTCAATTATCTTATCGTTTTCAATAATCATTAAGTCTTCAACTTGCTCAGGATATAACTGAACATTATTTTCTGCTTCCAATAATCGCTTTGCAATATATAGTGTTTGTGTAGAAAATCCCCTCCAAGCAGCTTCCGCTCCAATTTCAGATTTAATGGTTTCATCATTATTTTTCATCGTTAGTCCCCCTATCTCAAACCTATTTAATAGCAGGCAGGATATAAGCCGCCTATCTTTAATGACCTGCATTACTTTCAACAACTATACCAATCTATGTTTATTATAGATCACTTTTACATCATAACATATTATTGCTTAATTAAAAACACCAACTATTATTTCTTACTATTGCCATTATTTAAGACTAACAAATTTCCATATAGAAATGGATTCTATAAAGAAGGGGCAGTTTCCCACCCCATGTAACATTACACATATATTATTTCTCTCTGCACAATCTTCTCTGCTGTAATCCTGACATTATTCATAAGCCCAACCCACTTCATCTGATTGACAACTTTTAGTTCCTCCGTAATCCCTGCCCCTGCTTTCATTTGTTCCACAAGCAATTCCACTCTGGCATGGCATTCTTCGTCCACTTCATGCAGATATTCATTCAATTTTCCATCCAGCAACAGACGGATATACTCCCTTCTGCGGTTTGTCAGCAGATACTCCCACCGCATCAGCCCGTATTTTCCTATATTGTAGTGTGTTCCCTCCGGCAGCCCTACATCCGGATAATAGCATCCGTTTTCTGCCAAATGGTATACCATTCCGTTTTCTTCAATAACCTCTGCCAGTTCTTTCTCCATAACCTGCCTCCTGTCCATTTGTACGGATAAAGAAAGACATCTGCCTCCCTTTATCCATTTCATAACCTCTTCCTATGCCAATACCAGCAACACGATTTTCGCCACACTCCCGGTTAAAAGCAGAGCAGTTTCCATTACTGCCAAAATCAGTTTCAAAATGTGTATTCCCATCCATACCGTAACTTTAAGCACCCCACACATAAAACGGAAAGTGCCGTTGATTCCCTGTTTTAACATGCCATCCCTCCATTCTAACTACTGCTCCAGTCCATAATTTTGTCCATAACATTTGACATTCCACTTATATCTGCCACCTTATCTTCCATAGTGTTCCCCGTTTCAGGCTTACTGACAGAAGATGACACCATAAACGGCTGCCCTGCCATCCTGCCGCCAATCAAAATACGGAGAATCTCCCCCAATAATTCTTCTTTACACTCCTGCCTATACTGTTCCAACCGCTGTTCCACAAATTCTTTGGTATCCCATTTATCCTCTTTGGTATCGTTGTTGTTTTCTAACGCATCAAAATACATCTCCAGTGCATCCATGACAATCTGATTCTTTGCTTTGCCGCCGGTCAGTTTTTCATCCTCAAATTTTTTCAGCAGCCTTACATGCTGCTCTTTTTTAAAGGAAAACCGCACCGTAAATGCACGGAACAAATCCCCACTCGCCATTCCATCCCTCCTCGTCTAATTTTGTTGTAAAGTGTTTCATTGCAAAAAATAATAGGACAAAATCATCTGCAACCCTTTGATTTTACTGGGTTTCTTCTGACTTGCCCCTATTATAACACGGTCATCGTACGGTCTGCTGTCCTTATATCACTCCCCGAAAAATATTTCTACCTTCGTTTGCAATACGCCGCTCGAGCATTGTCTGAGGTGTCTGCTGTCGTTTTTCCTGCCTTTTAGCAGTGCGTTTGCACTAAGAGCCGCCACGCAACGGTACTAACGCACCACCAAAGAAAAAACCGCATACTGCAGGCAGATGCGAAGCATCTATCCGGAGAGAAAAGGGTGAAAAAATAAATTTATTTATTTTACCACCCTTTTCTCTCCGGATATGCACCTTTGGTGCTGCCTGCAGTAATCTGTAACCAGAGGTGGTGCGTAAGGACCGGCGGGCGGCTATACTGCAAAAGGCAGGAAAAACGACGATGCAGACAACGAGTTTTGCGATGAGCGGCGAAAAGCTTTTGCAAACAATGGTAGAAATTTATTTTTCGTCGGGAGTGATATGCCGGACAACGAACCGTACGATACCGCCGCTCTCAGTACCACTTTGCCTGTTCCTGATACAGTTTATAATAATACCCCTGTTTTTGCATCAATTCTTCATGGGTCCCCTCTTCCGCAATCTTTCCTTTCTGCAAAACGATAATCCTGCTGGCGATCCTGGCAGAGCCAAGGCGGTGTGTCACCAGAACCCCCATTTTATCCCGGATCATCTCCTGGAATTTATGATACAGTATCCCCTCTTCGACGGGATCGATCGCTGAGGTCGGTTCGTCCAACAGGATAAAACGACTGTCGCGGTACAGTCCTCTGGCAAGCGCCACTCTCTGCCACTGTCCGCCAGAGAGATCGATCCCGTCAAAACCCCGGACAACATCGTATCATACCCTTCTTCCCATTTCTCATCCAGGGAAAACTCACTCGCGGCAAGACTTTCCTTCATCCGCTCCTCGTCGCTGTCCTGTCCTGAAATCTCCACATTGTCCCGCAGACTCATCTGATACCGGATAAACTGCTGGAACACACCCGAAACTTTTTGAAACCGGCTGTCTGCGTCTGCTGAAAACAGATTTTTCCCATCGACCAGTATCTCTCCCTGATCCGGCTTTAATATCCCGGACAGAATACGGACCAAGGTGCTTTTCCCGGCTCCATTCTCTCCCACAATGGCGATGGTCTCCCCTTTTTGGATCGCAAAAGAAACATCTTCCAGCACATTTTTTTCGGTTCCCGGATAACGAAAAGAAATATGTCTCACTTCTACCTTTTCCTGCCATCCGATCTCTTCTGCGATACCTGTCTCCTCCGGCAGATCAAAAAATTCCAGATATTTTTTTAAAAGTCCCACATGATCGAATAAGGCAGCCAGATAATTGCTGATGGCGTCGTTCATAAAGGTGATCATGGTAGAGATGGAAGAAAACACGGCAGCAAATGCTCCCACAGATATGGATCCGTCCAGCATGGAACACAGCAGCAGGAAAATCACACCCAGATATCCCGTCAGCGTCAGGCTCCGAAGTCCCAGTTCCATCATCCCTGTCCTTCTCTGCACTTTCCATTTCAATCCGCAAAACATATGATTGACAGAGAGAAACTTTTTTCGGAAAAAAGGATACGATCCGTAAAGGCGGTTTTCCTTGCAGGTATCCCTGCTGAATAATTCAGACTCGTAATAATCCCGTTCCCGCTTTAAGGTAATGGTCTCATCAATGATCGTCTCAAATGCCCTGCGCCGTATAAACAGATTGAGTATGAGCGGCAAAAAAATAAACAGCACCGCCAGGACCAGGACCGGTTTCAGTCGCCACAGGTAGATCCCCAGCACAAGAAAATAGGGAAAATAAAACAACAGGATCGTCGCCACCGAATTATATACGCCATAACACTGATCCGCCCCCTGTACCGCCTTCTCAATACATTCCAGTACCTCTGCTTCTTCAAAGGAATTTCCCGTAAGCCTGGCGGTTTTTCTATGTATCTTCTGTCTGAGTTTGCCCGTCACAGTCTTCATCGCCGGAGACCATGTAAAATTGCAGACAGCATTCAGCAGTTCATTTCCCACCTGGAAAAATACGACGCAGACTGTGACGCCGATCAGCGTCTGATAAGCAGTCCTCCCCGACACAACATCCGTTATGGTATCAAACAGCCACTGCCTCACCACGGTCCCCAGAGCGTAGCACACAGAGGAAGCAAGCATGGCGGCACTATCGGCGGCGATCCATCCGGGCGCAGCCGATAGAACCAGTCTGAATATATTCCACTCAACCGCCATATACGTTTTTTTCTTCACTCATACCAACTCCTTTGCTCTTCATACATCTGATAAAATAGTCCCTTCTGTGCCATCAGATCCTGAAATCCTCCCTCCTCACAGACTCTCCCTCCCTCAAATACAAGAATCCGGTCGGCAAGCTTCGCAAACCCCAGCCGGTGACTGATGAGAACCGTCAGCGTTTCCTTTGTCATCTCCTGAAATAACTGATAGATCTCACTTTCCATCACCGGATCCAACGATGCGGTGGGTTCATCCAATATCCGCACTTTCGCCGGACGCAGCAGGGCGCGGACCATGGCAAGCTTCTGCCACTGCCCTCCGGACAGATCCACACCGTCTTCCCGGATCTTACCGAGAAGGGTATCTGCTCCTGACGGCAATGTATCGATTGTTTCCCAGAGATCAAACTGTTCCAGCAATTGTCTCATATATTCTTCCGGCAGCTCATGACAGGGATCACTGATCTCACAATTCTCCCGGACACTCAGGGCATGACGGCAAAAATCCTGGTATACTACCGAAAAAATCCCCTTCTGTTCTGCCTTTGTATACTCTCCCAGTTCCTTATTATTGATCCGTATTTCTCCCTCATAGTTGTCATACAATCCGGTAAGAAGCTTTATGACTGTCGTTTTCCCTGCTCCGTTGGCTCCCACCAGCGCATAATTCTGTCCCCATTCCAACCGGAATGACACATCCGACAGCACCTCATGTTCCCCATTTGGATACCGGAAAGAAACATGACGGAATTCGATGTCCCGGATCGTCTCCTGATACTCTGGCAGATCCAAAACCCCCTCTTCCTCTGCAAGTTCCCAGAATTCCCTTATATCACGGCAGAACTCATTCCCGGTAACCAGCGCATCGATATTTATGCTCAGCCCCCAGCTCATCTGCCCTGTCAGCAGAAATACCGCATTCACAAGGGAAACAAAAAGACCAACACTCAGTCTCCCGGCAATGGTTGGCTGGATCAGGGTGATCACGATGAGCAAAGCCGCCACGGCAGATAATCCGCCGCTTATCTTTGTTTTAAATGCCCAGAACATCTGCGTCTTTGTCTCAATGGAAAATGCTTCCTGATATATTTTTGCAAACCGGGCATTGATCTTCTCCGTATAGCCAAACAGCTTTCTCTCATTCATGCACTCTCTGCTGTTACACACATGATCCAGATAACTGCATTTTCTGTTATGTACCGAGGTATCCCTCCATGCCTGATAATTGATCTTCCCGCTCTTTACAGAAAAAACAAACAAGGGGATGCAAAACAGCAGGATCAGCAGGGCCGCCCACCAGACATAACTGGCGATCACAGCCATTACGCCTGTGATACTGATGAAAAGCTTAAACAGCTCCAGCACCGCCTTCTGTATCCCTGTCCATCTCTTTTCCGGTTCCGCCAGCACCCGGCTGATCAGATCCCAGGATTCTGACTGCTCCAGATACTGGTACTTTAATCTGGCACATTTCTCCAGCAGAAGCGGCCGGTACTCCTGTATCAGTGTGATCTCTTCCCTTTCGATCAATAATCGGTTGATCCGCGGTACCATCCAGTCCACAGCCACTGTGGCAAAAAGCAGGGTTAACCACCCCGCCAGTCCTGCATTCCAGAAAGAAGCTGCCGACGAATCCAGCACCTGATCGATAAATCCGGAAATAATATAAATCTGCAGGACAGAACAGACACCACTCACTATGGTGAATACGAGCATCAAAATACCAGTTCCCCCGGTCATGCCAGAAGGCATATCACGGAATAATAAAAATCTGCCTTTCTCCTTCATCACTATAACTTCCCTTCCTTGTATCCCCATGTTATATAGAGACCGCCTGCCTTCGAGACAAACACATCCGGGTTCTTCAGCATCGTCCGCACTTCCTCCTGGTAATTCACAAAAGCTTCTGCTTCCAGCAGGCTGCAGCCCCGGTTCATATAAAACGCATACCCTTTCTCAAACCGTTCCAGATGCTCCAGTACCTCCTGATAAGATCGGATCTCCCCCGGATCGTTTCCCTCACCCTTTCCATCATAGACAAAGACACGGTCACTCAGTCTTGCCTCGATCCCCTGCAGACCCTTTTCCCGGAAATACCATGCCATCTTCGTCCCTGTCTGCCAGTTCATCTCACCCATCGCTTCCATGCGCTCCCATATTCTTTGCCGGTCTGGAAAATCCGGCTGAAATATGCCCCTTTGATCTGCCAGAAAAACCCCCGCCTCCGCCATAGGCAGACTGATGTCAATGGAGACCAGCATCCCTCCCGGTTTCAAAAAAGAGAGCATACGGTCAAGCGCCGTTTCCGGCTCCGGCAGATAGGTGAGGATCATCTGGGAGATCACCAGATCATAGGTTTCCTGACTCTGATAGTCCAGAATATTTCCTTTGCAAAACTGCACCGCTGGATGACCGGTACCAAAACGTTTTTCTGCCTCTTTCAGATATACCTCACTGACGTCAAATCCGATATACCGGCTTCCCTCCGGCAGATGAGGAAAAAGCGTCTCTGCCAGGTAACCGTATCCGCAGGCGCAGTCCAGCATATGGACCGGTCTGTCAAAATGCCAGACCTTTTTTACCAGAAATTCAAGATAATCGTCATTAAAATAAAACCGTTTCCATTGTTTCGTCCGGTCCAGCTCTTTATCCCAGTACGTTTTATCCGTAAAATCCTGACATACGATCTCCTGTTTTAGTGGTCTCATCCCAAGGATCACTTCCACATCGGTTTCAAAATAAAGGGCAAGCTCCGGCAGATAACTGATGTCCGGCATAACGACGCCATTTTCCCACTTACTGATCGTCTGGTAAGAAACATGGAGTACCTCTGCCAGCTCTCTCTGTGTCACATTTTTTGCTTTTCTTAATTCTTTGATCTGTAAATGCAATGGTTCTTTCATCACGGTCTCCTTTCATACATGACTTTAGCATACCACATTCATCCTATCAATAACCGATCCTGCAACCCGGGTCGCCTGCCGGGCGAAATACAAAAACGGACCGCCACGATGACAGTCCCTTTTTGTATTGCAATATGAAAAAAATCCAAAATCTGCTGTTACAGCCCGTGCAATGGTTCATTTAACGGTAACACGGATCTGCTTTGCCACGCCGTTATTTGTTATGACAAAGACGGTACAGGTGCCCTTCTTTTTCGCTGTGATCTTCCCTTTGTTCGATACGGCTGCCACCTCCCGGTTGTCAACATAATAGCGGAATTTTTTATCATGGCTGAGCAGTTTCTTTTTTCGGTTCTCCAAAACGGCTTTCGCCTTTATCTGAAACTTTTTATTTACCTTCAATGCCACCTTCGTCTTATTTACCTTGATCCGCTTTGCATTCGTATGCTTCTCTTTCTTCATCGCCACATGGATCGACGGTGATTTCGACTGGTAATATTTTCTGCCGCCCTTCATCGTATAGGTGGCGATATAATATTTATAGGCACGGTTTTTCTTCAGCTTCTTATGGACATATTCACGTTTGCCATTGTTCCTGACCGTTTTCAGTTTCTTGTAATTCTGCTTCCCGTCGCAGTATGACCAGTATACCTCATACCCGGCGCAGCCATTCTTTTTTCTCCATGTCAGCCGGATCCCGCGGCTTCCCTTCTGTTTCCCTGTCGCAAGCAGGAGAGACAGATCCTTTCTTTTTTCAATCTGATTTCCCGTCAGTCTGGATTCATCCGGTTTTGGTGTCTGCGTTGGTGCTGGGACCGGCGTCCCGGTCGGCGCCGGCGTGCCGGATGGCTTTGGCGTCTGGGTCGGTGTCGGTTTTGGCGTCGGCACCGCAGCCTTCCGGACCGTCACGGAAATATCAATATTGTCCACGATCAGATATTTGTCGGTATCCTCCGGTGTATAAACAGCCTGAAATGTCTTCGTTCCCGCCGCCCCCACGCTACAGGAAGGATCCTTCCATGCAAATCCATCCGGCAGGCTAATGTCGGCAAGCGTATCTCCCTCATCCGCTGTCAGACCTTCAGGGATTTTATAAAGCGGCGTTACCTTTTGAATAAATTTAATCTTCGATCCATCCAGTTTTCCTGCATTTACTGTAACAAATGCCGTGGATTTTTTTGACAATATAATAATCTTTTTGCCATCCTCCGATAACCGGCAGTCTGTATAAACCAAACCCAAGGACGAATACAAAACATCATCGGGATCCAGAACCCTGCGGATCAATTCGGGCAGTTCTATTTCCTCTTCCACACCATCCCAGGGACGAGAAATCGTCTGATCGTGTAATTCGATCTTAATCCCGGGATTCCGTTCCAGACCGGCAAAATCAAGGATCTTATTATAGGCAAAATTCACACTGATCCCTTCGTTCATACCGGCAAATGGCAATAAGGAAGTGATACCAAGCCCTGATAAGTCAAGATTTTTCACTTTGGGAAATCTCGTCAGGATTGATGCCAGATTCTCCGGATCTGTAAATTTATTACTGCTTGTATCCGGAGCAAAACTATACAAACCACCCAGCACACTATGAACTCTCATTCCCAGATCGAGCTGCTCAAGATCCGACAAATTTTTCATACCAAAAAGTTTGGTGATATCCTCATCGGTCAGACGGTTTTGCGACAGCGATAATACCCGCAGATCCCCCACATTCTGTATGAAATCGATATCCGCGATCTTACAGTTACCCAGCCACAGCTCAATCAGTGCCGGAAAGTGATCTTTATTGATATTTTCACAGGCGCCATCGGCGGACAAATCATTTTTTGTCAGACAGAACATTTGTAGATTCGGCAGTGTAATGGCAGGTACTTTTTCAATCTGGCTGCCGTGTAACTGCAGACAGGTCATGCTCTCCCGGTGATCTAAAACCGATAAATCCCCTTCCCTGATATCGCAATTTTTAAGCTTCAGGATCTGCAGATTCGTACAGTCACGAAGCAATGTACTAAGAATTTCTTTATACTGTCCATCCTTCTTGTCCTTATCAGACAGGAGCAGACCGATCTCAGTCACTTTTTCCAGATCCAGCTGTATCGTCTTATTTGCGTCATCCTTATCCATCGATGCATTCTTCTCCAATTTAATTCCGTCTCTCAGCTTTTCATACAGACCCTCACTCTCTATCGTAAATGTCTGCATTTTCTCTGCACGGACCGTTGTCTGCCGGTACGGCAGTACCGGACTGACAAGGATTGCAATCACAAGCAGAATGGATAAAACTGTCTTCTTTGTATTCATACTATCTCTCCCTTTTTATCACTATTTTCTCACCGCAATCCCGACCAGATGATCGAAGCAGTCCCTTTCACCGCCTCATGGCACCAGCTGTTTTCATCCGGGAAACTGGTCTGGAACATCGCTGTGAAATCTTCTTTCTTATCTACGAGAAAAACACAGGTACCGCTTCCCTCATGAGAGATCACCTGGTCGGACACAAGCCAGGACAGATCCGTCCGGTGTGTGGAAACCGGCATCCCCGCTCCGTAAACGACGGGCATGCCATGATGTCCATAGCAGTAGTCTGTCACACCCTCTCCCACAAGGTCTGCCCACAGCCAGGACAGCGCTGTCTTCCCGAGCACCCGATTGCCCTTCCAGATTCCGTCCCGGAGGATCATCTCACCCAGCCGCACCATTTCCCGCCCGGTGGACATAAGTCCCCCGGCAGCATCGGGGATCTCCTTTTTCCAGTGGTAAGAGGATCTCGCCAGCGCGGAACATCCTTTTTGCGGATATTCCGCCAGCATTGCCAGATCCGACTGGTTGGCGATGTTATAACGCCTGATCCACTTTTCCTCTGCATGGATACGCCAGTGGGTTTCTGTCATGCCGCAGGGAATCAGGATCGTCTCCCGGATAAATTCATCCATCCTCATCCCCGAGGCGCGCTCAATGATCTCACCCAGTAGAGGATAACCCACCGCCGAATAAATCCAGCTCTCGCCCGGCTTTGCGTGAAGCCCGACGTCGATCGCCGCCTGGATCCATGTCTCCTTCACCCGGTTGTCATCGATCGCCCCCCACCAGTCCCGTTCATCCCCAGGAAGCACACCGGGCAGGGCACAGAGCCCGGATGTGTGGGTCAGAAGGTGTGCGATGGTGATCTCCCGAAAATCCCCTTCTGCAAATTCCGCGATCCATTCATGCACCGGCTGACCAGGATACAGCATTCCATCCTCCGCCAGTTTCAATATGGCAAGGGCAACAAACACTTTCGTCACGGACTGGATCTCAAAAAAAGTATCCGGCATAAATTTATCTCTCCCCTGCCACTCACAGGCAAGATTCCCCAGCGCAGCATTGGCAAATACCTTCCCCCGCCGCCAGAGACAGTAACTGCCGGACAAAATTATTTTTTCATCGATAAGGCTCTGTATATGCCGGTTCAGAACATCCAGGCGGACAGGATCATACCCTGCCTCCTCCGGCGTCCCTTCACATTCTCCACAGATCACCTGCGGTTCTACCTTTCTTTTATCCTGCCAGTTCATCGATCATCGCCTCTCCATCTCCACTGTGATCTCATTCTCTCCTGCAAGGACCGTGGCATAAGCGCCACTGACCAGCGGCATCATCGGTGCGGTATGCCCGATATCCAGATCCATAAGAATCGGCACGTCAAATTCTCCAAGGATCCCTGTCACTGCCTCATACTGGTCCAGCCCCATCACCGGCTCATCAAACAGCATGGGACGTCCGATCAGAAACCCGCTGGCTCCCTCAAACCACCCAGCCTCCCTGAGGTGCCAGAGGGCGCGCCGGATGTCCATCGTATTCAGTTCACATGCCTCCAGAAACCACAAAATACCATCTTCCCTGTATTTTTCTGTAAACTCCTTTACTTTGTCATAACGCGTCCCCACAAGGTTGGTGAGACAGTCAAGACAGCCCCCCAGCAGCCTCCCGCCAAATGGTATGCCTGCCTGTGCATTTTTACTGTGCAGACGGAAATCTTCCGTGACGTGATAGGGTTCCAGCGGATGGTCCTCATCCTTTAAGGATTCCCTCTCCCACCTGTCATAATTGTGCATGATCAGCTTTTTGCCCTGCAGCAGCTGACAGGCATCGGTAATGGCGGGATGCCATGGCTCCATGCCAAACGCTGCCGCACAGGGACCGTAAATGGCTGCTGTATCCGCCAGTGTCGTCAAAAGAAATGTCATATTCGTGTTATCAGAATATCCCATAAACCATTTCGCCGGCAGCTTCGCCAGCTGTTCAAAATCAAGACAGGGAACGATCTCACACATCAGTTCTCCGCCGCCACAGGAAATAACACACGCCGTTTCTTCCTCCTGCATCATCTGCATCAGTTCCCCGGCGCAGTTCTCCGGCGTATTGCTGATCCCGATCCCTTTGTCTGCATAACAGTTGGGACCGGTCTTTACCTCAAATCCCAGTTCCCGCCATTTTGCCAGGGAATGATCAAACGCTGTGCGGTATGGTTCTGTCGCACAGCCAAATGCCGGCGCCGCAAAACCGATCGTATCTCCCTGCCTGATAAATTCCGGAAATCTCATCGCACTTTTTCCTCCTCGCTCTCCCCTTTATGTTCTTTCAGATTCACATCCAGCTGGTTAAACGGAATCACGACCCCTTCGCTCTCAAACCGTTCCTTGATCTCCTCCAGCATCGCCCATCTCACCTTCCAGTAATCCTCTTTTTTGACCCACACATGGATCAGCATGTCCACCGAAGAGGTATTTAACGCCCCTACCACGATATCGACTGGCTCGTCCGGAAGGATCTTATCCTGTTTTTCTATGATATCCTGCAGGATATCCCGCACTTTTTTTATATTCTCCGCGTAATCGACCCCGACTTCGATATCAATCCTTCTTTTATTCTGGTTTGTCACATTAATGATATCCGAATCAGCAAGGCTGCCATTTGGCATGATCACCGTTTTGTTGTCCACCATCTGTAATTTGGTATAAATAATATCAATACTGATCACTGTACCCTCTTTGTCGCCCACGATGATATAATCACCAACGACAAACGGTTTGGCAATGAGGATCAGCACCCCGCCGGCAAAATTCGCCAGGCTTCCCTGGAGGGCAAGTCCTACCGCCAGTCCGGCGGAGCCAAGAAGCGCGATCACCGAACTTGTCGCCAGCCCAAGGAACTGACAGAGCGTGAGGATCAGCACAAAATAAAGAGCGATTTTTATAATGGAAAAGAGAAAATGGGAAACCCCTTCCTCCATCTGGCTCTTATCAAACGATCTTTTTGTTACTTTAAGTATAAAATGAATAATTTTCGTACCAATAAAATATAAAAAAAGGGCGATCGCTATGTGCAGGCACAGATCGAGAGCCATAGGGATCTTTTCCCTTATATACAATGGAATGATCATATTTTCCTCCTCTTTCACTGGGCAGTGTCGTCCGACTGCCAGCGTTCCATATTTTTATTATGCTTCATCCGGTATATCTGTTTGAATTCTTCCACCGATATATCAAAGCAGCTCATAATATCATTAAAATACATCATAACATCCGTCAGTTCTTCGATAAAATGCCGTCGTGTTTCCTCATTGTCAATGATTTTTTCCGCCCCATCCTTTTTTATGATATCGGCAGCCTCCCCCGCCTCGATCATCATCCACAACAGCTTATTTTTTCCCTTCTGCGGGACAACGGGTTCCCACAGTCCCCGGTATTTTTCCTGCAGTTCTAACTGCATCTTCTGCATTTCCACGAATCCAAAATCTTCTGCCCCCAGTGATTCCATCCCGGCTCCCCCCCTTGTCCATTTCTCTTATATAATGTAACATATTTCATAAATTTTCTCAATGCGAAATTCCTGATATTGGTATTATTTATTCCCGCAAAGGCAAAGTGAGGATAATGCAAGCAAGCTTGCATCATCCGAGCGCGTCCGCGAGGTTGCTAGACATCCAGCGGATGTCTGTTAAGCAAGGACCGAAGCGAAGCGTAGACCAAATACCCCGCCCCTCTGGGGCGAATCTTGCCAAGGAACCGAAAGGTTCCTTTAGAGAAACTAGGTCATGCCCTGTTACTTTGCAGCGGGGTATTTGACTTTCTTTTTCCCTAATATTTTTTCCAGTTTTGCACATACTATTTTCATAAATAATGGTTCTGAATGGAGGATACTATGAATACAGAAAATAATGATAGCATTGAATTATTAAAGGAATGTGATGCTGGTACGAAAATGGCGATTTCTTCTCTTGATGACGTATTGGACTATGTCAGTGATCCGAATATGAAACAAGCCCTGACTGAGAGCAAAAGCCACCATGATACATTAAAAGATGAGATCACAGATCAGCTGATACGCAGAAACAGCGAGGAAAAAGAACCCAATCCCCTCGCCAAAAGTATGTCCTGGTTAAAAGCAAATATAAAAATGGAACTAGATGGCAGCGACGCCGCCATCGCTGACCTGATCACGGATGGCTGTGATATGGGGATCAAATCCCTCCACAGGTATTTAAACCAATACAGGGCGGCAGATCATGAAACAACGGATCTCTGCAACCGGCTGATCGTGATCGAAGAACAGCTGCGGCAGACGATGCAGGTTTATTTGTAATAAATCATAAATTTGCTAAAAAAGATAAAACAATAAACAAACCGCCAAGCAACGCTGCTCCCGGCTCTTTTTGTACGGATACTTTCCGACTGGCAAGGGTCAGATGGCTCTTGCCGTATGTCCGTTTTTTTGTTTCTATTTTCAGATTGATATTACAAAGCAAAGGGAAATTCATCTCAAGTTTTTTATATACATTCAAAAACTCATTTACTTCGTCGTCTATCCCCCCAACGTCACATCCTGTTTCTGATACCAGTTCAGCGCATATTCAAACTGCTCTTCCTGATAATCGGGCCACAGCTCCTGCAAGATACAAAAATCAGAATATACGGTCTGGATCGGAAGAAAACCAGACAGCCGGCACATGCCGCCCCATCGGATCACCATGTCCACCCGAGGGATCATCTGGGAAGCCCAGTTATTCTTCATATCCCACTCCCATCCGTAATTCACGAGAAGATTTACCTGTATTGCCTCTGGATCACTCACTTCTGTCTGCCTGTCCTTAGTGTACGGAATCAGTTCCTCTGGAAAACAGGACGATTTTGTATTCCCCAATACATAAGGTCTCACGTTTTCCTGCTCCATCTTCTTCACCGCATCCACGCAGGCGCGTGAAAAGGCTTTGACCTGCTCCCGCGGGCGTTTGCAGTTATCTACCGTAAATCCATAATATGTCAGTTCACGGATATGATACTTTTTGGCTGTCCACAAAAGCGCCAGACCTGGCTCCAGCCCAAAGGCATATCCTTCTTCTTTTTTTAATCCGTTGCTTTTTGCCCATCTTCTGTTGCCGTCTGGTATAATACCTATATGCCGGGGAATCCGAAACATGACCTTTCTCCTTTTACTGATTTTCCTATCAGTATAGACCATTATGCTCCCGAACATACGTCATAGTGACAAAAAAATCTCCGGTTCATTTTCTATCATGTCCTGCACAAGATATTTATAGTCCATATTTTCAATCCCATACATCCCCTGGGAAATCTGCTCTGCCAATCATACCTCCACTCCTTTTTCTTTCACAAACTCTGTGATATCCGCTTTCAGATATTCCGCTCCCAGTGTATGAAGAGTATCATAACATGCAATGATATAATCATCAAGAATATGAGTATCATTTAAAATTTTATATACCTCTGGCGGTGTTTTATTCCATTTCTCCGCTAACTGATAAATGATAAAAATACTAAATTTCAATTCACTTTTCGTACACATTCTGTCACCCCCCTGCATCCAGTTTTCCTTTATAGTTTACCACATTTCACAGCCTTAGACAATTTTTATTTCCCTTACTTATGATACGGCTCCCCTCTCTGTATCCGGTTCGCCCGGTAAACCTGCTCCAGCAGGATCACACGCATCAGCTGATGGGGAAACGTCATTTTTGAAAAACAGATCCTCTCGTCTGCCCGCTGTAAGACAGATGAATGCAGTCCCAGTGAACCGCCGATCACAAATACAATATGACTGTTGCCCCGGAGCATAAGATCACCAAGATGTCCGGCAAATGCCACCGAATCATACTCTTTTCCGCACAGATCCAGGGCGATCACATACATAGAATCCTTTATATGCCGGAGCAGTCTCTCCGCTTCTTTTTGCCGGATCTGGCACTCCAGCGCATCGGATGCCTGGTCCGGCGTCTTTTCATCCGCCACCTCGATCACTTCTGTTTTCCCGTACCGGGACAGGCGCTTTCTGTATTCCCCGATGGCATCTGTATAAAACCGCTCTTTTATCTTTCCTACACACAATATTGTATACTGCATCTGACATTTCTTCTTTCTTTTCCTTTATAATAATGACAGTATATACGTAAGACAGGGATTTTGACAAGATATTACAGAAATAAATAAGCCAAATATAAAAATAAAGTCAAAACTTATGTTATTTTTCACGGTTGACATATTTATGACACACTCTTAACGTATATTAGCATTTGGAAAGTATAAACTTTCTACTCCCACCCTATTATACGCTTTGATACCTTCGGGTATCAGGAAAAACACCTCTTTCCCAGAGGTGTTTTTCTTTTACCCAAATGATGCTGTTTTCCGTCTGGTCCTTTTGTCCTATGTAGTAAGTGCCAGACTGACTTCCAGTGCCGTATTGATCTTTTTCAGGATCGTTTCATCCAGATGGCATACCTTCTCCCTCAGTCTTGATTTGTCTATCGTTCTGATCTGTTCGAGCAAAACGACCGAATCTTTCACGATTCCGTACCGGTCTGCCTCCAGGGCAATGTGTGTCGGCAGCTTTGCCTTATTCAGTTTAGATGTAATCGCTGCGCAGATCACAGTAGGGCTGTAACGGTTCCCCATATCATTCTGTATAATAAGAACCGGCCGTACGCCTCCCTGTTCGGAGCCGACGACCGGCCGTAAATCTGCGTAATAAATATCGCCTCGTCTGACTACCACAGTTAGTCTTCTCCTTTTTTACGATTTCAAAGGAATTCCTATGATCCATCAATTGATATTCTAATTATTACCAATATACGAAACAATATTCAAAATGGTTAAAATTTCTTAACGCGGCGGATTTTCATTGACATATTTTCTTGGTACACGCCCGGTGATGCTGCAGACAAATTCATAGTTAAAAGAATGTGACAGCCCGGCGATCTCCTCCACCGGGATCTGATTGTCTCCATCCCTGCCAAATATCGTGACTTCATCGCCAATGGATACATGCGGTATCGACGTCACATCAATCATAAACTGATCCATACAGATCCTGCCCAGGATCCTGGCATACATTCCATGAACCAGAACTCTGCCCTTATTTGACAGATCCCTTTTCATCCCATCCGCATACCCTACCGGCACAGTCGCTACCTTCATCGGCTCACGGCATAGATAGGTACCACCATAACTGATACTGGTTCCCGCCGGAACCTCTTTCACGTAAGAGATCACGGATTTCCACTGCATCGCCGGTCTGAATCGTATGTTTTCTTTTGGCACCTCTTCCGAAGGATACAGTCCATATGTCGTAATCCCGGAACGCACCATATCCAGATTCCCTTCAGGAAAATGCATAATAGAAGCACTGTTCGATACATGACGCACAGGGATCTTCACTCCCATATCCTCCAGTTTTTCCACAAAAGACAGGTATTGCCGGAATGGTTCCTGGATCGGCTGATCTGTTTTTTCATCCGCTCTCGCAAAATGTGTGTAGATTCCCTCGATTTCCAGCCAGGGAAGGCAGCTGATCTGTTTTACCACCTCGATATTTTCTTCTGATGGAGCAAATCCGATCCTGCCCATGCCGGTATCCAGTTTAATATGAACAGCCGCCTTCTGCCCCAGCTTCCCTGCCGCCTCATTGAGCTGCTCCGCCATCTCCCACGTATAAACCGTCTGTGAAATCTTTTGTTCCACCAGTTCTGGATACCACTGCTCTCCGGTATATCCCAGGATCAATATCATTTTTCTGATACCGGAGCGGCGCAATTCCAGCGCCTCCCCGATCATCGCCACTCCGTAAGCATCCACCATACCCTCCAGAGCATGGGACACTTCCACCGCACCGTGGCCATAGGCATCTGCCTTGACAACCGCCATAATCTTCGTATCTTTTTTTATTCTTTTCCGGGTTTCCCTTATATTATGCCGGATCGCCTCCAGATCCACCTCGGCATACGTCCTGTCGTATTTTCTATTCATGCTCCATCCCGCCTTCCGCTTCCAGGATCCCGGCTGTCACTTTTGCGATCCCTGTGATCAGATCCGAGGCGAGAAGACTATACCTTCCCTTTTCCCGTGCCATGACATCCCCGCTCAGACCATGAAGATAAACGGCAAGCTTTGCCGCTGCAAAAGGTTCCATACGCTGTCCCAGCAGACCCGTCATCATACCGGCAAGCACATCCCCGGAGCCCCCTGTTGCCATGCCGTTATTCCCGGATACATTGATATAACATTCCCTGCCATCCGACACAACCGTGCGGGCATCCTTCTGCACCACAACACAATTCCATTCCCCGGCAGCTTTCCTTGTCGTCCCCGGCAGGTCTTTTTGCAATTCCGGCACGGGTATCCCGGTCAGATAATTCATTTCCTTCAGGTGGGGCGTGAGGATAAAATTATCCGATAACGTATCGGTCACATTCCGGCACAGCCGGATTCCGTCCCCATCGATCACGGTCGGCACAGGAGAATTTTCTACGATATACCGTATCATCTCTTCTGACTCATCTGTCAGTCCCAGTCCGGGACCCACCAGGATGGCATCCGCCCAGTCCAGGGCGTCCGCAAGTTCATCCCGGACGGCAAATAATATCTCAGGCAGTGAAGTAAGTAACATCTCTCTGTTGCAGGCAGGCGATATCACCTTCACCAGTCCCGCTCCCATCGAATACGCTGCCCCCGCCGCCAGATAAGCGGCGCCAGCCATCGTCTCAGAGCCAGCCACGACCAGTACCCTGCCAAACGTCCCCTTATGGGAACGGACAGGGCGGTACGGCAACTGTAACGCCAGATCCTCCGGCTCATAATAGTAATACGCCGACTCCACCGCTTCTGTACTCACGGATGGAAAACCGATATCTCCCACCAGCACTTCCCCGGCATATTCACATCCGGGATGCAGTACCAGTCCCAGCTTGTTGACCCCAAACGTAATCGTGCATTTTGCCCTGACCGCCGTACCGAGCACAACTCCCGTACCGGCATGGATCCCGGAGGGAACATCCAGTGCATAAATATCCGCACCGCTCTCATTGATCTGGTCGATCACCTGCTCGTAAACGCCTTCTACCTCCCGGGACAGCCCGATCCCAAAGACACCGTCCAGTATCACATCAAACTCATGATCCCCAACCGCTGTCAACGGCAGCACCGGCACGTCACAGTTGACAGCGATCGCAAGCTGCCGTTTCATCTCCTCCGTCATATGATCCGGTTCCCCGATCACTGTCACTGCCGCATGATATCCCTGCGCACACAGCAGCCTTGCCGCTGCTACCCCGTCGCCGCCATTGTTTCCACTGCCGCATACGGCAAGTATTTTCTTTGTTTTATCTTCTCTTTCCATAAGAACAGCAGCTATCGTCATAGCTGCCTTCTCCATCAAAACAAGACCGGGAATGCCCACGGTGTGGATCGCATGGGAATCAATCTCCTTTGCCTGTCTGCCTGTATAAAGATACCTCATACATCTTCTCCATTCCTTCTTTATCCAAATATCAGCAAAACAACATTAGCCCGGCGGGGGCAATTTGACCCCGCTGTTGAGCTACGTACTGGCAACGACAAATGCCGTCACCAGTTCTTTTGTGTTCGTAATGGATATCTTCCAGTCCCTGATACCAAGTTCTTCCGCTTTCTCTTTTGCCTTTCCGTGAAGCTCTATACAAGGGGCGCCATCCTCATTCCGGAGGATCTCGATCTCTCCTGCCTCTATCCCGGCAAATCCCGTACCAAGAGCCTTTACCACCGCTTCCTTTCCGGCAAAATCTGAGGCGGCACGCCGCTTTCTTTTGTCCATCTGTGCAATCTCCCGCCCGGAAAAAACTGTTTCCAGAAAATGACCTCTCTCACAGGCACGGACGACCCGGCTGATCTCGATCATATCTACACCGACACCGATGATCATGGATGAAACTTCCCCTTATCAAACAGATTCATAATATCATGTCCAAGCAGCCCATGCATCAGGGAATAAGCGCTGTCCATACTCTCCTCCAGATTTTCCCGGAACTCCTTTTTATCCGTCAGCTCTGCCTGCAGGGCATGGATCTCATCGGTCAGTTCCTGCACCATCTGGTCACCATTACTCAACCTCTCAAAGCAATACTTCGCACCAATGATCATCAGTTTTTCATTCGTATCCTTAATCTGATAAGGGATCTCCATCAGTTCATCGGAGTCCTGCTGGATCCGTTCATTCGTCTCCAGCAGAAGCCTCTGCTGGTTTTCTTTTTTCTTATTGGCGCGGGACGATGTACCTTCCATCCCCGCCACGATACCGTCCATCAGCTTTTTTTTCGCCTTTTTCAGATCCTTGATCTCATTGACAAGATGCCCCTGTTTCTTGAGATGATCATTGAGCTGCTCCTCCAATGCTACGATATCGGCCGGCTTTTCTCCTTTGGGAAATAACGTGTGCCATCTCGCATCCAGCACCAGAATCGGAATCTCCCTCCCCTTCAGCGCTGAGCGCACTGCCATCTCAAAGCTGTTATCCTGCTTTTTCAAAATCGTTCACTCCCCTCTTTTTGTAACCCACCCATATCCCAGACTGATTAGCTTTACGGCGCTAATTGGCAATATTATAAGAAAGACGCATCAGGCTTTCTGCCAGATGGACATTTTCCACCACCGCATCCGGCGGAAGATCAAGATCCGTCGCCGCAAAATTCCAGAAAGCATGCACCTCCATGGCATACAGGCTCTTTGCCACATCGGAAGCCTTTGCCTTCGGAAGTGTCAGGGCGGCGATATCAACCGGATTTTCCTTCACAAAGGCAGACAGCCCTTTCATATCATGTACCTCAAGATTTCCCACTGTCATACCGATCTTATTTTCATCGACATCAAAAATAGCAGAGACAAGGAAGCCTCTTTTTTCAAACCCTGCATAATTTGCCAGCGCCTGTCCCAGATTTCCGGCTCCCAGGATGATCACCTGATACTGCCGGTCCAGACCCAGGATCTTTCCGATCTCACTCTTTAATATCTCAACGTTATATCCATATCCCTGTTGTCCAAAACCGCCAAAATTATTGAGATCCTGCCGGATCTGTGACGCCGTCACGTTCATCTGGCTGCTGAGTTCCTGCGAAGAGATACGGTCGATCCCCTGATCCAGCAGTTCGCTCAGATATCGATAATACCGCGGCAGTCTTTTGATCACCGCAGACGATATTTTCTTTTCCATGTCCTGTCAATCCTTCCGTCCCGGCATAAGAGGCACCGGACATTTTTTGTTACTGTTTATTATATCGGAATGTTAATTTTCTGTCAATCTTTGGAAACCTTTTGTTCTATTATAGCGCAAACAGTCAGTGCAGACAACAGGTATTTTCCGTTACAGTTGCCAACATTCACAGAAATATGTTATACTTGCGGAGAACTTTTATTATGTACACAAACGGAGGAATACCATGATAGCAGCATGCAGTCATATCAAGAAAGCATTTGCCGGTGAGACGATACTGGCAGATGCCACTTTTCATATAAATGAACAGGAATGCGCCGCCATCGTCGGCATCAACGGAGCAGGAAAAACAACCCTTCTGCGGATCATCACAGGAGAGCTGGATGCCGATGAAGGGGATGTCGTATGTGCGAAGGACACGGTCACCGGTTATCTTCCCCAGCAGCAGGGTTACCATTCAGACAACACCATCTATGAAGAACTTCTCGCTGTAAAATCCGATGTCATCGAACTGGACCGGACGCTCCGGGAACTCGAACAGGAAATCGCCCGGACAGAAGGGAATGAACTGGAAAAATTGTTAAGCCGCTACAACCGTCTCCAGACTGCCTTTGAATCCGGCGACGGATATGCTTATAAGAGTAAGGTGCTCGGCGTCATCAATGGACTCGGGTTCGGGGGCGATGCCATGCACCAGGTCATCAATCAGCTCTCCGGCGGACAGAAGACCCGTGTCGCCCTGGGAAAGCTTCTCCTTATGGAACCGGATCTTCTGCTCCTCGATGAACCGACCAACCATCTGGACCTTGCATCCATCCGCTGGCTGGAAAGTTATCTGATGAATTACAAAGGAAGCATCCTCGTCGTATCCCACGACCGCTATTTCCTGGACCGGATCGCAGACAAAGTGATCGAGATCGACCACGGTAAGGTCTCCTCCTTCACTGGTAATTACAGCAGCTATGCCGAAAAAAAAGCGGCATTACGGGACGCACAGATCAAACAGTATTATAACCAGCAGCAGGAGATCCGGCACCAGGAAGCCGTCATCGAAAAGCTGCGTTCGTTCAACCGGGAAAAATCCATCAAACGTGCAGAGAGCCGGGAGAAGATGCTGGATAAGATCGAACGCATTGAAAAACCAGTGGAATACGAAAAAACAATGTCCTTCTCCCTCACCCCTTCCTGCATCAGTGGAAATGACGTACTCCAGGTAGAACATTTCGCCAAGAGCTTTGGAGACAATCATCTGTTTAAGGACATTTCTTTTGATGTAAAACGCGGAGAAAAGATCGCCATCCTCGGAGAGAACGGCACTGGCAAGACAACGCTGCTGAAAATGATCCAGGGTATGGAACCTGTCGACGCCGGAACGGCTGCAACCGGAACCAATGTGGAGATCGGTTACTATGATCAGGAACATCAGGTGCTCCACGAAGAAAAAACGATCTTTGAAGAAATCCAGGATGACTATCCGGATCTGGACCACACGACGATCCGTAATGTGCTGGCTGCCTTTTTGTTTACCGGCGATGATGTATTTAAAAACATCCGTCTGCTCAGCGGAGGCGAGCGGGGGCGGGTCTCCCTTGCCAAGCTGATGCTCTCCCAGGCAAATTTTCTGCTTCTGGATGAGCCGACCAACCACCTGGACATTACTTCCAAAGAAATTCTGGAGACGGCGCTCAACAACTATACCGGTACGGTGCTGTATGTATCCCACGACCGCTATTTTATCGACAGGACTGCCACAAAGATCCTTGACCTCACCGGGCATAAACTGCTCTCCTATGACGGCAATTATTCATACTATCTGGAGAAAAAAGAAACGGTCGAACAGATTTATCTCGGTGACAGGGACGCTGCGTCTTCCGACGGCGCTACCCATGCACAGGATAAAAAAACGGCCGCCAGACTGGACTGGAAAGAACAAAAAGCACAGGCTGCCGCACAGCGCAGGCTGGAACAGGAATACAAGAAAACAGAGCAGCAGATCGAAACACTGGAACATGAGATCGCTGCCCTGGATGAAGAATTTTCTCTGCCGGAATATGCTGCCAATGCGCATAAACTATCAGAAATCGCTGCCGCCAGAGAAGAAAAAGAGACCGCTCTGGCACAGGCGATGTCCGAATGGGAACGTCTGGCGGAACAACTGGAAGAAAATGCCAATTAAATAAATGTCAGGATTCCCAGAGACTTTAACAATACGACCAGCAGCAGCACCGGCGCAACATATTTGATCATCACGATATACAGCCTCTTTCTGCCAAAGCGGCTGCCATTTTTTTCGGCTTCTTCGATCACAGTTTTCGGCTTCACAACCCATCCGATGAGGATACAGGTACCGATCGCCACCACCGGCATGAGACAGTTGTTGCTGATATAATCCATGATATCAAGGATCTGTCCTTTCGTCCCGGTGGGCAGTTTAAGCTCAAAGAACCACTTATTGTATCCAAGGCATACAACAATGCCGCCCACAAGGGCGATCACGGTCTCATATGCCGCCGCCCTGACTCTCGAGATATGGAACTTATCCATGAAGCTGGAAACTACCGCCTCCATAACTGAGACAGCACTTGTCAGTGCTGCAAAGAGCACCATGGCAAAAAACAGGCATCCCACAAGGTTCCCGACCCGCCCCATGGCGGCAAATACCTGAGGCAGGGAGACAAACATAAGACCGGGACCGTATGCATCCATTCCCTCTCTTCCCATAAAGGTGAAGACGGCAGGAATGATCATCACACCAGCCAGAAAAGCAACTACTGTATCAAAGATCTCGATCTGGTTGATCGATTTTACCAGATTTGCATCATCCCTGACATAGGAACCATATGCCACCATGATCCCCATCGCCACACTGAGGCTGAAAAAGAGCTGCCCCATTGCATCCACAACTACAGTAAAAAATCCCTTGACCGTCATCCCGTCAAAATTCGGGATCACATAGGCTTTCAATCCGTCCAGACCAGTCCTTGTCACACCTGCATCATCCGTATGCCGGATCGTCAGGGAAAAAACAGCGATGCCGATCACCAGCAAAAGAAGTACCGGCATCAGTATCTTGGAAAACGATTCAATCCCTTTATTCACTCCCCGGAATATGATAAATGCAACCACAAACAAAAAAACAAACATCAGGATCATTGGCTGGATATCCCCTGTGATAAACCCGTTAAAATAGCCATCCTGGGCTGTTGCCGGTCCATCTCCCGTCAGATAGGCGATAAAATACTTGACAACCCAGCCTCCGATCACACAGTAGTACGGCATAATGATCACCGGCACAAGACAGGCGATCACTCCCAGAAAGCCCCACTTATCCTTTAGCTTCGCATAGGCGGTCAGAGGGCTTTGTTTTGTCTTTCTCCCGATGGCAACCTCCGTCGTCAGAAGGGTAAAACCAAAGGTAAGGGCCAGGACCAGATAAACGACCAGGAAAATCCCTCCGCCATTTTTGGCTGTCAGATAAGGGAATCTCCATATATTTCCCAATCCCACGGCACTTCCCGCCGCTGCGAGCACAAAACCAAGTGAACCGGAAAAAGAACTTCTTTTTGCTTTTTTCATGACTACTCTCTTCCTCTCTATCTCTTTTTCTTTTATATAAATCCTTCAAAAACGAGGTTACTTACATCAATCCCCCGTTTTGTCAGATAAATACAGTCACCCTCATGGATCAGCAGACCCTGCTCCACATATTTCTTTACCATTTCTCCAAAACGGTCTTCCAGTCTGATGCCAAAGCTGTTATAAAACTGTCTGGCAGAAATCCCCTTCCTGCACCGGAGTCCCAAATACATAAACTCTGACATTTCATCCTCCAGACTCAGTTGTTCCGTCTGCGAAACCGGGCATTTTCCATTACGGATCATATTCTGATATAAAGTCATATCCGTCTCATTGGTAAACCGGCAGTGTTCCATAAACGAGGCAGCTCCAAGACCAATCCCCAGATACTCTTCTCTCTGCCAGTATTTGAGATTGTGCCTGCACTCCCGGTGCGGCTTTGCATAATTTGATATTTCATATCGCTGATAACCTGCTTGTTCCAGCAATATACCTGTTATCTCATACATACGGCGGTCTGTCTCTTCATCTACCGGCGGTTCTTTGGCATACCGTTTATAAAACTCCGTTCCTTCCTCTATGATCAGGCTGTAAGAAGAAATGTGTTCCGGTTCCAGCGATAATACCGTCTGCAGGGTTTTTTCATAGCTCTGTATCGTCTGTCCCGGTATCGCTGCCATCACATCAATATTTACATTTTCAAATCCGGCCCTGCGCACTATCTGATAGCACTTTAGAAATTCATCACAGGTATGGATCCGGCCCAGATCCTGCAGCTCCGTGTCTACGGCGGACTGCATTCCGATACTGATCCGGCTGACGCCCGCCTCCCGGTACAGTTTCAGTTTCTCTGCCGTCACCGTACCCGGGTTGCACTCCAGGGAAAACTCGGACAGTTCTTTCAGGAAAAAAAGATCTGCCACTGCCTGAAGCAAAACATCCATATCCTCCACGGCAAGCAGGGAGGGCGTCCCCCCTCCGATGAAAATCGTATCGACAGCCGGGAAAGAAAACCGCTTCTGCCAGTTTGCCATCTCCTGGACCAGCAGCCGGACATACCGCTTTTGTTCTTCCATCCCGCCAGGATAAGATAAAAAATCACAGTAATGACATTTGCGGACACAGAAAGGGATGTGTATATAGACGCCGATAGGATTTTCTTTATTCTTCATCATCCAGCTTCAGCACACTCATAAACGCCTTCTGCGGGATTTCCACGTTACCGATCTGCCGCATGCGCTTCTTCCCTTCCTTCTGTTTTTCCAGCAGTTTTCTCTTTCGGGAGATATCGCCGCCATAGCACTTGGCAAGGACATCCTTGCGGACCGCCTTTACCGTCTCCCTGGCGATCACTTTGTTTCCGATGGCCGCCTGGATCGGAATCTCAAACAGATGTCTCGGAATCTCACTCTTCAGTTTCTGGCACATCTTCCGTCCCCGTTCATAGGCAGAGCTCTCATGAACGATGAAGGACAGGGCGTCAACTTCTTCTTTATTGATCAGGATATTCAGCTTCACAAGACTCGCCGTCTCATATCCTTTCATCTCATAATCAAAAGAAGCATATCCTCTGGAACGGGACTTCAGGGAGTCAAAGAAATCATATATGATCTCATTCAGCGGCAGGATATAGCGTAGCAGCGCCCGTGTCTCTTCCATATACTGCATATCGATATAGACGCCACGGCGCTCCTGGCACAGTTTCATGATGGCGCCGACAAACTCCGTCGTCACCATGATCTCCGCCTCCACGACCGGTTCTTCCATGTGCTCGATCTCGGACGGATCTGGCAGATTCGACGGATTCGTCACCTCCACCATCTCGCCGTTTGTCTTGTATACATGATAAACAACACCCGGCGCTGTTGTCACGAGATCAAGATTGTACTCCCGCTCCAGCCGCTCCTGTATCACTTCCAGATGAAGCAGTCCGAGAAAGCCGCACCGGAACCCAAATCCGAGCGCAGCCGACGTCTCCGCCTCAAACTGCAGCGACGCGTCGTTGAGCTGCAGTTTTTCCAGCGCATCCCGGAGATCCTGATATTTCGCTCCGTCTGCCGGATACAGACCGCAGTACACCATGGGCAGCACTTTTTTATAGCCCGGCAGCGCCTCTTCACAAGGGTTGTCCACATCGGTCACCGTATCTCCCACACGGGTCCCCTCCACATTTTTCAGGCTCGCCGTGATATAGCCAACCATACCGGCGCCCAGCTCCTCACAGGGGATCAGCTGACCCGCACCAAACGTCCCTACTTCTACCACTTCTTCTTCCATCCCTGTGGCGATCATCCGGATTCTGGTGCCTTTTCTCACACTGCCGTCAAAAATACGGCAAAAAATAATAACGCCCTTATACGCATCATACACGGAATCAAAGACCAGCGCTTTCAGCGGTGCCGCTTCCTCACCTTTCGGTGCGGGAATCTTTGTAACGATCTGCTCGAGTACCTCTTCAATGTTCGTTCCCATCTTCGCAGAGATCAGCGGCGCATCCTGTGCCTCGATACCGATCACATCTTCAATCTCATTTTTTACCCGCTCCGGCTCGGCGCTGGGCAGATCGATCTTGTTGATCACCGGCATGATCTCCAGATCATGGTCAATGGCAAGGTAACAGTTCGCCAGAGTCTGCGCCTCAATTCCCTGCGCCGCATCCACGATCAGGATCGCTCCTTCGCAGGCTGCCAGACTGCGGGACACCTCATAGTTAAAGTCAACATGCCCTGGCGTATCGATCAGATTAAAAAGATACTCTTCCCCGTCCTTCGCCGTATAGGCAAGGCGCACCGCCTGTGATTTTATCGTGATGCCCCTCTCTCTCTCCAGTTCCATATTATCCAGTACCTGCGCCTGCATCTCCCGGCTTGTGAGCAGTCCTGTCTTTTCGATAATACGGTCAGCAAGAGTGGATTTGCCATGATCAATATGCGCAATTATGCAAAAATTTCTGATATGATCTTTTCTAATCACCGACATATGTGTAACATTTCCTTTCAATATAATCCAAATATATCCTATCTTAGCATAGTTCCCATTATTTTACCACAAAATTTTGCGACAAAAAATCCATACTGCCTTGTAATTTACACATTTTTATTGTAGAATAACAGTAACTGTAAACTATATCTTGTAGAAACACAGGAGGAATTGATTATGAAACGACTATTTTCGTTGTTCCTGATCCTCAGTCTCATAGGGGGGATGGGGACATCTGCTATGTCTGCACAGGCAGCCACGGCGAAATTGAATAAAAAGAAACTTACCTTAATGGCAGGGAATACATACACCCTGAAAGTTAAGAAAGCCTCTGGCAAAGTGAAGTGGAAATCAAGTAAAAAATCCGTTGCCACCGTATCTTCCAAAGGAAAGGTTAAAGCAAAAAAGGCCGGATCTGCTACGATCACGGCAAGAGTGTCCGGTAAGAAGCTTACCTGCCGGGTTAAAGTAAAGTCAGCGGCAAAGGGGACAAAGGCAAATCCAAAATCTGCTTATGCCCTCAATACATTTACTTTCTATCAGGAGGAAAAGAAAAGTGGAAAATTTTCCATAAAACTACTGCGGTTTGAATCCGGTGCCGCCGCAGCAGCTATGGCTAAAAATAATTCCACCAATCCCGTACCGGCAGCAAATCAGGAATACATTTACTTTAAGTTCCAGATCCACTATATTTCCGGTACCCAGACGATCAATGCAAGAGACGTCTTTAATTATTATTATAATATATTTGGCGACAACTCGACAAAACAGATGAAAAATCTGGACTGGGGCTTCTTCTTTGACTCGGTTGACGACCTTGGCAAGACGATACTCTCACCCGGGAATAAAATAATCTGTGATAAAGCCATCCTGGTCAGTAAAGGACACGGTCCGATCACTTACTGCATTCCGACAGGAAAGAAATCTTATACCTGGTTTACCACAAAAAAGTAACGGGCGGACACCGCTCTGCTTATTTAAAAGAACACACCCGCTGTGTCAAATCATGGGTGTGTTCCTTTTTTCTTTTTGGTGTACAGGGTATCGGTCAGTTTTCTCTTTTTATCCCGTAATGTCAAGCCCAGCGGCCGGCACATGCGGTCCAGTTTTCGGAGGATCCGTGCCTTCTTCTTTCCTTTTGCCGGGGCTGGCTGGTAATTATTGATCCCACTGACGGAGGAAATGGAACAGGGAATGATTTTTACCCTGCTTTTTTTCCGCTTTAACTTATCTTTATGAAATACAAATGTCTGCTGGAAGATCATCGTGTCTTTATCGGATGGATTGGTATTTCCTCCAAAGCAGAAATTACCCAGACTATATGCAATATAAACTCCCTTATATCTCTCGATCCCCTGGAGATTGTGTGGATGATGCCCCAGCACCAGACTGGCGCCCTGATCCACCGCATACCGGGCAATACTTTTTTGTGCCGTGGAAACAGTATAGTTATGCTCTATCCCCGCATGCATACTGACGATACGGATATCTGCTTTCCTTTTCTTCAGCTTTTTCATCCCTTTCTGAATCAACGCTTTCACAGAACTTATATTCTCCAGTCCGTTGACGGCGATCATACCGATCTTCTTTCCCCTTATTTTATATACGGATACCTTGGAATAGGAGGAATATGTCACACCTGCCTGATCCAGATAATGGATCGTATCCCTGTAGCTTCCCTCTCCAAAATCCCGGCAGTGATTGTTGGCAAAGGAAACTGCCTCAACAGAGCCTTTTTTCAATATTTTGACGTAACCCGGGCTTCCCTTAAAGGCAAACCTTTTGGGCGCCCTTGTGTCCCTTTTCGTTAATGTACCCTCAAAGTTCACTAAAGTCATATCATCTTTCGCAAAAATTTTTTTTACCCTTTTAAAAAAATATCCGGGATCCTTTTTTCTGCGATACACAGAATAGAAATTCACAGAAGCGGGAGAACTGCGGTCTGAGCCAAATGTACAGTCTCCGGCGGCACTGATCGTGATACTTACCATATCTCTTTGCGAGGATTCAGCAGCCAGACAATGATCACTATAAACAGGACTTAGTGGTGTTATCAGAAAAACAAATAGCAGCGATGTCAGGGTATATTTTTTCGCAATCTCATTTGTAATCATAATTATTTTCCTCTCTCCTTTATGTATCGCCACTCTCTCTTGGAAATTCTTTTGCCATTGATCGCAAAAGAGCAAGAGCACTGGACGTCATTTTCTCATCGATCAACCGGTAATAATAGATAAGCAGTCTCTCTTCTTTTGTATATTCAGAGTTCTCAACGCGAAGAAAATAATCAATCGGCAGACTGAAAAATTCCGCAATGTTTACCAGATCACTATAAGGAATCTGGATCTCTCCCCTCTCATACCGGCTTAAATTTTGTTGCGACATGTTAAATGTCTTTGCAAATCTCTCCTGTGATAAATCATTCTCTATCCTGATCTCTCTGATCCGCTCACCGATCGTATAACTGTTTACTGACATATTATGTACACCACACCTTTTGTATTTTTCTACAATTATAATATGTGTTGACATAACTTCTGTACACGATATATGAGTAAGCTTACTCTTTTTTATTGTATTTTATTGCCGCAGCAACACCTGTAAATATATTATCACACAAACTGTTGTAACTCAACTATTTTCAATTCTGTATAACCATATCCTTTCTACCTTCGCTTACTTGCGTTTCATATCTATTTAAGATATACTAAAACCAGAATAAACTATTGAAAACGAGGTGCGCAAAATTGTCATTAGCACAAACAAATTTGTACACAGAAGATGATTATTATAATCTGTCTGAAGGTGTCCGGGCAGAACTGATCGAGGGGGATCTGATATATAACCAGGCAGCGCCGTCCAGAATCCATCAGACTATATTAGGCGAACTGTACACTGTTATAAACAACTATATCAAGTCAAAGGACGGTTCCTGTCGTGTTTATCCCGCACCGTTCGCTGTCAAGCTGAGGGAGGACCGCAAAACCATAGTAGAACCGGACATAAGCGTTATCTGTGACAAGAACAAGCTTACAGACCGTGGCTGTACCGGAGCTCCTGATTGGATTATGGAAATTGTTTCTCCCAGCAATTCCAGCCATGACTATATCCTAAAGCTAAATCTGTACGCAAATGCAGGTGTCCGGGAATACTGGATTGTAGACCCTTACAAAGAACACATTTTTGTTTACCGCTTAGAACAGGAACATTTTGAGGTAGAAACATATACATTGCATGACATTTTACCACACCCCACAGCCTGTCTTTCTGTTTCATCCCCGCACAAAAAAAGTACCGTAATCCCTCAGAACCACGGTACTTTCTGGATTTTTAAGAGTATAAGTTTTTAGAAATTCCCATTATCGGCTGCTTCCTGGATCGCAACGGCAACAGCTACCGTCATACCTACCATCGGGTTATTTCCTGCACCGATCAGACCCATCATCTCTACATGGGCCGGTACGGAAGAAGATCCGGCAAACTGAGCATCACTGTGCATACGTCCCAGTGTATCCGTCATACCATAGGAAGCAGGACCTGCCGCCATATTATCCGGATGAAGGGTACGTCCGGTACCACCACCGGATGCAACAGAAAAATATTTCTTACCCTGCTCGTTGCACTCTTTCTTGTATGTACCTGCTACCGGATGCTGGAAACGGGTCGGGTTCGTGGAATTTCCTGTGATCGACACATCCACGCCCTCTTTGTGCATGATCGCAACACCTTCACTTACCGAATTTGCACCATAACAGTTTACCTTGGCACGGAGTCCCTCAGAATAAGGCTTTTTAAATACTTCCTTTACTTCATTGGTATAGGGATCGTATTCGGTCTCTACAAACGTAAAGCCGTTGATACGGGAAATGATCTGCGCTGCATCTTTGCCAAGTCCGTTCAGGATAACCCGAAGCGGTTTTTTGCGGACTTTATTTGCCTTTTCCGCAATACCGATCGCACCTTCTGCGGCAGCAAAGGATTCATGTCCGGCAAGGAAACAGAAACACTCGGTCTCCTCTTCCAGAAGCATCTTGCCAAGATTACCATGTCCAAGACCTACCTTACGGGTATCTGCCACCGAACCCGGAATACAAAATGCCTGAAGTCCTTCACCGATCGCTGCTGCTGCATCAGCTGCTCTTCTGCATCCTTTCTTGATTGCGATCGCTGCCCCTACTGTATAAGCCCAGCATGCATTCTCAAAACAGATCGGCTGAATGCCCTTAACCTGGTCATATACATTCAGACCCGCATCTTTGGTGATCTTCTCTGCTTCTTCAATAGAGGAGATACCATACTCAGCCAATACACCATTGATCTTATCAATTCTTCTTTCATATGATTCAAATAATGCCATTCTTGTTTTCCTCCTCTATTTATTTGCTTTCCAATACTTCGTCCGTTCTCGGATCGATGATCTTTACAGCATCGTCTACGCGGCCATACTGTCCGCATGCCTTTTCGTATGCTGTGTTCGGATCGTCACCCTTCTTGATAAAATCAGTCATCTTACCAAGACTTACGAACTTATAACCGATGATAAGATCATCGGCATCCAGTGCGATACCAGTTACATATCCCTCTGCCATCTCCAGGTAACGGGGTCCCTTTTTCAGCGTACCATACATGGTACCAACCTGGGAACGAAGTCCCTTTCCAAGATCCTCCAGACCGGCGCCTACGGCAAGACCGTCCTCAGAAAAAGCACTCTGGCTGCGTCCATACACGATCTGCAGGAACAATTCACGCATCGCTGTATTGATGGCATCACAGACAAGATCTGTATTCAGCGCTTCCATCACCGTCAGTCCCGGAAGGATCTCTGATGCCATAGCGGCAGAATGTGTCATGCCGGAACATCCGATCGTCTCTACCAGAGCCTCCTGGATGATACCCTCTTTTACGTTCAGGGAAAGTTTGCAGGCGCCCTGCTGTGGAGCACACCAGCCTATACCATGTGTAAAGCCGGAAATATCTTTAACTTCTTTTGCCTGTACCCATTTTGCTTCTTCTGGAATCGGTGCACAGCCGTGATGAACACCCTGGGCAACCGGGCACATGTTTTCTACTTCTTGTGAATAAATCATGTCGTAACTCCTTTCAGATTATTGTTCAAACTATAAAAATCATACAATATTTTGGTATATTTGTCAATGTTTGACGACGGACAATGGGATAATACCGCCGCTCACATTTCTCTTTTTTCTGCGACCTCTCCCTGCTTTTTATAAATACTGCCCCCCGGCACATAACCGCGCACGCTGGACAGTGGGTAAATGTTGGTACACGGCCCGATCACAGAGCCAGGATTGAGGATGCTTCCGCATCCTACTTCCACCTCATCACCCAGGACAGCCCCCATTTTCTTAAGCCCAGTCCTTACCGGCGTCCCGTTTACCTTCACTTCCACCAGTGTTTTATCTGATTTCACATTGGAAGTGATGGATCCCGCTCCCATATGGGATTTATAACCCAGGATAGAGTCACCTACATAGTTATAATGCGGTACCTGGACGTTATCAAACAATATCACATTTTTCAGTTCCGTAGAATTTCCCACCACGGCATGTTTCCCCACGATGGCACTGCCGCGAATAAACGCACAGTGACGGATCTCAGCTTCTTCATCAATGATCACCGGACCATGGATATATGCCGTCGGTGCCACTACTGCACTTCTGGCGATCCATACATCCTCGCCCCGCCTCTCAAACTGGTCGTCAGGCAGTTTCTTCCCCAGCTCAATGATAAAATCACGGATCAGCGGCAAAACCTCAAAAGGATATGTCTTTCCCTCAAAAATCCCGGCTGCGATCGTTTTCGTCCGGTCAAATAAATTCTCAATCTCAATCTCCTGCATTCTTATAACCTCCTGTAATCAATTTGTCATTCAATCACAGCAGCTGAGCTGTGACCACTTCTATCCTTTGTCACTACGATCTGGCGGTCGATCCGGTTCTTCAGCTCCTGTACATGAGAGATGATCCCTACCAGCCGGTCTCCCTCCCCCAGTTCAGAAAGTACCCGTATTGCCTGCTGCAGGGATTCCCCGTCCAGGGAGCCAAACCCCTCATCGATAAACATCGTATCCAGCTGGATACCGCCGGAAGATGCCTGGATCTCATCCGCCATGCCAAGGGCAAGCGACAACGACGCCTTAAATGCCTCTCCGCCAGACAAAGAAGCGGCACTGCGGACGGAACCATTATAGTGATCAATGACATCCAGATCCAGTCCGATCTGTGATCGTCTGTTACTGGCATCCTTCTGCCGGATCAACGTATACTGCCCTCCCGTCATTGTCTCAAACCGGAGATTTGCCTGTACCAGGATGCGGTCGAAATATGCCATCTGGACATATGTCTCCAGCTGGATCTTACCATTCTCCGTCTGTCTGCCGTTCGCTGTATCGTGCAATGCTTTCAGCCACTGGCACTTCTCTTCCTTTCTCTCCAGTTCCTGCTGTTTCTTTTTGATCCCGGACAGGGCACTTTTATTTTTATCCAGCCTGGTGAGGCAGTCATCTCTCTTTTGATTGCACGCTGCCTCCTCCTGCCACAGCGCCTCCCTCTTTGTCTTCTCAAGACCAGGTTCGATCTTTTCATCGGTCTTCTGCTGTTCCCTTAACGTTTGTATCTCGCCTGCTATGGTGAGCTGACTCTCCTGAAGCTTTTGATACGATTCTTCCACTCTCTTCCGGAATTCTTCCCACTCCTTTCTTTTCTTTTGCATCCGCCGGATCTCTTCTTTTAATTCCTTTACACTGCCAAAGGAGAGCCCCTGTGTAAGATTTTTTATCTGTTCTTCCAGCGCCTCTGCCTTTGATTTTGCACCAGCAAGGTCTGTCTGCAGCTTTTGCTGGTTTTCCTTCTGTTTCTCCAGCATTTCCTCCGCTTCCGGCAGCAGATGCGTCAATTCATCATACCGCTCCTGTTTCTGTTTCAGTTCACTCTGGCGGATGCGAAGTTCCTCTATCCGGGAATGGACTTTGTTCTGCCTGTCAGCAAGTACATCCTCATACTGCTCTGATTCCAGCGCCATCGAGAGCTGCTTTATCTTTTCCTCACAGGCGGCATTTAGCTCTGCCGCCTTTATGCCTTTCCCGTTTCGATCCTCTTCAGCCCGCTCTGCCTCTCTCTCCGCCTCTTCGACAGCTTCCTTTTCCGGTGCCTCCCGGTCTGTCACTGCCGGAGCCGGATGATCCGTAGCTCCACAGACCGGACAGGGCACTCCCGGTTCCAGTGTCTTTGCCAGTACCCCTGCCTGCTGATCCAGATAAGATATGTGCATCCGCTCATATTTCTGCCGCAGGCAGGAAGCAGTTTCTTTCGCAGTGCTATACTGCTCCACGATCTCCCTGTACTGCTTCTTAAGATCCTGCAGCATTTCTTTTTCTTTTTGCAGGGAAATAAGCCTTTCCTTTTCTTCTATGGCGGAATCCAGCTTGTGCTTCACTTCTGTCAATTCTTTTTCCAGGGAAGATAAGGACTCCCTCTCCTCCCTGTATGACTGGATCTCTTCCGTTTTCTTCTGGATCTCCTTTCCACATCTGGCAATCTGGCTTTCCCATCCAGCCTGCCGTTTTTTTGTATCTGCCAAATCCTTTTCCGCTTTTTCCCACTCCTCATATCTCGGGAGTTCTCCCTTATACCGGGCAGTCTCTTCAGTCAGTAATTCAATCTGCGGGCGGAAATTCTCCACCTCTTCCCGCTGACCTCTGAGCACTGTCAGATTTGTTTCATTATCCTTATGTTCCTTTTCTTTTTCTTCCAGTATTCGGCCCCTTTTTTGCTGTTCCTCTCCTTTTGTGATCCGGGCACTCACCTCTTCTGCCTGCTTCTGGAGTTCCTGTATCGAACATTTCCATTGATCCATCTGTAGCTCGTCTCTGGCAATGATGCTTTCCAGGACAGGGATCGCCTCAGCAGCACTCACATGCTCCTTCGCCCGGTTCCAGATCTCTTCACCCGGCATTTCTTTATCCGGTATCTCCCCATCTGGTACCTCTGTTTCCGGATACACCACCCCTTCCATATACTGCTTCATGCTTTTCTGCAAATCTTGGCACTCCCCATCTATTTTCAGATAATCCCGACGGATCTCACTTTGCAGTTTTTCGTAGCGTCCGGTATCAAAGATCTGGCGGAATATCTTTACCCTGTCATCCGTAGAGGCAAGAAGTAATTTCAAAAAATCCCCCTGGGCGATCATCGCCACCTGGGTAAACTGATTCCGGTCCAGTCCGATGATCTCACAGATCTTCCTGTTTACTTCCCTTATTCCTGTATAAATCTGATCTCCACAGGTCAGTTCTGCATATGCCGTCTCTCTTGTCAGCCCCTCTCCATGCGCTTTGGGGCGCATATATTCAGGATTCCGTTTCACCATATATTTTTTTCCATGGTAAGAAAAGACAAGCTGTACAAATGTCTTCGTCTTTTCCTGCGCATACTTACTCCGAAGCATGACGGAAGTCCGGTAACCACCGCTTGGCTCCCCATAAAGAGCAAACGTAATGGCATCAAAAACTGTCGTTTTGCCAGCTCCGGTATCCCCGGTGATCAGATACAGCCCCTTTGACCCAATTTTCGCAAAATCAATGGAAGTCTCCCCGGCATAGGGACCAAAGGCAGACATGGTAAGTTTTAATGGCCGCATACCCTCACACCTCCTCCCATATCTTGCCGATCTTTTCCTGAAGGTACTGTGTCTGGGCTTCCCCCACCGGCTCACCGTTCATCTCCTGATAGAACCGGCAGAAAAGATCTGACGGATGAAGTGACGCCATCCCGCCAGGATTACCGGTTTCCTGAGCCCGTTGATAAGTACGCCCTTTATAATCCATCGCCATTAAATTAGGATAAACCATGCGCAGACGCGAAAAGGCATCCCGTACCTCCTTCTCATCTGTCAACGTCATACGGATAAATGCGTCTGTATCCACATTCTCATAAAAAGAAGGTACTGTCACATCCTGAAATTTTCCCTCCATCTCGACCATATCCCGCAGCGGGACCAGTGGTACCGTTTCCACCTGGAGTTTCCCTTTCTCTCGCAGCTCCACGATGCTGACCGTCTTCTCATCCCTGCACTCACTAAAAGAATATTTCAGCGGAGTACCACAATACCGTATTTTTTGATCTCCCACATTCTGCGCCCGGTGCAGATGCCCCAGCGCCACATAATCAAATCCGTCAAACACATCTGCATCCACATTATCCAGTCCCCCCACGGAAATATCTTCCGAATCCGAACGGGACGCTCCGGTGACGAACTGATGTGCCAGCAAAATATTCCGTTCCTTCTCATCCACATTCATATGTGCGATGGCAGACCTCACGGCATCGGTATAGGAATGGATCTCTTCCTCCGGGAAATAATGTCTGGCATGAACCGGCCTGATAAATGGAAGCATATAAAAATTCACCGGACCATAAGAGTCTTCCAGCCGCACCGGACGGATCTCCCCGTGAAATACCGGGGAAAGATAGACACCACTCCCGGCGATCAGCCGTGAAGCAAAGGCGATCCGCTCCGGCGAATCATGATTGCCACTGATGATAAAAACCTTCCGCTGATCTCCTGCCAGCCGGGATAGAAAATCATCAAATAATGCCACGGCCTCCCCCGGAGGCACCGGTCTGTCATAGACATCCCCGGCAATCAGTACCGTTTCGATATCCTGTTCCTGTATAATCCGCAAAATCTGTTTCATGATATATTCCTGATCTTCCAGCAGGGAATACTGATTCAGATACTTTCCCAGATGCAGATCCGATAAATGTGCAAATCTCATACACTCTCCTAATTCAATGTCAGCAAACAGCTGTATCCATTCGTTTTCCCATGCAATGCCTGCGCTTTCCCAGCGTGCTTACCTACCAGCTTCCGCCGCCACCGCCGCCGCTTCCGCCGCCGGAAAACCCACCACCGCTGCTGCTGCTTGAACTCGGCGATGATGTCATGGCTGTGGTAACCGATGTCATGGTCGAATCCATAAAGCGGTGAAAGACCACGACATCAAAGGCGGAATATCCTGTGCTGTGATACCATGACGGCGGCTCCACTGCGATCGACTCAAATTTCTTCATCCATTTATCAGAAATCCCCAGCACATACGTATAGGGCAAAATCTCATAGAAATACTGGGGATTTTCAGCCACCAGCATCTCCAGCCGTTCTTTCTCCGCCGTCAAAAGGAAATTTCGGAACCCCCGGATCCTCCCGAGCATGACCGTCCCATATTCTGTCCGTTTAGACATATATCCGGCAAAAAACATGATCACCCCGCTTGCAGGGATGGCAAACAGATATGCCGCCCAGTACCATATATTTGCATAGAGGAATGGTTCATGGAGAAAGAATCCATAAGCAATGATGCCCGGTATCAATATAACCAGAAATACAATAATCCGTCCCAGTATTTTTCCCTGCGTAAACAGGGCAGAAAAACTGAGGGTAAACAAAAAACCAATTCCTCCGGCAGCAGCAATACCCGAAAAAATACTGTATTCATACTGATACACCGGCATAAAACCGGCGAGAAGAAACACAGCAAGGGCAGTGATCCACAGAATCCATCCCTTATTCAGGGAATCCGCATGAAATATTTTCTGCCTGTTTTTCTTGTTATCTACCATAGTCATAATGCTGCTTACTGTTTTATAAAATTTATTTTCCAGGTCTTTTTTCCTAACCGTATCTCCTGATCGGAACAGACCATTCATAAAGACGCGTTCGACATCGTTTGTCCCGTCATAGGGCTTCTTCTTCACAAGAATAAAATCATTCTTCTTTTTTCCCTCCTGGATCTCGATGTATCCCTTCTGGGCCAGATATACGATCAGGGAGGTGACATCCTTTGAGCCCAGGCTTCCGTTGTAAATAAAAGCAAGATCAACACTGTTCAGACCATCCGGCGCGTGAAATTCCACGGTCTCCACTACAGGATCATCCCGCCCGTACCGCCACCACAAAAGAAATGCCAGACCCATCCCGATGAGGGCAACAAAGATCGCGGCATAGGCAGTCCATGGGATTTCCTCTGTCCTCTCAAAATATCCCTCCGGCAGAAGGATCCGTACCGTCACCCCCTGTCCAGGCCGTAATATCACTTTTTTTGAAAGCTGTCCGTGGATCGTATTTCCATCCAGACGGTAGCTCAGATCTGTATATCCTGCCGAGCGGTAGTGTCCCCAGGACATGCCAAGATTTTTCTCTTCAAATTCTTTTGGCATCTCGATCGTAAACGTCACATTGGATATCGTAGTCTGCCAGCCCTGTCCGATCACATTAAAATAGAACTCATCCCCGTCTTCCAGCACATCATTTCCCATTATATAATCATAAGAGATCCGGTACTCCTTGTCACCAGTGATCAGTTCATCCTCATCACCAATCTGGATCCGACAGTTATCTCCCTCTCTGGAGGTTGAATAGTCATCCCCACAGTGAATATTTTCTACTCTGGCGACAATCCGGTCCTTGCTTCCATCCAGCCGTTCCACGTTGTTTACGAGGGGGATATCACGGTATATACCGTGCCGCTTTCCCGGAAAATTCACCTTGATCGTCTCTTCGATGTGGTATGTATTCTGTATTGTTACCTTCATATCTACATGATAGCTCTCAATTGTATAATCCCTGGCGCTGGCACTGACCGCCGGAGAGGCAAAAAGGCATAACAATAACAGCAAAAGAAAATATCGTATCCGTCTCATCATCAAAATTTCACCTTCACATTCTGCCGTTCTTCCTCACTGTCCAGTTCAAACATCGGTTTCGTTTCAAAATGAAACAATCCGGCGATGATATTGGTGGGGACGCTCTGCACTGTCACATTATACTGCTTCACGGCGCCATTATAATATCTCCTGGCACTGGCAATATCAGCTTCCACCGCTTCCAGCTGTCCGCTCAGTTCCATAAAATTCTGATTTGCCTTCAGATCCGGATAACTTTCCGCCAGTGCCATGATCTGTGGTATCATGCGGGAGACCGCCGCACTGCTCTCCATCTTCTCTTCCGAAGACATCTTACTATAATTCTGATTTCTGAGAGAGACCACCTTCGCCAGTGTTTCTTCTTCATGTTTCGCATATCCCTTGACGGTCTCCACCAGATTGGGAATCAGGTCAAAGCGTTTCTTCATGTACACATCCATCGTGGAAAATGCTTCCTCTGCCGTCACCTTCTGCTTCACCAGTTTGTTATAGCATCCGGTCAGTATCAGAAGAAGGATCACGACAATGGCGATCATAATGATTGCTGGTATCATAGCTGTCTCCTTTCCATGCTGTATATAATAGAACGTATCTCGTCTTCCGGAACCTCTCTGGCATACACTTCATCACCAAACGTCATCACCGATCCGATCCCCTTCTGGAAGACAAAACGCAGTTTCCCATCCCGTACCTTTTTATCAGTGTACAGTTTGCGGATCAGGTTTTCCTTATCAATATACTCCGGGATCGCCACTGGCAGACCAATCTTCTCTATCAGGGTGAGTACCCTGTCGCATTCTTCTTTCGTCAGATAACCGCACTCGCAGCCAAGCAGCACCTGTGCCGCCATACCGATGGCTACTGCTTCTCCGTGAAGAAGCCGGTATCCGCTGACTGTCTCGATGGCACGTCCTACCGTATGCCCCAGATTCAGGATCTCACGCAGATTTTTCTCCTTCTCATCCTTCATCACAACCTTATATTTTACAGCACAGTTACGCTCAGAGATATAAGTACATGCCGCCGCATCACAGGCGAGGATCTCCTGACTGTGTTCCTCCAGATACCGGAACAATTCCCTGTCGGCAAGACAGGCATGTTTCACCGTCTCGGCAAGTCCGTTTACCAGCTGCTTATGGGGAAGGGTCTTCCATGTATCAATATCCACATATACTTTTAAAGGCTGGTAGATCAGCCCGATCAGGTTTGTCGCAAGCTCCGTGTCCACTGCCGTCTTGCCTCCGATGGAAGCATCTGCTGCTGACAACAGCGTTGTGGCATAATTGATAAACGGCACCCCTCTGCCGAACGTCCCGGCGAGAAATCCCGCAAGGTCTGTTACCACACCGCCTCCCACAGCGATGACACAGCAATCCCGCCGGTATTCTTTTTCCAGCATGGCATCCTCTAACATCTCTTTTGTCGCACGGACTTTACTTTTCTCCCCTGCCGGAAACACAAAAAGATCTGCTGCATATCCCGCCTCCCTCAGCGCAGTAAGCACTGGTGTGCCATAAAGCGGTTCCACTGTGGAATCCGTGATCACAGCAAACTTTCTGACCCCGCCAGCCAGACCATTTTTGATATCTTCTGCCAGTACCGGAATCAGATTCTGCCCGATCTGTACATCATAAGAGTCATCTACTGTTTTTTTTAATTCTACCCGAAAACTGCTCATGTTCCATTTCCTCCCTGTACCTTCCTTTCCTCATCTGATTATAGCATGACAAGGCAGCAATGAAAAGAAAAAAAATTCTCCCATATCTGTACTGATATACAAATATGGGAGAATCGAAATGTTCCATACAGCCTACAGTTTAAATTTATCCACAATGCCCTGCAGGGTATCTGCCATCTCGCCATTTAACTTAACCTGGCTATACGTATGATCCGACAGATTCACAACCTCACCAGACCGGTTGGCAATGGTCACAATGCCTTCTGAGGATTCATGGATCGTTTCCGTCATCCCCGTAATCGCCATGGCAATATCATTTGTTGCCAGTTCCAGGCTTTTTAGTGAATTTGTGATCTCTTCCAGCGTAGACTGGAACGATATGGCATCATTCTGATAGGTATTACTAATCTCTGTAAAGCTGTCATAATCGTTCATAACTGACACATCCATAAATTCAAGGGTCTTGGTCAGACAGGAATCAATGTTATCCACTGCGGTTGTCACTTCCGTTATAATGGTACTGATGTTGTTAGCTGTATCCGATGACTGCTCGGCAAGCTTACTGATCTCCTTTGCCACAACAGCAAAGCCCTTTCCGTATTTACCGGATTTTGCGGCCTCTATATTGGCATTTAATGCGAGAAGGGATGTCTGTTCAGCTATGTCGAGAATTGTCTGCGTCAGATCATTGATCTTTGATACTGCCTTCGACTGCTCCAGCGCCGCACGGGCTTCTACACTGACCATACTATACATATTCCGGGTCGTATCCGCTGACTGTACAGCTGACTGTCTGGCACTGGTCGCACGCTCCATAATCGCATCAGAAAGCCGGATAGTTTGATCTGACTGCCGGTTGATCTCCATGGTACGGCTCTTAATGGTATCTACCTGTCCCTTAATGGCACTCACGGTATTTGTCGTCTGTTCCACACCAGCGGCAAGTTCTTCTGATACAGCAGAGTTTTCTGACGAACAATCCGTAAGACTGGCTGCAATCTCTCCCAGTGCGGTGCTTCCTGAACTGATCTTTTCTGTGACATCGTTCAGATCACTGATCACATTTTTAATACTGCCATGCATTTTCCGGATCTCTCTTGCCATTGTACCGATCTCCGTCTGTTCCCTGGTAAGCTTGTCGATCGCTTTTGTTGAGGTAAAATCGAGAGAGGCAATACTCGTGATCTCCTTTGTCATCTGGGCGATCGGACGCAGGAATTTGTACATGGCAAGATAGGCAAAGACTGATACAACAATAGCGATCAGTATACATATCACAATGGATTTTATTGCCGTAGTGTTGACAGGCTGCAAAAGTTCACTCTTGTCCGCCTGTATGATCAATGTCCACCCATTTGTTGTGGAAGTTGCCAGACCTGCGATCTTCTCCCCTTCATAATCAAAATGGACCACGGCAGATACGACATTTCCCTGGGTGATCAGATCACGGATGATCCCTTCGCCAGTGATCTTGCCTATATACTCACTGTCTGGATGATAAATAATATGCCCCAGCGGAGTCAGCAGATAGGCAAAACTGGATTCCGTATTCTGCAGCTTAACAGAAGCAAGCTCAGATGTAAAACTCTGTACCGGAACGGTAATGGCCACACAGCCAAATAACGTATCCGCATTGATCAGCGGTACGGCACATATGATACAGTCTTCCTCTCCCGATTTGATATAATCGCTCTGCATCGGCTGCCGCATCGATAACGCGGCATTTACATAATAAGGATTGCCGTCCTTTGCATATCCCTCCTCCGATGCCGTGACAAATTTGCCGTCTTTATCATAAACAGCAGCAGACAGGTAACTGGGATTATCCTTAATAAAGGATTTCAGATTCGCCGTGATCAGGGACGGTTCCCCTCCCTGTATCAGACAACTGTAAAAGTCGCCATCTGTATTCATATATTCCGCAGTATTATTAATGGCGCTGATCCTCGCCTCAAGTATTTTAATATAAGACTGGGACAGATCCAGCATATTATTTTCTGCCTGGTCTGACAGGGAATTCCTTGCACCAGGAATTGTAGTCAGATATGAGGCAATGAGTATAACAATGATCGATAACAGCGCCGTATAATACCCGCGGGCGATCACACTTTTTACCGGATTCAGAAAAGTAAAGGATATTTTCCCGGCTTTTGCTGAAGAATCCACGATATTTTTTTTATTACGCAATCAACACACCTACTTTCATGTCGGATAATACCTTCACACAGGCATTTTCCATTTAATACTGACGGTTTGGAAGCTCTTTTGCCGCCATGTCTGCCGTGAACACACCCTCATCAACATAATTCGTTTTATCAATCTTTTCACCGGCAACCATTTTCGCAACTAATTTTTCAGTAGCCGGACCAAGAAGAGGATTACATTCCACGCACAGATCTACTTTAGCCTTATCTACCATCAGTTTAAATACCTCTGCCTCTCCGTCGAACGAAATGATTATGTATTTATTCGGATCGATCTTCTTTTCCTTCAATGTCTCGATCACCCCATAACACATTGTATCATTGTGTGTCACGATCACATTGATTTTTTTACCGTATTTATCCAGATATTTCGACATCAGGGTTTTCGCCTTTGCCTTATCAAAGTCCGCCATCTCTTCCGCGAGGATTTTGAAATTCTTATTCTTTTTGATAATCCTGTTGAACCCGTCATGACGTCCGATCTGGGCAGATGCCCCTTTTCCACCCTGAAGCACTACAATATTCATCTTCTTTCCTTTTGCCTGCTTCACCAGCCATTTACCAGCATTCTCACCTTCCAGGTCAAAATTGGAGCCAAGCCATCCCTCGTACAGACTCTCATCCGCCGACACCTTGCGGTCTACTAAAAACACCTTACAGCCGGCTTCCTTTGCCTCCTTTAAGACATCGTCAAATCCATCCTCCTGAATCGGATCAAGACAGATCACTTCAGCCTTATCCGCAATGGCATTCTTCATCGCCTCAATCTGTACCTCAAATTTTCCCTGCCCGTCCACAAAGGTGTAATCATACTTATCCGTATCAAACGTAGCGTTCATGCTTGAAGTAAGCGCCGCCGACCATCCGATCCCATTGGCGTTATTGATAAACCATACGTTGGGAGCGCTGCTGGAAGATGCCTGATCTGCTTTTGAATCCGAATCGTTTTTACTTGTGTCCTTTTTCTCTGTATCTTTCTTTGTAGTTCCTCCGACATCTTTCACTGCATCACCAGAACCAAACTGCGCAGACGAAAGAATCTGCTCCTCGCTCGTCTTCACTTTTGTTGAATAAGATCCCGTCGTCCCGGCCGCACAGCCGCTTAACGTCATGGCTGTGATCAACAGCAGGGGTAAGATTTTCTTTTTCATATCCACATAAGCTTTTCTGATACCAGATTGCTATACACGATAGCCTTAACTTCCCGCCAGCTTCGCGGTACAATACCTGTCAACAGTTACACATAATTTTTCTTACATTTATTTTTCTATATTATAGCACTTTTTTTCATGACAGGCTACCGTATTTTCATGTTTTTTGACTTTTTTCTGACAAATATTTTAATCTTGACTTTAATCACAGGAAATGCTACGATTTCATAGGATATAGAAAGGAGATTTCATTATGTGTGGAATTATTGGATGCGTAGGACACAAAAACGCAAAAAAAACTCTGATCAACGGATTACAGACTCTGGAGTACCGGGGCTACGACAGTGCCGGTATCTCTTATTTTTCTGAAGATAAAATAGAAACGGTAAAAACAGTGGGAAAGGTCTCCTGTCTCCGGGACAAGGTGGCTGCCACAGGCAGCGATGAGTCGACCTGCGGCATCGGGCATACACGCTGGGCAACACACGGCGGCGTCTCGGATACCAACTCCCACCCCCACACAGCCGGGCGGGTCACCCTGATCCACAATGGGATCATCGAAAACTACAAGGAACTGCAGGATGAACTGGAGGCAAAAGGGAAAAAACCAGTTTCCCAGACGGACTCTGAGATCGCAGCCATGGTCATTGACGACTGTTACAAGGGCGATCCGGAGGCAGCAATCCGGATGGCAGTCTCAAAGCTGGAGGGCGCCTATGGATTCTGCATTATGTTTTCTGATATCCCTGAGACAATCTATGCCATACGGAATGGCAGCCCTCTGGTTGCCGCCCACACTGACAAGGGTTCACTGGTTGCCTCTGATATGGTGGCACTGGTCAGTCATACCAAGCATTATTTTGTTTTAAAAGAAGGTCATATCGCAAAGATGACAAAGAAAGAGATCATCGTAAAGGATGAGACCGGCGAGATCTACAGCCCTCATATCCACCATATCGGCTGGGATATGGCAGCTGCCAAAAAGGGTGGTTATGACTACTTTATGATGAAAGAGATCCACGACCAGCCGACTGCACTGCTGAATACGATCCGCCCCCGTATGGTAGATGGACTGCCGGATTTTAGCGCCGATGAAGTCGGGGATGATATCTTTGAAAATATCAACCGCATCCTAATCACTGCCTGTGGTACAGCGATGCATGCCGGACTGATTGGCAGAAATATGATCGAGCGGCTCTGCCGCATCCCGGTCACCGTGGAGATTGCCTCGGAATTCCGCTATCAGGATCCCATTATGGACGATCATACCCTTTTTATCACAATCTCACAGTCCGGTGAAACAGCCGATACTCTTGCCGCACTGCGGCTGGCAAAAGAACGAGGGGCCAAAACACTCTCTGTCGTCAATGTAAAGGGATCCTCCATTGCCAGGGAAAGTGATTATGTCCTCTATACCCATGCCGGTCCGGAGATTGCTGTTGCCAGCACAAAAGCATACAGTGTACAGCTTTCCGTTATGTATCTGATCGCTTTCCGCCTTGCCCTTGTCGGCAAAAAGATCACCCGAACAGAAGCAGCGGATTATATGACCGGACTGATGGATACGGTAGATAAAGTAGACGAAGCTCTTGGCTATGACAGCCAGCTGGAAAATATCGCAAAACGGATTGCGGGAAACAACGATATCTTCTTCCTGGGAAGAGGTCTTGATTATGCACTCTCCTGTGAGGGCTCCCTGAAATTAAAGGAGATCAGCTACATCCACTCGGAAGCCTATGCCGCCGGAGAATTGAAGCACGGTACGATCTCCCTTATCACAGACAATGTCCCTGTGATCGCCGTGGCGACACAGCCAGATGTCTTTGCCAAGATGATCTCCAATGTGCAGGAAGTACGCTCCCGCGGGGCAAAGGTAATCCTTGTCACCGGACCGGATGTCTCTGTGGACGCCGCCCTGTGTGACCACCAGGTTGTACTCCCGGAGACGGACCCTCTCTTCACACCATTTGTCAGCGTCGTGATCCTGCAGTACCTTGCTTATTATGTCGCTGTTGAAAAGGGACTGAACGTGGATCAGCCAAGGAATCTGGCAAAAAGTGTGACCGTGGAATAAAGTGCGGCTGAGAAACGCACTTATGAAGAATTATCGGAGACAGTTCTTCACAAACTCAATGACTAATTTTACCCCCATGACAGTATGTTCCTCTGTCATGGGGGCTATTATAATTCTATACAATTATGCATTCCTCTCTGGCACTTCATACCACTTTATCTCACCCGTCAGATTTTCCTTCTCCCACTTTTTATATGTGTTCCGGTCTGTCTTTCTGTCATGAATATAGTAGATTTCTTTGATGTCCACACCATTTTCTTTTGTTTTTGCTTCGATCCCTGCTTCCGCTGTCATTACAAACTTTTTATCCCGGAACGTCAGATGATACCAGTGACCGCTTCCTTTTCCCCACCAGAAATATCCGCTTTTCTGTGGTGACTGGAACTGCCTGCGCGCAAAGACATCCCCAAAATATTCATTTCCTTCTTTATGAATGATCATATGTGGATAAGATGAGATTCCTTCGATCACAAGCTCTTTTGTGCCGTCCTCTGTCATATCCCATAAGGAAACGGACCGTACCTTTCCCTCCAGCAGATCAAACACCTGCCGCACCGTTTTATCACTGCCACGGAACGCATCTGCCTCGTCCTGGTAAGCATCCTCCTCATCCTCTTCTGCCGCCTGCCAGTGCACAGGAACTTCCCTTGTCAGCGCAGGTAAATAATCACTAAATCCATCATATTCTTTCCCAGGCATTTTCTCATTCATAGCGGTCCAGACAACGTCTTCATACCGGACAGGCTCAAAATCATTAAACGAATAATCCGGAACTCCGGAAGAACCTCCGCTGACGGATGCTGTCGTTGCCATATTTCCCGAAGTGGTCAATTTCCCTGAACTTTCACTTTTCCTGTCTCCACAGGCAGTAAGACAGAGGATCATACATACCGGTAACAAAACTCTTATTTTTTCCACCATTTTGCAATCCATCTCCCCGATTTGGACAGATTTCCCTTTGTAAATCCACCCGTTTTTTTACAGCTGGCTTTGATCAGTGCCGAGGTCTCATTTTTATTGGAAATGTTCCATGCCACATGACCGATCTTATACTTTTTCAGCAGTTTCATCCATTGTCCGGCACTGCCTTTGTCAATGCCCCCATTGCCGGACGCATCGCAGATGCTAAATTCCGTCACAAGCATAGGCAGCCCTTTCTTAAATGCCTTCTTTACTTTATCCCGGTTCCAATCTTTATGCGTTGCCGCATAAAAATGGAGAGAATACGCAATGTTTTTCTGCTTCAAAGGCTTCTCTGCGACCACATCCACATCCTGTGACCAGGTGGGGGTGCCTACAACTATGATATTCTTTTTGTCGTATTTGCGGATCCGTTTGATCACCTTGTTTGCATAGGGACGGATATCCTTTTCCCATGTCACATTGCCGTTTGGTTCATTGCATATTTCATACAATATATTTTTCTGCTTTTTATATTTTTTAGCAAAGCGGGTAAAAAATTTCAGTGCCTGTTTCTGGTGGGTTTTGGGATTGCCGTCATTCAGTATATGCCAGTCCAGTATCACATACATACCAAGCTCTGTGGCATATTGCACCCCTTCGTCGATCGTTTTGTACAGATCGACCGAATACCCGGAACCCGGATCGCTGTAAAAGGCGATGCGTATCGTATTGACTCCCATCTTGCGGAAACTCTTAAAACAAGATTTGTTGACATACTGGGGAAACCAGGCAATACCGTGGGTGCTGACCCCTTTCAGCTGAACCTTTCTTCCTTTCTGGTTCACAATACTGCTTCCCTTCACAGACAGCCTCCCCCACTTCTGTACCGGAGTGGCTGCTTTCGCCTGATCACAATTTCCGTTACTTACAATTCCCATCACCATAAAAAGACAGCTCAATACCAATGCATATAAAATTTTTTTCATTCTCCGCCTTCCTTTCCCAGCCGTTTTGCCGCCGCCAGAAATACTCCCTGGTTCATATAGAGAAACAACATCTTACTGTATTCATAATTTCTGACGATCTCTACATCCTCTTCCGTAATGATACAGCTGCGGTCCGGGTCGATATAAATCTCCTGTCTTGACAGATCCTTTACCCGGAAAATATAGGGACACAGGTGAAAGATGATCTGCGCCTTTTCTTTTTCTGTTTCCACTAGCTGCGGATTGATACTGGCAAGAAAATTCCGGAGATACAGGGCATCCTCTTCCTGTCCGTCCGTGATGATACAGTAACTTTTTTTATCCTGCACATAAGCGGTCAGCTTATCATCATTGGCATCGTTTTCCAGTATTTTATAATCCGCCGCTTTCCCCCTCACTCCGCTCATGGCGTCAAAGAGGGCATACGCCAGCGACTGGCGGATATTATGCTCTTCCCGGAACAGACTCTCATACATGGCGTCAAAAAAAGCAGACAACAGTTGCACACTCATCCGGTCTTTTTTCTCTTCCGGCGTATAACGCATAAAAAAGTTTGTGCGGTTGCGCCACATATAGTAATTAATAAACGTGTTGGCATGTTTCACATTGGCCCCCATCTGATGGAGCACCTGGGACGCCGCCAGCGTGACTGTGCGGTATCCGGCAAGGTGCATCCGGTGCCCCCACTCCATATCGTCCCAGTAGATAAAATTGTCCTCCGGCATAATGCCCACTTCTGTCTCCCGGATCACAGAACCACGGATCATCACAGAACAGGTCGCCACCGTATCACATTCGATCACCTCCGGCAGCGTGCCGTCCTCTGGCTGGTCCGCATATAATGTCTGCGCCGTACAGTGGTCAAAATCAATCATCAGTCCACACTGCTGGATATAATCCGGCATCTGCATATGGTAGACCCGCGAACCTGCCATGCCCACATCCGGGTTCGCCTCCATATACTCATATAATGCGTTCATCGCATTTTCATCGACCAGCACATCATTATCCAGACAGACAAAATAGGGATATCCTTTTTCTTTTACAACACGAAGCCCCGTGTTAAAACCACCGGAGCCTCCCAGATTTTCTTCATTACACAGTATCGTGACCGAATCACCAAATTCTTTCTTCACTGCCTCCACGCTGTCATCCGTCGAGGCATTGTCCACCATATAAATATCAAAATTCTGTACCTTACTTTCCTGTACACTGCGGATACAGTCTACCACAAAGTCACGTTTATTATAATTGCATATTACGATTCCGATCGGATTCATTGTTATTCTCCTTATTTCACTCATTCTTCCGTTGCCATCATCCCTGCGGCGGCAGCCATCGTATCGGACACATTGACGACATCCGGCGCACCTGCCGGCGCTTCATGTCCGTCAGCCACCTCCATTGGATCCGGATTCTCTTTCTCCTCCTCATCGCCCCACAGCGATTTATATTCTTCTTTCTGTTCATTGAGCATCGCCATACTTTTTGCTGACATATACATCTCCATGCTGTACTCCATCAGCTTCTGCTCATCTGTGCCGGGCACCTTTGCGCCTTTGGCAATCCGCCGTGCCACCTCCAGGATCTTTGCCAGATCCTGCGCCTCCTTCTCCATCGCTTCCGTCTGCTGCTTCGTCGACTCCAGATTGGCGTAGTTCGAGTGCATCTCCATCAGCTGCCCCATATAATCACGATATTCATCATATTTTTTGGTCACCGCTTCATAAGACAACTCCAGGGAAACGGCTTCATCCGCATACACTTCTTTGCCATTCTCCGTCAGCCGGATTTTCTCTTCCAGTTCTTTTTTCTGCTTATACAGCGTTCTCTTCTGATTCTGGTATTCATGGATCTTACCCGAATATAATTCCCTCGCTTCTCCAATTTTCATATGAATCCTCCCTCCTGGTGAACTTTTACATCCGTGTATTTATATCTATATATATCGGTTAAATTTCTGGAAACAGCTATACACATCATTGCTGTCTTTCAAAAATAAGTGTGTCAATATCATCGTATGCATTTTCTATCCTCTCAACATGATATCGCTCATACATTTCATATATTAGTTCCGTGATTCCAAATTCATCCCACTCCGCCAGTACTTGATCAGCACTTGTTCCCTTATAGGCAGCATAATTTTCAAGCAGGAAAATAAAAAAATCCATTTCTTTTGGCATTTCAATCCCTCCTTATATACAGGGAATTGCGGGGATTACCCGTAATCTGTTCACTTTCCCACATATCAAATAGACCTGCCGGGCTAAAATCCCACATTTCCAGATCCGGATTAATCAGCATTTGATATGTTTCCGATCTAAGAAATTTTCTCAGAGAAAGCATGTACTCCATACCGTACTTTTCAGAAATCATTTGTGAAACCTCACAATTATAATATATCAAAATTGATGTCATTACAGACGAATTCATTTTAAAATCACCTCTTTCACCGTTAATATACTTAGTGCTTTCTCCGTCTTAAATACATACTGATCTCTGAGTTTCTGCGGCAAAAGCCGTTTTATGGTTTCTTCCTCATCATAAATGCCAGCAAAATACAGACTAATCACAGGCATTGTTCTGTCATTAGCAACCGGACCAACAACAATATCAAAACCATCGTTCCGCTCTATATTTTTACGATTTCCCGAAACATACCTTAGCCATTCATAGCCTGCCTGGTCAAATTGATGAACATTCACCTCTTTCATCGCCGTTTCATCAACTTCATATACCGTTATAGCAGGAGATCCCGATCCTCTTCGCTTTGTTGTGAGAATCGCCCATCTTTCTGCCTGTTCATAACTGGAAGTCAGATAAAATCCAGATCCAAAATCCAGCTTTCTGTCTGAATTCAAGATTTGAGGTGTTTCTACCGCAACATTACTTCCATGATATAATAACATATCTAGCTCCTTTTACCATAAACAATTAATAATTCTATTCTATCACACATAAATCATGAAATCCATAGAAAATGGACTCCGTTATATCAGCGGAGCCCATTCTAATTTTTGTTCTTATAAAAATAATATCAATTATTTTCCTGCCACTTCGGCTTTCAGCATCTCGGTCAGCTGTGGTACGATCTTATTCAGATCGCCTACCAGACCATAATCTGCCACATCAAAGATCGGAGCAGTCTCATCTTTATTGATGGCAACAATGATATCTGCTTCTTCCATACCAGCCACATGCTGGATTGCTCCGGAAATACCGATCGCAAAATACACACTCGGACGTACTGTTTTACCGGTCTGTCCTACCTGACGTTCCTGAGGCATCCAGCCATTCTCTACAACAGCACGGGAACAGCTTACCGTTCCACCCAGTACATCGGCAAGATCCTGGAGAAGCTTGAAGTTCTCTTCACTTCCTACTCCGCGTCCGCCGGATACAAGGATCTTGGCATCCTGGATATCCACGGTATCCGCTACTGATTTCACAACTTCAAGAATCTCTACATACTTGTTGTCTGGTGTGAATCCCGGATTGTATTCGATCACATTTGCCTTTGCTCCTGCGATCGGAGCGATTTTCTGCATAACGCCCGGACGTACCGTAGCCATCTGGGGACGGTTATACGGGCAGGCAATCGTAGCGATCGTGTTACCGCCAAAAGCAGGACGTGTCATCAGAAGCTGCTTCGGCAGAACTTCTTTCGTCGCCATATCCGTGAAATCGCCGATCTCCAGTACCGTACAGTCAGCAGTCAGACCGGTTGCCACGCGTGCGGATACACGGGGACCGAGATCACGGCCGATCGCCGTTGCCCCTACCAGCATGATCTCCGGCTTATACTCATTGATCACTGATGACAGTGCATGGGCATATGGCTCTGTTCTGTAAACTTCCAGTTCTTTGTCATCTACTACGATCACTTTGTCTGCACCATACTCAGCGAGACTGTCTGCCAGTCCCATAACGCCACAGCCAAGCAGTACAGCAGTTACATCTGTATCCAGATCTTTTGCAAGATCCTTTGCCTTACCAAGCAGTTCATATGCGATGCCGCTAACCTCACCGTCAACCTGCTGAGCAAAGACATATACACCTTTATATTCTTCTAAACTCATTTTAACCTCCTAATCTGAAATCCTGCGTGTGCCTGGTGCACACCCAATTAGATTACATGTTTCTCTTTGAATTTGTCAACGATATAAGCTGCAGCTTCAGCCGGATCCAGCGTTACCACTTCGCCAGCACCCTTACGAACCTTGTCAGAAGCCTTGGCGATCTTGGTCGGGGATCCCTTCAGTCCAAGATTGGAATCATCTACATCTTTCAGGTCTGCCCTGCCCCATACGGTCACTTCTTTCTCAAATGCTTCATTGATTCCGCCCGGAGTCATATAACGCGGCTCATTCAGCTCGGAAAGAGCAGTGATCAGGCAAGGCATCTTGGATTTGATCACATGGTATCTGTCCTCGTACTGACGTTCCACGATCACGCTGTCCCCGTCAATCTTGATATTCTGTGCATAAGAGATCACCGGCAGATCCAGATGTTCTGCGATCTGAGGACCAACCTGTGCCGTATCGCCATCGATTGCCTGACGTCCGGTAATGATCAGGTCATAATCAATATTTCTCAGTGCGCCGGCGATCGTCGTAGAGGTCGCCCATGTATCGGCGCCGCCCAGTACACGGTCTGTTACAAGAATACCCTTGTCAGCTCCCATCGCCATTGCTTCACGGAGCACTTCCTCAGCCTTGGGAAGTCCCATCGTAAGTACCGTAACTTCTGCGCCTGTTTCATCTTTTATTCTCAGTGCTGCTTCCAGACCAGCTTTGTCATCCGGGTTCATGATGGTAAGCATCGCACCTCTGTTCAACGTACCGTCCGGGTTAAATACAACGCCACCCTTAGTATCCGGTACCTGTTTTATACAAACTACAATTTTCACGAGAGCACCTCCTATTTCAATAAGCTACCAGAGATAACCATGCGTTGAACTTCCGAAGTTCCTTCGTAGATCTCTGTGATCTTGGCATCACGCATCATACGCTCAACGTCATATTCTCTAATGTAACCATAACCACCGTGTAACTGAACTGCCTTGGTCGTCACTTCCATGGCAACCTCTGCCGCAAATAATTTTGCCATGGCAGCCTCTACGCTGTAGACCTTCTGGGTCTCTTTTGCTTTTGCTGCCTTGTACACCAGAAGCTTGGCAGCTTCCACCTTCGTTGCCATATTGGCAAGCTGGAACTGCGTATTCTGGAACTGCGCGATCGAACGCCCGAACTGTTTTCTCTCTTTTACATATTCGATCGTTGCTTCCAGCGCGCCCTCAGCAAGACCAAGAGCCTGTGCAGCGATACCAATACGTCCGCCGTCCAGTGTATGCATGGCAATTCCAAAACCTTTACCCTGCTGACCAAGCAGATTGTCTTTCGGGATACGGCAGTCCTCGAAGATCAGCTCGTAAGTTGCCGATCCGCGGATACCCATCTTCTTCTCTTTCGTTCCGAAGGAGAATCCCGGCGTGCCCTTTTCTACGATAAATGCAGAAATCTCTTTGATCTTTCTGCCGCGTTTCTCAATGATACCGGTAACAGCAATGATAATATAAATATCTGCCTCTTTACCATTTGTGATGAAACATTTGGAGCCATTGAGCACCCACTCGTCGCCATCCAGAACAGCCTTCGTCTGCTGTCCCTGCGCATCGGTACCGGCGCCCGGCTCTGTCAGACCGAAAGCACCCAGTTTTTCACCATTGGCAAGTGGTACCAGATATTTCTGTTTCTGCTCCTCTGTTCCGTACATATAGATCGGATCGGCGCCAAGGGAAGAATGCGCTGATACAACAACGCCTGTCGTACCACATACCTTGGACAGCTCTTCTACGCACATTGTGTATGTAAGAGGATCGCAGCCCTGTCCGCCATATTCTTTGGGAATGGCGATTCCCATGAAACCAAGTTTCTGCATCTTGGCAACCGTCTCACGGGGGAAACTTTCTGTTTCATCAACTTCCTGCGCAAGTGGCTTCACTTCGTTCTGGGCAAAATCCTGGAACAGCTGTCTCGCCATCTCATGCTGTTTGTCTAATTTAAAATCCATGTTCGATTGAACTCCTTTCTTTGGACAATATTGATTCTTATATCAAAAACTCATATGTCAATATTATTTCGAATAATCGTAGAATCCTACGCCTGTCTTCATACCAAGCTTACCAGCACGCACCATCTTTCTCAGCAGCGGATGCGGACGGTATTTCGGATCACCAGTCTCAGCCTGCAGCACTTCCATGATCGCAAGACAGATATCCAGACCGACCAGGTCGCCGAGAGCCAGCGGTCCCATCGGATGGTTGGCGCCCAGTTTCATGGCAGCATCAATTCCCTCTACAGAAGCAACTCCGTCTGCATAAATGCCTACTGCCTCGTTGATCATCGGAATAAGAATCCGGTTTACAACAAATCCGGCAGCCTCTTTTACCTCAACCGGAGTTTTGCCGATCTCTTTTGCGATATTAACAACTTTTTCATTTACTTCATCGGTTGTGTTCTCTCCGCGGATTACTTCCACCAGCTTCATAACAGGTGCCGGGTTAAAGAAGTGCATACCGATCACCGGATGGGAGATGCCCTGTCCGATCTCTGTGATGGAAAGAGAAGATGTGTTTGTAGCAAAGATGCAGTCATCCTTTGTTACAATATCCTGCAGCTCCTTGAATGTCTGTTTCTTAACATCCATCACCTCAAGGGCAGCCTCTACGATCAGATCACAATCTGTACAGATATCTTTCACACCGGTTGTGATCTTGTTCAGGATCGCATCTGCAGCAGCCTGATCCATCTTTCCCTTAGCGATTCTCTTCTCGAATCCTTTGGCGATCTTTTTCTTTCCATTTGCTGCGAATTCTTCATTGATATCGCACAAATATACTTCATAACCCTCTGTCTGCGCAAATGCCTGCGCAATACCGGAACCCATGGTTCCTGCACCAATAACACCAACTTTCATGAAATCTTACCTCCATATATAATATTTATTTATTTTTGAATGGAACTACTTTCAGTTTCTTTTCTTTATCCTTTTCTAAGAAGTTGCCCATTCCTGCTTTCTGGTCTTCTGTCTCAAAGCAGTCGCCGAACAATTTCTCTTCGATCACGATCGCCTCATCCATATCCACCTGCAGTCCGTCATTGATCGCTTTTTTGCAGTTGCGTACAGCGATCGGCGCCTGCGCTGCGATCCCTGCTGCCATTTTCTTTGCCTGTGGAAGCAGTTCATCCAGCGGATAAACGGCATTTACAAGACCGATGCGGTATGCTTCGTCTGCCTTAATGTTTCTTGCTGTATAGATCAGCTGTTTTGCCATACCCGGGCTTACCAGACGGGCAAGTCTCTGTGTGCCGCCAAACCCTGGTGTGATGCCAAGACCCACTTCCGGCTGGCCAAACACCGCATTCTCAGAGCAGATACGGATATCACAGCTCATGGAAATCTCACAGCCGCCGCCCAGTGCGAAGCCATTTACTGCAGCGATCACAGGAAGCGGGAATGTCTCCAACTTACGGAATACGTCATTTCCTTTCTTGCCAAATGCCTCACCCTCTGCCTTGGTCAGTGTACTCATCTCGCCGATATCTGCTCCGGCAACAAAAGATTTCTCCCCTGCACCAGTCAGGATCAGACAGCGGATTTCATTCTGGTCAACCGCATCCAGTGCCGCATCCAGCTCATCCAGTACGGCGCTGTTCAGCGCATTCAGCGCTTTGGGGCGGTTGATGGTAATAATACCAACTTTGTCTTCTACTTCATATGTTATGAATTCCATAACGATTACCCTCCATTATTTTCTAAACAGGGAACTGACCGGTCCAAACGGGCCGGTCAGCCTGTCTTATGATCAGTCTCTCTCTACGATCGTGGAGCAGCCCATTCCACCACCGATACAAAGTGTTGCCAGACCTTTCTTTGCATCGCGTTTCTGCATCTCGTGAAGCAGTGTAACCAGAATACGGCATCCACTTGCTCCTACCGGATGTCCCAGAGCGATCGCACCACCATTTACATTGAGCTTGCTCAGATCAAAGCCAAGATCTTTTCCTACTGCTACGGACTGTGCAGCAAATGCCTCATTTGCCTCGATCAGATCGAAGTCATCAATGCTCATGCCTGTCTTAGCCAGAACCTTCTTTGTAGAAGCAACCGGACCAACACCCATGATCTTCGGATCCACACCGCCAAGCGCACCGGCAACGAAGCTTGCCATCGGAGTCACACCAAGCTCTTTTGCTTTTTCTTCACTCATAACAACGATCGCTGCGGCACCGTCATTGATACCGGACGCATTTCCTGCAGTCACTACGCCGCCATCTACGCCACTGCAGCACTTAAGTGAGCTGAGGCTGTCCGCCGTTGTACCAGCACGAGGTCCTTCATCCGTATCAACTACGATTGTTTTTTTGCGCTGTTTTACCTCAACTGGAACGATCTCATCTTTAAATTTGCCCTCTGCCATCGCCTTCTCGCATTTCTGCTGACTGTTGGCAGCGAACTCATCCAATTCTTCACGGGTAAGACCATACTGCTCTGCCACATTCTCCGCAGTAACCATCATATGATACTGGTTGAATGCATCCCACAACGCATCGTTTACCATGGTATCAACCAGTGTACCATTGTTCATTCTGTAACCGAAACGACCGTTCATGGCAGCATACGGAGCCAGTGACATATTCTCCATACCACCTGCAACAACGATGTCCGCGTCTCCTGCCTGAATCATCTGTGCTGCCATATTCACACAGTTCAGACCAGAACCACATACAACGTTTACTGTTACAGCCGGCGTTTCAATCGGAAGGCCTGCCCCTATGGACGCCTGACGGGCAACGTTCTGTCCCAGACCTGCCTGGATGACACAGCCCATATATACATGGTCTACGGCATCCTTGGCAACACCTGCTCTTTTCAGCGCTTCTTCGATCACAATGGAACCCAGCTTTGCTGCTGGAACTGTGCTCAGGGCACCACCCATTTTACCGATTGCAGTACGACAAGCACCAGCTAATACAACTTTCTTTGACATGAAATATATCCTCCTTACTATTTTTATAACATCTGTTACATCTATCAATACTACACCGTGGTACCGTGTAGTAAATGATCAAACTTACGGTGAAACGCCTTCTCCACCACCGGCGGAACCAGCTTGGACACATTAGAACCATAATGGGCGATTTCTTTCACGATCGTAGAACTGAGAAACGAATATTCCAGACTGGTTGTAAAAAAGATCGTCTCGATCCCCGGTTCTATACTGTGATTGGTCTGTGCAATCTGCATCTCCGACTCAAAATCCGTCACGGCGCGAAGACCGCGTACCATGACTTTTGCCCCGTTTTCCCTGGCAAAATCCACAGTGAGACCAGTAAAAGATTTCACGTTGATATTCGGGATCTCCTTTGTCGCCTCCCGAATCATATCCATCCGCTCATCCATTGTAAATAACGGTTTTTTATCACTGTTTACCAGTACAGCAATGATCAGCTCGTCTACCACATTTGCCGCCCTCTGGATAATATCCAGATGCCCGTTCGTAACTGGATCAAAACTGCCGGGATAAATCGCTTTCATCATACTGCCTTCCAATCTACAGGCACGACAAATATGCCTGTTTTCACAGATTTTCACCACGTTTCTATCATAACATAAACAGGGGATATCGTCAAGAATTTAACAAAGTTTTTTCAGGCTTTTTCGGGCTTCAAATGTTACTTTGCTTTATACGCAATTTCCTCTCTGACAAACTGCAGCATCTCCTCCTTTACCTGATAAATATACTCCAACGGTTCTTTTGTATATTTACTGATCATCTCGGGAGACTGCTCATCAAGAAGCATGTTACAGATCACTTCCTTCCCAACTCCCCCTTGACCACACAGGTCCATAATGTTAAAATTATAACAAACTTGTTAGAAAACGAGATAGGAGGTAGTTATGGATTACGAAGCATTATATAAGAGCAAACTGACGACAGCTGCCAAAGCTGCTGAAGTCGTCAAATCCGGCGACTGGGTGGATTACGGATGGACCGCCACCACACCCGTCGCTTTTGACCGCGAGATGGCAAAGCGCATCACCGGACTTCATGATGTAACCTTTCACGGCGGTATTCTGATGTGGGTACCGGAGATATTCAAGGTAGAAAATCCCGCGGATCACTTTACATGGAATTCCTGGCATATGGGCGGTATTGAGAGAAAGGCGATCGCCGATGGCTTTTCCTTTTACGCGCCCATCCGCTATTCCGAGCTGCCGCGCTACTACCGTGATCTGACGGATCCGGTCAATGTCGCGGTCATGCAGGTAGCGCCGATGGACAAGCATGGATACTTCAATTTCGGTCCCAGTGCGTCCCATCTGATGGCGGCTTGTGAAAAGAGCCACTGCGTCATCGTCGAAGTCAACGAAAATATGCCCCGCTGCCTCGGCGGTTATGACAACGGGATCCATATCTCAAAGGTGGATATGATCATTGAGGGAGACAATCCCGCCATGGCAGAGCTGGGAGGCGGCGGTGCCGCTACGGAAGTGGATCAGGCTGTGGCAAAGCAGATCGTAGCACAGATCCCGGACGGCGCCTGTCTCCAGCTGGGGATCGGCGGGATGCCGAATGCCGTCGGTTCCATGATCGCCGAATCCGATTTGAAAGACCTGGGAGTCCATACCGAGATGTATGTCGATGCCTTTGTTGACATTACCAGAGCAGGTAAGATCAATGGTTCCCGAAAGAACATCAACAAAGGAAGGCAGGTATTTGCCTTTGGCGCCGGCACCCAGAAGCTGTACGATTTCCTGGATGACAACCCGGAGGTGATGAGCGTGCCGGTCGATTATGCCAATGACATTGACGTGATCTCCGCCCATGATAATTTTATTTCCATTAACAACGCAGTCGATATCGATCTCTTCGGTCAGGTCAATGCCGAATCCGCCGGAACAAGAAATATCAGCGGTGCAGGCGGTCAGCTTGATTTCGTACTGGGCGCCTACAAATCAAAAGGCGGCAAGAGTTTTATCTGCCTGTCTTCTACGTTTAAAAACAAACAGGGAGAACTGCAGTCACGCATCCGTCCCACACTGACAAACGGCTCCATTGTGACAGATACCCGTGCCAACACCCACCATGTCGTGACAGAATACGGTATGGTAAACCTCAAGGGACTGTCCGGATGGCAGCGCGCCGAAGCACTGATCGGGATCGCCCACCCGGATTTCCGCGATGAACTGATCAAAGAGGCAGAAAAAATGAACATCTGGCGGAGAAGCAACAAATAATTACGATAACGAACCACGAGCGTCACGCTTCGCGAGACTGCTCGGGTTCGCGGGTGCGCTCGGATAGTCTTGTGCAAGCACAGACATATCCTCACTTTGCCTTCGCACAAATGAAAGGAACAGCGTACGCAATTTACATACCGGCGCTGTTCCTTTGTTCTATTTCAAAAATATAAGTCTTAAAGTGAATGTATAATTATTTTATGTTTGTTGTATCAGCATCTCCTCCCAGCCAGCGGCCCAGGACACGGTTTATCACCTCCGTCTCAAGAGGCTTCGCCATATGTTCATTCATTCCCGCATTCAACGCATCATTGACATCCTCGGCAAAAGCATTCGCTGTCATGGCGATCACCGGAACCGTCCCGGCATCTGCCCTGTCAAGCGACCGGATCGCCTTTGTCGCCTCATAGCCGTTCATGACCGGCATCATCACATCCATAAAGATCAGGGCATAGGTACCGGGCGGCGACTGCTCAAACAGTTCCACAGCCTCTTTTCCATTGGCGGCAACCGTGACCATTAGTCCTCTCTCCGACAGCATATAAGAGGCAATCTCCTGATTCAGCTCATTGTCCTCCACCAGCAGCACCCTCTTTCCTGTGATGTCATCTGTCTCTCCCTGTGCCTCTCTGGTTTCTCTCTGGTCTTCCGGTGGATCTGCCACCGACAGTGGAAGGATTACCGTAAACGTGCTCCCCTCATCGAGCTCACTCTCGATCTGTATCGATCCTCCCATCTTATCCACCAGTCTTTTCGTGATCGTCATGCCAAGACCCGTACCCTGATAATTTGTCCTGGCGCCATCCTGTTCCTGGGTAAAGGGCTCGAAGATATGTTCCAGATAATCCTGACTCATACCGATCCCCGTATCCGAGATCACAAAACAGATCTTCGCTGTCCCGTTCTCTTCTGCAATTTTGTGACACCGGAAATCCACAACGCCTTCCGGTTTATTGTACTTTACCGCATTGCCGGCTATATTGATCAGTATTTGCTTGATATGCAGGGGACTCCCCTTAAAATATGTATGCGGCATCTGTTTCAGCTCTGCAAAATCAGTAACCAGCTTCACATTCTGTGATGCTGCCTGACCACCAATGATCGTGGAACAGCTGTCCAGCAGATCCACCAGACAAAATACATCACTGGACAGCTCCACCTTTCCGTTTTCCAGTTTGCTGATATCCAGAACATCATTGATCAGTGACAAAAGATGCTCCGCTGAGGTACGGATCTTACCCCGGCAGTCTGCCTGTCTCTCCGGATCCCCCGGACTCTTCTCAGCGATATTGAGCATCCCCATAATCCCATTGATCGGCGTCCGTATATCATGGGACATATGGGAGAGAAATTCCGTTTTTGCCTGACTTGCCCTCTGTGCCTCTTCGATCGCGGTCTGCAGCTCCCCATTTTTAGTTTCCAGAAGCCGGTACGATTTTCTACGCATATGGAAGATGGAAAATCCAAAAACCAAAAGAAAAACCAGTATGATCGCTGAACCGGCTATGACATTTTTACTCTGGTAAATATAATCACTCAGTTCATAATTCTCATAAGGAATATTCATATACTGATTAATGATATCCTCACGTTCCTCCTCTGTGATCAGTCCCAGCGATTTGTTCATAACTTTGAATAGTACAGGATTTATGTCCCTGGATGCAGCCAGCACCGTCCCTGTCTGATACCGGAAATTATCCCATTCGATCAGATTGGAAAATCTCTCGTTCTTTGACAGGTAATTATATTCGATCGTGTTCAGCAGTGTGATATCCGCCTCACCATTTTCCAGTGCCTGCAAACAGTCCTTGGCACTATCCCGGTAAATAATCTTTGCCTTCATGTCCAGACTGTCTGCCCAGTAAGCACGTCCCTTTGTCAATACAAGAGTCACTTCCTCATCCTCATAATGGACAAAATCATTTCTCGATATGACCACTGCATTATAATCCATATAGGCACTTGTCAGCCGTATTTTTTCATCCTGCGAAGACTGCATATTATTAGAACCGGCATAGAAGTCAATCTCACCCTTTTGAAGAAGATCCTTCCAGTACACTTTGCGTTCCATCGGATAAAATTCTATCCTGACTCCGCTCCTCTGGGCAGCCATTCTCAGTATCTGAATATAAATTCCGTCATATTCTCCCTGATCATTGATATATGCCAGTGGTCTTGTATCCTTATAAAATCCAACTCTTACTTTATTTTCCTGGTCGATATACTGCCTCTCTTCCGCTGCAAAATTTTCCCGGCGGTCACTATAATACCGGGAGATCAGTTCCTGTTCGAGAACCGGGTGGGACATTTTTAACTCCTGTATGCCAAGATTCAGTTCCCGGATCAGTGACTGATTCCCTTTCCATGTTATATAATAACAGGGAGCAAAAGCAAATTTTCCTACCAGCCCCTGCCCCCTGCCAACCTCTGTCAGCGTATGGGCAGCCACATCAATCTGCCCGCACTGAAGTGCAGCCTGCAGATCCCTGGTCGTATTGTATTCCCGGAGTTTTGGATTTTTGATCCCGTTTTGTCCCAGATATTCCAAAAAATCCTTCTTGCGGATATAGCTTTCTACCACGCCGAATGTCATATTTTTCATATGTTCAAAATCTTCAAAGGCAAGATCGCTGCCTTTCTCTACAAACAGACATCCAAACGTATATCCACTGGATAGTGAGGCAAAATCATACACTTTTTTGCGCTCCTCTGAATACTGTGCCGATCCGACCAGATCCACCTCCCGCTTTTTCAGCTTGTCAAGAGCATCATTCCAGCTGGCACATTCCACATATTCAATCTTCCATCCAGTATACTGGCAGAGCTTCTCCAGATAATCTGCGTCCACACCATCATATCCGTCACTTTCCGAATAGTTATGATATCCTTCCATTGGGAAAAATGCGACACGCACAGTACGGGACTCCTTTGCGCTGACCTGGGCAGGAAAAAACATAAACAAGGCAGCCATAATATACAAACATATCAATACTTTCCGTCTCCGTTTCACTTTCATCCCTCCGCAAAATATTTATTTAATCTCCAAACCCCTGACCGATTCCATATTATAGCACAGATGCAATAGAAAATCTATCTTCTGCTTCTAAAAATATTGACGATTTTTAAAACTGGGAGTATGATAAAATGTATGGAAGGAGAGATGTATATGAACAGCAGACAATTAGCTTTTAAAGTTATTTCAACTCTTCAGGAAGAAATAATCGGAGCCAATATCATGTATCTTGACGGAGGAAACGCATATACCCGGACTCAGGCAGAGGCACATCATATTGTACATAATTATCTTACTCTCGTAAAATGCGAATCCGGGGATGCCCTGCTCGCCGCCAAAAAATTTGTCAATTCAGAAAATTCAGATCTGATCGTCATTGATTCGATTAATGAATCCAGTTTTACCAAAAACATGAGCAGCAAAGAAATATCCGATTTTTTGAACAGTATCTTAAAGGATGCCAAGAAATCAAAAGTCGCTGTTTTGATCATTTAGCTCACAAAAAAGCCGACATATCTGCAGGCCAGATATATCGGCTTCCCTTTTTCACGAATCCAGTGCTTACTCAGCCTTGGCAAGAATCTCTTTCTTGTTATAGCTTCCGCAACTTTTACAAACTCTGTGAGGAACCATAAGGGCGCCACACTTACTACACTTCACCAGTGTAGGAGCAGTCATCTTCCAATTCGCTCTACGCTTATCTCTTCTCGCTTTTGAAGATTTATTCTTAGGACAAATACTCATGCCGATTACACCTCCTCTGAATTTTTCAACACTTTTATCATTATATAGGCTGTATATGCAAATGTCAACTATTTTTTACTATTTGTTCTGTGTTAATGCCACGGTCTCTCTGGCGATCGCCAGTTCCTCATTGGTAGGGATCACAGCAACCGTCACTTTGGATTCGGGCGTTGATATGATCTTTTCTTCCCCCCGTACCTTATTTGCCTCCGGATCCAGTGTGATGCCCATATATCCAAAATGCTCCAGCACTTTTCTGCGGACGATAGATGTATTTTCACCAATTCCCGCTGTAAATGCAATCGCATCCACACCATTCATTGCCGCGATATAGGATCCAATATATTTCGCAGTGCGGTAACTGAACACATCAATTGCCAGCTCCGCCTTCCTGTTCCCCTCGTCTGCTGCTGCTTCCAGATCCCGGAAATCACTGGACAGACCACCCGATATACCATAAACACCGGACTCTTTGTTCAGGATCACCATAACCTCTTCCAGCGATTTGTCCAGACTATGTGCCAGATATTCCACAACGGTCGGATCCACATCCCCGCAGCGGGTTCCCATCACAAGTCCCTCCATCGGCGTCATACCCATACTGGTATCCATAACCTTTCCATTCTTAACCGCAGAAATACTTGCCCCGTTACCCAGATGGCAGACGATCACTTTTGAATTTTCCGGATCAAGCTTCAGCATCTCCACCGCACGTTTTGACACAAAACTGTGACTGGTTCCATGGAACCCATAACGGCGTACCTTATATTTTTCATAATATTCATAAGGAAGACCATACATAAATGCCTTCGGGTCCATCGTCTGGTGGAATGCCGTATCAAACACTCCGACATTCGGCACACCCGGCATGATCGCCTGGCAGGCACGGACACCGATCAGATTCGCAGGATTGTGCAGCGGTGCCAGAGGATTGCATTCCTCTACCCCGGCGATCACTTCATCATCAATAACAACGGATGAAGTAAATTTCTCTCCGCCATGTACAAGCCGGTGACCGACAGCATCAATCTCTTTCAGATCACGGATCACACCATATTCGCGATTCACCAGTGCATCCAGTACCATACGGATCGCCACTTCATGATCCGGCATATCCTTATTGATGACAACCTTTTCACCGCCCACTGGCGTATGGTTCAGCCTTCCATCAATCCCGATCCTCTCGCAAAGCCCTACGGCAAGCACTTCTTCCGTTTCTGAATCAATCAGCTGGTATTTTAAAGATGAACTGCCACAATTAATCACTAATACTTTCATTTCCTCGTCTCCTTCTCGTACCCGTATGGCACATTTTTACTAAAATATGGTATCTCAACCGCCTTTTATTATACCCCTGCACCCCGCAGAATGCAAGTGTATGTTTCATCCTCTCCCGGTATTATCCCTGATGTACTGCAGCTCCGGATTTTTGACATTTACCTTCATTCCCGCTGATATAGACTCTACAATAAAGGCATTGCCCCCAATGGTCACGCCGTCTCCGATCACTGTCTCTCCCCCCAGCACGGATGTCCCGGAATATATCGTCACATGATTCCCGATCGTAGGGTGACGTTTTTCTCCTTTGAGCAGCTGCCCCCGTTTCGTGGACAGTGCCCCCAGGGTAACTCCCTGATAGATTTTGACATGTTCTCCGATCTCCGTTGTCTCACCGATGACAATCCCCGTCCCGTGATCAATACAGAAATACCTGCCGATCTCTGCTCCCGGATTGATATCGATCCCGGTCAGGCTGTGTACATATTCTGTCATGATCCGCGGGATCTGTGGTACGCCAAGCAGTACCAGCTCATGGGCGATGCGGTAAACCGTGATGGCATGGATGCCGGGATAAGAAAATATGATCTCATCCGTACTGTATGCCGCCGGGTCACCGTCAAAGGCTGCCTGTACATCCGTCACAAGAAATTCCCGTATCTTCGGTATGCTCTCCAGGAATTTTTCCACGATACCATCTGCTTCGGAGGCATGACCGGATCTCGGGCAGAAATCACAGTCATCTGCCGTCCCCAGTGCCCTCGCCACCTGCTTTTTCAAATGGTACTGAATGAATTCTATGCGCTCGCCTACGAGGTACTTTACATATTCACTTCGCACCCTGTTTTTATCAAAATAACCGGGAAATAATACTTTGCGGAGTTCCTCGATGATCTCAATAATGATTTCTTTATTGATTGTATTTTCTTCATCGATCCGCACGGTCATCGTATGCTCCCGGTAACTCTCAAGAATATCCTCTATGACCTGTTCTGTTTTCTCCCCCATGAATCCAAGATTCTCCTTTCCTTTTTAACGGTGCATCCCCATATAGACAACCCCCACTGTCCCCGGCCCGGAATGGGATCCCAGGACCGGTTCGAGCATCTGGATCTGTATGTCCTTTACCGGTATGCCCTGGCGTATCCTGTCCGCCAGATATTCTGCGTCTTCCCGGCAATCTCCATGTACAATATAGATCGTCTGTTGTTCTGGATGGGAGATGGTATCCGCTGTCTGTCCGGCAAGCATATCAAGAGACTTTTTGCGTCCCCTTGCCCGTCCGCCAGAGACAAGTTTCCCCTCCTCGTCCATCCTCAATATCGGTTTTACTTTCAGAGCGGAACCAAGCAGCGCTGCCGCCGTACCGATCCTCCCCCCTCTTTTGAGATAGAACAGATCCTCTACCGTAAATTCATGGCAAACCCGGACACAGTTTTGTTCCAGCCATGCTGCCGTCTCCCGGATCGAACATCCCTCTTCCCTCAACCGGGCGGCATGCTGTACTAAAAGCCCCTCTCCTACCGAGGCAGACAGACTGTCAATGACAAAGATCTGACGGTCAGGATAGGTTTCCCCCAGCTCCGTCAGGGTAAAACGCACAACCTGGCAGGTGCCGGATAAAGCAGATGAGAGTCCCACATACAAAAGATCTTTTCCTGCTTTCAGCAATTCCTCCGCGATCTGCTCTGTCTCTTCCCCATTTACCAGAGATGTTTTGATCTCCTTCTGGTTCCGCATCATATCATATACAGGCGCTGCCGGAACCTCTCTGTCTCTCTCATACCCTTTGTACTCCACACCATCCACGGTATACGTCAGGGGAAGGACCGCCAGTCCGAACTGATCTATGACCTGCTTTGACAGGTTCGCAGCCGAATCTGTCATAATTGCAAAATCCCATTGATTTCCCATACATTTCTCTCCCTGCTCAAAAATTTTACCACAGAAAACTTCTATTTGTCTATCGGATCAACATAAAATTATAAAAAAAGTGAATTTGACTATGATAATACTCTCGATTCTCTTCTTATGCCTTTTATTATTCTGCCCCGGCATCGCTCTTGCCGGAAGCAAATATGGAGCCACTCTGTGGCTTACGCAGCTCCTTCCTACCCTGCTTCCCTTTTTTATCGCCATACGGTTATTTGACTCCTGTCTTCCCCAGATTTCAAACCGCCGTATTTTTCTCCTTACCGGTATCTTATGCGGCTACCCGGCAGGCGCTACCCTTGTGATGAACCAATACGACAAGGGACTGATCTCCCGCAGACAGGCATACTTTTATCTCGGCTTCGTCAATAATCCCAGTCCCATGTTTGTCCTGGTATTCTGTGGAACAACAATACTGGGCGCCGGTTCCCGGGAAGCCCTGATATTATTCAGCGTTCTGATCCTTGTCTCACTTTCAGGCAGCCTGCTCTTTTCTGTCAGCACCCATACCCTGCCCCGTCCCCTCCGCCAGTATCTCTCTTTCCGCAAACCATGCCCGGCGACAGTAGATATCGCAAAAGGCAGTGATTTTCAAGAGTCCTTCAGCAGCCGTCTTGACCACATCATCCTGGACAGCTTCATCCTTCTGGTGAAAATCGGTGGCTATGTCATTATCTTTTCCATTTTGGGACAATTTATGAGTCAGTTTCCCGGCACTTCTTCTGCCAGCCGGATCCTGTGCTCTGGTGTACTGGAGATCACCAGCGGTGTCTCTTATCTGCAGACAGCTCCTTTATCCCTGCACGCAAAAAAAGCCCTGATGCTGGCAATCCTGTCTTTTGGCGGCTTATCTGCGGCCGCTCAGACAAACAGTATTCTTGCCCGCTCAGAGCTTTCCATATTTCCCTATCTGATCATCAAGGCTGGAAACGGCATCCTTGCCTGGTGGCTGATGCAGCATTTCCTGCCATTATTTCATATCCTTTAAAAAGGCGTCCTCCGGCACATAAAAATTTTCTTTTCCCGTTTCTTCCTGGGAAATATTCTGTTCTGCTGTCTCTGGCTGATCCGCTGCCGCCGCCTCATTTTCCGCCGCCTGCTGCTTTTTCAGATATTTTTCCGGTTCAAGCTGCGACATCAGCTCTTCCCGGTTACTGCGCATCACCTGTATGCTGTTTTTGAGGGCGCTTGTCAGCATACGGTATTTATTATCTGTCTCGCGCAGGGATTCCTCCACATGCTGCTGTGCCTCGGCAAGAAGATCGTTTGTATAGGCAAGGGAGGCGCGGCGCATCTGTTCGCTCTCCTCCTGTGCTGCATTGACAAGGCGTTTCGCCTCCTCTGTCGCCTGCTTCATGATCTCCTCCGCACGCTGGTACGCTGTCTGTACGATCTCGTTCTGATCCAGAAGCTGTGCCGTCTGCTGCTGTGCCTGCGTCAGCATATCTTCGGCGCGCTGCTGCGCCTCATTCAGGATACCTTCACGGTTATTAATGATCTTCTGATACCGCTTGATCTCCTCCGGCGCACACAGTCTCAGCTCGTCCAGCAGGTCATAGAGCTCCCCCCGCTCTACCACAACTTTGTTTGGATACAGCTTTGACGGCTTGCAGTCCTCCACATAATTATAAATTTCATCAATTGCCTGTTCAATCCTGGATGGGTTCATCTCACACTCTCCTTTACATTATCAAACTTATCTCACCCGTAGAAATACATGCTGGTTTGTCTTGTATTCCTTTATTTTGATTATTTCATATCGTTCCTCATCGATATAATCCGGCGATGTCTCCAGAGAAGACTCGATGATCACCATCGTTCCCGGTCTCACGATCCGGGAGTCTGCCAGAAGCTGTAAAATCTTTGGCTCAAATTCTTTCTGATAGGGAGGATCCGCATAGATGATATCGAAGACCTGTCCCATCTGTCCCAGTTTGGAAATCCCATAAGTGACTTCCACCGGCAACACCACCGCCTGGTCCTGCAACCTTGTCTTCGCAAGATTTGCCCGGATACACCGCAGCGGCTCCCTGCCAAATTCAACAAAGTAAGCCTTCTCAGCACCGCGGCTCAACGCCTCGATCCCAATCCCCCCGCTGCCGCTGAAGAGATCCAGAAACACACTGCCTGGGACTTCCGTCTGTATCATACTGAATAATGTTTCCTTGATCCGGTCGGTAGTCGGACGCGTATCGCGTCCTTCCGGCGTCACAAGCGGAAGTCTCCGTGCCTTTCCTGCGATCACTCTCATATTCTGTCCTCCATGCCATAGCTATTTCTATTGTATATGATAGACGGTATTTTTTCAAGTGTCAGTTTTGCGGGAGCAGGGCAATCGCTCCTTTACAGTGTTACCTGCCCGAGATACTGCTCCACCCGGTCCTTCAGACGGTGATTTTTCTTATAGAGAAGGACGATCTCATCCTCGGTAAACCGTTTTGCTTCCTCTCCCGCCTGCCGCAGGACCGCCGCATCCTCAAAGATATCCGCCAGGGCAAAAAGCTGGTCTCCGCTCTGGCGGATACCAAAGAGATCCCCCTGTCCCCTGAGTTTCAGATCTTCTTCCGCAATATAAAATCCATCGTTGGAACCGGCAAGCACCGAAAGCCGTTCTTTTGCCTCCTTTGACTCCTGACCTGTCATCAGGATGCAATAGGACTGGGCGCTGCCGCGTCCCACCCGCCCCCGCAGCTGATGCAGCTGCGCCAGACCGAAGCGTTCGGCATTCTCAATCATGATCACCGTGGAATTGGGTACATCGATCCCCACCTCGATCACGGTGGTGGAGACGAGGATATCCGTCCCGCCAGCGGCAAACTGCTCCATGATCTCATCCTTTTGTGCCGGCTTCATCTTTCCGTGCAGTCCTTCGATCTGCACCGAAGGCGGAAAAATTTCCCTCAGCTCTTCTGTATAGATCACGACATTTTCAAGGTCGCTCTCCTCACGTTCCTCCACCATGGGACAGATGATGTAGATCTGATGTCCCTGCCGGATCTGATCCGCCATAAAACGGTAGGCAGTGGGACGGTAATCCGTATTTACCACACAGTTTTTGACCGGAAGCCGGTCAGCCGGCCGCTCATCGATCACCGAAAGATCCATATCTCCATACAGGATCAACGCAAGCGTCCGGGGGATCGGCGTCGCACTCATCGCAAGTACATGGGGTTCCTGTCCTTTCTGGCAGAGACTCTCCCTCTGCCGGACGCCAAAACGGTGCTGTTCGTCTGTAATGACAAGGGCAAGTCTGGCAAATGTCACACTATCCTGGATAATGGCATGGGTCCCCACTACAATATCCCATTCCCCTGACGCCGTCTTTTCCCTTGCCTCCTTCTTTTCTTTCGCTGTCAGGGAGCCGGTCAGAAGCCCAATCCGTACCCCTCTCCCGCCAAGAAGTCCGCACAGGCTCTTATAATGCTGGCTGGCAAGGACTTCGGTCGGCACCATAAACGCCCCCTGTCCTCCGTTCAATACGGTCTGATAGAGCGCAAGCACCGCCACGATCGTCTTACCGGAACCCACATCCCCCTGTACCAGCCGGTTCATCACATACCCGTCCCCCATGTCGTCAAGGATCTCTTCGTATACGTTTTGCTGCGCCCCGGTCAATGCAAAGGGAAGTTCTTCCAGAAACCGTGCTGCCTCTTCTCTTCTCTGTATCACATGGGCGCTCCGGCTCCGTCCATTTTTCTTTATGTACGAGAGCGCCAGCTGATAGAGAAACAATTCGTCAAAGACCAGACGTTTTCTTGCCTCTCTCATCTCCATCCGGTTCGCAGGAAAATGAATCTGGTTCAATGCCTTTTTATAACCGATCAGATTCTGTCTCTTACGCACCTCAGACGGAAGATATTCCGTCAGGTTTTCTATATCCGCCAGGGCACATTCCAGCGCCTTGGTTATGGCATTATTTGTAATACCAAAGGTCAGGGGATACACCGGGCGCATTTTCCCGACCTGCCGGTAAAATTCCTGTCTGGTGTAAATCTTTGGCTGGTCAAGGACCAGTCTGCCGTTTTTTCTGGTAACCTTCCCCCTCAGGATATAATGCGTCCCCATCTTGAGACGGTTCCGTAAAAACGGCATATTAAACCATGTCACCGGGATCGTGCCGGATTCATCCTGCAGCATCACGGTAAGAATCTTCAGCCGCCCCCGCACTTTCATCTGCGGTCTCGCACTGAGACTGCCCTCCACCGCCGCCGTCTCACCTTCCTCCACAGAGGAGATTGCCTGTATCGGCTTAAACTCATCATAATCTCTCGGATAGTGTTCCAGCAGATCTGCAATATTGTAAATATTCATTTTATTCAGGCACTGCTGTGCCTTCTCCCCCACACCTTTGATCTTCCGCACCGAATCCGTCAGCAGCATAATGATCTATCTCCCTTTCTTAATTCCCCTTTGACACGGATTTCAACAAGTCCAGCCTTTTACAAAACATATCATAAAACTGGGGTAATTCATCAAAACATGTTTTGCTTATTTCTTTCTTCTGATTTAAGCCAATTCTTTCAACAGACTGAATGGCCGCCTCCTTCTGATTCATATGCTCCCCAAACATAGTCTGGCAGTTGGCGCCTTCTATATCATCATAAGAGTGGAACGCCTGGTTAAAATCCATTAAATCATATAACCTTACCGGTTTATTATTGGAATTGCGAACGAATACTCCCCAGTTTCCCCAGTGCCTGTCTGTATTGCCAACAAGATAATCCACAATATTCATCATGTAATAATTATGCCTGTCCAGAGATAGAATATATTTTTTGGTATTTCTTCCATGGTTCGCGGCATATACCTCAAATGCTTCCATGGAAACAATAGAGTAATCTTTTGATGTGATATTGCTGCTGACACTGACTTTTTCCCCATCAAAATATTCCCGTTCATACAGTACCTGTGAAACATCAAAGCATCTGCTGATCTGACTCGCGAGCAGTTCCCGTTCTACCGCATCGGAACCACCATCCTTTAGTAGCCGGAAACCATCATGATTTCTCTGCCATGCTTTCGGAAAGCACCCATTGGTCGACAAGTCTCTCGCCAGATATTCATTTTGCACGGTATACTGCTTTCCCCTTAATGCAATATCAATAAACGTGTTGTCAAGATGATTTTCGTATAAGTTCACATTACGGAACGAAATCTTTTCCTTTCTGAATTTCACCCAGAAAACATCTGTTAAGGAAGCGCATCGATAGGATAATGCAATTTGGGCTCTTTCTTTATCCGTCACTGCCTGTAACATCCCTATGCTATTTAAGATCTCTTTTGCATACGTCCGGTCTAGTGTAAGAATTCTTGTTGCACACCAGTAATTGAAATTGGTAATATTATTTACTAATGTATCAATATCGTCTGACTCTTCCAAATACAAATTATATGGCATAAATGACTTATAATATATCTTACATTGTCCGGAATCATTAATCCTGGCAACTCTTCTGTTCATATGCATAATCTCGTACACTTTTTTCTCCGCCATTCAGCCACCTCCACCAGGATTTTGCGTTCTGATTTCTTTGCAAAAATATTATAGCATATCCTGAAAATATTAACAAATTTTATTTAGGATGCTTTTCTCTACCGAAAACAAAACCAGTTTAGATATGTTAATCAAACTTGCTGGTTATTTTGATGTTTCAATTGATTATCTTGTTGGGCGTACAAACGATCCTGTTCTTCATAAAAAAAGGACTGATTTTTCTTCCAGTCCTCTTAACATGATAAAATAGTTATTCTATCTTGTTATACTTAAACAAAAACTTCGTGCGCCCTATTTCTATTACACAATTGTCATATAATTGCATTTCACTAAGCACTCTACTCCCATTTAACATTGTACCATTATTTGATCCTATATCTTTAATATAATACTCCCCATCTCTATATGTAATTTCAAAATGGTATCTTGATAACATTATATCCGAAATTCGTATGTCAACATCATTTCCTCTCCCAACACTTGTTACACCCTCATGTATCTTAAAAATTGTTTTCTCATAAATTAGAAATGCACCACAAGGCAAATTTATAGCATTTACTCTTGGATTATTACACTCAAATATATCTGAATGATTATAATATAAAGCCATATTCTCTACCAGTTTTTCTAATGGTTTTAATTCGTTCTCGATTAAAGGATTATTTTCAATTACATTATTCATTGTTTCGCCTGCCTTAGTTAGCAATTTCATAAAATTTTTTTCATCAACAAAATCACTTGGGGCATATAAAACCTTAGGATTCTTATTTAAAGTAATAAAAAATAACACTACTAATAGAACTGGAAATCCCATAACATACCAGACAAAAAACTTTTGTAACTCCAATGATACTAATGGGAGTACAGCAGTTCCAGCGACTTCTGCAATTCCAGCAAACAATCCTATTATAGTCAATGGATTTTTAATTCTCTTCATGCTTTTTCTTTCTCCTACTTATTGAAATTTCATTTTTGCTTCATTTGTGATAATGATGGCACGGTTTCTGATCCAATCACTCAGTATCCCTGGCAGCGTCACTAACCATTTGCCCGCATCCGCAGAAGCTATCATGTTAATACCGACAGGGACAAAGCTGTAGTCGTCCGGCCGACCTGTCAGAAAGATTTCCCGATAGTGCTTCTGGATGCCCTATTCCCTCAAAAGGGTTCCTTTGTATATCCCTGACCAGGCAGTTTATCTTTTTTAATGTCCTTTTATCTTGTCTCTGCCAGTCAATATATTCCTGCCATGCTTCATCTTCCCATAAAAGGCCCATATGTTATACCTCAATCAATTCATGCTCTTTAGGAATTGATTTCCCAGACTCAATATTTGCAGCGCGTTCTTCAAGCACGCTCATATTGGATTCTGTACAAAGCGACAATCCCATCTCTTTGCAAGCTGATTCCATTTTATGCTTTGCATCCTCATCAATTCCGAAATTCACCATTGTCTGTGCCATATTCATCACTCCTAGTTTTTGACATTGTGTCACAATCAATACACAATGTAAAGCATTTGCTATGCAGATGAAAATATTACTTTAGTAAAAAAATACCGTAATAGTGAATCTCATTTTTAAATCCACAATTACGGCATTTTTTATGCAATGGACCTGGCGGGAGTCGAACCCGCGTCCAAACCGGAATCCCACGTTCTTCTACTATCATAGTCAGTTGTTCCATTTTCCTGCAAGGAAAAATTTTTCCTGTAAGGAAAATACTTCCCTCATCCATGTGGGAACTGACACCCACAAAGATTCGGTAGCTTCATACGATCTCTTGCCTGCGCAAAGCTTAACAGGCAAGGTTCCCTGCAAAGGATGATACTGAACCTAAGCTGCAGGACACTTACATTCAGCAGCCGCCATTAATTAGGCAGCGTAAGCTAATTCTTTATTATCAGCGTTTAATTTAAAATCTGCGTTTTTACGTGGTCACAGTCCACGGATAGCTTCACCGTCTTCAGCCGGCCTGTCGAAACCAGTACAAGCCCGTACTGTATGGTAACGAAACAACAAAAATCTTTAACTTCTGCTTCGTTATTGTCATAGTATCATATGATGACAGCTCTGTCAAGGTGAGCTAAATTTTTATCGTTACCACCCTTGAAAATGCACTGTAACGTTTCTTTTTCTTCTTTTTATCATAGGTCCTGATCCTGACCCGCACCTTAAAACTTTATCTATTTTATTTTCCCTAATTCTGATCTAATTAGAATATATGTTATTTTTCCTGTTCCACCGTTTCCCCACCAGCATGATACACCGTCTCTTCCCTCGCATACTGCAGCATTTCCTGTTTCACCTGGTACACATACTCCAGTGGCTCTTTTGTATATTTGCTGATCAGTTCCGGCGGCTGTTCATCACGGAGCATCGTGCATATGATCTCCCGGCTTTTCTCAGATGCTCCTTGTTCCATCCCCTTCTTCATTCCAATACTTTCCAACTCCTCTGCAATACTAAACATTGTCACTCTCTCCTCTCCCTCTTTTCTCTTGCCTAAAACAGTTTCCTTTATTCTGGCAAATCTCGTATCATTACTATCTGTTCCCTACAGATTCTTCACCTTAAACTCCCTTTCCGCAGCCCTCCGCTGGTCCTTCTTCGCGATATCCTGCCGCTTATCATACAGCTTCTTACCCTTTGCCAGAGCGATCTCTGCCTTGATCTTACTGCCCTTGAAATAAATACTGAGCGGTACCAGCGTATATCCTTTCTGCTTCATCTTGCCGATCAGCTTGCGGATCTCATATTTGTGCAACAGCAGTTTTCTGACCCGGAGCGGGTCCTTATTAAATATGTTGCCCTTTTCATAAGGACTGACATGCATACCGTACAGCTGTACCTCGTTATTTTTATCAATCCGAATAAATGCTTCCTTGATGCTGCAGTGACCCTGCCGGATGGATTTTACTTCCGTCCCCACCAGTTCGATCCCCGCCTCATATTTTTCTTCGATAAAATAATCATGCCTCGCCTTTTTGTTGCTGGCGATCAGCTTTGTTGACTGTGTTCCCATCTGTCTCAATCCCCCTCTGTTACCATGCTGAAATCAATCGTCCTCGTCAGCTTATCCACTCGTTCTACTTTAATCTTTACCGTCTGTCCCATACGGTATACGTTTCCGGTATAATGCCCGGTTACCCGGTATTTATCCTCTTCAAAATCATAGCGGTCATCCGCCATATCGGCTATGCGTACCATCCCCTCCACCGTATTTGGCAGCTCGACATAGATGCCCCATGCTGTCACGCCGCTGATGATACCCTCAAATGTTTCTCCGATGTGCGACATCATATACTCGGCTTTCTTCAGTTTCTCCACTTCCCGTTCGGCATCATCGGCGCGGCGCTCCCGCTCGCTTGTCTCCTTTGCCACCAGAGGAAGGATCGATTCATAATGCTCATACCGTCTGCCCCGTATGCCGTGACGGATGTTTTCTTTGATGATCCGATGGATCTGCAGATCCGGGTAGCGGCGGATCGGCGATGTGAAATGACAGTAATACTGCGTCGCCAGCCCGAAATGTCCCTCATTGACAGTAGAATACTTCGCCCGTTTCATAGAACGCAGGGTGAGACGGCTCAGAAACGCCTCATCCGCTGTCCCGTCAATCTGTTCGATCAGTTTTTGTATCTCCCTTGGATGGACTTCCTCCTGTCCGATCTTCATATGATAACCAAAATTTGCCGTGATCTGCGCCAGCGCCTGTACCTTTTCCAGATCCGGGTACTCATGCGTCCGGTATAGAAAAGGGATCTCCAGCCAGAAGTATTCCTCTGCCACCGTCTGGTTGGCAGCCAGCATAAATTCCTCGATGATCTTTGTCGCCACGTTTCGTTCATAGGGCACAATGTCCACCGGGCGTCCGTTCCTGTCCAGCCTGATCTTGCACTCGGCAAAGTCAAAATCAATGGATCCGTGCTTTTTCCGGTTTTTTCGGAGAAGAGCCGCCAGCTCCTCCATCGTCTCAAACATCGGGATCAGGGGTTCGTACCGTCTGCATGTCTCTTCTTTGTGATACGTCAGGATATCATCGACGTCACTGTAGTTCATGCGCTCCGTGACATTGAGAAGCGTCTCTGCGATCCGGTGATTTGTCAGACGGCCTTTTGCATCAAAAGTCATAAAGCAGCTCAGGGCAAGACGGTCCTCCCCGGCATTAAGGGAGCAGATCCCGTTTGAGAGTTTATGCGGCAGCATCGGTATCACCCGGTCCACCAGGTATACGCTTGTCCCGCGCAGCAGAGCTTCCTCATCCAGCGGAGAATGCTCCGTGACATAATGCGAGACATCGGCGATATGCACCCCCAGTTCATAGGATCCGTCTTCTCTTTTATTGATCGTAATGGCGTCGTCCAGATCTTTGGCGTCTTCTCCATCGATCGTGACCGTATCTATGGCACGGATGTCCACCCTGCCGGAAAACTCGGAAGAGTCCACATGGTCTGGTACTTCGGATACCTGACGCATGACCTGCCCGGAGAACTCCTCCGGCAGACCAAATGCCTTGACAATAGATAAAATATCCACGCCCGGATCGTTGATATGACCAAGGATCTGTATGACATGTCCTTCCGGGCTGTTATTCTCATCACCAAAATCCGACAGCTCCACCACTACCTTGTGTCCCTCTGCCGCATCCAGTGTATTTCCTTTTGCAATATAGATATCGCGTGTGATCTTCTCATTGTCAGGGATCACAAAACAGACATTTTTGTTGCGGGTAAATGTCCCCACCAGCGTCTGGTTTTTCCTTTCCACGATACGGATGATCTCGCCTTCGCTTCGTCTGCCGCCGTCCTCTGCCTGTCTGGTGAGGCGGATCTGAACCAGATCCCCATGAAAGGCATTGGCACAGCATCGTTCCGGGATAAAGATATCCCTTTCCCGTCCTTCAACCCTCACAAAGCCAAACCCTTTTCTCGCCGCCATAAACTCTCCGGTCAGAATCCGGTTTTCCGGCAGCCGGATCAGACCTCTCCGGTCAATCTCAATCTTACCTTTGCGGATCAGTTCATTCAGTATATCATGAAATTCGCCCCGTTCTTTTTTGGGAACACAAAAAAGATTTGCCATCTCTTTCGTCCTCATGGGACGGTAATCCCTGTCTTCTATAAAAGAGAGAATACTGGCTTCCCTCTCAGCCTTCTTACTTTCCTGCATCCAGCAACTCCATTCTTTACTAGTGAAAAAGCACTCCCCCACGCAGTGAAGGAGTGCCAGTCATATTTCATTTATCATTCACATGATCAGTCCAGCCAGTTCGTGCAGAGAATCAATGACAATGCAACGAATAAAACAGATAATACCGTAGTGATCTTAACCAGGACACCTTCCGTAGAACGTCCCTTGTTCTTTGTCCAGTATGTATCTGCTGCGCCGGTCATGGCACCCAGACCATTTGTCTTTCCCTCCTGCATCAGCACTACGATTACCAGTGCCACACAGATAATAATATAAGCGATCGTAACAATTGTTTTTAATACTGAAGTCATGGTTCTTAACCCTCCTGTTTCTTATTCTGGATAAATGTCGGGATTTTTATTCCTTCCATTCCCTGTTTTTCATTTGCACTGGATCTTTTTGCTGCATTACGGCTTCCCAGCACAGGCATATCTTCATCCAGGGACCGGGTATTCCTTCCCATGGGATTTGCCGTCTGTACACTGGATACCGGACTCTTTGCCGTCTGATTACTACTGCTCTGAAGTCCGTCCAGGAAACTGAGCCCGCTGCCTTTTTGTGCCGGCTGCGAAGGACGGTTCAAAAAGCTTGGTGTACCTGTCCCAAATTTAGCGTTGAATCCAGCCATTGATCCCATCGTCTGTGTATTGCTGTCCAGACCGGTAGCTATGATCGTGATCGTAACCGTATCCGAATGGGATTCATCATACATAGCGCCGAAGATGATCGTCGCCTCTTCTCCGGCAAGCTCCTGTACATAGGAAGCAGCTTCATTTGCTTCGATCAGGCTGACCTCTCCCGATACATTTATGATAACATGTGTCGCTCCGTCAATCGTTGTCTCTAAAAGAGGACTGGTGATCGCCTGTTTCACAGCTTCCACACACTTGTCATCACCCTGACCGGTACCAATACCGATATGGGCAATTCCCTTATCCTTCATTACGGTGGTGACATCCGCAAAGTCAAGATTGATCAGCGCCGGGGTATTGATCAGGTCCGTGATACCCTGGACACCCTGCTGCAGAACCTCGTCTGCTTTTTTCAGTGCTTCAGGCATCGTTGTCCTTCTGTCACAGATGGCAAGAAGCTTATCATTCGGGATAACGATCAGCGTATCCACACAATCCTTTAACTTATCAATGCCGCCTATGGCATTGTTCATACGGCTCTTTCCCTCAAAACTGAACGGTTTTGTCACAATACCGACAGTGAGTTTTCCCATATCTTTGGCAATCCTGGCAACGACAGGGGCTGCACCAGTTCCGGTTCCGCCTCCCATGCCGCAGGTGACAAATACCATATCGGCATCTTTCACGATCTCAGCAAGTTCTTCCTGGCTCTCCTCCGCTGCTTTCTCTCCGATCTCGGGTTTCGCTCCCGCTCCTAATCCCTTTGTCAGCTTTTCGCCGATCTGGATACATACCGGAGCCTTACAGCGCTGTAAAATCTGTTTATCTGTATTGATACAGACAAATTCCACACCTTTTATCCCCTCATCTATCATGCGGTTCACTGCATTGTTACCGGCGCCGCCGACACCAATAACAAGTAGATTAGCAGCCGCATTTTCCGCCTCGCTGGTCATAATTTCTAACACAAACAGTTCCTCCTTCTATGATAAATAGAAATCCTTATACATAGTCACATATATTATATAATACGTTTTTTTGACGAAATAATCAAGTAGAAATTTGCATTTATGGAACATTTTATCAGACAGGCACCCCGTCTGGTCACTGCGCGGGTGCCGGAGTACCGCTTGCCGTGGGACTCGGAGACGGTTTTGGCGTCGGTGTCGACGGCTGGCGCAGGATGACAGTTCCCTTCACTTCATAACTGGACATATCAATGGTCCCCTTTTTCTTCTCCTTCTGCATCTGTTCCAGAATACTTGCCAATGCCGAGATCTGCTCATCATAATTATCTTTTTTCCCCAGATCCACACGAATATCCCCACAATAGAGATACACCTCGCTGTTTTCCCCAAATTTCACCTTATCCCACTGGATCCTGTAATGCTGGAACAGATTTGCCAGATTGATGATCTGACCAAGACGGTCCCCGTCTTCCATCTGTATCTTCTTATATAAAGTAAAAGTAGTCATGCTGTCCGGTTCAAACAACGGAATCCCCTCCACTGCCTGATCGGCGCTCTGCAGTACCATACCGTCTTTGTCAAAATAAATATACTGCTTGGAATAAGCAATTCCCGCAACAATTGCTTTTTCATACAATTTAATATGGATCTCATTTACATTGGGATAAGTTACCTCGTATTCCCGGACAAAATCCAGCCGGGGAGTCAGCGACAGCTTGTCCAGCAGCCAGAATGTAAGAATATTTTTTTCGAAAATATTTGTCTGAAACATCTCTGCCATCTGCCTCTGGCTGTAATAGGTGTTACCCTCGATCGAAACTTTCTTTACACGAAAAAAGAAAATGCAAAACGCTATCACAGCTATCACAGCCAGTGGAATCATCCATTTTCTGTATTTCTTTGTCCCTCTTTCCTCCATCCTGTTCCTTCCTTTCTCATGCCGGCTGCCCGGATGCCTTCTGAACCTCCAGACCGATCTGCCTCATCTGCTCTTCCATCCTCTCATATCCGCGGTAAATATATTGTTCACCCGACAGATTACTGGTACCGTCCGCCATTGCCGCCGCGATCAGAAGCCCCGCCCCGCTGCGCAGGTCATCGGCACGGATCTTTGCCCCATGCAGCTTTGTCACGCCGGTGATGCAGGCACGGTTACTGACAAAATCTATATTTGCCCCCATTTTTTTCAACTGGTATATCATGCGGAAGCGGTTTTCAAAAATCCGTTCTTCGATAATACTCACGCCGCTTCCCTTGCACAACGCCGCCATTACCAGGGACTGACCGTCGGTAGGATATCCGGGATACGGTTTTGTACAGAGATAGGGTACCGGATGGGGTACACTCTGCTGGATTACCCTGACTCCCACTGTCTCCCACTGTAACCGGCAGCCAAGCGCCGCCAGCACCTCCTGTTCCGCCTCTGACATTACGGAATCTGTCTCCAGAAAGACATCACCCCCGCAGCCTGCCGTCATCATACTCCAGGTCAGGAGTGCGATCCGGTCCGTACCTAACTGCCATTGTACCGGATACAGTTTCCTCACTCCCTGAATCTCAATGGATTCTGTGCCCTCTCCCGTGATCTTCGCTCCCATCTTCCGCAGGAAGCAGCATAATTCCACGATCTCCGGCTCTCTTGCCGCGCGGAGGATCTTCGTCGTCCCCTCTGCCTGCACTGCTGCCAGGATCATATTCTCTGTCGCCCCCACACTGGGAAACGGCAGGAGTATACTGGCGCCATGCAGTCCCTCTGGTGCTTCACAGCAGATGTACTCTTCCTGTTCTGTTGTCTGTACTCCCATCCTGGCAAATCCGCAAAGATGAAAATCAATCGGACGGCTGCCGATGGAGCATCCACCCGGATAATGTATCTTTATCTGGGAAAAACGTGCCAGCATACTCCCCAGAAAAAGCACAGAGGCACGGATTTCCTTTACACTTTTTTCTTCCATCTCTCCTGTCTGGACAGAGCTGCTGTCTATCGTAAGGCAATGCTCTTTTTCATTATAGGTAACATTTCCTCCAATTCCCCGGATCACCTCTGCCATCGCATGGACATCGGTAATATCCGGACAGTTTGTGATCACTGTCTCTCCCTGGCATAACACCGCTGCCGCCATCATCGGCAGAACAGCATTTTTCGAGCCCTGTACACGCAATTCGCCCTGTACATGACTGCCGCCACAGACCTCAATCGCCATTCACTCACCATACTACAACTATTCTCAAGTATATTGTATGTGAGTGCCTTCATCATGTGCTTTTACACTTGGAAGAAATACCGAGGACCAGCCCCATCTCCGCCATGAGGATCATTACCGACGTACCTCCGTAACTGATAAAGGGCATTGGAATACCGGTAGAAGGGATTGAATTCGTCACAACGGCAATATTAATGATCACCTGGGATGCTATATGTATCATAACACCACTGCAGACAAGCGAAGAAAACAGATCCGGTGAATTCATCGCGCAATTCAGTATCCGCCACAGAAGGAAAATAAACATGATGATAACGATGCCGGCGCCTACCAGTCCCAGTTCTTCACAGACAATGGCAAAGATCATATCATTCTGCGACTCCGGGATAAAGCCCAGCTTCTGCATACTCTCCCCCAGACCACTGCCAAAGATGCCGCCGGAAGCAATGGCATACAGCCCCTGCAGAATCTGGTATCCCTGTTTATGTGTCTCTACATTTAACCAGATAGCAAAACGCCCTGACCGGAAAGGATCGCCAAAAATTACATACAGGGCGATGGCTGCCACCCCCACGATGCCTAACAGGATATAGACCCGTTTTTTCTTCGCCGATATAAAACACATGCCAAAAGCGATGACAAACACGACGATCGCCGTACTCAGATTTTCCAGTGCCACCAGAACGATCAGAAGCCCCACTGGGACAAATACCCGGATGATCCCTGAAAGAGAACTCATCTCCCTGGGACGCTTCTGGATAAAATATGCCGTGATCAGGATCACCACGATCTTAGTGATCTCAGACGGCTGGATGGATAATGGTCCGATAAAAATCCAGCGCTTGGCGCCATTCAGTTCCGTGCCGATAAATAAAACAAGAATCTGCAGTGCAGCAGCAATGATGTACAAAAAAGTGATCAGACGGATCCGGATCAACGGAAGCTGTTTCAGATACAATTTGTAGTGAAATTTACTGACCAGAAGCATCGCTGCCAGACCGGCAACCACGCCGACTGCCTGCTTTTTCAGAAAATACGCCGAATCGCCATGCTTCATCTGGGACGTAAAAGAGCTGGAACTGTAAATCATCAGCATACCAAATCCGATCAGGCACAGAGTCATCAGCAGCAGGCTGTAATCAAAGGTACTCTGTGCTTTTTTATCCATTTTTTCTTTTCTTCTTACCACAGTCCTACCTCCCCGGTATATCCGTCCCGATTATCACATCACAGATTACGCACATATTCCTTAAAAAGATTGCCCCGCTGCTCATAAGAATCAAACATATCCCAGCTGGCACATGCCGGAGACAGAAGTACCGCATCGCCGTCTTCCGACAGCTCTGCCGCCCGCTTTACTGCCATTTCCAGGTCTTCTGCATACTCATAATCAGAAAATCCAAGTTCCTCTGCTGTCCGGGCGATCTTTTCCCTCGTGGCTCCCAGCAGGAGAAGTTTTTTCACTCTGCCGCCAAAAGCCTGGATCCACTCCTCATAGGATGCACCCTTGTCGTAACCTCCGCCGATCAGTACCGTTGGTCTGCTCATGGACTGGATCCCTTTGATCGCCGCATCGGGATTTGTTCCTTTGGAATCATTATAATAATCCACACCATCTACCGATTTTACAAATTCTACCCGGTGCTCCACAGCACGGAAGTTCTTCACGGTCTGCAGGATCAGCTCCATGGGGACTCCAATCTCCCTCGCCATCAGGATCGCTGCCATAATGTTTTCGCAGTTATGATCCCCCGGAATGTGGCTCTCTGCCATATTCATAAGAATTTCCCCTGTCACCCCGTCGACGATATTTTTATCCGCATCCTGATACAATCCCTCTGTAAGAGATCTCTTACTGCTGAAAAACGCCACCCGGCAGGGCAGCTGCCCGGCGCGCTCTCTGAGTATCCTGTCCTCATAATTCAGCACGCAGAGATCGTCTGTTGTCTGGTTCTTTGTAATATCGAATTTGGCGTTGATGTAATTTTCCATCGTACCGTGCCGGTTCAGATGATCGGGTGACAGATTCAGGATCGCACTGACTCTGGGCCGGAAGGTGTCGATCGTCTCCAGCTGGAAACTGCTGATCTCCGCCACAGTAACAGACTCTTCTGTTGTCTTCCCTGCTTCCTTTGTATAGGGATTCCCGATGTTACCAACGACAAAGGTCTGGTCAAAGTATGCTTTTACGATTTCCCCCGTCAGGGTCGTCGTCGTCGTCTTTCCATTGGTCCCTGTGATCCCGATCACCCTGCCTTTTTCACAGAGCCAGGCAAGCTCAATCTCACCGATAAAAGGTACGTTATGTTTTCTCAGTTCCTGCGCTGCCGTGATCTGCAGCGGCACGCCCGGACTGAATACCGCACAGTCCAGCTCTTTTATCACATCCTCTGGTATATTCCCCAGATAGACCGGCACATCCCGGACCGGAAGCTCCAGATCCTCCTTGCCGTCATAGAGACAGACCTCTGCCCCCATCGTTTTTAATAATTCATAGGCTGCCATCCCGCTCTTGCCCAGTCCGATGACGATCACCTTTTTTCCCTGTAAATCCATCTGCTCTGACACCTCCGTATAATAAATATTCCCTGGTCTATAAAGCCATAACGCCAACCAGACAAAGCAGCGCTGTGATCACACTGAACGCAGCCACCACCTGTGTCTCGGAATAGCCGGACAGCTCGAAATGATGATGGATCGGCGCCATCTTGAAGATCCGTTTGCCATGGGTCAGTTTAAAATACCCCACCTGGAGGATAACAGAGATAACCTCGATCAGATAGATCAGTCCCACGATCACGATAAACAGCGGCATATGCAGCATCAGGGCGATCGATGCTACAAACCCTCCCAGAGCAAGGGAGCCGGTATCTCCCATAAAAACTCTTGCCGGATAGGTGTTGAACAGGAGAAACCCGAGCAGGGCTCCCACAACAGCCCCTGTGATCGGTGTTATCGCCGGATTGAGGATCAGAGCTGCTATTGTAAAAAAGGTTGCCACGATCGCTGTCACGCCAGATGCGAGACCATCCAGCCCATCTGTAAAATTCACGCCGTTAACAGTCCCCAGCACAACAATAAAGACAAAGACCACATACAGCCAGACCGGCATGGTAAAGCTCATGCCTCCCATAAAGGGGATCATAATGCCGGTATCCATCTCTGCCACCTTAAAATAATATAGAATAAACACTACGGTAACGATAAACTGAAGCGCCATTTTCTGCCATGCTGTCAGTCCCAGTGACCGTTTCATCACAACCTTGATGTAATCATCCAGAAACCCGATCAGCCCGAATCCGAGAGTCATAAACAAAACCGGGATAATATCCGGATATCTCCTTACATAGATCAGGGATGTGATCAGTATACTTGCCAGGATCACAAGCCCCCCCATCGTAGGCGTCCCATTTTTCTTTAAATGGGATTCCGGTCCCTCATCCCGTACCGTCTGGCCGAATTTCAGCCTGCGCAGAAAAGGGATAATGATGGGACACAGGACAACACTGACCAGAAAGGACAGAATGACCGGCATCAGTACACTCAGATCCAGATTTAAGTTTAATTTCATAATTTCGCACCTCTTCTTATCTTATTGAGTACGTTCACGCACGTGTCTATTTTATACTATTACAGGCTTTGTCGCAAGCATTTCTTTGCAGATTGCGGGGCAATGGTATCATCCCACCGCCCGTCCGCAGTGCCACTCCCTGCGAAAAATCAAATCGTTTCCTTCCTTTGCAAAATTCTCCTGCCGCCTTTCGCAAAACTCGCTGTCTGCTGTGTCGCTTTTTCTGACTTTTACAGCATAGCCGCCCGCCGGTCCTTATGCACCACCTTCCGGTGCCTGTCACTGCGGGCAGCACCAGAGGTGCCGTTCATGGAAGAAGGATGAAAAAAATAAATACATTTGTTTTTTAACATCCTTCTTCCATGAACAGATGCTTCGCATCTGCCCGCAATATTGAAGTTTATCTCTGGTGGTGCATTAGTACCGCTGCCCTATAACAAATTATTACGCGATCGCCCTTTTATTTCTTCCGGTCCAGCAGATAGGGCAGGACATTGGAGTACAGGGTTGAGATCCCCGGCGCTGCCACCGTACCGCCATAGTACAGCCCCTCCGGTTCATCGATACGGACAAGGGCGATCACCTGTGGATCTTCTACTGGTGCAAAACCAATCGTAGATGCAATATATTTTCCGTTGCCACGGGGAAGTTTCTGGCTCGTTCCTGTCTTGGCGCCAACATGATAGCCTTCCACACCGGCATTTTTACCGGTACCCTCTGATACGACCTTTCCCAATGCTTCCCTGACAAGATCCGATGTCTCTTTAGAAACGATCGTATCTCCCTGCGGATAAGAAAGGCGTTTGATATGATTGCCATCAGCACTTTTGACACTGACACCAAAATGGGGAGTGATACTTTTTCCACCATTGATAATAGACGCGGCGCAGGTCAGGAGCCGGATGGGTGAGAGCTGGAACGACTGTCCAAAGGACATCGTGGCAAGTTCCACAGCGCCGACATTTTTTTCCTTATGCATGATTGTCACCGCTTCTCCCGGTACATCGATTCCCGTCTTACGCAGAGCAGCAAAGGATGACAATTCCTCAAAAAATCCCCGGACTCCTACGCGTGCCCCCACTTCCATAAACACCGGATTGCACGAATTCATGATGCCTTCCAGAAATGTCTCACTGCCGTGCCCTGTCGTCTTATGGCAGCGTATCCTCCTGTCCTCCACTACTTTATAACCGGGACAGTGGAAATGATCCGTCATTTTCACAACACCCTTTTCCAAAGCAGCGGCTGTTGTCAGAATTTTAAATGTCGAGCCTGGCTCATACGTATCTGACACACAGCCATTTCGCCACATTGCATTCAGCTTTTCATTTTTTTGTTTCTCTGTTAAACCGGTATCTCCTTCCGGCAGTGTATAAGGATCATTCAGATTAAATTCCGGCACGCTGGTCATGGCATAGATTTCCCCGTTTTTAGGGTTCATCACAATGATCTCAACACTCTTTGCCTTCTTTTTCTTCAGCAGGGTGGCTGCTACCTGATCCGCATATTCCATAATTGTCAGATCGAGACTCGTATTCAGTGTCCACCCGGCCACCGGCTCGATCCGGTCTTCCGCTCCATTTTCGATCTCCGTACCATATGCCGTGGTCATCGTAAGAATGGAACCGTCAATTCCTTTCAGATATTTCTCATAAGTAACTTCAAGGCCTATGATCCCCTGGTTATCACCTCCGGTAAAACCAAGCACCTTCGATCCCAGTGAATCATATTTATATTCCCTTTTATAGTCTTCATCGACGGTCACTCCCGCCAATTTACAGTTACGTATTCTATCGGATGTTTCTTTATCAACATTTGATTTGACCTTTTCACGGGAAGAAACCTTTTCCACTTTTTTTCGGACCGTCTCTTCGGATAAACCCAGTTCTTTTGATAATACAGTGATTACTTTCTCCGGTTCTTTGATCTGGCTGTGGATGACTGAAATGGTAGAAACAGAGCGGTTGCCCGCCAGAAGGCTGCCATTCCGGTCCAGGATCCTGCCTCTTTCTGCTTTTATCTTCCGCTCCCTCTCATGCAGTTCTTTTGCCTGAACACCATAATGATCTGCACGAAACATCATAAGATAACCAAGTCTTGTAAACATACATACAAGTACCAGACCGAAAACAAAAAATACCAAAAACATATTTTGTCTCTGGTATGTCTTGTGTCTGCTCCACATATTCCACCTCAGAAAAATCATCTCTATAATCTATTAGATTTTCCTCTAAGTTATGAATCTTTTGAAGCATACTGCCCCAAAAAGGGGTAAACTTTTTTCATGATCTTTGCGGCAAACTCCGTCGCATAGGTGCTGTGCGCCTGGTCGGCAACATTCGGTTCATCAATGATAACATAGACTGCCACCTCCGGATCCTCTGCCGGTGTACAGCCGATAAAAGATACCAGATAATTTTTCTTTGTACGTCCTTCCTTTTCTGCCGTACCTGTTTTCCCACCGATGGAATAGCCTTTTACCTTTGCTGGATCTGCCGTCCCTTCTTCCACAGTGGATTTGAGATAGCTGCGAATTTTTTTACTGGTATCTTCCGACACCGTTTTGCGTATCACGACAGGATCTGTCGTTTCCACTACATGTCCCTCGCTGTTTTGTATTTCTTTTACGATATGCGGCTGATAATAATCACCACCATTTATCAGGGAACAAAATGCTCCCATCATCTGTACCATCGTTACAGTCTGTGTCTGCCCAAAGCTGCTGGTGGCAAGTTCTACCGGATTGAGATTCTCCCGGGGATGGATCAGACCGGCGGATTCTCCCGGCAGGTCAATCCCCGTTTTCTGTCCAAAGCCATACAGCTGGGTGTGTTTATAAAAGTTTTCTCTCCCCAGGCTTTTGCCGATATCCATCAGTGCAACATTACAGGATTCCATAAGGCTGTGCCGCAGATCCAGTGTACCGTGCCCGGCCGTATTACTGCAGTGTATCTCACGGTCTGCGACCTTTTTGACTCCCCGGCATGTATACGTCGAATTATCATTGATCAGATTCTCATCCAGCGCTGCCGCTATCGTAAACGGTTTAAAGGTAGATCCCGGTTCATACGCTGATCCGACACAGAAATTTGCCCACATTGCCGTCCGTTTTTCGGAACGCTCCTTCTCTGACATGGCAGCGATCTGTTCTGCCGAATACATACTGTCAAGTTCTCCCGGTTTATTCAGGTCAAACACAGAATCCGATGCCATAGCAAGGATCTCACCATTTTTCGGATTCATCAGCATAACCGCCACCCGTTTCGCTCCCACATCTTCTTTTTGGAATTTTTCGATCTGTTTTTCGACGATCTGCTGCACGTTGGCATCGATCGTGAGTACGATGGAATTGCCATCTTTTGCTTCTTTTATCGTGCGCTGCAGTTTCATATTTGAATCAAAATAACCATATTCCCTGCCTGTCGTGCCACAAAGTTCTTCATTATAGCTTTCCTCGACGCCATAAGTGCCCTTATTGTCAGAAGACATAAAGCCGATCAGGCTGCAGCCGACGGTGCCCAGTGGATAACTCCTTTTATACGTTTCCTCAAACCATACGCCGCCGATCTGGGAATCCTTTTCATTCATTTTCTTTTTAAAGCTTTCGACAATATCTCCCGAAAGCTCTCTGAGCGCGTCCAGATGTTCATACATGGAATTGGGCTTGTCCTGAATGACATCACGAAGCTCCTGTTCTTCTACAGAAAAGTGCTCTGCCACTGCTTTTACGGTTGCCTCTTTTGCTTCATTATCCGCATTCAGTGTCCTTGGCTCCAGAATCAGACTGTATTTCCGCAGGCTGATCGCCATCGTCGTATTATTGCGGTCCCTGATTGACCCTCTCTGATAATTCAATACGGTATTGGTATACGACTGCTGGGATAACGCCGCCTTTTTATAGCGGTCACCGTTATTGTGGTCAATGAAATATATTTTTACTAAAAGTGCAAAAAATATAATGATAAACAGGACAAAAAAAGCAAAGAGGGTAACCCGCATCCCTCTCGTAAAAATCTTTTTCGATTTTTTCCTCCGTCTGCGACCGCTGCCCGCTGGTCTGCGTCTGTATGCTGCCATATCTCTCTCCCTTTACCGGCTGCTATGGATTTGTGATCGTACCATGCTGCCGGATCTGCGTACTTTTCTTGCTCTCATAAGTATAGATCTGATCTGCTGTTGCCGCTTTCATTCCAAGCTCCTTCGTCGCCTTTTTATAGATTGCCTTCAGATCCATCGTATTTTCCAGTTCCGTCAAAGCTGCCTGATTCGTTTTTTCCATCTCAACAACTTTACTCTCCAATTCTACCACACTTTTGCTCAGATAAGTAGATTGAAATTGCAGGCGGATGTAAAAAATCCCGACTGCCATAACGGCAGCAAACGTAATACACGTCAGGAACACAGCGGTCTTGTCCACCCGCGGCTTCGGCTTCCTGCGCTTATTCTGTTCCCTTCTCTCCTGCTGCCTTCTCCGAATCTCTTCTTCATTGTTATAATACGGACGAGGAACCGTGTTCTGCGCCGTATTACCATACACATACGGCGTTGTCTGTCTTGCCATGCAAATATCCTCCTAAAAATTATATCCCACTCTCTATATGTTCAAAAACCCTCAGCTTTGCGCTCTGGGATCTTGTGTTCTCATTTTGTTCCCTCTCCGATGGCAGCACCGGTTTTTTCGTGACTACTTTTCCCCTGGATTTCTTTCCGCACACACAAACCGGAAAATCCGGCGGACACGTACAGGGGTTTTCATTTCTGCGAAAGCACAGCTTAACGATCCTGTCTTCCAGCGAATGAAAGGTTATGATACATAACCTCCCATGATCCGCCAAAAGATCAATCATTCCGTCCAGCGCTCCGCGTAGAACTTCTAATTCATGATTGCACTCAATACGGATCGCCTGAAAGGTCCGCTTCGCCGGATGTCCTTTTCCATTCCTCGCCTTCGCCGGCATGGAACTGCGGATAATCTCCACCAGTTCAAATGTCGTTTCAATCTCCTTTGTCTGACGTGTTCTGACAATATTTCTGGCAATACTTTTTGCATACCTTTCTTCCCCATATTCCCTTATGATCCGGAAAAGCTCCGCTTCCGGATAGGTGTTCACAATATCCCTGGCACAGATGCTCTGCTCCCGGTCCATCCGCATATCCAGCGGAGCATCCGCCATATAGGAAAAACCCCGTTCTGCATTATCCAGCTGATAAGAAGAAACCCCCAAGTCCAGTATAATGCCATCCACCTTGTCAATCCCCAGGTCCTGCAATACCTGTTTTATCTGTACATAGTTACTCTTTATGATACTAACTTTCTCTCCAAACTCCTTAAGACGCTCTCTCGAAGCGGTCAGCGCTTCTTCATCCTGATCGATCCCGATCAGGCGTCCTCCGTCGCCCAGCTGCCGGCAGATCTCGCTGGCATGTCCGGCGCCTCCCAGGGTCCCGTCTACATAGATACCATCCGGCTTAATCTGAAGTGCTCCTATCGTTTCTTCCAAAAGAACGGACACATGCTGAAATTCCATAATTTCCCTCATTCCCGCGCCATTTCCTGCGCACTTTTTAGAAACTGAGTCCAAATTCCGACATATGCTCTGCAATATCATCGATATTACTAAAATCGTCATTGGCTTCGTACACATCTTTGCTCCAGATCTCAATCTTGGATAACACACCGACAAAGATGATATCTTTCGTCAATCCTGCCGCCTCACGCAGCTTTGCCGGAATCAGGGACCTGCCCTGCCTGTCCACCTCACACATTGCCGCGTTCGCCATAAAATGACGTTGTAACTTTCTCCCCTCTTTGTTGCCAGGAAGCTCCTTCAGCTTGTCGATAAAGCCTTCCCATTCTTCCATCGGGTATGCAAACAGGCAGCCGTCCAGTCCTAATGTGACTACAAAGGATTCCCCCAGACCTTCACGCAGCTTCGCCGGAACGATAACACGCCCTTTGGCGTCCAGTCCGTGCTCGTATGTGCCCATAAACATAATGCTTCACCAACTTCCGTAACATGGTGACCGGTATCATACATGCAGCCAGGGAACCCCTGCCACTATTATGCCACTCCGTGACACTTTCTACCACTTTCCACCACTTTTAATACAACTATACACCATTTTTTGGGAATTAGCAAGAAAAACTTACTCCACATTATATCCACTGCATATCCACAACTTATCCACAAATTGGTAAAAAAACATAAAAAATACACCGGAACATTTTAGTTCCAGTGTACGACAAAACAAATCTATTGGTTATCAATTGCCGGCTCATCCGGCTTCTCTTTTTTTACTTTTCGTAACCGATAGATCCAATATACAATACCACCCAGTGCCAGCACGGCAGACAATACCTGCGACACAGCAATCCCGGTATCACCGATCTGCAGCTGGTCTGTCCGCAGACCTTCAATCCATGCCCTTCCGATCCCATACCCGACCAGGTACATAAGGAAAATCTCACCGTCAAATTTCTTATGCTTTGACCGCCAGATCATCAGGAAAAGGATCACCAGGTTCCACACTGATTCATACAGAAAGGTAGGATGTACCTGTATGTAACTCACCCCGTTTTTTTCCACGGCATGATCCCACATCTGCTCTGTCACATTGGACAGCGACACCTGACTGGTCTTCAGCCGCATGGCAAACAGGGAATCCGTATAACCACCAAATGCCTCCCGGTTCATAAAATTGCCATACCGCCCTATGATCTGTCCCAGGATCAGTCCAAGCACTGCCGTATCGGCAAAAAGTGAAAACTTGTATTTCTTGATGCGGCAATACACAATTGCTGTCAGTACCGCTGCGATCACAGAACCGTAGATCGCCATGCCGCCGCCGCGGATATTAAAGATCTGCAGCAGATTGTCCTTATAATCCTCCCAGCGGAACGCCACATAATACAACCGGGCTCCGATCACAGAGAAGATAATACCAAAAATAATATAGTCCATATATATTTCCGGGTTCTGTCCCGACCGCTTTGCCTGCCATCTGGCTAGCAGCAGTCCGGCAACCATGCCGCAGGCAATGATCAGCCCATAATAAGCAATCGTAAAACCGCCTATCGTTATCCCTTTTGGTAACGATGAAATGTAAATCCCCAGATGGGGGAATGCAATATCTGCCTCATTCATATCTTCTATCCTTTCTTATCAGACATTAAACCGGAACAGGACTACATCGCCGTCCTGCACGATATATTCTTTTCCCTCGGAGCGGACCAGTCCTTTTTCTTTCGCTCCCGTATAACCGTCATGTGCCACAAGATTTTCGTAAGATACCACTTCTGCGCGGATAAACCCGCGTTCAAAGTCTGTATGGATCTTACCCGCTGCCTGGGGCGCTTTTGTCCCCTCAGTGATCGTCCACGCCCGCGTCTCATCCGGTCCCGTTGTAAGAAAACTGATCAATCCCAGGATACGGTAACTTGCCCGGATCAATTTTTCCAGCCCGGACTCTGTCAGTCCCAGATCCTCCAGAAACATCTTCTTTTCCTCGTCATCCAGTTCTGCGATCTCCTGCTCGATCTGGGCGCAGATCACAAACACTTCGGATTTTTCTTCTCTGGCAAATTCCCTGACTTTACCTACCTGCTCATTGGATACCGCATCATCTGCCAGCTCATCCTCCGCCACATTCGCCGCATAGATCACCGGCTTCGCCGTCAGCAGATTATATTCATGAAACCAGGCTTCCTCATCCTCATCGTTCCGCTCAAAATTCTTCGCCAGATTACCTTCTTCCAGAAAAGCCTTCAGCCGCTTCATCATTTCTACTTCTTTTGCCAGCTTCTTATCGTTATTGGCGCCGCGGGATCCCTTTGCGATCCTTCTGTCCAGGATCTCGATATCCGAAAAGACCAGTTCCAGATTGATCGTCTCGATATCACGCAGTGGATCGATACTGCCATCTACATGCACAATATTGCTATCCTCAAAGCAGCGCACTACATGTACGATCGCATCGACTTCACGGATATTGGCAAGAAACTGGTTACCCAGCCCCTCTCCTTTGGACGCTCCCTTCACCAGACCAGCGATATCCACAAATTCGATCACCGCCGGAACTGTCTTCTTTGACTCGTGCATCTTTGTCAGCACATCCAGTCTCTCATCCGGCACCGGAACAACTCCGACATTGGGATCGATGGTGCAAAAAGGATAGTTTGCCGATTCTGCCCCTGCTTTGGTCAGCGAATTAAATAATGTACTTTTGCCTACGTTGGGCAGACCTACGATTCCTAGTTTCATTTTTCTATTCTCCTTCTAAAATTCCTTTATTTTATGGCTTTTCTGATATACCCTTACCTGCAGGTGCACCATTTAGTGCACCATTTTTATACAACATTAAGGGCATCCGCTACCAATTCGATTTCCTTTAACTTTTCCTCCTCGGTAGTGTGAACATATAAATTCATAGTAATTCCAATATTGGAATGTCCCAGAATAATCTGCAGCGTTTTTGGCTTCATGCCGCCTTCGATACATCTGGTCGCAAATGTGTGGCGCAATACATGCATGGAAAATCTCGGAATCTGTGCCTTGTCACAAATCTTAAACAGAGCCGTATCGTATGTACTGTTCTTGATCGGCGTACCTTTTCTGCATAAAAACACAAATTCGCTCCATTCCATTGAAATTATTTTGATTTTCTTATTCTTTTCTTTCTGGCGTTTCAATATGTCGATAGCCTCATCTGTCAGTGGAATCGTCCTATAGCCCGATTTGCTTTTGGGTTCTCCAATTCTCCACTCGCCTACCGAATATCTGTACTCCATAGACCGCTGAATCTTCAGTGTCTTGTTCTGGAAATCTATATCTTCCCATTTCAAAGCAACCAATTCACCAGTCCGTAACCCGGTCTGCAGAATAAAACGATACTGATACTCATAACTTTGACCGCTCGCATACTCCAAAAACACTTTCTGTATGTCTACCGTCAGCGCCTCCTTTTTCTGCGAAGGTTTACCCATGTCACTCTTCACCGACTTCTTGCATGGATTATAGCGGATCACATCATTTTCTTTGGCAAACTCTAACATATTGAATAGAGCAATTCTTGTCTGATAGATCGTGCTTGTCCGATAATCTTCATCAGCCATATCACTAAATATCTTTTGACAGTGCAGAGGTTTTACTTCCGACAACAGCATTTTTCCAATGATTTTCTTAATATTCCGATTGTATCGTTCCGTATAATTTCTAACCGTGTTAGGTCTTACCGTCTTTTTCTTGATATCAATCCAATAATCAAACCATGCGTCCACCATAATATCCGTTGCCTGCAAAATGTTACTATGCTCATCTACATAGGTTGCATCTGCAATCCACTGTCTGCATTCCTGCAATTTTTTGAACCGCTTCTGTCTGCGTTTACCAAATTTATCTACAAACCTTGCCGAATATAACCCATTTTTCTGTTGGGTTATTCCAACGCCTAGCTCCTTCCCTTTTAAGTCTTTTCCCATATTTCGTAACTCCTTTCAACAAAGAAGCCCTAATACAGTAACTTATATATTACCATATAACAGCCCATAAGTCCATATTCTCTTGCCAATTCAATATTTTAATTTCTGACTTACAATTCAACATTTTCACTGATAAACCGTTCAAACTCTTTCCGCTTGATTAATTTCTTACGCCCCACATACAACACAAAAGGGCAACGTGGTGTCTTTGCCAGTTCATCTATCTTGTTCATTCCAATACTGCTATAAGCCGCTGCCTCTTCAATAGTCATACATGCCTTCTCCCATATTGGAACTTCTTTCTTTT
>CAJUDA010000012.1 GCA_910584875.1 uncultured Eubacterium sp.
CAGTCTTTCGTAGAGGGCGGTAATCTTTGCGCTGTTCGTCATTGTAAATTCCTCCGTTTCTCGCTATAATTAAGCTGTATTCAGCTTGGGGAAAAGGTGGTCTTTTCAAAAACTCACACTTTTTCCGTCCTCTCTAAATATACCCCTTGTTTTAAATTGTAAACTAATCCGAATGCTTTTTAAATCCCAATCCTGCCAACAGCGGCATGACCGCTGCTATCATTGCATATAGAATCGCTCTTACAGTGAGGGCGTCCATGACCAGACCGCCAGACTGGTATGAAATATATTTACTGAATTCCGGCATCACCGCACGATAGGGCAGCAAAAACAAAATTAAATTATATGTCCCCGTTGTTCCATCCGGCGTTAGGAATATAGGAAGAAAAAGCAGGGGAACAAGCACAGTAAGCACAAGATAAGGAGTCTTCATCTTGGCGGACAAAAAAAGAGTCAGTCCGATCATGGCAAGGAGGATCAGATAAATAATGCCTATATTGATCAGGACTGCCTGTAAAAAAGTGAACGGATAGGGGATCACCGTATTGGCGATCTGCAACGGCAGATCCCAGCCATCGATCCCAAATGCGGCAAGCGGCAGACCACACGCCAAAAGAACATGAAGTATAAAGGCAGCCGTTCCAAATAGAAATGCGGCGGCAATTTTGGCAGTGATCAGTTTTGTTTTTCCATACTTTGCAGATAAAATCACCGCATCTGTCCCCGCCTGAAATTCACCGGCGAACACAGGGGCAGTCGCAATGCAGATTGCCAATACGGCAAACAGCAAAAGCTCAAAGCTGCTTATTATAACTTCCCATCCTCCATAGTATCCGTACTGCAGCGGAATCTCCACCTCATCCGCCATGCCTCTCCAATACTCTTTTTGTTCACGGGATAATGCACGGGATGGTTGATCCAGCAAGGCTTCTATCTTTTCTTCCCGCTTCCGGTAAAAGGATGCAGCCTCTTTACGATCCAGATCAGGGAGACTATTGTAACCCTGGATTTCATCTGGAGCACTGTAGGTGCTGGCGATCAGAGCAAGCAGTTTTTCCCTTGGTGCAACGCCATTCCAATAAGCATCACCGATCAGGAACCTCTCATTCCCGTCGTTTCCCACATGTTCCGGGTCTTGAAAGAGTTCCTGCACCTCCCGGATCGTTTTAGCAACATACTCTTCGGACAACGGAACAGACAGCTCTGCAAACTGCTTCTTTTCATAAGCGATGCCTTCCGTCCCCTTTATGACGCCATTCGGATCATAGATCTGATACTGCATAATGGGCAGCCCGAAAAGAAACCCTGTCACGATCAGGCTGACCGCCATCACGATCAAGGTAGATTTTTTACGAAGTATTTTTAATAACTCATATTTTACCAGCATATTACCGTGCCTCCCTTCTTTCCATTTCTTCACCAAAATGATACAAAAACAAATCCTCCAACCCCGGCTCTGCCATCTGTGCATCTCTCCCCGGTGCTGTTTCTGCCACGATACGCAGCCGCACCATATCGTTTTCGTGATGGAGATTGACAACCGGAAAATCTCTGGTGTATTCCGCAGCAGCCCTCTCATCAACCAGCAGCTCCCATACCTTGCCTCTGATGCTGTCTGTAACTGTATCCATCCTCTCGTGCAGGAGAAAACGTCCCTGCTTCATCATCAGAATCGTATCGGCAATATAGGAAACATCGGAGACAATATGCGTGGACAAAATAACGATTTTTTCTTTTGCAAAATCCGAAATCAGATTGCGGAAACGCACTCTTTCTTTCGGATCAAGCCCCGCCGTAGGTTCATCCAGTATCAGGACAGACGGGCTGTTCAGCTCTGCCTGGGCGATCCCCAGACGCTGCTTCATGCCGCCGGAATAGAACCGGATCTTTTTATCCGCCACACCGGACAGGTTCACCATGTGAAGCAGGGCCTCTGTCCGTTTCTTTGCCTGACCTTTATCAAGTCCTTTCACTGCCGCCATATACATCATAAATTCACGGGCAGTGAAATCAGGATAAAAGCCAAAATCCTGCGGCATATATCCCAGATGGGTATAATACCTCTCACCCAATTGTCCTGCTGTTTTCCCATTGAGCCGGATGCTGCCCGACGTCGGTTTCAAAACACCGCATATCATACGCATCAACGTTGTCTTTCCCGCACCATTTGCACCGAGCAGCCCGTATACGCCCGGCGTCAGCCTGGCACTTACCTTGTCGACGGCACATTTGGTTCCATACTGCTTCCTTACATTCTGTAATTGTAATTCCATACAGTGACCTCCCTTTTCACCTTTTTCGCCATCTTTTTTCCTAACTAACAAAAAACAGATGACTTATATTCAGCATAAGTCATCTGTCTTAAGCAGTGCTTTCCTATATCTTAATTTAACCTTAAGTTATCAGTCTTCCACAGGCAGAACAACCGTGAACTGTGTTCCCTCGCCCCGTCTGCTTTTAACGGCAATATCGCCGCCGTGGAGAGTGATGATCTGTTTTGCGATCGCAAGTCCAAGACCGCTCCCTTCCGGCTTCTCTTTCGTGTTTGTCCCTCTGTAATACCGTTGAAAAAGCTCCGACTGTTCCTTCTCACTCATACCGGCTCCGTTATCCGAAATACAGATCAGGATGCGCCTGTCAGCGTCTGTGCCGATACGGACCGTCACTTCCGTTTCGGGCGGATTATGCGTCAATGCATTTATGATTAGGTTGTTCAGGGCACGGCGGAACAGATCAATGTCAAGACGGATCTGACACTCCTGTATATTGCTTTCAAACCCGATGCTGCGGTCAGCAAAGACAGGATCGTTTACAATATCAATGACCAGCTCTTTCAGAAAACGCACAAGACGTACCGTCTGTGGATGGTACGGTATCGCGCCTGAATCAAGCTGGTACGTCAGTTTTAAATCATTGATCATCCTTTCTGCGTGATTCACATTTTTTAATATGATTCCGCCATATTCCTGTATGACCTCACGGTCCGGGGCGGTGCTTCCCATAAGCAGTTCTGCATAGCCCCTGACTGGTGAAAGCGGCGTCTTCAGATCATGTGTGATATTTGCGATCCACTCCTTTCGCATCCGTTCCGTATCCCGCTGAGCCTCATCACTGCAGCGGATTTCTGTATCCATCTGATTCAGTGCCCGATAAATCTCGCGAAAGACTCCCTTTTCGGGCAGCGGAGCATAGGAGCGCATGGCAACATTCCCAATCCCTTTTGCTATTTTGCCGAGATGTCTGGCAAGCCAGAAACCATAGCTGACCACCAGCAGAAGTATCAGACACAAAACAATCCGGATTCCCATGCGGAACAATGGCGAAAGCCGTCCCACATTCTCTCCGTTGTAGTAAAGCATATGCTTCCCTATCGCATAGGGAAAGCCGATCAGATAACTCCAGGTTTCTCCGGAATCTTCATAGCTGTTTACAAAAACAGTATATCCCCGTTCATAAGCGCCTGTGCGAAGTGAGATCAGCTCGGACGCCGTGTAGCCTGCCGGGTAATCCGCAGGCTTTTTGTGGCAGAATATTTCCTGTCCTTCTTCATCAATGACCTGAAGCCACAGTCCGTATTGATCCAGCCTCTCAAGTCCTATTTCTTTTATTTTTACTGTTCCGTCGTCATTCTCCATCCACAGGGAAAAATTGTCCGTAAACCTCTCCGGCCAGGATGCCAGGCTCAACCCTTCCGGCTCCGTTATTCCGAAAACATAATAGTACATTCCGATCACAGAAACAATAGCGATAAAAAGCAACGCTGACATTAAAACGAATATCCGCAGAAACGGATTTAGTTTCTTATTCTTTTTCATAAGGATTTACCAATTTATAACCTAAGCCTTTCACTGTAATGATGTATTGGGGCGCTGCGGGATTTCTCTCTATCTTTTCACGCAGATGACGGATGTGTACCATTACCGTATTGTCACACCCGAAGCTGTCCTCACCCCAGACGGTCTCATATAAGCGTTCACGGCTGATCACCCGTCCCTGGTTCTCTGCCATATAACGCAAAATTTCAAATTCCCGTGCCGTCAGCCCGATCTCCTGATCATACTTCCTTACCCTGCAGCCGTCAGCATCGATCATCAGTCCGCCTATTTTAATCGTAAACTCCTGTGCCGGAGCTTCTTTGTATTTCGCACGGCGCAATCCGGCCTTCACCCGCCAGACGATCTCTCTGGGGCTGAACGGCTTTGTGACATAATCATCGCCTCCTGCTGCCAGTCCCAATATTTTATCGAGTTCATCATTTTTTGAAGACAGAAACAGTATGGGGCAGAAGGAAAACTCCCGGACCTTTTTACATACCTCATACCCGTCGATATCAGGCAGCATAACGTCCAGGATAATAATGTCCGGCCGGATTTCCCTGCTTGCCTCTACCGCCATTGTTCCATTATCGATTTTGATTATATTTTGATAGCCTTCGATGTTCAGAGCTTTTTCGAGCAGATCTAATAAATCCGGCTCATCATCAACAAGCATAATTTTGTACTGGACCAAATCACAGCAGCCTCCTTTACGATCTGTCACCTCATTGTCACTTCCTGCCACCTGCCTGTCACCTCCTATTTCAATTTCCATACCGCTTTTTTTATTATAAACCATTTTTTGAATTTATGCTTCAGAAAATAACAGAAAACTTTATCACCCTCCGCTATTTTCTAAAAAAACCATTGCATGTTTGACTTTTTTTGCTATAATAGAATCAATAGTATAAAAAACATAAGATTTTTCTTGTTTTTTATTTTTTGACTAATTTGATTTTTTCCGCTATACAAGGAGGCTTTTTTGATACATATCACGAAATTATGGCACCGGTGCATCCATCCGGGCGGGATTGATGTATGTCGTCCGAATGGCTCCGGCGATTATCTGTTTTTGTTTCTGCGTTGTCCCACAGAGGTCAGTCTGCATGGTACCTACGAGCTGGTACCGGAGAACACCTTCCTTCTTTATGAAAAAGGGGCGCCGCAGATCTACCGCAAGACAGACGGCGAATTCAATAACGACTGGATCCATTTTGACTTTGATTCCTACGACAACTTTTTTGAGGATCTGGGGATTCCCTTCCAGACCCCCATATACCTTGCGAATTCTGACGCTGTCACAGATATGACAGCCGCCCTGTTTATCGAGTTTTTTGAAGTCGGAAACCACCATGAACAGATCCTGGACCAGCAGCTGCGGACGCTTTTCTACAAATTTAGCGATCTGTACCGCTTTTCCCTGATCAATAATGACAGACAGCAGAAGTATCAGCACACCCTTGAGAAGGTCCGGGAACTGATGAAGCAGCAGATCTACCTTCCCGAGAGCGCCGATGAACTTGCCACGACCCTCGGCATCAGCACATCCTATCTGCAGCACATTTACAAAGATTATTTTCATGTGACACTGCAGCAGGATATCATTGAGGGACGAGTACAGCGTGCCTGCTGCCTTTTGGAAAGCACCAGTTATACGATAGGAGAGATCGGCACCCTCTGCGGCTACAACAATGCGGAACATTTTTCCCGCCAGTTTAAAAAACTGACAGGGCTTACACCAATGAAATACCGTAAAAACCGTATTTCTATAGAAAAGGAGAACACATAATATGAAGAAGGTTAGAATTGAACTGCAGAACATAAGTAAGAGTTATTACTCTGAAACCGCAGTGACCCAGGCGCTGCGCAAGGTCAGTCTTTCCTTTTCCATGGGAGAGTTTGTGGCGATCACCGGTGAGAGCGGCAGCGGAAAATCCACCTTGCTCAATATCATCGGCGGTATGGACTCTTTTGATGAAGGGGAAATGGTAGTAGACGGGGAGACCACGTTCCAGTACGACGACGAGGACTGGGAGACCTACCGCCGCACCAAGATCGGCTATGTTTTTCAGGATTACAGCCTGATCGGGCATTATACTGCACTGGATAACATTATGAGCGCCCTGCTGATCATGGGCCATCCCAGGGAAGAGGCAGAAAAAATATCTGCCGACTATCTCGACCAGGTGGGACTGAAAGGCTATGAGACACACCGTGCCTCCGAGCTTTCCAGCGGGCAGAAACAGCGTCTCTCCATCGCCAGGGCGCTGGCGAAGGATACCGGGATCATCGTCGCCGATGAACCCACGGGCAATCTGGACAGCGAGACAGGGATCCAGATCATTGAACTATTAAAAGAACTCTCAAAAAATCGTCTGGTCATCATGGTCACACATAATTATGACCAGGCGGAAGCCTATGTGACCCGGAAGATCCGGCTCCATGATGGTCAGATCATCTCGGATGTGGAGATTCATGCAGATACAGACGAGAGCCAGGATATACCAGTGCCGGATGGGGACGGCAGCCAGGAATCATCTTCTATGCCAGACCGTGTCCAGGATTTTTCGCAAAAAGGAAGTCTCCGGCAGCAGTACCGGATGGCAGCCCTTTTTGCCAGCCGCAACCGCCGGACACAGCCGGGACGCGCCATACTATTTACCTCCTTTTTACTGGTGATCAGCATTGCCTCCTTTTTGTTTATTGGCGAGTTATATGCGCACAAAGAGGACTATTCAACCAGAGCCTATACGCAGGCAGCCTTTTACCATAAGGATGATAAACGCCTTGTCGTAAAACGGAAAGACGGTAAAGATATCACTGATGAGGACATAGAAAAGCTTTCCTCCATCCGCTATGTCAAAACCGTGGACTCCTGTGACCTCGCCAATGATATTAATTTCTTTATGGACGAAGACACGGATTATAAATATATATACGGTGACGATGCCAAGCGCAGCCGCATCAGTAAGGGCGGGGAGATGAAACGTGTTTCCTTCCTGAAAGAAGACCGTTTCATGATGTCCAGCGACGCCATCACAGAAGATGACCTCTCTGCCGGACGTCTTCCCCAGTCCAGGGATGAGATCGTACTGTATTCCGAAGATGCCAGTGCACTGGATACCGATATATTGTGCTATTTTGTATACCACAATGTCTGGTCCCAAAATGACTATTACCAGAAAAAGCTTACTGTCACCGGAATTTTAAAAGAACCGACAAGACAGGTTTACTTTTCCAGGGATCTGTGCCGGATGCTGTCCCTGAACCTGGCAGACAACAGCGTACTGCGGATTAATTTCCAGTATGACAAAGGCTATGGGGATTTCCGCAAGAAGACCGAACTCGTTCCCATCATCGGCGAAGGGCTGGATGGCAACGAGGCACGTCTCTCGGATTTCACCGATCCAGAATCCCTGACATCCGGGGCAACGCGGTGTACGATCCAGCGGTATGATGAAAATGGCGACCCAGCGGGAAATCTTTTGACCGATACACTGGAGATCAAAAACTCCGGTTCTGCTGACGGACTCCACGAATCTGCCAACCGCTTTATTGAAGTAAGTGAAGAATTTTTTAATCAGTATTATACGCTGACAAGTCCGCAGGCATCGGTATATATCACAAGCTACGCCAAGACGGATACGGTGCTTAAAAAGCTGGAGAAGCTTGGCTATGAGGGAATCAGCAGTTTCCGCATCAGCTCCATGGAATATGTCAGTGAGGAGGTAACCCAGCGGCTGACGATCATAGGGATCTCCGCCTTTGGTCTTTTTATCCTCCTGCTTGCTGAGGTGCTGATTCTCCGTTCCCTGATGAAGATCCGTATCAAAGACTATTTTGTACTCAAATTTATCGGAATGAAGCTAAAGCTCATCCGCAAGATCAGTTACTTTGAAATGACGGCGTATATGGCGACCGCCGTACTGGTCACGGTCGCCCTGATGTGGGTGCTGCGGCTTTCCGGCATCCCCATCATCCAGGAGATCATGTGGTACTACAGTATCAGTGCCTATCTGGTATTTGTCCTCTACAATTTCCTGCTGATCCTGCTAACTGTTGCTTTCTTTAACCGCTTACTGAAAGGGAGGTTGAACGCATGATACAGATCAAGAATCTACAAAAATACTACAATCAGGGAAAAAAGAATGAACAGCATGTATTAAATGATATCACGCTGGAATTTCCCTCCACAGGGCTGATCTGCATCCTTGGCGAGAGCGGTTCCGGGAAAACAACCCTGCTGAATACCGTCGGCGGACTGGATACATTTTCCGGCGGATCGATCACGATTGATGACAAAGAGCTGAAAAAATATGACCCCAGGGTGATGGAGCCGATCCGCAATAACAGTTTTGATTACATTTTTCAGAATTATTATCTTCTGAAAGATTATTCCGTTTCCTACAATATCAAGCTTGCCCTGAACCGCTACGATCTGACGGAAGAGGAAAAGGAAGAGCGGGTTGATTATGTGCTGAACACTCTGGGGATCGGAAAATACAAAAAGAAGACTGTATCCAAATTATCCGGCGGACAGCAGCAGCGTGTCTCCATTGCCAGGGCACTGGTAAAATCACCGGACGTCATCTTCGCCGATGAGCCCACCGGCAATCTGGATGAAGAAAATACGATCCGTACCATGAGCATTCTCAAAAACATTTCCAAAGAATGTCTGGTGCTGCTCGTCACTCATGAAAAAAGGATCGCCCGTTTCTTCGGAGACCGCATCATTGAAGTCTGTGACGGCAGGATTGTGAAGGATGAACCAAACATCCCGGCCGACTCCTATGAGCGCAGCGACGACGCCAATATCTATCTGAAAGAACTGGAACAAAAAGATCTGTCCGGCGAACTGGCAGAATTTCATATGTTCCAGCATAAGCATGCCGTTCCGCACAAGATCGAACTGACACTGGCATGGAAGGATGATAAATTGTACATCCAGAACAATATGCCCTATGACATCCTGATCGAAGGCGTGGAAAACGGCGTACAGATCTTGGACGAGGAGCGTCCTACCCTGGATCTTGAAAATGTGGACGAATTTAGCTACGAGCTGCCTAAGCTGGAAAGTAAAGGATCTGCCAGACTCTCGGGGAGGGAAATCCTGCGCATGGCGGTCGAGAATCTCCAGCTCATGGGAAAGAAACAGGCATTTGTGATATCAATCCTGCTGGTGACGGCGGTACTGCTCTCCATCACCCTGGCACAGTTTATCAACGCCCATACCATTGATCCGTCTGCCGTGATCGCCACCGATTCGCACTATGTCCTGGTCGATTTTTCCGGCACGACCTCCTTCCGTGGTTATGATGCGAGGGAGCAGCTGAATGAATACATACAGACAACGCTTACCAGCAACAAAGAAGCAGAACCGTTTTTCGTACCCAAGGTCAACGTATATCTCACCGGCGGCGGATTTAAACAGCTGACCAAGCTGACCCAGATGATCCAGGATTATTCCTTTGTCTCTAAGACACATCTGAACGAATCGGATCTGATCTGCGGAGAAATGCCAAAAAAACGCAACGATGTCGTGATGGACCGGCTGCTTGCCGAACGGCTGATCCATACAAAGGCATCTGTCTCCACCCAGCACCCGACTCCCGAATCCTTCCTCGGTATGACACTCGTTATGTCCGCTGTCAGTCAGGAGTTCCATGTTGTCGGCATCAGCGATACCGAACAGCCCGTCATGTATTGTGGCCAGAATGTCCTGCTGGGAGTCAATACAAAAGGATATTCGATCGCTGACATCGCCGAGCTGCAGGCGGAGGCTCCCAATTCCTACAAGGACCTGACATTGAATAAAGATGAAGTCATGGTCCGTCAGGGACTGTATGACTCAATGGATCTTGGCGCCGACGGCACCATCAGCCTCGGTGAAGATTTCCAGCACAGCTTCAAAATTGTTGACACATTTCCCGATAATATCGGTGTGGATTACATTTTATCGGATGAGGGATGTATCAATATACGCAACATGATGATCTATGAAAATATGACCTGCCTTTTGTACGCCCAGGATCCTGCCAAAACAGCGGCGTATTATAAAAAGAATGAGAATAATCTTGGGTATGTCTATGAAGCCCAGATTTCCATTCCGTCCGAGAATGAGCTGAAAGCATACAAAGAAGCGCATTCTTCCGATATGGATGCCAAACAGCTGATCCCGCTGGCAGTGGCAGTGATTTCACTGATCATGGTATATTTTACGATCAAATCCAATGCCTCCTCACGCAGCGAGGAACTGACCGTATACCGCCTGATCGGGATCTCCCGGGGCAGTATCCTGAAAGCCTATATGCTGGAGATGGCACTGGTCACGACTTACACCTCCCTTCCGGCGGTGCTGATCACCAGCGGCGTCATTCAGTTTATCGGTTCGATCCCCTCTCTGGAGACCAACATGGCATTCCCCTGGTGGTCAGCGCTTCTCCTGGTGGCATGTATCTATGCTGTCCATATCTTTATCAGTATACTGCCTGTCTATGGGATCCTGTCCAGACCGCCGGCAACTCTGGCGGTAAAAGAATAATGGAAATGTTATAATGGAGATGTTAAAATGGATGTTTTGAAATTTGGTTTCCGCTACTGGAAACGTAATCTGGGGCTGTCTATCCTGACCCAGCTAATGAGCTTTATCGCATTGGGAGCAGATCTTCTGCTCCCAATGCTGACTGCCATGTTTATCGACTATATCATTAAAGACAGTGCTGTGACAGAGGATAATGTATTTTCCTTTATGCTCAACGGCAGGTACGGGCAGGTCCATACGATGGAACTGTTCTGGCATCTGGCGCTGCTGTTTGTCTCTCTTCTTATGATAAAACTTATCCTCACCTACGCAAAGAATGTATTAAACCAGAAGCTGGGACTGCGTCTGGAAACCGATCTGCGCCTCGCCACGTTCCACAAGCTGATGACACTGGACAGCGCCACGATCTCAGAATACAATACCGGTGAGCTTCTGACTACGGTCAACTCGGACACGATCATGTTTAAGGAGATGTTCTGCCGTATCATACCAAACATTCTTGACAGTATCTTCGTCCTGGTTATCGCTGTTGTTTTTCTCGCCAGCATCAACCCCTGGCTTTTGATCATCCCGCTTTTGATGATGCCGGTGTTTGCCTTTTCCCTGATGCGTTTTAAGAAGCTGGCAAGGATGAATTTCCGTGATATCCGCGCCCGCAACAGCGATATGAACCTGAATGTCCAGGAAAACATAGAAGCGGTCCGGCTCGTGCGTTCGTTCACCAACGAGACGGTAGAAAAAGAAAAATTCGATGAGTCCAATCAGAAACTGAAAGCTTCCTATCTGAAACAGGTGAGGCTTTCTGCCTCCTTTGAAGCGGCGTTCAGCGCCATCAAACAGACTGCGTACATCGGCAGCATCGCCGTCAGCGCCATCCTGGTCATGAACGGCAGGATCATGGTGGGCTACCTTGCTTCCTGTGCCAGCTATGTTATGAAGATCATGGATTACATCACGATGATCAACAATATGATCTTCCAGATGCAGCAACAGATCGTATCCGGTTATAAGATGATGCACTTTGTAGAGTGTGAGAGCCGGATTCCTGACGGAACAGAAGAAGCGGATACCACCGTGTCCCCGCACCTTATGCTAAAGGGAGCATCGATGAAACTGCTGGATAAAACCGTCTTAAAAAACATAGATCTTGACATCCCCTACGGAAAAAAAGTCGGCATCGTCGGCGGCACCGGAAGCGGTAAGACAACCCTGCTGGAAGCTGTGATCCGGATCCATGACCTGACAGAAGGAGAGATCCTCCTGAACGGTAAAAATGTGAAGGACTATTCCCTGGAATCCCTGCGCCGCCAGTTCGCCTATGTATTCCAGGATGTATTCCTTTTCTCCAATACGATTGATTCCAATATATCCTATGCCGACCCGGAAGCCGAAGAAAAGGCAGTGATCCGTGCCGCACAACATGCCCAGGCACATACGTTTATCACAAAACTGGAGGACGGCTACGACACAATCGTCGGCGAACGGGGACTTGGCATCTCCGGCGGTCAGAAACAGCGTGTCTCCATCGCCCGGGCGCTTCTCAAAGACGCTCCGGTCCTCGTACTGGATGATTCCACTTCAGCACTGGACGTCGATACAGAAAAAAAACTGCTGCAGGAGATCCGTACCCACTTTTCGGATAAAACGGTGCTGATCTCCGCCCATCGCATGTCTTCCGTCGTCGACTGCGATGAGATCCTGTATATGCTGGATGGTGAGATCGCAGAGCGCGGTACATTTAAGGAACTGATGGCGCTGGACGGTCATTTCGCCAATGTCTACCGGATCCAGGAAGCACAGAAAAATGAAGTGGTCGACTTCGATCAGCTGGCAGAGGGAGGGGAAGGATAATGGCAAAAAGAAATACATATTTTCAGGATGAAGTGATTGAGCGTAAGATTGACATAAAGCAGTTTGGAAAGGTACTCCGGTACATACTGCCCTATAAAAAGATCTTTCTCTTTGTTTGCTTTTTGATGGCGTTTTCTTCCATCGTTTCGATGATCACCCCTCTTTTGTTAAAAAAGATCATTGATGAAGTAGTGGTGACTGCGGAATACCGTACCCTCGCTCTTGTCATTGCCGGGATGGTGATCCTCGCCGGGATTGAGATCGCTGTCACCTATGCGCACCAGCGGCTGATGGGTACACTGGGGCACAATGTCATCGCCACGATCCGGGAAGACATCTTCTACAAACTTCAGGAACTGTCCTTTGACTATTTTGACAGCAAACCCGACGGCAAGATCGTCGTCAGGGTAACCGAATACATCAATGACCTGGCAAACTTTTTTACTAATTATGTCCTGCTTTTGCTGACCTATATTGCAAAGATCATAATCGTAACCTTTTTTATGCTCGGTCTCAGTCCCCAGCTCACGGGGGTAGTGTTTGCCACCGTCGTTCCCATGATGATCTGTGTCTTTACCCTGCGCTACTCTGTGCGCAAACTTTTTGGCACCCACCGTGCCAAGATCTCCAACAGGACTGCTTTTCTGATCGAAACGATCATGGGAGAAAAGATCGTTAAGAACTATAACCATACTAAAAGCAGTGAAGACATCTACAATCATATTCATGGACTGAGCATGACACAGTGGATGCGCATCGTCCTCCGCATCGAATTAAACACGCCGGTTGTAGAGACATTCTGGAATGTGGGAATGCTCTGCCTATACGGCATAAGCCTCAGCCTGATCCTGGGTGGAAGCAGTGTTATCAATGCCGGTACCGTATTTGCCTTTACCAGCTATATGACACTGTTCAGCGGTCCCCTGACACAGATCGCCTTTATCGTCCAGCAGATGGCACAGGTGAGCTCTAACTTAGAACAGGTCTTTGATACCATCAACTGCCCGGTTGATATCAAAGACCCGGAACATCCTGTTATACTGAATCAGGTAAAAGGAAAGATCGACTTTCACGACGTCACGTTTTCTTATGACGGTGAGATCAATATCCTCGAACACTTCGACCTGCATGTATCACCAGGAGAGACGATCGCCTTGGTAGGACCGACCGGTGCGGGAAAAACGACGATCATCAATATGCTGACCCGGTTTTATGATGTATCACAGGGCAGCGTCCGAATCGATGATATAGATGTCCGGGACGCCTCTCTTCACTCTCTTCGCCAGGAAGTGGGGGTCCTGATGCAGGATCCTTTCATCTTCCGTGGGACGGTGCTGGAAAACATCCGTTACGGCAGACCGGATGCCACCGATGAAGAATGCATCGCCGCCGCGCGCACGATATTCGCCGATCATTTTATATCGAAGCTGTATGACGGATACAACCATGTCCTGGAGGAGCGGGGCGCCGGACTGTCCGCTGGGGAAAAACAGCTCCTGTCCTTTGCCCGGATCATTCTGAAAAACCCTTCGGTCATCATACTGGATGAGGCCACAAGCTCGATTGATACAGAGACCGAGAATCTGATCCGTCAGGCTCTGGATATTATCCTGAAAGAAAAAACCGCTTTCATCGTCGCCCACCGGCTCTCAACGATCCGGGGCGCCGACCGCATCCTGTACATCCAGGATAAAGGGATCGCCGAATCCGGCACCCACGATGAACTTATGGCAAAGAAGGGCTTATACTATCAGCTCAATTAGAGCAGATTAGTTGTGACTTGCAAAATAATACCGTAAGGTTCTCTACCGTAAATTCCATGGTCTGAATATAGGAGGCAGCTACTTTTTTGTAAAGTGGCTGCCGTTTGTTGTCTTATCAGATGAGTGTATCTGGCACCCGGGTCATGGAATTTCCTTATTATCAATATACCGCTTCAGCACGATTGCTAAAATGGCTGATAAAATCCTTGCAAACACTGTACTCCACCAAATCATGATCTGACCGCCGGATAAGGGCGGCAAAATAAGCATAAGGACTAGCATAAACAGCGGTTCTATAAATGTCAAAATATAGGAAAATGAACTTTTTTCCGTAGCATAAAAACTGGCTGTTGTAATGCGGTTGACGGCAACGAAAGGCACGGATACTAAAAAAACCGGCATTATTCTCGCAATCTCTATATTTACTTCATTCGATGCACCAAACAGTAACCCTAAACTCTCTCTGGTGGCATACATGGCTATGCAGCCAATGACCGACAGCAGCATGGAAAAACCATATGCTAATTTCCGCACATTCCTAAGCTTCTTATAATCACGTTCACCATAATGTCTGCTGATCAACGGCTGGCTCCCATCCCCAACACCCTGAAAAATCAAATAAATAATACACATGATATAGGCAATGCACGCATAGGTGGCGATTGCCTGTTCCCCTCCATAAGAAATGGAAAAACGGTTGATAATAATCAAAGATATGTTGGGGGTCATGGCAAGCCCAAAAGGGGCAATCCCAATTCTAATAATAGATGCAGATACCGTCCCCATCTTGGAGAACGGGATATTTAAAGTAAACTGCTTTTTCCACAGTAAGTAAACCAATGCAGTCAGCATTGTAACGCCCTGCCCGATAATGGTAGCCAATGCCGCCCCTGCTACACCCTGCCCAAACACCCATACAAACAGGTAATCAAGAATAATGTTTGTGACAAAGCCTGCTATCATGGAAAACATGGCATAAAAAGAACCGCCGTGATTACGGATAAATGGAATTAAGCCCGTTCCAATAATTTGAAGTCCTGCCCCCAGCGCAATAATAGCGATATACTCCTCGCCTAAAGAAAGGAGCTGCCCTCTTGCCCCTAACAGACCTAAAAGGGGGCTGTTAAGGAAGAACACGGAAACAGTCAGGATTATGCTTGAAACAATCAGCACCCATAAAGCGCCCGCTGTAAATTCTCTGGCTCGCTTTTCATTCTTTTCAGCCTTATTGATGGAATAATAAATCGCCCCGCCCATGCCAATTCCTGTGCCTAATGCCTGTATAACCGCTACAATGGGATAGGCGATATTTACGGCTGAAAGCCCTATATCGCCCATGCTGTTACCGACAAAATAGCCGTCAACAATCGTATATACCCCAGATAATGCAAAGGATAACACAGAGGGGATGACATATTGAAAGAATACCTTTATATCATTTGTCTTTTCCATTGCTGTCATTACCTCCTGCCGGTGTAAGCCGGATGAGCTTATTTCTTTTATCCTCCTGCATGGGGAGAAGCTCAACCAGGCCTTTCCGTTCAAACTCTTTCAAAATCATGTTGATGGTCTGTTTAGGTATCATCCACCTCTGGCTGATTTTTCTCTGCGTACAGTCGTTCCCGCCCTCGTGGATTGTGGACAGCACCAGTAAAAAAATTGGCAGGGATTTTACACCCTGCCAATCATTCTGGATTTAATATTAATTTAAGGCTGAACCCCCCACACGGTTACGTTATCACCCAGGAGGCTGAATGTCATATGTTTCTTTCGTTCCACAGATTCATCCTGCTGTTCGAGGAATACCCCCTTATAGGTCACGCCGTTCAACTCCATCACCACATTGGATCCGTTGGTCGTTTTCCAGGTACCACAGTAATCTCCTGTCACGGTACCATCCTTTTTCAGCACCACCTTCTCGGCGCCTGCATGGGAATAGCTGACGGTGAGACCGATTGCCGTTTTGCGGTGTCCCACGACCAATTCCTTTCGCAGCTCTACTTCCTTCGTGCTAAACTCCTGTGAGCCCGCGATACCATACTGCTTGCCGGCGACAACATTATAGTATTCGGTCGGCTCATGGTAGATGAATTTATATTCACCTGCCACCTCATCCGCAGAATATCCCTTTTCCGGGAGGGTTTCTCCGCCGTATTCATATGGGGCGGCTACCAGCCAGCCGTCTTCATTGACGAAGAGCTGGTGGACACGGACCTGATGGAGCTGGTCTTCCCCTGTCTCTGACTGGAACCGTGTGTGATAGACCAGATATGCCTTGCCGTCATCATCCAGCAGGGCGGAATTATGCCCCTGCGCCACCTGCACCTGCGGAACTCCGGGTATATCGTAGCTTCCAAAAATCCTTATGCCCCGGGTACTCTTTTCCATATTTTCTGAATTTTTGCAGATCGGATCGGCACCGTTCTGGTCGACATAGGGACCGGTTATCTTTTCGGAACGGTAGATACGCATCTGATATCCTTTTGCCGCATCAAATCCGCCATAAGACAGAAACAGATAATAATACTTGCCGATATGCAGGATATAGGGAGCTTCCCCCGAATTATAATGCCCTCCGGCGATCTTCGTCCCCAGATAGGCATCAGAGACATCCATCTCTGTCTTATAGGTTGTATCATAATCCCGCAGCCCTGTCTTTGTATCGAGCTTCAGCATATAGATCCCTGCTGACCAGGAACCATAGACCATATACAGATCTCCCTTATCATCAAACCGTACACAGGGATCGATGGCATTGATGCAGGCATTGGATGTGGAACGGTAACGCGACAGATCGTCTTTTTTATCCAGCACTTTATAGAGATCCGTCTTTTCCAGCATCGCCTGATCCGGCGGTGTCTTTGCATTGTTCATACCAGAATATACTACAATCCCGTTATATGCATAGGGCCCTTCGATCTTGTCTGCCGTCAGAAGGCAGATGGAAGAACACCAGTTATCGCCGTCAATACTCATATACATACACCATTTTTTCATCGTCTCATTCCAGATCACATCCGGCGCCCACATCCGTCCGCCAAGCTGGTCACCGGACTGACGCGTGGCAAATTTTGCCCACTCCCACGGCTCTTTACAAAGTTCTTCAAATTCCGACAAAATATTATGAGAAAAATGTTCCCATTCCATCAGATCCTTTGTTTTGGCAAAAGCACGGTGCGATCCGAAAATATAATAATACCCGGATTCCGGGTCTTTTACGATTGAGGGGTCATGTACCGTAATCCTGCTATAATCCTTATCCTCTGCCAGGCCATCCTCCGTCTGACCGGCAGTATCCGTCTTTGCCTGAAGGGTCGCAGGATCTGCGGCATAAGAGATACAGGCAGACAAAAGAGCCAGGATCAGCAGCATGGAGATCCCCGTTCCTGACGCTTTCTTTTTCTTCCTGCGAAGCAGCAGAAACACAGCTGCCACGATCACGGCTGCCACAAGCACGGCAAGTATTATCGTCGACAGGGTAAAGTAGCTCGCCCACACGATCTCTCCCTCATCCTGTTTTGCCACTACTGTGGAGATCTGGAATTCCTTAGTCTCCCCGGCTGCCAGTTTATCGATCGTCTGGGAGTTCTGCCCCTGCTCAACAGAAAAATTAACAGGAAGCTCACAGGTTACACCGACATCTGTCATTTCGTATTCATTGGTATTTGTCACCGAAACGGTCACCAGTGCCGTATCGCCATCCCTGTAATATTTCTTGTCAGTAGAAGTGGTGATCCTAATCCCGGAGGCATCCGACGAATCCTTCAGCGGAACTTCTGTCGCTGCTGGATCTGCTGCCTCCTCTGCCGAGACCGGAATCCAGGCGATGCCTGCTGCCACCGCCAGCACAGTACACAATACGGCACACAATGCCAGCCGCCACACTCTATTTCTTTTTTCTCTCATATCCGTTTCCCTCCAATTTTCCTGCATTCATGTTATAAAATCCGCTCATCCTCTTCTCCCCACACATGAGGTCTCGAAAAGAAATACCCCTGGGAGTGGGCGACACCGATCTCCATCATGATCTTCTGGATCTCGGCATTTTCCACAAACTCAGCGATCACTTCCTGGTCATTGCTGACACACCAGCTGTTAATGAAACGGATGAACTCCAGACAATGCGGGTCTTCTGTGATCGTCCGTATGATCGCCCCGTCAATCTTGATATATTCCGCTTTGATCTTCAGCACATGGAGCAGATTAGAAAAACCACTGCCGAAATCATCAATCGCCACTCTTGCCCCGTATTCCCGGATACGGTCCGCAAACTCTTCAATATAGGCATAATCCATGATCTCTTCGCTCTCCACGATTTCAAACACATAGTTTTCGGGGTGTGCGACAGACTGCATATTGTCAAAGATCATCCGCAGCATCTTACGGTCATAGATGTCCTGCACATTCAGGTTGATCGTCACCCGGACATCCTTATCACGGAACATATGGATCACCGTCTCCACCATAAGTTCAGACAGGCTTTCATACAATCCGTATTCCTTTGCTACCGGCAGGAACTGGTCTGGAAAATAAATCTTTCCGTCCTCATCAAAAATGCGCATCAGGGACTCAAACATCCTCTTTTTTTCGCCCTTATTGTTATGGATCTCCTGAAAATACGGCCGGATCCTCTTGTGCTGCATGGCGTCCCGGATGATATGCAGCATGCGGATCTCTTCCAGTTCCTTTTCCGCTACATCCCCGACCTCTTCAAATTTTGCGATAGGAAGCTTTTTTGCCCTGGCATAGCGCATCGTAGTAGCAAGGCGGGGCATCGTATCCTCTTTCCCGAAGACGACCGCTACGGTACAGGAGAGATCTACCTCTTCGCACTGGATCCCCGCCAGGAAATCCCTGATCTTCTCGATCACTTCGATAAATTCCGTCCGGGCAGCCGCATCATCCGCCGCCAGTAAAAACGAAGTATCCTCATAACTGTACAAATACATTCCCTTGGGCAGATAATAGGTCTTTATCTTTCCATAAGTCTCCTTCAAAACAGCATAGGTTTTCGTGATCCCCGCAAAGAGGCGCAGCATACGCTCATTGTTCAGATTAAAAACGGCTGCCTTGTCCAGTTCTTTTTTCTCCTGGTCATACAGATACTTCAACTGATTGTCCACGCCGAGAACCTGGTTATAAAACATCGCATCCTGCATCTTGGTCTGCTGGTCCTGCAGTTCCTCATTCAGATGCCGGTTGGCATTGACAAGCAGGTAATTGAGCATCTGCGTATTGTCCTCCTGCAGCTCCGACATATTTTTCAGCTCCCGCTCCCGCAGGACGACACGGGCATCGGCGTCCTCGGAGAGCGCCGTCGTCACAAAAGTATAATTGGCATAAACATTTTCTCCATTTTTGTGTGAGATCTCCCCGGACAACAGGGCCCCGCTTATATTGGTCGTAAAGAAATTCTCGATCTCCCAGCTGGCGCAATTATGTAAAAAACTGACTCTGGACTGACAGTCATAGGCAAAGATCGTCTCCACCGGCGCCGCCCCTATATTACAAAACAGCTCCCGTACCTGCTCATAGATCTTCTGCGGATGAAAATATCCCAGAGACACATAGCTTCCATTTTTTAATTCAGCAAAGGATTTGAGTACATAGTGCTTCTCATCTAATACCGCATCGTCCACAGACTCTTCCGTATAATCCACATAGTAGGCGATTCCCCTCTCATCCCTCTTGATCACAGGAAAGATGTGTGAGACGGACGGATTCTCCTGCAGGGCGTCTTTGCCAAGCAGGTTCGCATACCACTGAGCTCCGTCAATGCCGTCGATCTGGTCAATATAACACCCCCTGCTGACGATCGGGCACTGTCTGCCTACCGGCTCCACACCACAGACATAGTCCCCATAAATACACAGTTCCTCCGCTGAGATCAGCGCCATCACGACATCTGTCCCCGAGACAGCCGTGTCCTCCAGGACATAGGCAAGATCCCCTCTGGTATTGCCCTCCCTGTCCTCCAGATTGGCAGCGCCCCCCAGCATCTTTACTGCAACCCCCGTCTCATTTACCGTCTCAACAAAATTCTCGATCTTGCCATAAAGAAGAGGAAAAAAAATCAGCAGGAAACCCTCCTGACTCTGAAGGGTCCCCTGCACCACTTCCTCCGCCAGAGCATCTCCTGCCTTCCACTCCCCGTTATCATCCAGACAGCTCACCCGTGCTGTCCTTACTACCGCCCGCTCTGTCACGGTAATGGATATCAGGCATGCCGTAGGCACAAGCTGACCGTCGCTAATGACCTGCATCGTACTGCACCCTATGATCCCGGCATCCGGTAAAATCTCCCGGATCTGCTCCGTGAGTCCCTGCATCTGCTCTTTTGTATGAATGGCGCTGTGGATGCGTACCAGCATATGATCTGAATTTTTTAGTGAAACCTCATCCAGAAATTCACGGAACTTGTCTATATCAGTATACAGATGATTATATGTCTTCATCTCTCCGATACCCCCTCTCTTCAGGAACACTGTACTGTTCCCTATTCTCCCATACATTCGTATAGCTCTATTCTATCAGTTTTACCCCCAAAAAGCAATTATAACATACGCCATCCGCTGTGATACTTATTCTTCAGCGCACTCTTATTTTTCTTGCCCCAGCCCAGCGGGAAGCCATCCACGCATACCAGCTGCCAGCCGTCTGGTTTCGCTGTCTCCTGCCCGGTAAGAACCAGTGTTTCTCCCTTGAGATAGCGGATCACCCGCTCATCCCGAACAGACAGATCGAGACAGTTCTGGTATTGTCCCGGTTTCAGCGCCATCGCCAGAGACTGGCTTGGCTCAAACCGGTTTTTCTTCACCTCCCCCAAAAAGAGTCCGCTGCGCAGAAAACGGAGTCCGCTCATCTGCGGCAGCGCCTCCGGCATATAATAAACCATTCCTTTTTTGCTCTCCAGCCGGTGCGGTTCAAATACACGGTCAATATCCGCTGCAAACCCGTCAAACAGCCGCTTATCCTCCCCGGTCAGTCCCTTTCGGGACTGCCGGCATATTTGGTCCTGACAATCCCCGTTCTCCTTTTTATGGAACAGGGCAAGGAAGTGCCCTTCGCCATCCAGCCGGTGCGGAAAGATCCTGACACAGCGCCGGATTGACGGGTCCCTGCTTCCGGTGAACGCCGGGTTCCCTTCTGCAAATCCCTCGTAGCCCCTGATCGGTACCAGTTCCAGATCCGGATCCATAGACAGGATCTTCTCCACCGTCCCTTCATCCTCCAATGGAGAAAATGTACAGGTTGAATACAAGAGATACCCTCCCGGCTTCAGCATCGGGAGCGCCTGTGACAAAATATCCTCCTGCAAACTGGCATAAAACGCCGGACCATTCTGTTCCCATGCTTTTATCATGGATGGTTCCTTGCGGAACATCCCCTCCCCCGAGCACGGAGCATCAATCAGTATTTTGTCAAAAAAACCGGGGAAATGTTCCCCCAGCTTCTGTGGATATTCCGTTACAATAAAGCTGTTTTCCACGCCGAACAGCTCGATATTCTTTAATAGTGCCTTCGCCCTCTTGCTGCTGATGTCATTGGCGATGAGCAGCCCCGTCCCATGCAGGCGCGCAGCCAGTTCTGTCGCCTTGCCGCCCGGCGCCGCACAGAGATCCAGCACAACATCCCCCTCTTCCACCGGCAGTCTGGACGCCGGCGTCATGGCGCTGGGATCCTGCAGATAATAAAGTCCGGCAAAATAATACGGATGCTTTGCCGGCTGTACTGCTTCGCCATCATAATAAAAGCCATTCTCCACAAAAGGGATCCTGGTCAACGGAAACGGCGCGATCCGTTCAAACTCTGCCACAGAGATCTTCGCCGTATTTACGCGCAGTCCGCATTTCCTTTTTTCGTTCATGGATGCGAGGTACGCCTCATATTCGTCTCCCAGGATCCGCTTCATTTCTTCACAAAATTTTACTGGTAATTCCATAGTTATCCTTTCTCATCCCCGGCATTGTACCAGCCCGGCAGCACACAGATAGGCTACAGGGAAAACCGGAAGGGAAGCAGTTCCCCCAGCGTTTTCCGAATATATTCCGTCCCGCTTTTCGCCATAATGATCTCAAATTTATCGGGATCGCAGAACTCAGCCATAACCTGGAGACAGACGCCGCAAGGCGACAGATCTGTCAGCCCCTCCCGGGGACCGCCGAGGATGGCGATCCGGCGGAATTCTCTCTTTCCTTCGCTGACTGCTTTGAAAAAAGCAGTGCGTTCTGCACAGTTCGTCGGGGTATACGATGCATTCTCGATATTGCATCCTGTATATACCGTCCCATCCCCACACTCCAGTGCCGCTCCCACCATAAAGCCGGAATACGGCGCATACGCATACTCTCTTGCCTCCATTGCCTTCTGTATCAGTGTTTCCATATCCATCACTCCATATAGCTGACAAACTGGTTGCCCGCATTTTTGAATATACGCTCATACTCCGAGCGGTTCACCGTCGCTTCCCTGCCGGTCTCCGGGTTGTACAGATACAGCTGCGTCGTCGTATATCCTCCGATGACCACTGCTTTGTCTGCCGCTGTCATCGCGATCACCGGTTTGTTATTGCTGACAAAATACAATACCTGTTCCAGTGTACAGCCCTTTAAGTTTACCGGTCTTGTCATATATTTCGCCAGCATCTCATAAACCGGAATATTCTTTTTCGTCAATTCCCTGGCATCTGCATTGATATGCTTCTGCTTCAGCACCATATAGGCACATGCCGCCAGATTGGAGACGCCGTCCCCTTTTTCCCTGATCTCCAGGCCGCCGATGCTGTTCTGGAGGAAGCTGCCGCTCCTCTCCCACACGACCTGGTGCGCACTGCTGACCACTACGCCCATCTGCCTGTCCGCCTCCTGGATTGCCTGCCGTGCGCTCTCGTAGGACTCCGTGATCTTACCCAGGGCATATACATAATATTTTATGACACCCGGCTGTTCAAGACGGACAAACCGCTGTGTCGTCATCAGGGAACCGGGACCCGGTACACTGCCCGGTTTCTCTGCCATCTCAAATGCCGCCGGCATCTGGATATACCACTCCGTCAGGGACCGGTCTGTCACCCTTGATGTGTAACGGAACTTGGATGCTTTCGTCTGGGACTGGTTCGATATGCTGTTTTCCGCGGACTTTTCATATCTGCCGCTGCCGTTCTTTTTACACAGGGTAATGTTGATCACATTGCCATTTGCCCGGATCCCCTGGATATATCTGCCTTTCCAGTCAAATTCTTTCACGGTCGTTCCTTTGGTATCTGCAATAAATAATTTGTAGCAGGGAACTACTTTACTGCCGTCCACACTGCGCCCGATATCCCTTTTCTTCACAAATCCATACACCACATTCTCATCGATTACGCCAAGGAGACGGATACAGGACTTTTCGTCCGGACGGTAGATCACTGCTTTTTCATCAGTCTCCAGATTGTAGAGGGTAATACTCTCGCCATATCCGCTGGAACGGGAGGAGGACCAGGCATAGCAGTTTGCTTTTTCCATGATCATAAAGGAATTACCCTTAATGTTTTCCACCAGCTTTTCCAGACGTTTGGCAGATATGTTGTAGGCATACGCCGTATTCGCCACAGTAAAATAATAAATCCCCCGTGAGCTCACATAACCATATTCCTCAAAGTCCTCTTTTAACTGCTGGTATGTGGTGCTGCTCGGCATATATACCAGCTCCCTGAGCTCTCCTTCAGCAGTGTACTCATACAGTACGACCGCCACATCTCCCTCATATTCTCCTCTGGGGAAGTACCCATAAGCACAGAAATACAGATTGCCTTCCTCATCTACTTTCAGAAGCCTTATGGCGTGTTCATCATAAGCACGACAGGCATGGGACGCTTTGTCGCTGAACATGGAATACAGCTTCATAATACGGTTCGCTTTCATATCATAACGGTAAAGCTCTCCACCCCGTGCAAAATACATGATGTTTTCACTTTTGTTCGTGAAAATCCTGTTTTTGTAATCATTCGTGATCCCCAGCTTAAACTGACTGGTCTGGACGCTTGTCAGCCCGGGGTCAAAAACAGCCTCCATCGTACGCTCAAAATTTAGGAGATAATCCGCCCCGCTGGCATGTCTCACCCGGTAAAATTCTTTGATATGATACGTCTCCTGTCCGGAATCTGTATTTGCCTTCACAAAATAATTATACTGGATGCACGCCGTCTCCATATTGTATTCTTTAACGGTAACCAGCTCGTCCGAGATCACATCGGGAGACAGGTTGCCCCATGTGACAAGATCGGTATTGGATGTAATGTCAACCGATGCCAGTGAGGTGTTGCGGTTGGTGCTGTTTGGCTCCAGATTCCTGCCGAGCTCCTCCGCCTTACTTTTTATAAAAGTATTTTTATGAAATCTCTTAACAAATTTCATCTTTTCTGCCAGATGGGAATCATCCAGATAATATTTGATCCGGGTATAATAATGGATCTCGCGTCCCTGGTCTGAGGTTCCGGTCAGGTCAAGAATATACTCCATGCTTGTCTTGAACCCATAGTTAAACGTCAGCTCGACACTCTTCTGGTCCGGTGCGAGGGCATTGGACTCACCTGTCTCATAGATCTCCCCTGTTTCTTTATCTAAGATCTGATACTGGAGACTTGTGAGATACGAAGAAGACTGTTCCAGATATACCGTAAGCTTCTTGTCCTGATCCAGAGGAGTCATAGATTCACGGATAATATCTGCTTCCATCGGCGCACTGTATCCATACAGGGGATTTATTTTCTGCCCCTGTGTACCGAGCCGGATATGCGGATATGTTTCTGTCCCCAGTTCTACCCGTTTCCCATCGTCATTAATATTTGTCTCCATCTGTTTACCGAAGAAAAAAAGAGCTCCCGCAAAAATAAAAAATAATGCCACTGTTTTATATATAAATTTAACCATTGTGATTCCTCTCCTAAATTTACGCTATGAAATGATACCTATAGAACATTGTAACGGCTATCCCGTAAAAGTGCAAGATATACACACAAATTTTTTCGTTTCATATATTAAAGATAAGAAATTTTCTGGGAGATTGATATGAATTACTACGACAATCCGGATTTCCTCTTCTCCTTTGAACAGGCCGCCATGCCCACGCTGGCTCCGGCGCCGGGCAGTACCCGGCTATGGGAAATGGAAGAGGACAATTCCTATCTCAAATATCTCTACCCGCAGATCACGCGGCAGATCAGTGAATTTGTAGAGGAGCAGTGCGACCAGATGGAATACGAAGGCAGTCTTATGTTTGACGTCTATCCGGATAAAACAGCGCTGCAGATCACTGCTGCCGGCATCGAACGGGACTTCAGAAACAAATACCCCGATGCCTATCCGGAAGAGGGAACTCTCCTGCGGGATATGATCGAGGTAGTCTATTTTCATGAGATCATGTACCGGCGCAGCCGGTACCGCAATCACAAACGACTTTATTTATAAGCGCCAAAAGCTAATTTTTCAAACTCCGGTACAGGCATTGGTCTGGCAAACACATAACCCTGGATCAGATCGCATTTCATCTGTTTCAGAAATTCTACCTGGTTCCGTTCCTCCACGCCTTCGGATATCGTATGCAGATCCAGTGCCTGTGCCAGCTGGATAACACTCTGGATGACATTTTTACCGCGTTCATTGTCCTCCTCCCTGTCATTGGCAAAAAAGACCCGGTCCAGTTTGAGCGCGTCAACCTGTACATCCTTTAACACATTGAGCGACGAAAATCCACTGCCAAAATCATCGATCGAACACGAAAGCCCCACGTTATGTATCCTGCCCACCAGAGAATTGAGCTCCTCCATATCATTGTAAAACAGAGATTCCGTCAGCTCGATCTCTATGGATTTCGGCGGCACGTCGTATCTCTCCAGGATCTCTTCATAGGCGCGGAAAAAATCCGGGACATTGAAATGGCTCCGTGACAGATTGACCGAGATCGGTATCGTCCGCCATCCCTCCCTCTGCCATCTCTCAACCATCCGGCAGACTTCCTCAAACATATAAAGATCAATATCCACAACAAAACCATTGCTCTCAAACAAAGGGATAAATTCATCCGGATAGATCATCCCCTCTTCCGGGTCCACCCAGCGCACCAGCGCCTCTGCACCGGCGATGGTCTCTCCCTCAAGTTCGTACTTGGGCTGCAGATACGGGATAAAATCCCCCCGCCCCAGCGAATCATGCATCTTCATCTCCAGCTCCTTTTCCCTGCCGAGCCGGAGCTTGTCCTTCTCATCATATATTCCCATAGGCACCCGGTAGCCCGGTGCGATCTTCTTCCTTGCCATATTGGCATGCTCCAGCATTGTACTTACCTCAATGCTCTTGTCACTGATGACATAAACGCCAAAATAGAGGGTGATCCCGTAACGATTGCCGTTTTCGTCCGTGAGCTCTTCCATCTGCCGGCTGATCCTCTCCAGCCTCTCATCCAGCTTGGGCAGGGAATGATACCGCATCAGAATGCCGAAATTGTCTGCCATGATACGTCCTGATACCTCATCCCAGCGCAGCTCTGCATCCACGATCGAGTGGATCTCATGCAGGATCCGGTCTCCCACAGAGTTACCATAGGTTTCATTGATCAGTTTAAAACGGTCAATATTGGCATAGACCAGGACATAACTGGCATCACTGCGGAGCATTTTTTTTGCCACCCGCTCAAATTCTTTTTTATCCTTTCCACCCGTCACATCGTCCTGTCCAAAATGTTTATACAGCAGCTGATATTTCACGGCAACCATCAATACAAGAAATCCCGTCGTCAGTATCACAAGAAACGCCTTTGTCACGCTTCCCTCAAAACGGTCGAGCGTCCATATCATAAAAAGAAACAGTACAACAGCGGTAGCCAGATCCCAGATCAGGGCTCCCCGGAAGCTCTTTAACCGGACCAATACTTGTTTCAATGCCGCATTCCTCCTAATTCTTCGTAGTGAAATAAATTATAGTATGTTTAGGGAGAAAATACAAGCCTGTTTTATCTGCTTATACATCAAATTTTACTTCTTTATCACTCTTCTGTGTTTTTATAACGATATAGGGATAGCTTGCCTTCTGGCTGACCACCTCGTCTTCTCCCGGACCGTTCAGGCTGGTCTCCAGGCAGAGAGTATTTCCTTTTTCATAAAGCCCCACCACTTTGATATTAAATCCTCCGCTCGCCTGCTCTCCATACCCTACAGCAAGGTACAGATATTCCGCCTCCTGATACGTCATCTGAAACGCATTGATCTTCTTCGTGTCCACTTCCTTCCGGAAATCCTCAGGAATATCTGACGTGGGAACGACCGTATAATCCCAGTCCTTTCCCTTTTCCCCTCCCTCTTTCACAGTCTCACAGCCGGTGAGGCAAAAGAAAAGAAAGAATGATAATACAGCACTCAATACAACCCTTTTCAAACTCATAAGAAGTTCCTCCTGTTTGCTCATTATCATTCTATTCCAGAAATATTCAATTTATCACCAGAGGCATTCCGTTAATCATCCAGCTTTATCCCGGCAAGCAGTCCGGCAAGGGAAGTCGTCGCCTCTTCTTCATCGTGGTATTCCAGGTCAGTCCCCTTACCGTCCATATCATCACCGCCCACCTCCGGTGCAATATCCTCTGCCTCTTTCATGCTCAGGCGGATCCTGCCCTCATTGACTTCCAGCACTTTTACTTTGACCCTCTGTCCCAGCTTCACTACCTCGTTCGGAGAGTGCAGAAATTTATTGCAGATCTGGGAAATGTGCACCAGCCCTGTCAGTCCATTCCCGATATCGACAAACACTCCGTAAGATTCAATCCGCTGGATCTCTCCTTCTGTGACAAACCCTTTCTGCAGAGCATCCAGTTTCCTTTCCTGTTCCTTTGCCGCTCTCTCCCGCGCCACTTCCTTTGCCGAAAGCACCAGCCTGCGCTTCTCCGGATCAGCCGTGATCACGACAACCTCCAGTGTCTCCCCCACAAACGAATCTACATCTTCCACATATTCGAGCGACAGCTGCGACGCCGGGATAAATCCCCGTATCCCCTCGAGAAAAGCGACTACGCCGGCATTGACGCTGGTCAGTACCTTTACGGTAAAGACCGTCTTATCCTCCAGCGCTTGCTGCAGCTTCTTCCAGCTCTCTTCCTCTTTCGCCTCTTTCAGGGAAAGCAGGACTCTGCCCTGCCCGTCGTCCGGATCCAGTACCACTGCCGCCACACTGTCACCAGTCTGGATCTCATCCATCGCATGAAAGGAAGGATCCTCACTGTATTCCCCTGCCGGGATCACACCCTGTGAAAAAGAATTCAGATCCACCAGGATCTCCTCCTCTTCCACGCTGACCACCGTGCCGGTTATGCGGTCCCCTTCACGAAAACGGCGGAAACTCGCATTAATTTCTTCTTCAAAATCCTTCATTGTCTCTTCCATTGTTTCACTCATTCCTTCCTTCTTTTCGTCTTTTTATGCCTCAACGGCGCGCCAGCTCATCTGCCAGGGCAGCAAACTGCTCAAGCCCCAGTCTCTCGCCGCGGATCGCCGGATCAAGCCCCACTGCCTGGATCGCCTGCCGGATCTCTTCCTTTGAGAAGTCCAGCCCGCTGCTATTCGTCAGACCATTCTGCAGAGTCTTCCGCCGCTGGTTAAACGAGGCACGGATCAGCCGGAACATCAGCTTCTCATCCTTTACCGCCACCGGAGTCCGGCTCAGGCAGTCCAGGCGGATCACCGCGCTTCCCACCGCCGGACGCGGCATAAAACAATTCGGCGGGACATTCGCCGCCAGATACGGCCAGGCATAATACTGCACGGCAAGCGACAGCGCACCGTACTCCTTTGTTCCCGGCTGCGCCTGCATCCGTTCCGCCACTTCCTTCTGCACCATAACTGTCACATTCGCCAGCGGGACATGGCTCTCAAAAAGCTCCATAATGATCGGGGTCGTGATATAATAAGGCAGATTTGCCACCACCTTGACAGGTCTGCCGCCATTATACCGGTCTGCGATCCCCTGAATATCCTGCTTCAGTATATCGCCATGAATGATCTCAATATTATCATAACCGGAAAGTGTTTCCTGTAAGATCGGTATCAGCTTGGGATCGATCTCTACTGCCAGCACCTTTCCCGCACGCTCGCAAAGGTACTGGGTCAGCGTACCGATACCGGGACCGATCTCCAGCACAAAATCCTCTTTTCCGATTCCGGCAGCTTCTATGATCTTGTCCAGTACATGGGGATCGATCAGGAAATTCTGCCCGAATTTCTTCCTAAAATGAAAATCATGTCTCTGCAGAACCTGTATCGTCTCCTGCGGATTTGCCAGTTTCGCCAAAATTATCTTCCTTTCTGGAATGTCTTCCTGCCAGACCATACAGCCTCTCTGCATTCTCTGTCGTCGTGCGGATGACTTCCTGTACAGTCATCCCCTTTAATTCCGCCACCTTCGCCGCCACATGGATCAGGCGGGAGGAATCATTACGTGTTCCGCGGTCCGGTTCCGGCGCCATATAGGGGCAGTCTGTCTCTAGTACGATCTTCTGGATGGGAAGCTCTTCCACGGTACGTTTCAGTTTTTTTGCGTTTTTAAATGTGACAACACCGCCTACACCGATAAAAAACCCCATCTCTGCATATTCTTTTGCCATCTCAGGCGAATACGAATAACAATGGATAACGCCACCGCAGTCGTAGGCTTTTGTCTCTGTCAGGATCTGCATCGTCTCCTCTGCTGCCTCCCGGCTGTGGATGATAACAGGAAGTCCCGTCTCTTTTGCTGCTTCGATCTGGCGCAGGAACCATCTGCGCTGGATCTCTGGCGACGGTTCCTGCCAGTGATAGTCCAGTCCGATCTCTCCGACTGCCACAACCTTTGGATGGGCTGCATGTTCACAGATCCAGTCCATATCCTGCTCAGTAAGTCCTCCGGTCTCACTGGGATGCACCCCCAGTGCAGCATAGACAAATTCATATTTCTCCGCCAGTGCCAGTGCCATCCGGCAGGATGCAGGGTCTGCCCCCACATCTACTACCCTGCCCACGCCGTTTTCTGCCAGCGAGCAGAGAAGCCTGTCCCGGTCGCCGTCAAATACCGAGTCATCATAATGGGCATGGGTATCAAATATCAGTTCCTGATTCATGTTAATTCGATTCTCCTATCCGCTCAAAAACAAAATGGTTGTCCCCGGACTTCTTTTTATTGAACCGATATCCCATGTAATTAAATCTTTTCAGTTTGTCCGGGTCCTCAATCTTTTTTTCAGCCATGAAGCGAACCATCTGTCCCACCGCCATCCGTGTCATGACCGCTCTGCCTTTTGCCTCGCCCTCACTGGTCAGCTCAAGAAAACGGATCGTAATATAGCGGTCATTTTCCTCCAGATATCTTCTCATGCATCTTTCATATGCCTCCGATACTAGACTTATGATAACGCCGCTCTCATCTCTCACTTTGTCATAAAGTCTTCCGCCCCAGAAATCAAACAGATCACGACTGCGCCCTATCTTCACCTTCGATCCCAGCGGCAAACGATACGGCGTCACACCATCCAGCGGTTTTAATACACCATAAAACCCGGACAGGATCCGCAGATGCTCCTGAAGATAAGCAATCTCTTTCTCTTCAAACAGGGGAACGCTCATATACCGGTAAACACCACCAATATATGAATAGATCGCCGGCGTCAGTCCCTGCCGCAGATCCATATGGTTCAGACGTTCTAAATTCTCTTTCGCGATCCCTTTACTGCCACCCCACAATGTAAGTAAGGTCTTACGGGACTGCTTCCTCATCCACGCCAGTATTTTCTCCGTCTGACCGAGATATACCGGCAGCCCTTCCGGTTCGGGGGCATCCTGTACTGAACTCATCTTGTCTGATGATGGTAAAATAATCCTCATTCTATCTTCTCCTTATCTCTCAGCAGATCTCCGCACCTGCCGGCATCGTTTTATCCGGCGTCATCAGGGCAAGCTTGCCATCGGCATCCTCTGCGCACAAAAGCATGCCCTCAGACAGCACGCCGGCAAGTTTCGCCGGTTTCAGATTGACCAGGACCATCACCTTTTTGCCCACCATATCCTCTGGCGAATAATACTTCTTGATCCCGGAAACGATCTGTTTGACCTCACTGCCGATCTTCACCTTGGAACAGAGCAGTTTCTTTGACTTCGGCACCTCTTCGCAGGCGATGATCTCGCCCACCTGGAACTGCATTTTCATAAAATCATCAAAGGTGATCTCCGGCTTTGCCTCGATATCGATCCCCTCCTCTGAGGATCCGTCGTCCGTTGCTCCCTCTGCCGGAGCGTCTCCTGCCTCTGCCTTTGCCGCCACTTCCTTCAGTACCTCTTCCACATCCAGTCTGGCAAAAAGGATCTCCGGTTTTTCGACTACCTTTGTGCCGGACGGATACGCGCCAAAGGAACCAAGATCTGCCAGTTCACAGCTTTCCGCATGGATCTGCGACAGTATCTTCCCTGCTGTTTCCGGCATAAAGGAGCCCAGTAAGACAGCGCCAGTACGGATGCCCTCCATCAGATTGTAGAGAACCGTGGCAAGCCGGTCCTTCTTTGCCTCCTCTTTGGCAAGCACCCATGGTTCGGTCTCATCGATATATTTGTTGCAGCGCTTAAATAACGTAAAGATCTCCGTGATGGCGTCGGCGACGCGGAGCTGGTCCATCTTCTCAGTCACCCGGCCCGGCGCTGCTTCTGCCACGGCGATGAGATCGGCATCCATCGTATCGGAAACGCCTTTATTCTCAACTACCCCGCCAAAATATTTATTACTCATCGAGATGGTGCGGTTCACCAGATTGCCAAGCGTATTGGCAAGATCCGAATTCATGCGCTCCACCATAAGCTCCCATGTAATGACGCCATCATTCTCAAAGGGCATCTCATGCAGCACGAAATAGCGCACGGCATCCACGCCAAACCGTTCCACCAGTTCATCCGCATACAGTACGTTTCCCTTGCTCTTGCTCATCTTGCCGTCACCCTGTAAGAGCCACGGATGACCAAACACCTGCTTCGGCAGCGGGATATCCAGCGCCATCAGGATGATCGGCCAGTAGATCGTATGGAAACGGATGATGTCCTTGCCGATGAGATGCAGGTCTGCCGGCCAGTATCTGCCATAAAGCTCCCCATGATCACCGTCTGCATCGTAACCAAGCCCGGTAATATAGTTGCTGAGTGCATCCAGCCATACATATACGATATGCCCCGGATCAAAGTCCACCGGAATCCCCCACTGAAAACTGGTACGGGACACACAGAGATCCTGCAGACCCGGTTTCAGGAAATTGTTCACCATCTCATTTTTTCTGGACTCCGGCTGGATGAATTCCGGGTGATCCTCGATATGCTTCATCAGCCGGTCCTGATATTTACTGAGTTTCAGGAAATACGCCTCTTCCTTTGCCGGCTGGCACTCCCTGCCACAGTCCGGGCACTTGCCGTCCACCAGCTGGGACGGGGTAAAGAAAGATTCACAGGGCGTACAGTACATTCCTTCATAATGCCCTTTATAAATATCACCTTTTTCATATAATTTTTTAAATATTTTTTTGATCTGTTTTTCATGATCTTCATCCGTCGTACGGATAAATTTGTCATAAGACGTATTCATCAGATCCCAGATCCTTTTGATCTCTGTCGATACCTGATCAACAAACTGCTTTGGTGAGATCCCCGCCTCTTCTGCTTTTAGTTCGATCTTCTGTCCATGTTCATCCGTTCCTGTCTGGAAACGCACGTCATATCCCTGAAACCGCTTGTAGCGCACGATGGCGTCCGCCAGTACGATCTCATAGGTATTTCCAATATGCGGCTTGCCTGATGTGTAGGCAATGGCTGTCGTCAGATAATATGGTTTCTTCTCCATAAATAATTCCTCCAGATATTTACTTTACAGGAAAAACCCGTCTGAAAAGGCGGGTTTTCATGCGTCCTTCATTATTTATCTATTGTAGGAAAAAACAGGAAGATTGTCAAGAAATTACTTTGCCGCAATGTCCTGCATTTTTATGATCCTCCCACATCTCCCTGCCACCTCTTCATCGTGTGTCACGATCAGGATCGTATGCCCCTCCTGGTTCAAATGACTCAGTAATTCCATAATCTCACCGGATGTCACCTGATCCAGCGCCCCTGTCGGCTCGTCAGCCAGAATGATCCGGGGACGGTTCACCAGTGCCCGGGCGATAGCAACTCTTTGTTTTTGCCCCCCTGATAACTGCGACGGTTTTTTCCCCTCTTCCTTTTCCAGTCCAACCTTCCCTAACATTTCCCGGCAGCGGCCTGCTTTTTCTTTTTTTGAAATTTTCTTAGCTGAATATAAATTGTAGATATCCATAGCCATCTTTACATTTTCATAGGCAGTTAATTCCGGGATCAGATGAAAACTATCCATATTTTTTCCTAAAACAAAACCGTCACACCCGATTCTTTATAAATCCAGTCATAGTATATTCTTTGCAATCCATTGCGATTGTGATACTCTTTTAGAGGTACAAATTTGAATTCCCACTTGAGATCTTTTAGGGATTTAATAACTGCTATATCTTGATGGAACTATGTAGATGTGAATCGATGCGGAAGATTCGTTAAATCTTCTCCACGGGCACAGCGGTTCTTGCCCCCGTTTCTGCTTCTGCACCCATCCCCAATACCGGAGCCTTATCAGACCTTTTCCAACCAAATTGTTCAAAAGGGTAGTTTTCAATAGCCTCGTTCAAAATCCCGATGGCTATATCAAAATTATTCTGATCTTCAAAGGGCATCCCATTAAAATATAAATATGTACAAGGTGGAAGTTCTGCAATTTCGTATCCATCAGGGAGTGATTTGTTATACTCCAATGGAACTTCAACAAAAAATGCATTGCCGCTTGTTCCAGGTCTGATCAGGCTCTTTGGCAAACGACCGCCTGCACCTGTATCAAATGCTTCGGGAATACGATTAAAATAGCCTTCCCATTCGCATCCGACTTCTTCGCAGGCAGAAAAATAATCAGTAGCGGTTATGTGACGCAAAAAAATCAATTTTCGCGCTGGACGCTCAACTACCGTAACTGTGACAACTTTTGATACTTTCTCTTTTTCCATTGATTCTACACCTTCTTTTTATATATTGTGAAAGGAATTTTAATTCTCCCAATTATTGTATCTGTTTAATAGTACCGTTCCATTAACTCATATATTTTTTTCTCTTTTTCCTTGTCCAAATAATATATGATCATTTTGTTACTATTTTCTGGATCATTTGTTCTAAAAGAAGAACTTCCATCTGTTATAAGGGTAAAACTTTTATCATCTTTAATACACTGCACATAACCAATGTACCCATAAGTCAAATCTGTATTTTCTGTTTCTTTAACCTCTGCCTCTTGAAACAGTTTCAGCATCTCTTCTCTGTCTTTGCCTGTTACCTCTCTCTTATTTCCATTACTGCCATTCAAAATTATCAGCTGGTCCGGTTCCATAAACTGGCTTCCCACTACATCTGCCAGTGTTTTTGGTGAATAGAAGTGAAAGTAAGCTGCCACCAGTACAACGCACGCCACTACGACAGTTAAAATCAGTATTAATTTCTTTTTTATTGGCATAATACCTCCCCGTTCAGCGCCATTTAATAGGAAAGTTTCATTTTTTCCCTTATCTTTTTCCCGCCTTCCTTTTCCATATAATATACGATCATTCTGTCACTATCATCTGGATCAATAATTTTAAAAGAAGATTCCACATGTGTTAAAAGGTTAAAACGGTTCTCCCCTTTTGTAAATTGTATACAGCTTGCACCATGCGTTAATTCAATATTCTCACTATCCAGTATCTTTACCGTCCGAAGTAGCTCCAGCATTTCTTCCCGCTCTTCCTTCTTTAATTCCCTTTTGTTTCCATTACTGCCATCCAATATTATCAGCTGGTCCGGTTCCATAAACTTGCTTCCCACGACATCTGCCAGTGTTTTTGGTGAGCGAAAGTGAAAGTAAGCTGCCACCAGTACAACGCCCGCCACTATGACAGCTGCTGTCAAAAATAAAGTCCTTTTCTTCATACACACAATCTCCCTCTCCCCATCTATTTAACAGAAATTATTTAATATTCGTTGTATTACCTGCTCCCACTATAACATACCGTTTTTTCCAATGCAAGCGCAATGCGACAAGCGGTCAAAAAACGCGACGAACGGCAAAAAAGCGTCGTGATAATCCGACGCTTTCAAGAACGACCTTTGGTCGTTCTTGCTCCGCAGGAGGGAATTTTCCTATTTAGGCAAAAAAGCGTCGTGATAATCCGACGCTTCCAAGAACGACCTCTGGTCGTTCTTGCTCCGCAAAAGGAAAACTTTCCTGCCCAATTAAAAAGAAAGTAAGATTCCGGTCCGCATAAAGCCGGTGGAATCTTACTTTCCTTTTCTATTGATTGATTTTGAACTTTACATACTGTCCACTTTTTTACTGATTCAGGATCGGAAGCCCGTTCTCGCCCCATGCAACCTTGCGGATCCTTGCGCTGCGGCACGGATCATAGAGAGAATCCTGATCCCCTCTGGCACGGCCGCATTTGTTTTCGTAGCAGTCTCTTCCGCGTGAATGATAGACAAAGATATCATTTCCATCCTCATCCTTGGTAAAGGAATTGTGCCCCGGTCCGTATTCATCCACCAGATCCTCGGAAGTAAGGGCAGGTGTCGTCTGCTTCGTCCAGGAATTAATATCCATCAGATCGGCTGATGCATCGGCATACAGATAACCGATACAGTATTCTGGTCCTGTACCTGATGCCGAGTATGCCACGATCACTTTACCATTATGCTGCACTACCGATGGTCCTTCGTTCACTGCGAATGTCGCGCACTCCCAGTAATATTCTGGTCTGGTGAGACACACGGGATTGGTGATCGTCTTCCACGGCTCATCCGGGTTGATCTGCGCCATATACAGATTGGACGCCGGTCCCTGCTGTGCCCATATCACATAGTGCTTTCCATTGCATTCAAAATAAGTCATATCCAGTGAAAATCTGGTGAAGGAGAAGGTATCTCCGGACACTGCCTGGAATTTACCCATTTCTTCCCAGGAATCATTATAGGGATCCTGTCCCGTACACCGAAGTACACAGCAGTTGATCAACCACCGGTCTGTCGTGCTGCTGCTTCCGGCATAGTACATATACCATTTACCGCCGATGTAATGCATTTCCGGAGCCCAGATAAAACGATGGGACTGATTGCTAGCCGTCGGCTTAAATATCACCTTTTCTTCCGCATCTTTCAAACCATTTAATGTCTCCGACCTTCTCAAAACGACTCTGTCATATCCATCCGCATCATTTTCACTATACATTGGGAAGGATGCTGTGAAGTAATAATACTGTTTTCCATCTTCTCCAACTCCTCTGGTAATGTACGGATCTGCCCGGTCTTTGATAAAGACATCTGATTTCGTTCCCTTTGCCTTTACGTTTTTCACCTTTGTATCATTGTACAATTTTGTTACCTGGGCATCTGTTTTTGCCTCCTGCCATACCTGTACTTCCCTTACAAAGCCCATCCACGAAGGATCTTTATAAGAAGACTTCCCGATATAGGCAACGATATCATTTCCAAAATCACTGAGTTTCTTCGTTAATTTCACAGTTCCAGCCTTCGCACCGTTGAGGTATCCTGTGATACTTCCCGGCTTGATCACCGTCACATAATGATTCCATCCCGCTTCCGTAATAGGCGCATTGACACCGTTTGCTGCCTCTGTCGGGCTGAGTCCCGCTTCTGTCGTCCACGGCGCTGCCGCATTCGTTGTATTCGTCACAACGGATTTCATGCGTCCATCGAGATTGCTCGGATTCAGCAGCCAGTAAGCGGATGGACCTGGATCGTCTTCCTTTGTTCCCACAAACATGGCGCTTGTATTTTTCTTATAACTGTAATTTCTCAGCCAGATCGAAATCGTCAATGTATCCTTTCCTGCAAATGCCTTTTCTGGCAATTTGATATATCCGCCATTGTCCAGCAGGAGAGACTGGTTTTCCTGTATCTGCGGATTAACGCCTACAAGCTCGCCATGATTTCCTTTGCCAGACTGGTCTGTCAGATAAGCACCATCCGCACTGCACGTCATATTATAATGAAGGATTTCTGTACTCTGCACCGTGCTGGTACCCGCTGTAACCGTGATCCCTGCTGTCCGTGTCGCTGTTCCATCTGCGGTCTTGATCTTTGCCTGCAGGATCGCTGCACCTGTTTTCAACGCTTTCACCGTCACTGCTTTCTTTGATTTTCCAGAAAGGGTCACCACATCGCCCCCCTTTGTCACTGACCATTTTACACTTTTCACCGCCAGACCTGTTGTATTTTTGATCGTAATCTTCTGGCTGCTTCCCGTTTTCAAACTGATTTTTTCAGTGCTGAGCTTTAATGTCTTTTTCGTAACCGGTTTCGTCACGCTTACCTTCACCTTGCTGGTATACGTTTTGGAACCGGCTTTAATCTTAGCCCGCACTGTTGCCGTACCTTTTTTCCTGCCTTTGATGGTCACACCGGATTTGGATTTTTTAGACAGTTTGATAACCGAAGATCCTTTTATGACCTTCCATTTCACACTCCGGATCTTCTTCCCAGACGAATTTCTGACCTTGACTCTCTTACTCTTTTTCTCTCTCACCTGCAGAGTCTTTTTACTGAGCGAGACTCCTTTTTTCTTTGCTGCCTGGATATCATCCGGCAAAGAAAAAGGAACGACTGCCATAGCAGCTGCCAGTAACACCGCAAGCGGTTTTTGCCAATTTTTTCTCATAATGAATCCTCCTGACCTATAGATTTAGAATCGATTTGTGATTAATGGTATTTTACTATGGGACAGGGAAGAAAGTCTATGATTGGAACTGCCAAAAACTTGTCTTTTTCTGTTTTTTATGATATGATGATTGAACAATAATATTGGGTTTTCCATGGTTCAGGGGTGGTAAAATATGATAAAAATTGTTGATATTGGATATCAGTTTGTACATGTAGGCGGTTTTGAGATAAGCCGCCCGGAAGGTTCCGGCGATTACCTTTTTCTTTATCTGCGCTGCCCCACAGAAGTATTTCTGGATGGTGCCTACAGACAGCTCCCAGCTGAAACCTATCTGGTCTTTGATAAAGGGACTCCCCAGATTTACAGAAAATGGGACGCTCATTTCATCAATGACTTCATCCATTTTGATTTTGACACCTATGACCAGTATTTTGAAAAACTGGGCATTCCGTTTAATACGCCTTTCCATCTCCAAAATAATACGGAGATCATAGCGATGACCTCCGATCTCCTGCTTGAATTTTTCAGTAACAGCAAAGATCACGAAAATGTCATGGCAGAAAAAGCAGACGAACTCTTCCATAAATTAGCAGAATTATACCATTTTTCTAATGAACACAGTAAGAAAATAAACGATTACCGCACTGCATTGACAGCACTGCGGCAAAAAATCCTGACCCGCCAGTATTGTCCGGATAATATCGAAGAGGTTGCCGGACAAATGAATATGAGTGTGTCCTATCTCCAGCATCTCTATAAGAATTTTTTTAAAAATTCCATTCACCAGGATATCATCCATGCCCGTATGGAACAGGCTTCACACCTGCTGGTACACACCGGACACTCCATCAGCAGGATCGCCCGGTTGTGCGGTTATGATAACACCGAACATTTTTCACGGAGTTTCAAAAAATATAAGGGGGCGTCTCCCCGCACCTACCGGAAGAACCATCTGTACTAGTTGGGCGGCGCCAATTTGAACCCGTTCAAATTGGCGCCGCCCAGCTAATCATGAAAGCAGCAATCCCTGCCAGAAGCCTTCATTCAGAGGCAGGGCAGGACTGCTGTCTGCAGCCATACCATCCATATATTCTTTTACTTTACTGTACTGTGTATTATCCGTAAATTTGATAAACCACCGGCAGATCCCCGTCTCTGCCTCGACACAGCGGATCCCGTCTGCATCATAAACAATAATACACAGTTTCGACTCCTGAACTTCTTTTTTCTGCTGCATTTCCTTCTGCAGTTCCCGCTCACGCTCTGCTGCCTTACGCATTTCTTCCTGCACGTCATCGACACTTTTGATCAGTTTTTTCCACTCAGTCTCTGTAAAAGAACTGGCTCCGATCTGGTAACGGGGTTCTGAGTCCCCGCTTTTGATCCGTTCTTCCAGCTCTTCTCTCTCCTCCTGGACCAGCTCAAAAAAGAGATCCCGCACAGCATTCCCTTTTTGCGACGCCCTGTCTCCGTGACTACTGTCTCTGTTTTTTGAATAAATATACTCCCTTTTTCCCATGTAGTTACTTACGTCGCTCATCGCTCCTGCCAAACCCATAATCGTTTCCTCCCTCTTTTCTGTTGTTTACTATTTCGACAGAAAAGAGCGGAAACTTAACTTTCATACACTCTCGTCTCATATCCCGAAAGTGTCTGCGCTCCTGTCTCTTCTTTCCCTGTATAGACATTCCGCAGCTTCTGGTGCAGTGTGATGACTTTCTCTTCTCCACTGTAGTTCAATACAAACAGGCAGCCGCGCACAGCCACCTCGACCTCCTCCGGCGCCTCAATCATCTTCGCATAAGGCTCAGCTGCCCCCAGCTTCTCCAGGAAAATCTGAGCCACATCTGCCGTAAATACCGAACCGTAATAATATACGCTCCCCTCTCCGGCATGATTGCAGACAAGAGCCCCCGCACCCCGGTAATACCCGTCGGTGTACTCTGCTGCCACCTCTGCTCCGTCCACTGCGGTGAGCTGGTCATTAAACAGCATCGTATCCAGTTCTGTATCGCCCCACTTCGCTTTCACGACCCCGGTATCCGGCGCCACCACCGTATATTCCGGGATATCCACTCCGGCAAGCTCACGGAGCAGTCCCGGCAGCGGATCCGTCACACAGATCCCATGAATATCCTTAAACGCCGTACGGCAGCCAAGGACAAGCGTCCCTCCCTGTTCGACATAATGACGCAGGATCTCTGCCCGCTCCTTTGTGAGGATCGCACCATGGGGATAAAAAACGACCTGGTACGGATCCAGCTCCTTTTTTCCACAATGATCGATATATACATAGTCGTAAGGCGTATGGGTATACTGGCATGCCTGAAACAGTCCCCATATACTGGTTTCATCCAGCTTTCTCTGCCATACATCCGCCTGCCCGTTCCAGCTGTTATCATAATCCCGCAGAACCGCTACCTTTGCCTCATACCGGCTTCCAGCGACGCCCTTCATACAATCCAGCTTCTCCGAGATTTCTTTTACCTCTGCCAGCCGTCGGTTATCCCGCCCGGAATAATCGAGGATACCGTGCCAATACATCTCTGTCCCCATCGTTGCCGTGCGCCAGCGGAAATAGCTGACAAAATCAGCTCCATGGGCAATACTCTGCATCGTCCAAAGCGTCATCTGCCCCGGTCTTGGCACCGGCGCCATCATTTCCATGCTTCCATTGGCGCCAGACTGCTGTTCCATAATACCAAAGAGCGGAGAGATTGAACGCACCTCCGAAAGATGCTTGCTCCAGTTCCTGTCCTTTGTCGGATCTTCTTTGTGATACAGACCATGGCAGTATGAAAAATTAGGATAGGAATCATACATCATGAAATCCAGACTCTCTTCTGTCATACGGTGAGAATCCAGATTGCCAAATATGCCGTTGGTCGTGATAAAATCGCCCTTTTTTACATACCGGCGCAGGATATCACTCTGGATCTTTGCAAACCGGCACGCACTGTCTGAAATAAACCGGTAAAAATCCAGTTTGCGGTGCGGGTTCACACGTCCCGTTGGAGTAGCACGGGGCACATCCACCTCATCCCACGCTGTATAGGTCTGATTCCAGAATACCGTCCCCCACGCCTTATTAAGTGCATCCAGTGTTCCATATTTTTTCTTTAAAAATTCCCGGAACGCTGCCACGTCACAGTCTGAATAAAACTCTGCCACTTCGCAGTTAAATTCATTGTCGATCTGCCACCCCACGATACACGGCCGGCTGGCGTAATGTGCTGCGATCCTGCCCACGATCCTCCGGGACAGTTCCTGATATTTCGGTGAATTATAATTGTAGTGACGGCGAAAACCATGCTGATATACAACGCCTTCCATCGTCGCATTCAGTACCTCCGGGTATTTTTTAGTCAGCCACGCCGGCGGCGTCGCGGTGGGGGTGCAAAAGATCACCTGCATCCCCGCCTTTTCCGCCACATCCAGAAAGCGGTCGAAAAAAGAATAATCAAACACACCTTCCTCCGGCTCTATCCGGTTCCAGGCAAATTCTGCGATACGTACTGTCCGGATCCCGTTTTCCAGCATACGCTGCAGATCCTTTTCCCACTCGTCCTCCTGCCAGTGCTCGGGATAGTAGCACACACCGAGAGAGAGCCTGTGTTCTCCAATCAGATTCATATGTAACCCTTCTTTCTATTGTTATTTCCTGATCTTTACCCGTTTCTTTGCCGTCCATGATGAATACAGCTTCCTGCTCTTGCCGCCTGTCTTTACTTTTGTAAATGCGCGCACCCTCACATAGTACGTCCCTTTTACTTTCCTGATCGTCATCTTAGTGGCTGATGCTCTGGCCGTCTTCTTTTTCGTCTTCTTTCTGGCAAACTTCTTACTCTTAGAATACTGGATCTCTGTGCCGGAAGCAAGCACATTTTTCTTCCACCGCACAGTCATTTGCTTTTTCTTACTGCTCTTCACCTTCAGCTTCTTTATCTTCGCCGGCTTCACAGTTACCGTTACGCCCGCTGTCACCGTCTGATACTTGCCGCCCTTCGCCGTCACAGTAATGACCGCACTGTCCACGGAATTTTTCTTTATCGTTACAAGCCCTTTGCTGTTGACCGTGATTTTCTTACTATTTGACTGGTATGACAGAGTGCCGCCCGTCGCCTTTGCATTCAGAAGAAAACTTCTCTTCTTTGCCGATGCGGTATATGAATAGGATTGTTTCGGCAATACAATCCTGTTCGCCAGAGGCTGATTCTGATTTCCTGTACCGCCTCCGGGCTTACCATTGTTTCCGGTGTTGCCACCGTCTCCGGTGTTTCCACCATCCCCGGTGTTTCCGCCGTCCCCGGTATTGCCACCGTCTCCAGTATTGCCACCGTCCCCGGTATTGCCGCCGTCTCCGGTGTTTCCGCCGTCTCCGGTATTGCCTCCATCCCCGGATCCGGTCGCCGGGATCACCGTGATGCTGTCTTCTTTTATGGCGTCACATATACGGCAGTGGATCGATTTGCTCCCTGCTTCTGTCTCGGTCGGGTTTTTATCTACCGTATAATCATCCTTCCATGTATGTTCGCGGTTCACGGTGACCGTGCAGGTCGTTTTATTACCGCTGGTATCCACCGCCTCGATCGTATGTCCTGCCTGGTCTCCAGCGATATGATAAACGCCGCCGTCTCCGGAAGCAGCTGCCCCGTCAATGCTCACACTGTCCAGCGCATCATCGGATACCGTAAAGAAAACATCCCCGCAGTATGTTTTTCCGTCTTCAATCCCATTGATGTACGGCGGCACCGAATCTGCCTCAATACGGTATTCCTTCGTATCATCCACTGCGGCAAAGGCACCTTTGCCATCATTCGGTCCGATGTAACCAGAGAGAGTAAAGGTCACGCCATTCACACTTTCCTTTGTGTAACCGATATCCGCCAGATCTACTACATTCAGAAGCACACAGCCCTGGTCCACATCATTATCATTATCAAATGTACCATATGCCACAAAGCCCCGTACAACACTTGATCCATCTTTGATAAGATCGGTCAGGACACCGTCTCCCCACGTAATAGGATTGGCATATTTTCCCTGATAAACATGACTGCCCACAGAGTATTTTTTCCCGTTAACCGTCATATGCATTTCAGCGTTCATTCCATTAGACCAGCCATAATTCTCAACGCCTGCCGTGACGGCATCGCTGTGGATCTTGTCAGAACGGGTCACCGTCAGAAAATATGCTTTCGTGCCCACGGTCTTTACATATGCTTTTGTCTGATCGTTATTTTCTTTCACCGCAACCGGCTGGTATCCTGCCTGTCCGGAAAGCTTGTCAAGACGGTAACAGATCTCTGCATCCGCCAGTTTCTTCCCTTCTGCACTCACCAGCTCCAGCGCCATCTCTCCGGGGATCGCATGCCATCCGCTCACCGGACCAGCGAGAACACGGACCTGGATCGTTTTCTCCGATACATCGATTGCCTGAATGGAAAAATTACCTGTTTTGTCTCCCTTGTCTGCCTCTTTCCCATTCAGCATCACCTTTTCCTGCCGGGTAAAGTTACCTGTCGTTGTAAAGTTTACTGTGACAAGATTGGTGCTGTCCATAAAAGCGTCTCCCTGTACAGCCGCTTTCACTTTGCCAACAGTATTTTGATCCGGGAGATCGGCTCCATCCATAGCCGATGCCACACTCACATCCGTCATGGGATACCGTACCTGGATCTCACCATTTTTTGCCGCCCTCAGCATCGCTTTAGACAGATCTGACACCTTATTGCTTCCGATCGCCGTATCTGCCGCATAGGTCAGCATCAGGGTACCGTCACGGTAAAATCCAATGCTGCCATCTACATTATAAGAGATCGTCACCTTCATGGATTTCCCGCTTGTAAAGATCGTCCAGGCGCTTGCTGCAGTATATCCTGCTTCTTTCGCCGCACTGCTCAATACAGCTTCACCTTCAAAAATATTGACGCCGCCATAATTCAGAACCGACAAATATACATTTTCATGGCTCTTTGTCTCAAAAATATTCGTCCAGTCACTTTTGATCCCCTCTGCTGTAAAGCTGAGTGACACTCCGGTCTTGTCACTCAGACAGTCAGCACTGGCAATTGTCTCTCCGGCAGACAGTTTATCATAGGACAATGCTGTCCTTTTGTCTGTCCGGTCTCTTCCACAAACCGTAACCCTGTAGCTTTTTTTATGAAAATAACTTCCTTTTGACACTGTTCTGGTAAGTGTCACCTCCGTATCCTTCTGCGGCTGGTACACCCTGCCATCCGTATCTATAATGTCTTCATTGGAAGAAGTCCACACAATCTCCGCTCCCCACAGAGCCTTTGTATCCATGGCAACGGCATCACGCACCATTGACGGTACGCTATATCCTGCATGATATGCGACAACTCTGTCATCGGCTGGATCTCTCGAGCCCCAGATACTTTCACCTGTCTTTTCACAGACTGCCGTAAAGCACATCGTCCGTATATTCGTACTGTCAATCTTCTGTTCGGCAAATACGCCTTTATAAGTCTTACCGCCGATCGTGATGGTTGCATACGCCGTACCGTCTTTTTCTTCCCAGGTCCCGGAATAAGCACCGGTGATCGTCCTGTCTTCCTTCAGCTGGATACGGACCGGTTTCACGATATCAACATTTTCTGCTACCGTACCCTCATCCTTTGCCTTTGGGTTATTATACTGATGAACGATGAGATCATATCCGCCGGTAATTTCCGAAGCCGCCACCGGAGTGGTGGCGATCGTCTGGTCATTTACTTTTTCTCCGGCATACTCATAAGGCGCTGCCACGATCCAGCCATTTTCATTCTGATAGAGCTGGTGGACACGGAGTTCATGACCCGCCGTATCATTGGCAAATTTCGTGTGATAGATCACATAGCTGTTGCCGTCACTGTCCACATAGGCAGAATTGTGTCCCTGGGCGATCTCAGCCACATCCATCGTATTCCACTGATAGTTATTCATCAGCTGCAGTCCCTTGCTGGTTTTCCTGTAGTTATCCTGCCAGCTGCTATATAAAGCACTGCGTCCGTCGCAGTCCGTATAAGGTCCGTCCGGTTTCTCCGAACGGAATATCCTCATATTATAACCGCCGGTAGGGGAATAAAAACCATAAGACATAAACAGATAGTAATAATTCCCGATCTTTTCTATGTAGGATCCCTCCCCAGAGACATAACACCCGCCGGCTATTTTTTTGCCAAAATAGGGATCGGAAACTCCGGCTTTTTTGTTTGCTGCATAATCACTCTCGTATTTCACCGAATAATCCCGAAGCCCGGTCTTCTCATCCAGTTCCAGCATAAAGATACCGCCGGACCAGGAGCCGTAACTCATCCAGAGATTCCCTTCATCATCATAAAAGACACAGGGATCGATATCACTCACCCAGTAATCTCCCCAGTTTACTTCCGTATAACGTGCCGGAAGACTTGCGTCCATTTCCAGTGCTCCCTGTACCAGATGTATATCCGTACTTGTATAATCACCATGTTGTCCCCAGTTGTTATTGAAACCACCGAACACAATAGGCGCCTGATACACATATGGCCCTTCAATCTGATCGGCAGTAAGCAGTACGATCACCGCATGGTTATTGTCCGTAATGCTGTAATACATACACCACTTTTTCATCTCTTTGTTGTAAATCACATCCGGCGCCCAGGTCTTCCCTTTCAGATCTGTGGATCCAAGCCATGTATTAATATTATACGTACCAAAGTTCACTGTATAAGATGATCCGTCTTTTCCGTAAAGGGTCTGGGTTCCTGTCAGTGCATTGCTCTGAAATGCTTCGTTATAACCTGCATTTCCAAATAACTTATCTTTTCCTTCGCCGTTGACAGCGGTATCCTGCCAGTTCATCAGATCGGTCGTCTTTGCCACGCCAAGCATCGTACCGAAAACATAATATGCCGTCTTTCCGTCACTGCCGGTCGTTGTGACGATGGATGGATCATGCACCGACTGTCTGGCATAGCTCTTTTTCTGATACAGGGAGGCCGCCTGTGCATCCGTCAGCTCCGTTTTTGTCTCTGACGCAGCGTGGACTGATACCGGATCCGGCGCCGATGCCACAGCTGCGGGCATCACCAGGGCAGCCGTCAGCACACCGGCAAGCAGCCGCTTCCCAAGCCTTCTATGCTTTGTTTTAAGTTGTCCTTTTCTCATGATGTCTTCCTCTCCTTATATGTAATTTTACTATATTATTTTTCATTATACAGTCTGACTTTCCAGAATGCAATCATAAAAATGAGTCTTGTATTTGCATAAAAAATCCTGTAACATAAAAGACAAAATAACACTACTGGAGGTACTTATGCTGTTACTTGGTTCCCATGTTGGTATGAGCGGCAAAGATATGCTGCTCAATTCAGTAAAAGAAGCGCTTTCTTATGGCGCAAACACTTTTATGGTATACACCGGAGCTCCCCAGAACACCCGCCGCAAAGAGATCGAAGAGCTCAACATCCCGGCGGCGAGAGCCCTGATGGAAGAAAATGGCATGTTTAATTTTATCGTACATGCCCCTTATATCATCAATCTTGCTAATACAGTCAAACCGGAAACATTTGAACTCGCCGTGGAATTTCTTGACAAAGAGATCCAGCGCACGGCCGCCATGGGAGCGGAAGTCCTCGTGCTGCATCCGGGCGCCCATGTAGGCGCCGGCGTCGAAGCGGGCACCGCCCAGATCATAGACGGGCTCAATCAGGTGCTGACTGCGGACACCCCTGTCTTTGTCGCACTGGAAACCATGGCAGGGAAAGGCAGCGAGATCGGCCGCACCTTTGAAGAGTTAAAAGCAATTTATGACAGCTGCCACCATCCGGAAAAGCTCCGGATATGTTTCGACACCTGCCATGTCAACGATGCCGGATATGATATTGTCAATGATTATGATGGAGTAATGGATCAGTTTGACCAGATCCTTGGACTGGATCAGATCGCTGCCTTCCACATCAACGACAGCAAGAACGAACGGAACGCCCACAAGGACCGTCATGAAAATTTTGGCAAAGGCCATATCGGCGCCACAGCACTTATGCAGGTAATACGGGATCCCCGTTTTGAGACGGTTCCAAAGATCCTGGAAACACCTTATTATAAAGATCCGGAGGATAAGAAAAAATCTTACCCTCCGTACAAAGAAGAAATCGCAGAAATACGGTCATTATTATAAAACCTTTTGTCTCACCCTTTTTCGCTGCGTGGCAGGCTGACCCGGCAGAACCTCCGCAAAAACTGTTTGCGGTTGAAGGGGATGATCGGATAGATATAGCTCTTTCCGCTGATGGTTTTGTTGGATACAACAGCGATCACGACAAAGGCCAGACCGCCAATAAAGCCCCACAGTCCAAAGGCAGCGGTACTGCAGATCAGGATCAGGCGCATAAATTTGAGGGCATATCCCAGTTCAAAACTGACCTGGGTATAATTTGCCACTGCCACAAACGCCATATACAGCATAATCTCGGCATTAAACCAGCCGGAACTCACCGTGTAATCTCCCAGTACGATACCTGCCACGACACTCAGAGGAGTGCTGAGCATATTGGGTGTGTTCATTGAGGCTAGCTTTAAACCGTCTATGGCAAATTCCAAAATCAGCATCTGCAGGAAGATCGGCACATTTACAGGATCATTGATCTCGATAAATTTCAGCCACTCCGGGATCCACTGCGGATTCATCAGAAGAAGCAGGAAAAACGGAGTCAGCACGACTGCCGCAAAATTTATAACCATGCGGGACAATCGGAGATAGGTTCCCGTTACTGGTGGAAAATAGTAATCATCGGCGTCTTCCACAATATCAAATACAGAGGTGGGGAGGATCATCGCTGACGGTGAATTATCCACCAGTATGGCGATACTTCCCTCTAATATGCTTGCCGCCGTAGTGTCAGGACGCTCTGAAAATTTAAACTTCGGAAAAGGATTGTACCATTTGTGCTGATAAAGACACTCCGCAAGACTCTGCTGGTTCATGGACAGCGCATCAATATCGATAGCATCAATCCGTTCACGGATATTTTCCAGCATCTCTTTTTCGACACGATTCCCCATATAGGCAATGACTACATCCGTCCGGGAACTTTTTCCCACCGTATGCATTTCCATCACAAGCTCGGTAGAGCGGATCCTGCGGCGGATCAGTGCCGTATTATATACCACCGTCTCTACAAAACCATCCCGTGACCCCCGCATCACCTTGTCCTTCTCCGGCTGATCCACACTGCGCGCCGGATAGGTCCGGAAATCCATGGCAAGAAGTTCCGTATATCCCTCTACCATCAGGACTGGCACCCCGGAGAGCAGGCGCTGGATCAGATTATCTTCCGTTCTCACTAGATCGATCTCACCATACGGCAGCTTATCTTTCAAAAAATCATGTGCTGTCTCCGGCATCTCCTCCGGCGTTATCTTATAGAGAAATTCTAATATCTTCTCCATAACTTCGTCTTTACAGAAACCATCAATAAGGTAAAAACAAGCCTTTTTACCACCGATCATCACCACCCGGTACATCAGATCGAAACTCTTGTCAACATGAAAAAGCTCGTCGATCCGCTGTTTATTTTTATCAAAATCTTTAGAAAACTCTGATTTTTGCACCATATTAACCTCCATTCCTATAAAGATAGGGTTGACAATAAATCCCTTTTTTATGTACAATAAAGAAGAAATTCAAGAAAAAAATGGAGGTGTACCCTTTGGACATACCGCAGGATCCGATTATTTTACTTAGTTATGTTAATACCAAATTACGTGACCATTTTGCAACACTGGAGGAGTTCTGTGAAACCTATGATGTAAATGAAGAGGAATTGCGAACGACTCTCTCCTCTGTAGATTATCAATATGATGAGATCACAAACCAGTTTGTATAAGAAACATCGGAGACGAATATGCTTGACAACATTACTTTTAATGACACGATCACGATCAATGAATACAATGATTTGCGCACCAGCGTTGATTTTATCACAATACGCCCAAACCGGGCGGAGACCGCTTTACAAAATTCCCTCTATCTCATCGTCGCCCGGGATGGGACCAGACCGGTCGGGATGGCAAGAGTAGTGGGCGACGGCGGTTATGTTTATTTTATCTGCGATGTTATCGTGCGTCCCGACTATCAGTCCAGGGGACTTGGCAGACGGCTGATCGAAACAGTCCTTTCCTGGCTGAGGCAGCAGGTGGGCGAAGATGAAACTATAATGATCAATCTTATGTCTGCCATGGGAAAAGAGCCTTTTTATGAAAAACTTGGCTTTCACAAACGTCCCTTTGATAACCACGGGTCCGGTATGAGTCAGTGGCTTGAACGCAGATAATCTTTTGATTTTATCACTTCATCCGTTGCCTTTAAGACCGCAAGCGCCACAGGTCCCAGAAGAATCCCGCCGATCCCGAACAGCTTTGCCCCCACATAGACAGCAATCAGCACAAAGAGAGGTTTCATACCCAGTTCCTTCCCCAATAATCTCGGTTCCAGTATTTCCCGCAAAAATGTAGCAACGACAAAAAGAGTGAGCAGGATAGAGGCGCCAAAAAAATTCCCTCTGGCGATTTCGATCAGCGCCCACGGCACAAGTATGATGCCGCTTCCCATCACCGGAAAGGCATCAAATATAGCAATACCGGCGCCCAAAAGGATCGCATAGCTGTTTTTCATCAATACAAGCCCAATGCTCATCACAACGGCGATCAGAAAGATAATGATTCCCTGCGCTTTGATATAAGCAAATCCGGCACTTTTCAACCGGACCATGAAAGGGCGGAACCGTTCTGGTACTCTGGGAAATGAATCATCCAGCAGGATCAGCAGCGTTGACACAAAAAAAATAAAGATACCACTACCTGCTCCAGCCACCCATTTCAGAATGTCTGCTGCATATTCGGAAAGTTTGGGAAGAATGTCATTTCCAATATTCTGATACATCTGCGTCGTCTGAGCTTCCAGATAGCGGTAACTGGTACCTATCGTCAGATCCAGAACCTGGTCACACCGGCAGCAGAAGTCTTCTAATGTACGGTCTGCCATTTGTTCGTATACTGGTATTTTCTGAAGCAGTAATATCATCTGTCCTATGGCAAGGCTGCCAATATATCCGATAAAACCGATGATCGCACCCACTGTGATCACAACGACAAGGACTACTGTTACCTTTTTTTTCCATTTTAGTTTTTCTGTAAAAAATCGAATGACCGGGGAGATCATTTTTGCACAGAAATATGCCAGAACAAAAGGAAGAACCAGAGGCAGCAGGAAGCGAAATATAAGAAAGAGGAGGAGGACCGTCCCCCCAAGGATCCAATACCGTGTATTCATAGCCGTTCTCCTTTGCATCCAAAAATGACGAACTGTTTTTTAACATAACAGTCCGCCATTTTATTATCTCCGTCTTTCCATAAATTATGTTTAGTTTTGTGCCTTAAAACGATATCCCACTCCCCAGATCGTCTCAATAAATTCTGGATTGGAAGTATCTTTTTCGATTTTTTCCCTGATTTTTTTGACATGCACCGTTACTGTGGCAATATCTCCCACAGAAGTAAATCCCCATATCTTCTGGAACAATTCTTCTTTGGGAAATACATGATTGGGGTTTTTTGCCAGAAAATACAATAAGTCAAACTCTTTTGTCGTGAAATTCTTTTCCTCATCCCCGACAAAAACTCTCCGTGCCGTCTTATCGATCCGCAGCTTCCCTGCTATTATGATCTCATTTTCACTTTCTCGTGTCACCGACTGGTCAACGAGGATGTCAAAGCGGTTCAGATGCGCTTTGACTCTCGCGACAAGTTCACTGGGGCTGAACGGTTTTGTCATATAGTCATCTGCACCCAGACCCAGCCCCCGGATCTTATCAATATCCTCTTTTCTCGCTGATACCATAATGACGGGTTCTATAAATTTTTCCCTGAATTTACGGCAGATTTCAAAACCATCCGTCCCCGGGAGCATCAGATCCAGGATCAGAAGATCATACATCCCGCTGAGCGCTTTTTTCTCCCCCTCTATCCCGTCCGTTTCTATCGTCACTTCAAAATCACTCAGTTCCAGATAGTCTTTTTCCAATTCTGCGATTGGCAGTTCATCTTCAATTATTAATATTTTTCTCATATCATCACTCCATTATCCAAAATATGCTATCGTCTTGTCTCGTCTTTCCGGCACATCTGTGCCGTCTGGTTATTTCACCTTTGGCAGTGCAAAGGAAATCCTGGTCCCCTTACCGATCATACTTTCTGCCCATATCCTTCCACCATGCTCCTCCATGATTTTTTTCGCGATAGCCAGTCCCAGACCACTTCCCCCTGTTCCAGAATTTCTGGAGCTATCTGTACGATAAAACCGTTCAAACACACGTTTCAGTTCTTCCTCCGGAATTCCTATCCCATTGTCCGTAATATGAACGATCAGTTCCCCTTCCTTTTCTTCAATATTGACAAATAGAATTCCCGTATCCTTCTGTATGTATTTGGCGGCATTTCCTATGATGTTATTTATAACTCTCTTTAGCTTTTCCCCATCAATCCGGATCATCACTGTACGATCCGCATCATAGCGGTAAACCAGACTGATATTTCTCGTTTCCAGATCCAGCGACAACTGACTGATACATTCGCTCAAATATTCCTGGGCATTTACTTCCAGAAAATGATACACCAGGTCCTTCTGATAAATTTGTGCGAAAAAAGACAACTCATCTACCATACCGGCCATATCATCCGCTTTGTTACGGATCGTCAGAACATATTTATTCATCCGTTCTGGTGAACCAGCGACACCATCCAATATTCCCTGCGCATAACCCTTGATGGCAGTGAGCGGTGTTTTCAGGTCATGGGTAATATTACTGATCACCTCACGACTCAGATCATTCGGCTGATCCTTCACGAATTCCAGTTCAAGAATATGATAGTAAAGCCATCTTCCCGAAAAAAACAGGATAAGTACCATACTGACAACAGCTGCTATTATAGAGAAATCCAGAATCCATACAAACAGTCCCTTTTGCATATCCCTGATGGCATGCCGCATGATAAATACGATCAGTATGAACACACCTAACACAGATTCTGTCAGAAATATGATTCCCAGGTAATGCTTTATTTTTTTCTGCATACGATTTCCCCATAAAAATTTTTTAATTGTTTTTTATTTTTTCTTTATCTTTTGCTTATTATAACATTATTTCAGATAAATGCTACCCTTTTTTTACAAAATGTTACATTTTTTTACTTTGTTTTATAATCTTGACGAATGATTTTGCTTATAGTAGAATAGAAAAAGTAAGAAAAAAATAAACTGAGGAGGATAATTATGGGAAAAATACTCTTTACATCAGAATCTGTAACAGAGGGACATCCGGATAAGATCTGCGACCAGATTTCTGACGCCGTGCTGGATGCGCTTCTGGAACAGGATCCAATGAGCCGCGTTGCCTGCGAGACTGCCATTACTACTGGACTGGTTCTTGTAATGGGTGAAGTTTCATCCAAAGCACAGGTTGACATCCAGAAACTTGTCAGAGATACCATCTGTGAAATTGGATATGACACGACAGAAAAGGGGTTTGACGGACATCTGTGTGGAGTTATGGTCGCCCTGGACAAACAATCTTCCGATATTGCAATGGGTGTAGATAAAGCATTGGAATCCAAACTGACTGACAGTGAGATCGATGCCATCGGTGCCGGAGATCAGGGTATGATGTTCGGCTATGCCACAAATGAAACCGATGACTATATGCCGTATCCGGTTTACCTGGCACATAAGCTTTCAAAACAGCTTTCTGCCGTCCGCAAGGATGGAACACTTCCTTATCTGCGTCCGGACGGTAAATCACAGGTTACCGTGGAATATGATAAAGACAACAGACCAAAGCGTCTGGACGCTGTCGTGATCTCATCCCAGCACAGCGAAGATGTATCCTGGGAGCAGATACAAAAGGATATCCGTAAATATGTCATTGACGTCGTTCTTCCTGCAGAGCTGATCGACGAAGAGACAAAGATATACATTAATCCGACAGGACGGTTTGTCATCGGCGGACCAAACGGTGACAGCGGCGTGACCGGACGTAAGATCATCGTCGATACATATGGGGGATGGGCACGCCATGGCGGCGGCGCCTTCTCTGGCAAGGATCCGACAAAGGTTGACCGTTCTGCTGCCTATGCAGCCCGCTATGTTGCCAAGAACATCGTGGCCGCTGGTCTGTGTGACAGGGCAGAAGTCCAGTTATCCTATGCCATCGGTGTCGCATCGCCGACTTCGATCCGTATCGATACATTTGGTACTGGTAAACTTCCGGAAGAAAAACTCGTCGACATCATTTCAGAGAATTTTGACCTGCGTCCGGCAGGCATCATCCAGATGCTGAACCTGCGCCAGCCAATTTACAAACAGACTGCTGCTTACGGTCATTTCGGACGAAGCGATCTGGATCTGCCGTGGGAAAAACTTGATAAAACGGAAGTATTGAAAAAATATCTGTAATACGTTATAATACATATGCCTGATTAATATCAGTCAGGCATATGGCCTGCTCTCGTAGTTAAATGGATATAACAGCCCCCTCCTAAGGGGCAGTTGTGGGTTCGATTCCCGCCGGGAGTACTCGCAAAAAATGAAGCAATGCAAAAAATGGAATAAGCAGCAACTGGGAGCTTGCTCACAAGTTGTTACTTATTCATTTTTTATAGTGCGAAGCACGCGGGCTTGCGGAATGATCTTTTCCGCAAGACTGGCATTGCGATAGCCCGCGGGATGGCCGGCTTTGCCGGGCATACTGCATGGCTGCGAAAAATGATACTAAACTGGGCAGACTTGTTGCAAATCGGGAATTACCAGTATTAAAACGGGCAAAGGAAATAATCTATGACAAACTACTATGACATTCTGAAAATTAAAAGTAATGCCTCACAAAACGAAATAAAAAGAGCCTACCGCAAACTGGCAAAGAAATATCATCCGGATAATTACAAAGGTACAGAGGAAGAGGCAGAAGAATTTATGTCCCGCATCAACGAGGCATATGACACCCTTGTTGATGAAGAAAAACGAAAACTTTATGATGCAGAATTTCTAAAAAATTCGATTCCCCACCCGTCCGCCGCACGTCCCAAACCCGATCCTTTCAGGTATAACACATCCCATTCTTCCCAGGAATGGACGGATGACTTTGGATTTTCCCCGGAAGATGAATACCCCTCTGGAAAGACAAAGCGGACGATGAAGCGAACGTTTTACCGCCCTCTTACATACAGTGCCTTTCTGATCATTCTCATTTTTCTGGCGGTTCAGTTTAATCTTCCCGGCAGAGTGATCGATGTCATTAATATCAACAGGGACACGACTGCCAAAACAGCGAAGGGATGTATCAACTGTTATTTTAAAGCTGTCCGGGAACATAATGCTGAAGATGCAAACTCCTTTTTCCTGACTTCCGATTATGACAAACTAAATGATGGGGTCATAGCAATCCTGAGCATTGGCGATGGAAGTGAGGATCTGATGTACCAGCCGCTGTATGAGGAATTTTCAAACTTTGAAGTATCGATCAATGATGTTACCTACAATGAGGATGAGACAGAAGCAACAGTCACTACGACCATTCAGAATATCAACTGCTACACACTGTTTATCGAACTCAACAGGCAGCAACCTGTATCCTCGATCAATCCAGCGCGGAGTACCAATTATATCATCCGCCATATACTGGAAGACGACAGAGATGAATATCTGACGGAGACTACCTGTACCTTTACTTTAATTAAAAGAAATGGTTTGTGGGAGATCAATAAAATAGAAAAGATCACGGATCTGGTTTCTATATTTGTCGGTAATGTTAATAAAATAGCGGATAAGCTGATCCAGTCTGATTAGCTGGGCGGCGCCGTCCAGCTAAAAGGAGAGAGCCGCTTCGACAGCCCTCTCCTTTTATTTTAATCGCTCAATATATCATACAACTACTCTACAATCTCAAGCAGTCTTCCTGCCACATCTGTCATATTGGAAGATACCTGCATCGTATTCTGGGAGATCTGTACATTCTCTTCCACCACGCTGGAGATCCGTCCCATCTGGCTGACGGCACTGGCAACGATATCTACATTATGCCTCACCATATTTGTTATCTCTCCTACTTCCTGGCTGGCGCCCTGGATCCTTTCCACAGCAGCACCAAATGCTTCTGCCGTCTGGTCTGTAATTTCTTTCCCATTTTCGATTGCCTTGATCGAGTTGGTGATCAGTTCATTTGTCTCTTTGGCAGCCTGGGCGCTCCTGGCAGCAAGCTCACCTACCTGTGAAGCTACAACGGCAAAGCCTTTTCCCATTTCTCCGGCACGCACCGCCTCGATCGAAGCATTCAGGGAAAGCAGATTTGTCTGTTCAGCGATCGAATTGATCTCACCGATTATCTTTTCAATATCCATGGACATTTCACTGATCCTTTGCATGGAGTCTTTCAGAAGGTTCATCTGGGAACGTGTATGCAATATTTCATCCACCGTGCTCTCCGTCGTTGTGGTGACATTGACAGAGACATCCACACTGTTATTCAGCTCGTCGGTCAGCTGTCCCATAATCTGTTTTAACTCAGCAACTGCTTTTTCCTGTTCTCCCGTTCCATGATAAATATTATCTGCACTCTCCTGTGTCTCCCCGGATACCTGGTTCAGATCCTGACACACGTTTTTGATCTTCTGGATCAGTACACGGTTATTTTCCACATCCTCTTTCTGATGGTCCAGAAGAGTCTGGTTTTCCTCCATATTCCGGGCAATGCTCTCCACCATTTTATTGATACTGTTAGAAAGCAGTGTAAATTCTGGATTATCTTTTACATTTACTGTGACTTCAAAATTACCATCTGAAATTTGTTTCATGGCGCCGGTTATGCCATTGATTCCCCGGACGATCTTCCGGTCAACCATCCGGTTGATCATCAGGAGCAGCACGCCGAAGATAATAATCATGCTCAGTGACACTACAACCATCTGATTTGTCCGTTCCCCGTAGTATTCATTGGACGGCATAAATGTTCCAATCACTTTATCTTCATATGTAATCGCATTATAATATCCTTTCACACCATTGACTGTTACTTTTCCGCTTCCCTCTAATGAATCAGAAAATCCTGCGTCAGCTGCCGAAGTACCGACCAGGGATTTTTCCGGATGGGCCAGAACCTTTCCCTCCTTGGGATCGATCGCATAAACATATCCATTTTCGCCAAAATCAATATCTCCCAGAACGACATTTAAGTCTGTACTGGCAAGCATGTTCTCCAGAACCTCTGGTCTCACTCCTACCTGAACAAGTCCCTTTGCATCCTTTCTGGCTACGCCGATATACTGCATCACCACACCCTCTGCCACATTTACCTGCGGCTCCTGTGCGATCTCGATGGAAGGATCATCCACGATCACCATAAAGGCATTGGACTGTTCACCACTCTTCATATCAAAACCCACATAGTCATCAATGGTGCTGCTGGTAATGATTCCCTTCTCATCAATAATATGTAATTCATTTACCTTCAGCCGGTCTTTAATTTCATCCAGCTTTTTCTTATTACTGGCAATCGAGGGATCTGTCTCCAGCATATCTGCAAAAGCCCGTGATTTGGCAAGATTGTCCGCACTCAGATTATCTGTGAGTCTCTTCACATTTTCTTCATTGCCGATCAGCTTCTGCTTCACATCATCCAGCTTACTCTGACTGGCTGACTGATTATTGCTCCTGATAATAACTGTCTGCAGGATAAAGATTGCTGTAACAGTAACAAGAAATGCTGCCAGCATATAAAGAAACAGACGTTTTGTGAAAATCTTTTTCATATACCGTTGTTCTCCTTCCGTGTTAGGTAGTATTGTCAATTATTATAACAAAAAATCCTGCTTTTTGAAAATGAGAAAAGTAAGAAATTTAACATAACTCTTTATTCTTTTGGCAAGAGGTGGTATACTAGAGGTGATTTTCGCATAAAACACTTAAGGTAATTAAATATAATTGGGAGGTAAATAAGATGAAGGAAAAGAAACTTATCGCAAAACATGTTATGGTTCTTTTTGCCATCATCATGACGGCACTGGGAATTCCATCTATCACAAAAGCGGATGCTACGGATTATCAGACAACGATCGCTACGGACCGTGCTGCCGGACAAGTTAAATATTCCATCAGCGGCATTGATCCTGAACAGACAAAAACTTTAACATTACAGGTAACCGATCCGGCGACAAAAGCTGCCGTTCTGGAACAGCCGGTATCCCTCACAGCAGAAAATTGCATGGAAGGTACCTATACGGGGACATTTTCACTCAGTGACCTGAACTATGCTTATGGCAGCTACACAGTATCTGTCGTGATCGACGAAAATACCATTCCGGTAGGAAGTACCGATCTTTCCATTCATAAGGATAAGATCAGCCTGACAATCCAGGGTACAAAAAGTGCTTCTTCCCGAACTATGACACTGGTCTCCAAAGAAGCAGCCGGAGAAGTGCTCGTTCCAGGTGAAGGAAATCAGGTTTCCATTATGGCATGGCCAAAATCAGCCAGCGAAACTACGGCAAAACTGGTCGGTGCCAAAACAAACCTGAACAAAAACAACGGACTTGTCTGGACAGCAAATATCAGTAAGGCAGGTACTGCATACGGGACCTGGTATGCCAGACTCGTCCTCACAAATACAAACAACACTTCCGTCAACATTAAACTGGCAGAGGCATCCTACTCCATTACTCCTACTATTTCCTCTTTCGTAGTCAGTAAGACAAAATCACTGGAAAAGAAAAAATCCTTTTCCCTGTACATATACAGTTTAAAAAATGTCTATGGTGTCCGCAGCCTGTCATTCCGGGTCTATAACAGCAAGGGAAAGAAGGTTGCCACGATTGCCGGTAAACGAAAAAACACAAGCGGGAGCCAGTTTTCTGCTTCTGTCACGATGAAAAAACTAAAATATAAACTGGATAAATATACGATCAAGGCAGTTTTGACAGACAACAATGGTAAGACAAAAACGATAAGCAAATCTGTTTCTGCTGATCAGCGTGCAAAATCCGGCACCCTGTCTGTCACGAAAAAACAGAAGAAAGCCAGCTGCGTGTACAAACTCAGCAACGCTTATCTGCCCGGCAACATCAAAAAAGTAAACTTTGTTTTATATAAAGTAAAAGGGAAAAGTAAAAAGAAACAGGGGACATATACGGTGAAATCTACTGCCGGCAAGAAAAAAATAACGACAACAGTCAATAATAATAAAACAGGAAGTTATCTTGTCCGGGCATACGGCTATACGGCATGGAACAAACGTGTACTGCTCAATGAAGTGAATTACAGGCTCAGGAAAAAAGACATGGGCAAAAACGGCTGGTATTATGAGAAGTACAATGGCAAGAAGTATAAGCTCTATTACGTCAATAATGTAGTACAGACCGATGTAACTAAACTTCTGAAACTTAAGAAAAGCAGTTCATCAAATACCAATAATTTTTATATTGAAGTAAACCGCGCTGCCTGTACAGTCACTATTTTCATGAAAAATAAAGATACCGGTAAATACGACCTTCCGGTCAAGACCTGTACCGTGTCGGTCGGACGTGATGTCTCTACCGTTGCCGGGACCGGCGGTCTGACGCTTCACTCTTCCTACACACCGCTTGGCACTTATTCGATCTGCACGAATGGACAATCCGTGAAATACACCCTGAAGCCAATGGTAGAGCCGGATGGCAGCACCGTATATGCCAGATGGGCCACCCATATTGTGGGGAATGTTTATTTCCATGCGATCGCTGTAGGTTCACAGTCGCACTATGCTCTTAGTTCCTCGACCTATAACCGCCTTGGATCTCCCGCCTCTGCAGGCTGCATCCGCATGACTGTTGCCGATGCAAAATGGATCTATGACTACGCATCTACTGGATCTACAGTCAAGATCATTAAGGGAAAAGCATCCAAACCAGGTCCTATGGGTAAAAATGCTGTAATCAAGACAAAGGGTGTAAGCTACGATCCTACCGATCCTGCCGTACCCACCTCCCGCAAAAAAGCGGACTACAAAGCAAAAAGAATCAGCGGTTACATGACAAAAAATGGTACCCGCGTCGGATATTGAAAGGAGTTTTAAATAACAATGAAAGTTTACGAAGAACTGGTTGCCCGGGGGCTGATCGCCCAGGTAACCGATGAAGAAGAGATAAAGGAACTGATCAACACCGGGAAAGCCACCTTTTACATCGGCTTTGACCCCACTGCTGACAGCCTTCATATCGGACACTTTATGGCGCTCTGTCTGATGAAGAGACTGCAGATGGCAGGCAACAGACCGATCGCACTGATCGGCGGCGGCACTGCCATGATCGGTGATCCATCCGGGCGCACAGATATGCGTCAGATGATGACTAAGGAAACGATCCAGCACAACTGTGATTGTTTTAAGAAACAAATGAGCCGTTTTATCGATTTCTCAGAAGACAAAGCACTGGTAGTAAATAACGCAGACTGGCTTCTGGGTCTGAATTACATTGAACTGCTCCGCGATGTGGGATCACATTTCAGTGTAAACCGTATGCTCACTGCTGAATGCTACAAACAACGCATGGAAAAGGGACTCAGCTTCCTGGAGTTCAACTACATGATCATGCAGAGCTATGACTTTATGGCACTGTATGAAAAATACGGATGTAATCTCCAGTTCGGGGGCGACGACCAGTGGAGCAATATGCTGGGAGGTACCGAACTGATCCGCCGCAAGCTTGGCAAGGATGCCTATGCCATGACCATTAACCTTCTCCTCAACTCTGAAGGTAAAAAAATGGGCAAGACCCAGAAGGGAGCTGTCTGGCTGGATCCTGAAAAAACAACACCTTTTGAATTTTATCAATACTGGAGAAACGTCAGTGACGACGATGTCATTAAATGCCTGAAAATGCTGACCTTCCTTCCACTCAGCGACATTGAGGCGATGGAAAACTGGCAGGGCAGCGAGCTGAATAAAGCGAAGGAAATCCTCGCCTGTGAACTTACAACTCTTGTACATGGAGAAGAAGAAGCCAAAAAGGCAGAAGAGGCAGCAAAAGCTCTCTTTACCAGCGGAAATGCTGCCAATATGCCAACGGTAGAACTGACAGAGGCAGACTTTGAAAATGGGACGATCGGTATATTAAATCTACTGAGCAGATCCGGTCTTGTGCCATCAAATTCAGAAGCAAGACGTGCTGTACAACAGGGCGGCGTCAGTATCGATGGTGAAAAAGTTACTGATATTAAATCGACTTATGGAATGGATCTCTTCTCCGGAGACGGTATCGTCCTGAAGAGAGGAAAGAAAAACTTCCGCAAGATCCGGATAAACGGATAATCATATAAAAAATACCGCTTTCACAAATCCAACGTGAAAGCGGTATTTTTTTGTTCTGCAAATTGGCACCATTGAGCTAAATTACAAACGATTTCTGCGGTCTGCCCTCCGATATCTGCGATTTGTTTTTCTATAACGGTTTCTTCTGATACGATTCTCCCTCTCTGCCCGGATCTGACGGAAGATGAAAAATCCGGAGAAAAGAATCACCAGCACCAGAATACTGATCAAAGCAACTTTTTTCCATGGAAATGGCGGACGGTTTACTTTTTCCACCGCATCATCAAACCATTTCGACATATCGATGCTGTCATTGAGGGTAGGAGGTTTCGTATCCGCATAATAAATACTGGTCCCCCCCACTTCCTTATTATTATAGGTATACGAAATCTTCCCGATTATCTTTCTTCCTTTTTTATCTGTTTTTGGTGACTGGTAATATTCGACCTTTTTCTTCGTCTGGTTTAATTTTACCTTCTTGGGGAGGATCACTCCGGCATCCTCATCCACCGTCAGGGAAGTCGTAGCAGAATTATAAAAAGGACTGAATCTCGTAAATAAATAGTTGTTACTGATATCCTTCATACTGTCATTCTTAATCGTATGGCGGGCATAATTTTCAAATCCATAATTTAATAACTTCAAAGTATCCGTATATTCATTATCGTTATCCCACGGTGCATCTGCCCGCATCACAACAGATACCAGCGTCATATTATTTTTCTTTGCGTAAGTCACAAGAGTATACCGGCATTTTGATGTAAAACCTGTCTTTCCACCGACACAATACTCATACAGATACTGGGGATACTGACCAGCTACCAGCATACCATGATGATTAACGAGCAGACGCCCTGTTTTTGTTTTATTTGTCTTCTTTATACTATAACGTTTTGTTCCTGTTATTTTGGCAAAGGACGGATTTTTATATGCCTCCCTGGCGATCAGCGCCATATCATGGGAAGTCGTATAATGGTTTTTCATCCAGAGACCATTGGCGTTGGCAAAATGCGTCCCGGTACATCCCAGCTCCTTTGCACGCTTATTCATCATCGCTACATAATTATCAACACTTCCTGCGATATGCTCAGCAACCCCGTTGCACGCTTCATTTGCCGATCGGAGAAGAACCCCATAAAGACTGTCCTCCATCGACAGCTTTTCCCCAGGCTTCAGCTCCATATTCGATGCACCTGATTCAAGATTCAATACTGCTGATTTGGAATACGTAACGGTCTCATCCATCGAAGAATTTTCAATGGCAAGCAAAGCCGTCATAACCTTTGTGATGCTTGCCGGATATTCTCTCTTATCCATATTTTTTTCATATAAAATCGTCCCTGACTCAACATCCATGACAACAGCAGAATCCGCTGAAAGTTTCATCTTAGCCTCTGCCGGATCTGCATGTAACAGCAAAAAAATCCCGATCACTGCAGATAGTGCTATTTTCATTCCTGTCGTTCTTTTCATAATTTTCCTCCATTCGCACATAATACTGTTTCTATCATACACGATTTTGACTAATTTTCCAATAACCTATTTCTTTTTATTTGCAATTATGATACAATTCTTAAAAGTCAGAATTATGACTCTTTCCCATATAGTATTGAAAATAAGGAGAATATCATGCGTCTACGAAACATAAAAGGTTCAAAGGAATTTATTGAACAGAGTCCTTTCGTCGTACATCATCCAGAAGATTATAAGGGCTGCTGGCATAATCTGTTTCATAATAACAATCCTGTTCATCTGGAAATCGGCATGGGAAAAGGACAATTTATCCATACCCTCGCTGAACAAAATCCCAATATCAGTTATATCGGGATTGAGATGTATTCCAGTGTACTCTACCGTGCCCTGGAACGGCGCGCTGAGACAGAACTGGACAATCTGTTTTTCATCCGCTTTGATGCAAAAAATCTGACAGATCTATTCGATATATCCGAGGTGGAACAGATTTATCTGAATTTTTCCGATCCCTGGCCCAAAGACCGGCATGCCAAACGCCGGCTTACCAGCCCGCATTTTCTTTCACTGTATGATAAGATCCTGTCTGCCACCGGTTCAATCCAGTTCAAGACAGATAACAGAGCTCTCTTTGATTATTCGGTAGAATCCGTGAAACATTCAAAATGGCATATTGATGAACTCACGTATGATCTGCATCATAGCGAATATCTCGAAGGCAATATCATGACAGAATATGAAACCCGTTTTGTATCAGAAGGAAAACCAATCTGCCGGTTTGTAATATCAAGAACGCCGTGAACCTCACAGCGTTCTTTTACATATACTAAAAAAAAAGAGGTTTTTCCATGTCACGTTCCCTGAAAAGAAAGCTTTCACAGAAATTAAACTGCTGCCGGTTTTCCTGTATTCTGAACCGTATCATCTGTTCACTTATTGAAGTCGAAAAGTTACTTGGAATCAAATAACTGGATTCCCTTTTTATGCAGCTTCTTTTCCACAAAGACATTGAGCAGATACATGATCACAGCAACGGTAGGAACTCCTAAAAACATACCGACAAATCCAAAGTAAGCGCCTCCCACCGTAATACCAAAAATGACCCAGAGTGGTTTGATCCCGGTCAGGTCACCAAGAATTTTCGGTCCCAGATACAACCCGTCAAACTGCTGCAGTACAAGAATCATGATCGCAAAAATCAATGATAATTTCGGATTAATAAACAGATAAATAATAACACCTGGTATAGCACCGATGATCGGCCCAAAATACGGAATCATATTTGTAATACATACAATCAGGCTCATAAACAGAGCAAAGGGAAGACGGAGGATCGACATGGCAATCAGACATATGATACCGATGATCAGTGAATCAATCGCCTTGCCAAAGAGGAATCCATTAAATATATGATTGCATTCCCTCATCGTAGCCCACACGCCATCTGACTTATCCTTTGGTACGATAGCATATACACCTCTTTTCAAATGATTGATCAGAGTTCTTCCATCCAGGATCATATATATCGAAATAACCAGACCCATTAATATATTATACAGGACAGCTGCGATCGAAGAAGACATTTCATAAACATAAGGAACGATGATCTCACCCTGGTCCAGAATCCTGTTTCCCATATTATCTTTGATATATTCCATCAGATCACCCAGATTGATAAACGGTATCATATTATTCATTTCTTCCTTATGTGTTGAAACATAATTATATCCTCTTGTGATTGATTTACCAATTCCCTTGACACTCTCACTGATCTGTGGGGCAATATAGACAATAATAATGGCGATCAATCCTACGATGATCACATAAGATAATATAACAGCCACTGCCTTTTTTACTTTCATGTACCTGCCTCTCTGTGCAAGATTAAAAAGATTTTTAAAAATTGCCACAAGAGGTTTGATCAGATAAGCGAGGAAAAAGCCTATGATAAAGGGAGCGAGAACCTTAATAAAATTTCCGATTACTAATAACGTCCTTCCCCAATTCAATATGATCACGATGACCGCTGTACAGATTGCCACCAGAGCCACGATATACCATACATTAGATACAAGTGTCTTTAAACTTTCTAAAATCCTGTTTTTTTTGTCCATAATTCCCTCCACTATTTTTTATCATTTTTTTATAAATAAGCACTTGCAATTTTCCAGGAACTATTATATAATAGTTTTTGTTTGAAAAACGTAAGCGCCATTAGCTCAGTTGGTAGAGCACCTGACTCTTAATCAGGGTGTCTGGGGTTCGAGCCCCCAATGGCGTATCCCGAGTCCTTGTTTGGCAGACCTGCAACTGCTGGGTGAGGGCTTTTTTTATTTTCGAAAAAAGTCCCCACACTGCAGAAAGATACACAAAACTGAATTTTTTGACTATATTTCCCTTTTTTACTGAACCCTTCCAGAACTCTTTGCCTGCTCCAGTGCCTGGTATTCCTCATCCGATAAAGTGACAAACACTTCACCTGCTTTTACCTCTTTAATATAAGTATAACACCCTTCACTGTTACTGTGCATCGTATTCATGATAAATCCGTCATGATCCTTCGTCAGCAGGCATAATACAAAACTTAGTGTTCCTCCCACTTCCTTAAACGCATCGTATTTTACTATACCTACCTTCTGATATGTCCTGAGGAGATTGGCATCAATATGTCTTAAACGTTTTTCCATCTCATTTAATTTTTCATTGATAAAATCCATATTATCAAATTTTTTCTGAAATGCTTTCTCAAGACTTCTTCCATCTGAATCTGCCATAAATCCTTCATACCGCCGTCTCAGACCACTGTTCTTAGCCAATAATACAATACATAAGATCAATAAAATAATGATCATTGCCAGTGCGATTAATACGATCAAATCAGTTTCCAACCCAATATCCGAAAAATGGAACATATAAAACCCTCCTTATGAACATTTGTTCTTATTTTATTTAAAGTAAGCTACGATTTTTTCCAATTCTTCCTGTGAATAATATTCGATTTCCAATTTACCCTGATTCTCTGATTTTCGATTGATACTAACCTTAGTGCCAATCGTCTGTTTTAATTTTTCCTCCAGATCCCGGTAAATAAAATCATTTTTCAATTCCTTTTTAGATTCTTTCTTAACTGGCGGATTGTTGATGTTTTTCACAAGCTTTTCGGTATCACGCACACTGAGATTATCCCTGACGATCTGCTGCGCTGCTTCGTATTGCCGGTCTGGATCCGCAATTCCCAAAAGGGCTCTCGCATGGCCGCTGGTTATCGTCTCCTCTACCAGCATATCCAGTATCTGATCCCCCAGTTTTAACAGACGAAGAGAATTTGTAATCGCTGTCCGGCTGCGTGATACCTTCTCAGCTACCTCCTCCTGCTTCAGATTATATTCCCTGATCAGTCTCTGATAAGCTTTCGCCTCCTCCACAGGATTCAGATCCTCGCGCTGAATATTTTCAATCAGTGCAACCTCCATAATCTCCTGGGGAGAATAATCTTTGATCACAACAGGGACTTCCTTCAGTCCCGCCATCTTTGCCGCACGCCATCTTCTCTCACCGGCAATGATTTCATAATAGTCATCCTGCTTGCTTACTACAAGAGGCTGGACAATTCCATGAAGCTTTATGGAATCACTTAATTCCTTCAGCGCCTCTTCATTAAAATTCTTACGGGGCTGATCTTTATTCGGCTCAACATCATTGATTTTTAAAACAGTTTCTCCTGTTTGTAATACATTTCCCTCTTTTACTGATGTTTCCGCCTGATTCATCTTCGGTGGAATCATAGAATCCAGTCCTTTGCCAAGTCCCATCTTTTTCGCTGCCATTAGTGACTGCTCCTTTCAATTACTTCATCTGCCAGAGCAAGATATGCTTTTGCCCCTGTTGATCTGCTGTCATACTGAGTAATCGGTAACCCATGGCTCGGCGCCTCTGCCAGACGGACGCCCCGGGGAATGATCGTATTATAGATTGTCTGATTCAGATTATTTCTTACATTTTCAATGACCTGCATGGACAGATTTGTTCTGCCATCATACATCGTAAAAACGACGCCATTAATACATAATCTTGGATTGAGACGATCTTTGACAAGATTGATCGTATAAATCAACTGACTCAGACCTTCCAGCGCATAGTATTCACACTGGATGGGGACCAGCACAGAGTCGGCTGTCGTCATTGCATTAATCGTCAAAGAATTAAGAGAAGGAGGACAATCAATAATAATAAAATCATACTGCTCTTTGATCTTATCAATAATTTTACTGAGAATATAATTTCGGTCTTCCATATCCATTGTTTCAATTTCAATACCGGCAAGATTGACATTTGCTGCCAGTACATCCAGATTTTCAAAAATATCTTTTTGCACACATTCATCAAAAGTATTATCACCGATCATCAGCTGATAAACCGTTGTCTCCAGCTCATCTTTATCAATACCGAGACCACTGGACGTATTACCCTGTGGATCCATATCAATGATAAGCACTTTTTTTCCTTTTTCAGCTAAAGCTGCTGCCAGATTAATTGTTGTGGTAGTCTTACCGACACCACCTTTCTGATTGGCGATTGCCATTATCTCACTCATAAAATATCCATACCTTTCTGATTACTGATTCCTATGTAGCTCAACGGCGCTAATTTGAACCCGCCGTGGACGGCGTATTTTGGCGAACTACTGTGTTTTTCGTCCTTGTCTTGCGTCAGCAAGACTGCGTCCTCCAGCCTTGTATTTCGCCAAAATCCACCATCCACGGTCGGAGATTTCTAAACTGTTATTTTGCGAATGCGAAGGCAGTTGAATGAGTCGTAGCGGTGGCTACGGCGATTGAAACTAACGCACGCATTCACAAAATAGCAGTTATAGAAACGGGTTCAAATTGGCGCCGTTGAGCTAGCTCGGATTTATTATAACACTTTCCTGCTAAGATTGCTACCTGTTTTCTGAAAATGTTTCACGTGAAACTTTTCTATCCTGTTGTTCCAATCTATCATTGTTTCACGTGAAACATTGCATCTATTTTCTTGTCGTTAGTAAAGCGGATTCTTTTTAATTTTGCCAGCCTTTCTTGGATACTTTTCTTTTGTTCGTGATAGTTTTTTTACAAATAGTAGATATCTCTCTTCCCCGGATAATAAAAACTGCTGATTCCGTTTTATTTCACAATCCAACTCCTGAAATGCCTTTTGTGATCTTTCAATTTCTTCTTCACACTTTTTTCCTTTATAAGCGACAAAATATCCTTCTGGTTTTGCAAAAGGTATGCAATATTCAAGGAGAACAGGAAGCTCAGCCACTGCTCGTGAAACAACAAAATCATACTGATCGCGAAATTCACTATCCCGTCCAAAATCCTCTGCCCGTCCATGATATAAACAGATCTGGTTTAATTCCAATTTCTCCTTTATAATATGAAGAAACTCAATTCTTTTATTAAGAGAATCAACCAGTGTATATTGATACTGGGGATATAATACAGCAAGGACGATACCGGGAAAACCAGCGCCTGTCCCCAGATCAAGGACAGAACATTTTTCTATCGGCTCTGCTTTCCGGTCTGTAAAAATATCACTCTTCAAAAGCAGGGCAGAATCCACAAAATGTTTAACAATGACATCCTTATACTCTGTAATTGCAGTAAGGTTTATTTTCTTATTCCATTCCGTCAGAAGATCATAATATTTCTGTAATTGCTGCTCCTGATATTCTGTAATATCAAATCCGTTTTCTTTAAATATCTTTTTTATCATGGTTACCACCTTCCATATAAATAAGAAGTACAGATATATCCGAAGGAGAAACACCACTGATCCTTGCTGCCTGTCCCACTGACTCCGGTTGGATATCTGTCAGCTTTTGTATCGCCTCCAGACGCAGACTTTTAATATCAGAATAATCAATCCCGGCCGGAATCTTCTTTTTCTCCAGTTTATGAAATTGTTCCACCTGCTTCATCTGCCTCCTGATATATCCTTCGTACTTCAGATTGATATTTACTTCTTCTTTTACCTCTTCTGGCAGTACAGGACGGTCCGGATCGATTTTTGCCAGAATCTCATAAGAAAGTTCCGGACGTTTGATCAGCTCTGCCAGCGCCATACCGCTGTTAATCAATGTACTGTTATGTTCCGCAAGAAGCTTCTGGACTTGATCGGTATTGCCAACATACGTATTCTTAACCCGTTCGATTTCTTCTTTTATAAGCCTGTACTTTTCTTTAAATTTCTGATATCTTTTTTCAGATATCAAACCGATATCATATCCTAATTCTGTCAACCTCTCATCCGCATTATCCTGTCTCAAAAGAAGACGGTACTCTGCCCGGGAAGTCATCATACGATATGGTTCATTCGTACCCTTTGTCACAAGATCATCGATCAATACGCCGATATATCCCTGTGACCGGTCGATGATCACCGGATCCTTTCCCTGTATCTGTCTTGCCGCATTGATACCAGCGATCAGACCCTGTGCTGCCGCCTCTTCATATCCTGAACTGCCATTTGCCTGTCCTGCACTATACAGCCCCTTTACTTTTTTTAATTCCAGCGAAGGAAGGAGTTCCAGAGAATTAATGCAGTCATACTCAATCGCATAGGCATTCCTGACGATCTCTGCATGCTCCAGCCCCGGTACACTCCGGTACATTTTTTCCTGAACATCTTCCGGCAGAGAACTGGACATACCTCCAATATACATCTCCTTTGTATAAAGTCCTTCCGGTTCAATAAAAACCTGATGGCGGTTTTTATCTGCAAATCTCACAACCTTATCTTCGATCGAAGGACAATATCTTGGTCCTGTCCCCTTAATATAACCAGAATACAAAGGAGAACGGTCAAGGTTATCCCGGATGATCTCATGCGTTTCTTCATTTGTATAAGTGAGCCAGCACCGGACCTGGTTCCGTTCCAGATCCTCTGATCTGTTCGTAAAAGAAAATGGTGTAATATGTTCATCTCCGTATTGAGGTTCCATTTTAGAATAATCGATCGTTGATCCATCAATCCGTGCCGGTGTTCCTGTCTTAAAACGACGAATATCGATACCAAGCTTTTGTAAGGAAGCAGTGAGATAATTTGCCGGCTGAAGACCATTTGGTCCGGTATTTACCGAACTTTCACCCGTAATACATCTGGCATTCAGATAAGTACCCGTACACAGAACACAAACCTTACAGTGATAAACAGCACCAGTATAAGTCTTTACTCCTGTTATCCTGTCATCTTCCACGATAAGCTCTGTCACTTCACTCTGACGGATTACAAGATGGTCTGTTTCTTCCAGAACCTGTCTCATACATTCCGTATAGGCATGCTTATCTGCCTGGGCACGAAGTGAATGTACGGCGGGCCCCTTCGATTGATTTAACATCTTTGACTGAATAAAAGTGCGGTCGATGACTTTCCCCATCTCTCCGCCGAGAGCATCCACTTCCCGGACCAGATGCCCTTTGGAGGTGCCCCCTATATTGGGATTACATGGCATAAGCGCGATACTGTCCACACTTACAGTAAATAATATTGTTTTCATCGATAACCTTGCCAGTGCCAGAGCCGCCTCACATCCTGCATGACCAGCTCCCACAACAATGGCGTCATAACTATGTTCCATATCTGAACCTCCTTGCGTATCCATTATTTACCCATACAGAAATCCTTAAATATTTTATCGACAATATCATCTTCTACCGTTTCACCTATCATTTTTCCCAATGTCTCATAAGCATTCATCAAATCAATGGAATACAGATCCTCCGGCATTCCTGCCTCAACACTATTCCATAACTGGCGTATGCTCTCCAATGCTTCTATGAGCAGAGCCTTCTGTCTGGCATTTGTAATATAGATCTCATCATTATATCGGATCTTGTCGGAAAGAAATAATGTATGAATGTATTCCTCAAACTGCTCCAGCCCCTCTCCGGTTCTGGCACAGAAAGATATCACTTTCTTGTTTTCATACTCCGGCAGCTGTTCCATCGTCACCCTGGCCGGGAGATCTGACTTATTGCATAATATAATACCAGGATGATTTTTTGCCTGCTCCAATACATAAAAATCTTCTTCTTCCAGCTCCCTGCTCATATCAATAAGACAGATCACAAAATCAGCAGATTCTATCGCCTTCTTCGTCTTATCGATTCCCAGATTTTCTAATACATCTTCTGTCTCCCGGATTCCCGCCGTATCAATAAACCGAAACAGGGTAGATCCAATCTTTATCTCTTCCTCCAGTGTATCCCTTGTCGTTCCCGGTATATCTGTGACAATAGCTCTGTCATCCCGGAGAATACAATTTAAAAAAGAGGATTTTCCTACATTTGGTTTACCTACAATAGCAGTCCTGATCCCTTCTTTGATCAGACGTCCATTCTGGCTGTTATCCAGTAAATGTTCCAGTTCCTCCTTTAATTGTTGTGTATGTCTGCGTATCGTTTCTGAAAAATTATCGAGAGTAATATGCTCGGGATCATCCAGTGCAGCTTCCAGAAAAGAAAGATCCTCCAGAATCACTTTCCGTAATTCTTCTATTTTTTTCTTTATCTTTCCCCTGAGCTGACTCATAGAATTTTTTACAGCAATATCACTTTTCGCCTGGATCAGTTCCATAACAGATTCTGCCTGAGACAGATCGATCCTCCCATTGAGGAAAGCACGTTTGGTAAATTCGCCCGGATCAGCAATCCTCGCTCCTCTCCTGACGAGAAGTTCCAGAATCATCTGGCAAATCATATAACCACCGTGACATTGTATCTCGATTACATCCTCTGCTGTATAGCTCTTTGGTCCTTTCATGATCAGTACAAGAACCTCATCTATGATATCGTTTTCTTTTTCACAGATATAACCATAACGGATCGTGTGGGTACGGCACTGGGATAAAGTAACCGGATTCATATGCTTATCAAAAAATATGCTGCTCACGATCTCGCAAGATCTGTCACCACTGACACGGATCACACTGATACTGCCATCTTTAGAAGACGTTGCGATTGCCGCCGCCGTATCCTGATAAAACATCACATACCTCCTTAATCATAAAAAGGCTGAATCATCAGATCCAGCCTTTCACACTAATCTTTTACTCTTCGTTGTTTTCTTTTCGATAGGACCTTCTGCGGTCATGAGAATAATTATTATTTCTTCTCTTATAATTATTGTTTCTTCTCGGCAGTTCCGATGCAAATTCACGATTCAGCGTTACCACCACTTTTCTGTGTGGTTCATCCCCTTCACTATGAGTATCCACATATTTGTCTCCCTGCAGCGCAGCGTGGATAATACGTCTCTCATAAGGATTCATCGGTTCAAGAAAAGCAGGTCTTCCTGTCTTCTTTACCTTACTTGCCACATTCCTTGCCAGATTCTCAATGGTTTCCCTTCTTCTCTGACGATAATTTTCCGTATCAATCTTGATCTTTACATATTTGTCTGTCTTCTTATTGGCAACAAGGGACGTCAGATACTGCAAAGAATCCAGCGTCTGTCCTCTCTTACCGATCAGCATTCCCATCTCACTGCCGCTGAGCTCAATATTGATCTGGCTCTCAATCTCATCGTAGTCCATTTCAATTTTCACAGTAAGGTTCATTGCTTCAAATGTCTTAGTCAGAAATCCATAAACGACGTCCGTTACGTCTTCCTTTTTTCGTACCCGGATTTTTGCCGGTTTACTGAATAAGCCAAGAATTCCGTTCTTTTCCTCTTCTACTACTTCGTATTCGATCTGATCGCTGGTCGTTTCAAGCTGAATCAAAGCATTCGTCAATGCCTCATCCGCCGTCTTTGCCGAAAACTCCTTCCATTCTTCCATAAGTCATCTAACCTCCTATTTCTCTTTTCCTTTATTGCCAGAAAGCATATTAGCATATCCCGAAATACTGCCCGGTTTTACATTCTTATTAATTTTAATATCCTTTGGTGTCGAATTTTTGTCTTTATTGTCACTAACCGGTTTGTTCTGATAAGAAGAAGCCGATTTGATACTGGAAGTCCTCGTCTTTGCATACTCTTCCATTTGGCGGTTTCTTTCCTGGATCTTTGCATTCTTCTTTGCTGCTTTTTCTTTATTTTTCTCGATCAGCTCATCCAGGGATACCTTGTCCATCTTTCTGTTTACGAAGATACACTGCACGATACGGAATAAACTGCCTGTGATCCAGTAAAGACCGATACCCATATTCAGGCTGAGACAGAAAAACCCAGACATGACAGGCATAAAATAATTCATCATTTTCATCGACTGTCCCATGGAATCTTCTGCTGCCGGCGTCGTATTCGTACCTGCCTGCATCACTTTTGTATTGATAAACTGCAGTACCATGGCAAGCACCGGAATGATAAATGCGATCCATCCGTATGGATGATTTACTTTATCTCCAAAAAATCCCATCGGACTCATATTGACGTCCAATCCAAGAAAATATTCTGCGCTCGGTTCTTTCAGAGCAGGGATATAGTTACCGATATTATACATAACCTGATACAGACAATACAAAATCGGCATCGTAATGATCAGCGGCAGACATCCGCCAAACATACTGATCCCATATTTGGCATAAATCTGCTGGGTCTCTTCATTCATCTTCATCTGGGATGCCTGATCTTTTTTGTTTTTGTACTTTTTCTGTATTTCCTTAATCTCCGGATTGACTTTATTCATCAACCGGGTAGATTTCTGTTGTTTGGAATTCAAAGGATACATGATCAGATAGATCACAATCGTCAGTAATATAATACAAAGTCCTGTATTATGAATACCGATGGTATGAAATACTACCCAGTCAATACCAAAGAGAATTTTACCAAAAATCCAATATAACCAACTCAAAATGATTTCCTCCTGCTAATCACGGCACAGGATCATAACCCCCTTTATGAAAAGGATGGCATCGCAAAATTCTTTTTACAGCCAAAAAACCACCCTTGCATGCACCATACTTCTGAATAGCCTGTACAGCGTATTCGGAACAGCATGGTGTATATATGCAGGTAGGCGTTCTCTTTAATGGCGATATATATTTTTGATATATGTGCAGCACTGCCAAAAAAACTCTTTTCAAATCATCACATCATTTCAATAATCCATGTAATTTCAATAAATGAATCACTGCGCCGTCAACTTCATTAAAATTTTTATTCTTTACCCTGATTCTGGCAACAATGATAATATGGTTGCCTTCTTTCAATAATGCGTCATTCTTACGAACGGATTCCCTTAATAATCTGGTAATGCGATGACGCACGACACTGTTACCGATTTTTTTACTCACGGAAAATCCATAACGATTGGGACCACTTTCCCCTGTCTTTACATACATGACCAGATATTGATTTGCCTTTGATCTGCCTTTCCGGTAGACTCTTCGATACTCAGGATTTTTTCCCAGTTTTTCAAACACGTTTTATTCCCCGCAGAGGAACATAAGGTCACATGGCTGCGACCTTATGCAGACAATTTTTTTCTTCCTTTTGCTCTTCTTCTCGCAAGAACTTTTCTTCCATTCTTTGTACTCATTCTTTTGCGGAATCCATGAACCTTGGATCTATGTCTCTTTTTAGGCTGGAATGTCATTTTCATACGGCATGCACCTCCTTCTTTATAAAATTAAATTCTAAAATCCGTATCAAGCCTAATTATATTATCAAATATTTCAATAGTCAAGTGTAACTTTATCATATAGCAAAATTTATATGAATAAAATTTGATTTTACCCATCATTTGTAGTACAATAAGAATGAGTGTTTTTACCCATATTCAATTTTTATTAAGATAGGCAGGAAATTTAATGGAAAATGTAATAAAAAACAAATGGAACGAAATAATTGAATATCTGAAGGATGCTTATGAGGTGAATGGAGTATTATTTCGTACCTGGATTGAACCTCTCGAAGTTGTTTCTTATGATAATGATCATTTGATCATATCGATTGATGAGGAAAAACAGGGAGATATTCTGAATCTGATCGATAAAAAATATAAGATTCCTCTACAGGTAGCCATCGAAGTGATTACAAATCAGCAGGTATCGATCCTCTTTCAGTATAAAAGTAAATTAGAAGAAAAAAGAGTTTCTTCCTATAATAAAGAGGAACAGCTGGCAGAAAAATATCCTTTTTTAAATAATGGACATTCTTTTGAAACATTCGTCGTCAGTGGAAGTAATAATATAGCCTATGCCGCTGCACTCGCCGTGGCAGAAAATCCAAATGGACAAACCTACAATCCCCTGTTCCTTTACAGTGGACCAGGGTTAGGAAAAACCCATCTGATGCATTCGATTGCCAGATACATTATTGAAAACCATCCCAGTTACAATGTAACGTACACGACAAGTGAAAATTTTATGAATGCTGTTGTGGAAGCAATCCGTACAAATAAAGAAAAAGGAAATACCGCCGCCACAGCAAATCTCCGTAAAAAATACAGAAATATTGATGTTCTTCTCATTGACGATATTCAGTTTATCATTGGCAAGGACAGTACACAGATCGAGTTTTTCAATACCTTTGAGGCATTATATCAGTCTGGAAAGCAGCTCGTGATTTCGAGCGACCGGCCACCCAGTCAGATGGAACAGCTGGATATGAGATACCGTTCCCGTTTCAACTCCGGTATGACGATCGATATCCAGCCGCCTGATTTTGAGACAAGCATGGCGATACTGCGGAACAAACAGGAACAGTCCGATATCAAACTGGATGATAACATCCTTGATTACATAGCAACCAATATAAAATCCAATATCCGGGATCTCGAGGGTGCTTATAATAAAATTCTGCTCTATGCCAGATTTAATAATCCCAATGGAAATATCACCCTTCCTACAGCAGAGAATGCTTTAAAGGATTTTATATCTCCAAACGAAAAACTGATCATTACTGCTGATTACATTTTAGAAATCGTGGCAGACCACTTCAGTCTGGATAAGGAAGCTCTCCTGTCACAGAAGAAGACAAGGAACCTTACTCTTCCCCGACAGATCTGTATGTACCTTTGCAGTGAACTGACAAATCTTACACAGACAGAGATTGCCACAAAGTTGAAAAGAAACAACCATACCACAGTTATCCACGGTGTCAACAAAATAAAAGAAGATATCATTGTGGATAAAGAACTGGAAACTACTATCCAGATTTTAAAAAAGAAATTAAACCCCTGATCTTCTGTTGATATCAGGTGGATATCAGGTAACATTTAGAAAAACTGCTGCTTTTACTAATTGTTTGTCCACTTTTGCATACAAGCTGTATACACTGATATTGATTTGATAATACCACGTATTATCGGCAGGTATAGGACTTACCAACAAATCAACAGCCCCTATATACTACTGATTACTAAATATTCCTTTATATTTATATATAAAGAGATTTCAACATTACATTACAGTTTGAAAGGAGTTATTCACATTATGAAATTTACCTGTACAAAAAATAATTTTAACAATGGTATCAGTATCGCCCTAAAGGCAGTACCAGGAAAAACGACGATGCCGATCCTTGAATGTGTCGTGATCGAAGCTCAGGGTGAAAGCATAAAAATGACAACCAATGACATGCAGCTTGGTATTGAGACAAAGATTCCCGCTGAGGTACAGGAAGAAGGCATCATACTTGTAAATGCCAAGATGATCGCAGAAATCGTCCGTCGTCTTCCGGATGATGATGTGAATTTTGAAGTAGATGAAAATAATAACATTCTTCTCTTTTGCGGGAAGTCAAAGTTTAATATACCAGGAATCAATCATGAAGAATTTCCAATGCTTCCCCAGATTGATATCGAAAAGAAGATCGCTCTCTCCCAGTTTACCCTGAAAGAGATGATCCGGCAGACGATCTTTTCTATCTCAGATAATGAAAGTAACAAGATCCTCACTGGTGAACTGTTTGAGATTAATGGGGATGAATTTAAAATCGCATCTCTGGATCTCGTCCGGGTATCCATCCGCAAAATACAGCTGAAGGAAAGTTACGACCATATCAAGGTTGTCATTCCCGGCAAAACATTAAATGAAATCAGTAAGATCCTGACCGGGGATATGGAGGACGAAGTTACGATTTCTTTCTCAAAGAACCATGTTCTCTTTGAGTTTGATGAGACTATTGTGATCTCTCGGCTTATTGAAGGAAATTTTTATAATATCGAACAGATGCTCAAGAGTAATTATGAGACAAGAGTCAAAGTAAATAAACAGGAATTTTTTGGCTGTATCGACCGCGCTACCCTGCTTACGAGGGAGGCAGACAAAAAACCGGTGATCCTTCATATCCGGGATCATGAGATCCAGATGGAGATGAACACAAAAATCGGGTCCATGGATGAAGAAGTCAGTGTAGAAAAAGAAGGAAAGGATCTTGCGATCGCTTTTAATCCGAAATATATCATTGATGTATTAAAAGTAATCGATGATGAGGACGTTTATTTATATTTGTTTAATTCCAATGCACCCTGTTTTATCAAAAACAAAGAGGAATCCTATATTTATCTGATTCTTCCGGTCAATATGAATTAACAACAGGAAAGGTGACAGAACATGCAGGAGATCACGATCAGAGACGAATATATCAAACTGGGACAGGCAATGAAGCTTGCCGGTCTGGCCAGTTCCGGCGTCGAGGCAAAGGTACTGATCCAGGAAGGGCTTGTCACGGTCAATGGTGAGATGGATGACCGGCGTGGAAGGAAACTGTATCCGGGAGACGTCTTTTGTTTTGAGGAAACCGAAGTAAAGGTTGTTGCTTTATGACGATACAGTCTGTTGAACTCAGTAATTTTCGTAATTATGAAAGAGAAGAGTTCCATTTTCATGAGGGGACGAATGTATTGTATGGTGACAATGCCCAGGGAAAGACAAATGTTCTAGAGGCGATTTTTGTCGGCGGTACGACAAAATCCCATAAAGGCAGCAAAGACCAGGAAATGATCCGTGCCGGAGAAAAAGAAGCCCATATCCGTTATTTTATCGAAAAAAGGGAAAAAGTTATAAAAGTAGAGGTGCATATGCGCCGGGGAAGTGCAAAGGGGATCGCCATAGACGGACTTCCCATTAAAAACAGCAATGAACTTCTGGGTTTGTCGAATCTTGTATTTTTTTCTCCGGAGGATCTGAGTATCATTAAAGATGGTCCGGAAGAACGACGCCGTTTTATCGACATGGAGATGTGTCAGTTAAATAAAGCGTATCTGTTTTATCTGACACAATATAAAAAAATATTGAAACAGAGAAATGCCCTTCTTAAACAGATTCAGGAAAACAGGGATCTGAAATCTACACTTGAGATCTGGAATGGGCAGCTGGTCGAACACGGTGGAAAGATCATACAGCTCAGGGAAGAATTTGCCGGGGAGCTCAACGAGATCATGAAGAAAAAGCATGCCAGTCTCACAGGGGGAAAAGAGGAAGTCGATATCACTTATGATCCAAACTGCCGGCAGCAGGATCTGGAAGCGAAACTTTTTATGGAAGAAGACAGAGATATCTTCCTGGGAACGACGACAGTGGGACCGCATCGTGATGATCTGATCTTTATCACAGAAAAAAAAGATCTTCGTAAGTATGGTTCCCAGGGTCAGAAAAGGACGGCGGCGCTTTCTCTGAAAATGGCGGAGATTGAGATCGTAGAACGGACTGCCGGAGAAAAACCAGTGCTTCTTCTGGATGATGTATTGTCTGAACTGGACCGGAACAGGCAGAATTATCTACTGGAAAATATCAAGGGGATACAGACGATCATCACATGTACCGGTCTGGAGGAATTTGTAAAAAATGGGATCAATATTGATCGAACATTTGAGATCATAAATGGAACATCAAAACAAAATGAAATGGCTAAAGTATGATGAGACGGAGGTTTTCCAGATGGAAAAGCAAAATGAAGTAGTATATGGAGCAGATCAGATACAGATTCTGGAAGGACTGGCAGCAGTCCGCAAGAGACCGGGTATGTATATCGGAAGTACCTCGGAACGGGGACTTCACCATCTCGTATATGAGATCGTGGATAATTCGATTGACGAGGCTCTTGCCGGATACTGCGATGAAATACAGGTTTTTATCAATCAGGACAATTCCATAACTGTGATCGACAATGGACGCGGGATTCCGGTAGGACTGAATCATAAAGCCGGGAAGCCGGCGGTGGAAGTCGTGTTTACCGTCCTCCATGCGGGAGGTAAATTCGGCGGCGGCGGTTATAAAGTATCCGGTGGTCTGCACGGGGTAGGCGCTTCGGTTGTAAATGCCCTGTCCAACTGGCTGGAAGTAGAAATCTGTCAGGACGGAAAGAAATATAAACAGCGTTATGAAAAAGGACATACGATGTATCCACTGAAGGAAATCGGAACGTCGGATCAGCGGGGAACAAAGGTAACTTTTCTTCCTGATGAGACGATTTTTACGGAAACGACCGTTTATGATTTCAAAATATTGAAAAAGCGTCTTCGTGAAATGGCATTTCTGACAAGGGGCGTCAAGATCATCCTCACAGACCTCAGGGAAGAAGAGGAACGTACAGAGACATACCACTACGAAGGCGGTATTAAAGAATACGTCGAATATCTGAACAAAAATAAAGATCCTCTGTATGAAGATATCATCTACTGTGAGGGACAAAAAGGCGATGTGTTCGTTGAAGTGGCATTTCAGCATAATTCAGAATTTAACGAGGGATGTTATAGCTTTGTCAATAATATTACGACGCCGGAAGGCGGTACCCATCTCGCCGGATTTAAAAATGCCCTGACGAAGACATTTAATGACTATGCCAGAAATCAGAAAATACTGAAAGAAAATGAACCGAATCTCTCTGGTGAAGATATCAGGGAAGGTCTGACTGCCATTATCAGCATCAAGATCCCGGAACCTCAGTTTGAGGGACAGACAAAACAAAAGCTGGGAAACAGTGAGGCGAGAGGCGCTGTGGACAGCATCGTCAGTGAACAGCTGACTTATTATCTGGAACAGAATCCCCAGGTGGCAAAGCAGATCTGTGAGAAATCGCTTCTTGCCCAGAGAGCAAGAGAGGCGGCGAGGAAGGCAAGGGATCTTACCCGCCGGAAAAACGTGCTGGAGGGCGGGGGACTGCCCGGCAAGCTTGCGGACTGCAGTGACAAAGATCCGGAAAAATGCGAGATCTATATCGTAGAGGGAGATTCTGCCGGAGGCAGCGCCAAGACGGCGAGAGACCGTGCGACACAGGCGATCCTTCCCCTGCGGGGAAAAATCCTCAATGTAGAGAAAGCGAGACTGGACAAAATACTGGTCAATAATGAGATCAAAGCGATGATCACAGCATTTGGTACTGGTATCTCTGAAGACTTTGATATTGAAAAGCTCCGTTATCACAAGATCATTATTATGACAGATGCCGATGTGGACGGCGCCCATATTGCAACGCTTCTTCTTACTTTTTTGTACCGGTTTATGCCGGATCTGATCAAAGAGGGGTACGTCTATCTGGCACAGCCGCCGCTGTACAAGGTGGACCGGAATAAAAAATCGTATTATGCCTACAGTGATGAGGAATTAAATCAGGTACTGGAGGAGATCGGCAGGGATGGAAACAATAACATCCAGCGTTATAAAGGACTTGGCGAGATGGATGCCGAGCAGCTCTGGGATACGACGATGGATCCGGAGAAGAGGATCCTTCTCAAAGTAACGATGGATGAAGACGATACCTCAGAGATTGACCTTACCTTCAATACCCTGATGGGGGATAAGGTGGAACCGAGACGTGAATTTATCGAGGCAAATGCAAAGTATGTGAGAAATCTTGACATATAACGTAGAAGGAGACATATAGTATGGACGAAAATATCTTTGATAAAGACGGGTTTGACGCCATCCAGCCGGTGGATCTGAAAAAGACCATGGAAAATTCATATATTGATTATGCCATGTCTGTCATTGCTTCCCGAGCACTGCCGGATGTCAGGGACGGATTAAAACCGGTACAGAGAAGAATTTTATATGCCATGATCGAGCTGAACAACGGACCGGACAAGCCGCACCGTAAATGTGCGCGTATCGTCGGTGATGCCATGGGTAAATATCATCCGCACGGAGATAGTTCGATCTACGGTGCGCTTGTCAATATGGCACAGGAATGGTCGACCCGCTATCCTCTGGTGGATGGTCATGGAAACTTTGGTTCCGTGGATGGCGACGGCGCTGCCGCCATGCGTTATACGGAGGCAAGGCTCAGCAGAATCTCGATGGAGATGCTGTCCGATATCAATAAAGATACCGTAGATTTTATGCCGAACTTTGATGAGACGGAGAAAGAGCCGACGGTACTTCCGGCACGTTTTCCAAACCTGCTTGTCAACGGTACTTCCGGGATCGCGGTCGGCATGGCGACGAATATTCCACCCCATAATCTGGGTGAAGTGATCAATGGTGTTGTAAAGATCATTGATAACCAGGTGGAAGAGGACAGGGAAACCTCTCTTGATGAAGTGATGGATATCATCAAGGGACCGGATTTTCCTACCGGAGCGACGATCCTTGGGCGCCGCGGCATCGAACAGGCATACCGTACCGGACACGGCAAGATCCGGGTGCGCGCGGTGACGGATATCGAGACGATGGCAAATGGAAAGAACCGTATCGTGGTGACGGAACTTCCTTTTATGGTCAATAAAGCGAGACTGATCGAAAAAATCGCAGAATTACATAAAGATAAACGGATTGACGGCATTACCGATCTGCGAGATGAATCAAACCGTGAAGGAATGCGGATCTGCATCGAACTCCGGAAGGATGTCAACGCTAACGTGATCCTGAATCAGTTGTTCAAGCATACCCAGCTGCAGGATACATTTGGTGTTAATATGCTGGCTCTGGTCAATAACGAGCCGGTGGTGATGAACCTTCTGCAGATGCTGCAGCACTATCTGAAGCATCAGGAAGAAGTGGTGACGCGCCGCACGAAATATGATCTCAATAAAGCAGAAGAACGCGCCCATATATTAAAGGGCTTACTGATCGCCCTGGATCACATTGATGAAGTGATAAAGATCATCCGCGGATCCGAAAGCGCGGCACTGGCGAAGGAACGGCTGATCGAGAGATTTGATCTGGATGACGTGCAGGCACAGGCGATCATTGATATGCGTCTGCGCGCTCTCACCGGACTGGAGCGGGAAAAGCTGGAAAATGAATATGAGGAGTTGCAGAAACGCATTGCTGAATACAAAGCGATACTCGCTGACCGCAAGCTGTTATTGGGCGTGATCAAAAAAGAGATCACAGTGATTCGCGACAAATACGGGGATGAGAGACGGACCAGCATCGGATTTGATGAGTTTGATATTTCCATGGAAGATATGATCCCGGTAGAAAATACGGTGATCGCCATGACGCATCTCGGTTATATCAAACGGATGACCAGTGATAATTTCCGCAGCCAGAACAGGGGCGGCAAAGGAATCAAGGGAATGCAGACCATCGAGGAAGATTATATCGAAAATATCTCTATGGCGACGACACATCATTATCTGATGTTCTTTACCAATAAGGGACGCGTCTACCGCATGAAAGCATATGAGATCCCGGAGTCCGGTCGCACGTCCCGTGGTACCGCTATCGTCAATCTGCTGCAGCTTATGCCGGAAGAGAAGATCTCTGCCGTGATCTCCATCAAGGAGTATTCGGAAGACAATTATCTTTTTATGGCGACGAAAACGGGTATTGTGAAGAAAACACCGATCAAGGATTATCAGCATATACGGAAAACGGGCCTTCAGGCGATCACTCTAAGGGAAGACGACGAGCTGATCGAAGTCAAGGTTACGGACGGGGAACAGGATATCCTTCTGGCAACAAGAGAAGGACAGTGTATCCGGTTCCATGAAAAGGATGTCCGTTCGATGGGGCGGATCGCCATGGGCGTCCGGGGCATCAACCTGGGCAGGGAAGATGAAGTCGTGGGAATGCAGATGAGTTCCCAGGGCGACAATCTCCTTCTCGTATCGGAGCATGGTATGGGCAAGCGCACAAATATTAACGAATTTTCACCTCAGTTCCGTGGCGGGAAGGGTGTGAAATGTTATAAGATCACGCCGAAGACAGGACAGGTCGTGGCAGCGAAGATCGTGGAAGATGGATCGGATATCATGCTGATCACCAATGAAGGCATCATTATCCGTACCGGAGTGGATGGGATCTCGATACTCGGTCGTGTCACTTCCGGGGTAAAACTGATGAATCTGGATGAAGAAAAGGATATCCGTATTGCCAGCATCGCCAGAGTATGGGAGGATGATTCAGAGGATGAGGACGATTAGTACAGAAGAAATCACAAAAAATATAAAGGAAATGTGCATGGAAGTCAATATCCGGCTTTCGGATGATGTGAAAGCCGCGATCCATGCCGGGAGGGAAAAAGAAGAGTCGGTCATCGGCAGGCAGATTCTGGGTCAGCTGGAAGAAAATATGGACATTGCCTGTGAAAACCAGATTCCCATCTGTCAGGATACCGGTATGACCGTTGTATTTCTGCAGATCGGACAAGAGGTCCATATTGAGGGCGGTTTTATCGGGGATGCCGTCAATGAGGGAATCCGTCAGGGCTATGAAGAGGGTTATCTGCGCAAATCGGTAGTAGGGGATCCGCTGATCCGTGAAAACACAAAGGACAACACGCCGGGTATTATCCACTATGAGATCGTACCGGGAGACCAGCTGGGGATCACAGTAGCTCCCAAAGGATTTGGCAGTGAGAATATGAGCCGGGTTTTTATGCTGAAACCGGCAGACGGGATCGAGGGAGTGAAACAGGCGATCCTGGAAACGGTACAAAATGCCGGACCCAATGCCTGTCCGCCCATGGTGATCGGCGTGGGGATCGGCGGCACATTTGAGAAATGTGCCCTGCTGGCAAAAAAAGCGCTGACCAGGGATCTGGACAGCCGTTCCCCAATTCCTTATATAAGCAAACTGGAAGAGGAAATGCTGGAGAAAATCAACGCGCTTGGCATCGGTCCCGGCGGTCTGGGTGGAAGGGTGACAGCGATCGGGCTGAATATTGAAACGTATCCTACGCATATAGCCGGACTGCCTGTGGCAGTCAATGTATGCTGTCATGTAAACCGTCATAGTAAAAGAACATTGTAACAGACCAGGGGGTTGACCATCATATGGATAAATACATTGAAACTCCTCTCACAAAGGAGAAAGTCAGAGATCTGAGAGCGGGAGATTATGTTTATATTACGGGCACCATCTATACAGCAAGGGATGCGGCACACAAACGCATGACCGAAGAGCTGGCAGCAGGCGGGGAGCTTCCTTTTGATGTGACGGATCAGGTCGTCTATTATCTCGGACCGACACCGAACCGGGAAGGGCAGGTGATCGGCTCTGCCGGTCCTACCACCAGCAGCCGGATGGATAAATATGCTCCGGTACTTCTGGATCATGGACTGACTGGGATGATCGGAAAAGGAAAGAGAAATAATGACGTTGTTTCTGCCATGAAAGAAAACACGGCTGTTTATTTTGCAGCTGTTGGTGGCGCGGGCGCCCTGCTGTCGCAGTGTATCAAAGAGAGTGAAGTGATCGCTTATGACGATCTGGGTACAGAAGCAGTCCGCAGACTTTATGTAGAAAAGCTTCCCGTGATCACTGTGATCGACTGCCAGGGGAAGGATCTGTATCAGACAGCGCCGGAACAGTATAAAATTTCTTAGCCGGACGGCGAAACCGTCAGGCTGACAGGGAGGAAACAAAGTGAAAAAAAGAGTGATCCTGATTTCTTTTAGTTTTCTGTTTGTTGCTCTTTTTTTGTGTACAGAAAAGAGTGAGGCAGCAGAACAGGGAGAATGCGGCGCCAGCGCATTTTATACATTTGATGAACAGACAGGGACTATGACTATATCCGGTACTGGTGTGATCGTCCGGACATGGGATGATACCATACAGGAAAAAATTGAAAATCTGGTTGTTGAGGAAGGGATTACGACGATCCCTTTTGAGTTTTTTCTGGATAGTAAAGTTTTGAAAAAAGTACAGCTTGCCGATACGGTCAGAATGATCCGCGCCTGTGCGTTCCGCGGCTGTGAAAATCTGTCAGAGATCAATCTGCCGGAAGGTCTGGAAGAAATTCATTACAATGCATTTACAGACTGCGTTTCCTTAAAAGAGATCACCATACCCCGATCGTTACAGAGCGGAGGGTCAGACTGCTTTGCCGGTTGTGGTCTGGAAGAGATCCACTTTGTCTCTGGGATCACTTCAATCGCCCCGGAGCTTTTCAGCGGCTGTGGGGAACTTAAGCAAATTGCACTGCCTGACACTGTGCGGACGATCGGATATGCAGCCTTCAGTGGCTGTACTTCTTTGCAGGTTAGTAAGCTGCCTTCCGGTCTGACCCAGATCGGCAACAATGCGTTTTATCAGTGCAGATCAGTGAAAAAAGCGGATCTTCCATCGAAAGTAACCACAATAGGGGATTATGCCTTTTATGACAGCGGGATCGCAAAGATCACATTGTCCCCCCGTATAAAAACGATTGGTTATTATGCCTTCAGCCGCTCTACTATCATCTGTGGTGAGGATGATTCACCGGCTCAGGCTTATGTGAAAAAATATGGGAATCCTTATATCCCCACAAAACGTGCGATGAAAAATGTCAGGATCTCTGCCATTTCCCCGCAAAATCATACGGGAAAAGTGATTATGCCTGCCTTTGCTGTGACAGATGGAACAAAGAGATTACAAATGAATAGAAATTATAAAGTAACGTTTCACAATAACAGCGCGCTTGGCACGGCAAAGGCTACAGTGACAGGTATCGGCGGTTATTATTTTGGCAGCCAGACGGTCTCTTTCGAGATCATTGCCTCCAGTGGGGAAATATATAAAAAGGGAAATCTGAAATATAAGGTGTGGAATAACAGTACAGATGGAAAGGGAACGGTAGAGGTAATGGGGATGGTGAAGAAGAAATCTTCTGTCAGCATTCCCGGCACAGTTAAGATCGGTAAATATAAATACAAAGTAACGTCGATCGCAAAAAAAGCATTTTACAAAAAAAAGAAAGTGAAAAAGATTACCATATCTTCCACAACGATCCGTAAGATCGGTTCCAGGGCGGTAAAGGGAATCAGTAAAAAAGCGAGGATCAAAGTGCCAAAGAAGAAAAGGAAAAGCTATAAGAAAATGCTGAAAAGGGCGGGACTTGGAAAAAAAATGAAGGTTGTATGATCTGTGGTGATTTCTTTCAGATACACTTTCGAATCTGCGATAAAAAAGTGTTTGACAAACAAAAGAAACTCTGTTAAAATATTGCTTGCACTGGATTAGTGCAGTAAAAATTGGATATTGATTTTGATATTCAGCTGGAGAAGTACTCAAGTGGCTGAAGAGGCGCCCCTGCTAAGGGTGTAGGTCGTTCGCGCGGCGCGAGGGTTCAAATCCCTCCTTCTCCGTTCCTTGTGTGCATAGGATATACATTCATAAAAAATGGAAAGCAGATAAAACAACGCTTTCCATTTTTTATATTTTCCATTGTTTACTTACCTTATTGGTGTATTACAAAGCAGCAGTTGATAATAAAGAGCAGAGAAACAGATTTACTGCCGCTCTGCTGCAGGATTCAGACTGATTAATAATTCTCCTCATGTATTTCAAAATAGCTCTGGGGATGATTACAGGTCGGGCATATCTCAGGAGCCTTTGTTCCAACGACGATATGTCCATTCTTGCTTGTGATTCTCCAGCAAATGCTGCTTGCAGATTTTTTTCTGTTTTTGTTCCTACATATTTAGATGTTCCCATATTTCCCCTCCTTATAATTTGACGATATGATTATTTTACATGAAACAATTTACAATTACAATTAAAATTTTCATTCTAGAGTCATATTATAGCTGATATAGTACATTAATAATTATATAAAAATGAAACAAAGTAATTGTTTTTTGTATATAAGACAAGATAATACACCTATATATTGTGTACTAAAATTTAATTCCACTTTTTTTGAAAAATTTTAAAAAAAAGTGTTGACAATACGAAATATCTTTGGTAAGATAATCCTTGCTGACGCGGTAATAAAACAAAAAGCGGAAGCTGAGAAACAACCGTTTTACAGTATATGAGCGGTTGACGGACCTTGA
>CAJUDA010000013.1 GCA_910584875.1 uncultured Eubacterium sp.
TGCGTATGAGAAATTAAAGGGGGACAATAAGGAGCTGATGATCATACCGGATGCCGTCCATACGGATCTTTATGACCAGACCGATGTGATACCGTTTGACAGGATGGAGCGGTTTTTCAGGGATCATCTGAAATAATGGATAACGGGGGGACAGAGATGAAAGGTAAGAGTATGATCGTTCTGGTGTTTGCCGTGACTGCTTTGTCTGGAACCAGTTTGACAGTGCAGGCGTCGGTCAGCAGCCGGACTGCGCTGAGCAGATCCAGGGTCAGCGTAAAAAGAGGGATCACAGCAAAGCTGACGGTAAAAAATAAACCTTCCGGAGCAAAGCTCCGGTGGAGCAGTAAAAATACAAAAGTGGCAAAAGTGAAAAATGGTGTCATCACTGGACTGCGGAAAGGCAAAACAGTTATAGTCTGTCGTATTACCTATAAAAGAGGCAGGAAAAAGATCACGAAGAGACTGACCGCAGCAGTGACTGTAAGGAACAATAAGCAGGTATATCCTGACCATCGTCCTTACGGGAAGGGTGTTGGTGCAAAACCCGGCAGGGTTGTCTGGAGCCATAACCGCAGATCGGTCCGGTGGGATGGAAAGGGATACTGGTGGAAACCAGAGCATTTCAACAACACGGTCATATTGAAAATGCTGCGCAACAGCATCGCTTCACTGGGAGGCGCCAAAAAGGCAAAAACTGGCTGGCAGAAATTGTTTCAGGATCAGAATAAAAGACGGGGAAAAGGAAAGAAGAAATACAAAAAGGGTGAGAAGATAGCGATCAAGGCAAATATCAACGGCTCTGGCGTTTTTGACGATGATACCAGCGGCAGGACAAAGATGAGCTATACAAATCCGGTGCTGCTCAGGGCGCTTCTGACCTCACTGGTAAAGGATGCGGGCGTAACGCCATCGGATATTACGGTTTATGATGTATCCCGGATCTTCCCCGTCTATATGATCGACTTATGCACAAAAGGGGAATTAAAAGGAGTTCATTTTGTGGGGCGCAATAATGGTACAGCGGATAAGAAAAAACCGATCAACTGGTCCCATTCCTTCCGTGGCGCCGTAAATTACCTGCCGACCTGTGTGACAGGGGCAGAGTATGTGATCAATTTTGCCAATCTGAAGGGACATAGTTACGGGATCACGCTCTGTGGCAAAAATCATTTTGGCTCATTTATCAATGGGAATGAAATGCGTCCGCCGGAGGGGGCAAACCTGCACCAGTTTCTCACGATGGATAAGATGAAAGTCTACAGTCCCCTTGTGGATCTGATGGCAAATTACCAGCTGGGAAATAAGACGGTGCTGTATATGCTGGATGCCCTGATCTGTGCTCCATCAGAAGGAGATGACATCATCGGCAGCAATGCAAAGTGGCGGCAGAGTCCGTTTAATGGGTATTATACATCCAGTATATTTGTATCGCAGGATCCTGTGGCGATTGATTCGGTCGGGGCAGATCTGCTGATGAACGAACCGGCTGTGACAAAAGAGAATGACAGTCTGAAAAATAATGCCACTGTGGAAAATTATCTCCATGAGGCGGCGCTGGTGAAAAAGGCGCCATCCGGCAAAAGATATAAAAATGGAAATGGGAAAAGGGTGACAAATCTTGGCGTCCATGAGCACTGGAAGGATCCGGTCAGTAAGAAATACAGCCGGAATCTCGGGAAGAAGGAAGGTATTGAATTAGTGCGGATTTTTAGTTGACATCGCGTCAGAACAGGTGTATAATAATTACATTGACACTATGTCAGAATAGAGAATGAGCGGATTGGAGGAAATGTAATGAGTGAAAAGATCGTACAGACGGCAGGCAGGGACAGCCTTGGACAATTTGCTCCCATGTTTGCACATTTAAATGATGATGTGTTGTTTGGGGAAGTATGGAATGAGGATGTTCTATCCATAAAAACAAAATGTATCATCACTGTAGTATCACTGATGGCGTCAGGTATTACGGATTCTTCCCTTGTCTATCATCTGGAGAATGCAAAAAATCATGGAGTGACAAGGGAAGAGATCGCTGCCATCATCACCCATGTGACTATGTATACCGGATGGCCGAAGGGCTGGGCGGTATTCCGTCTGGCAAAGGAGGTGTGGAAAGAGGACGGGGAAGCTTTGACTGAAAAAGAGAACTATCAGCAGAGTATTTTTTTCCCGATCGGTGAGCCCAATGATGCATTTGCCAGATATTTTGCCGGGCAGAGCTATCTTGCACCAGTGTCCACCGAGCAGGTTCCGGTTTTCAATGTGACGTTTGAGCCGGGATGCCGTAACAACTGGCATATCCATAAGGCAGAGAGCGGCGGTGGACAGATCCTGATCTGTGTCGGCGGCAGGGGGTATTATCAGGAATGGGGAAAGGAGGCTGTGGAGATGACACTTGGTGATGTGATCAATATCCCTGTCGGGGTAAAACACTGGCATGGCGCTGCTCCCGATTCGTGGTTTTCCCACCTTGCCATGGAGGTTCCGGGTGAAGGGACGGCAAATGAGTGGTGTGAACCAGTTTCAGATGAGGATTATAATAAACTGAGCTAAACAGCAGGAGATAGTGAAACGCCGTCATTAAAACAGGGGCGTTCACGGAGAGGAGAGATATGCCAAAAGGATCGCCGGAGCTCACAGCGGCCCGGAAGGATGAGATTATGAATGCCTGTGAGAAGCTGTACCAGGTAAAGACATTTAAGGAGATTACCCTGCAGGACATCTCCAGGGAGACCTCTTTTACCCGTACTTCCATATACAATTATTATGAAACAAAGGAAGAAATATTTCTGGGACTGTTTGAGAGGGAGTACGTCGTGTGGACACAGGAGATCGGGAGTCTGGGAGAGGAGACAGCTGAAATCACGAGAGAGGAACTTGCCCTGGCACTTGCCGGTTCCCTGCAAAAGAGGAAGCTTCTTCTGAAGCTTTTGTCTGTGAATCTTTATGATCTGGAGGAGAACAGCCGTATGGAAAGGCTGGTAAGCTTTAAGATGGCGTACGGAAATGTAAAAGGTGCGCTCAGGAGACTGCTCAGGAAATGTTATCCGGAAATTGAAGAGGAAGAGATCAGCAGATTCATAAAAATATTTTTACCATATATGCATGGAATCTATCCTTATGCGCATGCAACAGATAAACAGATTGAGGCGATGGAGCGGGCAGGTGTAACGTATGAAAAGACTACGATCCAGGATCTTACCTACCGGGGGCTGGTTAAAATGCTTCCATGAGATTGAAAAATAATTCAGGCTAGCTCAACGGCGGGTTCAAATTGGCGCCGTTGAGCTAAAAAGGAGGAAAAAATGATGATGAAGAAAAATGCTAAGCTTTGGATGAAATTGTTACTGGTATTTGCTTTGATCGCAGGACTGGCATTGCCTGCTGGAAATGTGAGCGTTGCCAGTAAATCAAAGAAAAAGAAAGTTCTGATTGTTTATTTTTCAGCAACAGGGACGACGAAAGGTGCAGCAAAAAAGATCAAAAAGGCAACAGGCGGCAAACTGTATCAGATCAAAGCCGCCAAGCCATATACAAAGGCAGATCTGAATTATGACAATGATGACTGCAGGGCAAATAAAGAACAGAAAAATGACAGTATCCGGCCGAAAGTAAAAGGAAAAGTGAAGAAAATCCGTAAATACGACGTGATCTTCGTCGGTTATCCCATCTGGTGGTCAAAAGAACCGATGATCATCCGCACGTTTCTGGAATCCTACAACCTGAAAGGAAAGAAAATTATACCGTTCTGTACCAGCGGGGGCAGTGGGATCTCCGGGAGTATGAAAGGCATCCGGGCTGCGGCGAAGGGTGCGAAGGTGGTAAAAGGAAAGGATTTGACGGATGTATCCTATAAAAGTGTAAAGAAATGGGTAAAGAAAAAAGTGAAGTGACCGCATTACTATAGATCAATGGCACTAATTTGAAACCGCCAGAGAACCAGAGGTTCGATGGCGGTTTCTGGAAGCGTCGGATTATCACGACGCTTTTCTTATCTAATTAAGAAAGTTCACTTTTTGCGGAGCAAGAACGACCGCAGGCCGTTCTTGGAAGCGTCGGATTATCACGACGCTTTTATTCCCCTGCGAGCAGCTTCCGGGGAGCGATCTTCCTGATCTTTAGCGACAGCAGGCACACGGTGGAGAAGGCGAGCAGGACAAGCCCGGCACCTGCCATGGCGATGAATCCGGCAGGGACGGTAAAGGTACATTTTACGATGCCGATCCCGCTCAGGAAAAAAGCGGTCAGAGGATTGATGATCAGGGAATTTATAATAAGCCCTGTGATGGTCGAAAGCAGGACGGCTGGCATGAAGCTGAGCGCTGTCTGCAGGATGAGCTGTCTGGTAGTGAAACCAAGCGCTTTCATGATTCCGTGATCCCGTTTTTTATTATTCAGTGTCGTTCTCACAAGAAGGTACAGCACAAAAGCAATGATGACGGCGCTTAGTATGAGAACGGAGATCACGATGATCTTCGTAAGGGAAATGTATACAGAACCGCCTGCGTCAACGGTTGATTTGATATTGATCGTGGTATTGATCTCATTTCCAAACCGCTCTTTCATTTCTTCGTTTAAGGAATCAATCTGGTCATCGTCGGTGATATTCAGATAATAGCTGGTATTTTGCAGGCTGTCCAGCCGTTCATAGCCAGCCCGTGTGAGCAGACAGTCTTTGCCGAGACTATTGCTGACCTGGGTAAAGCCGGAGATAATATAGGCTGCCTTTCTGCCTCCTGCGCGTATCGTTATTTCGTCACCGATTTTCAGATCGTGTTCCTTTGCATATTTCGCAGCAGTTGCGATCTCATTATCATATCTGGGGAATCTCCCTTCGAATACAATGTTCTGGTTATTTGCCTGTGAAAAATCATCACAGAGTGTAGCGGTGAGTTCAATCCCTCCTACATGGCGTACGGGGACGGAATGGTACAGATAGACTTTTTCCACCCGGTCATCCGCAGCCATAGTCTGTAAAAATTTTTTCTCTGTTTTGGCATTGACATTGATACAGCTGTCTGCTATTTCTCCTCCGATCAGGTTGAGAAAAGGTTTGGTATCGGCGATGACATTTTCCGTCATCAGACCTGAAAATACGATGATCAGTGACAATACATACATCGTGATGCTGACGATCACATTGTGTTTCATGCCGGACAGTGCCGTCTTGAGAGCGAGGCTGGGAATCAGTGAACATCTCGTTTTTTCCAGCGGCACATGGTTATGTCTGAAATTGTGGGTCATGATACCCTGGCGGAGAGCTGTGATGGGTTCTATTTTCCGGATCCGGCGCGCGGACAGCCAGACGACAGCGGCAACGCTTCCTTCCAGAATCGTAAATGTCATAAGAAGCGGCAGCGGCAGAAAATGGATTTTGTAGGGAATCCCTGTCTGTGAGCTCATCATCATATTGAGAGAGGGAAATAATAAATAAGAGATTCCGGTACCGGCGAGGACGGCAATGGATGAAATACTTCCAAATTGCAGCAGGAGAGAACCGGTCAGCTGTCGGCAGGTATACCCCATTGCCTGAAAGGCGCCGAGATTCTTCATCTCAACCTGGATGTAGTTGATGATATTGGAAGCCATTACGATCAGCGCGATCAGAAGGATAAAAAATGCCATGGCACTCAGAATACCAGAACAGATCATCTGTGAGATATAGCGGGACTGGGATACAAGCGCATAAGAATTGCTGACAGTCCGGACTGCCGGATATCTGGTGGAAACAGCATTTTTCAGCATCGTCTCATAGCTCTCGCTGTCCGCCTTGTCTTTCAGGCGGACGGAACAAATGGTGGATCGGACGGCAAACCCCGACTGTTCCAATTCCCTGTATTTATCTTCTGTCAGGAGAATGCCACACAGGGTGCAGTTATGTGAACCCGCCATGACGCTGTTGAAAAAGCCGCATACGGTATAGGATATATCATTGCCGCCGATGGACAGGGTGATCGTTTTGCCTGTGGCAATGTCCTCGGACTGGTACAGTACAGGCAGATAGATCCCGCTTTGGAACGGGCTGTCTTCGACAATTTCGATCTTTTCGACCGAACGGGTGAGGGCAGCCTGCTTTTCTAACAGGACAAGTTCTGCATTGATCTCGCCGCCATTATAGGAAAATGAACCTGGCATCTGCATGATGGGATCCAGGGAAAAGCTGTCAGTACGCGTATCCTTTTCGATGGTTTCTGTGAGAAACTTCTGTATTTCTTCATTGTCACTGCTCAGGGAAAGAGTGACATGTCCGGCGTTCAGCTTATCGTGACAGCGGTCAAAATTCTGCTTATAATCCGTAGACAGCATAAACCAGAGATTGAGCATGACCGATGCCAGCAGCATAAGGACGATGATGGCTGTGGTCTGGCTTTTTGCTTTCCGTAAATTTGAACCTGCCAGAAGAATGTGTTTTTTCAATCCTACCACCCCATTTCTGATAGAAAAGCAGAGAGCTTTTCATGTCTTGCCTGGTCGCCGTGTACATAGCTGCCCAGATCACATTCCCCGAGTATGATGCCGTCTTTTAAGTACAGGATCCGGTTTCCGCGGCGGGCAGAACGCATATCGTGTGTCACCATAACCACGCTCTGACCCTGTCCGTTGAATTTTGTCAGTGTGTCAAGGACGTCCAGTCCGGTCTTTGAATTGAGCGCGCCTGTCGGTTCATCGGCAAACAGGATTTCCGGAGAATTGATGAGTGCGCGGACGATACCGGCACGCTGTGCTTCGCCGCCGGAAACCTGTGCCGGGAATTTCTTCTGTGTGTCCTCAGGAATCCCCACAGCATGGAACAACTCCCTGGCGCGCCGGATGAGAGATTTTTTGTCTTTATTTACCAGGAGTCCGGCAGACAGTACGTTGTCTGTCAGGCTCATTCCGTCGATCAGGTAGATCTGCTGGAATACAAAACCGCATGCCCTGCGCCGGAACACGGCAAGCTGATCCGGGCTCAGGGCAGAGATCACTTCATTTCCAAAGGTGATGGTGCCCAGGGACGGAGTGTCCATACCGGAGAGTGCATACAGGAGCGTGGATTTTCCGGCGCCGCTTGCTCCCATGATGACAGTGAAGTCACCTTTGTACAGTGTCAGGTCAATGTTTTTGAGAACGTGCTGCATCGTCCCTCCATGGGAAAAGGATTTGCTTAGTTTCTCTGTTTTTAACAGGATTTCTTTCATGAGTTCCTCCTTTCTTTGCACGTTCCATTTTACACAGGCAATCCTTAAATGTCTTTAGGGAATCCTTAACAAATCCTTAAATCGTACCGCTCAGGGGGATCATCACAGTGACCTGCAGACCGTCCGGTCCGTTTGCGATCAAAAGGTCTCCCGCCATTTCATTCATAAAATAGCTGGCGATATACAGTCCCAGCCCGGCGCCTTCTTTGCCTTCGGTATTGCTGCCGCGTCTGAATTTTTCTTTGAGCAGGGGCAGTTCTTCTGTGAGGACACCGCCGCCATGATCCCCGATCGTCACAGCCAGGCAGTAATTGTTTCTGTATATGGATATCTCGATTCTGGTATCGGCATATTTATACGAATTGGCAAAGATATTATCGAATACCTGCTGCAGACGGAGCCGGTCGGCATATAAGAGGCAGACAGGGATCTCCGGGATCGTTCCGCGGTGCAGATAGTCAGAATTTTCGAGTAATGATTTCAGCTCCCTGCTTTCCATGTCGGCGGGAGAGACAGGAAGCTGCTGGAGCTCTTCGACAGCTGCTGTAAAAAGATTGGAGATCAGGGTATTGATCTGGTCGGATTTTTGTATGATCTGTGCGTAATTGTCCTGTACTTTTTTGTCTCCAGCCAGGGCGGCGCCGACTTCAGCGGCAGCCTTGATACTGGCAATGGGTGTTTTGATGTCATGGGAAAGCTTGGCGATCAGTTCCTTTTTACTGGCGTTTGCCTCTGCCTCGGCGAGACGAGCCCGTTCCAGTTCAGAACGCATGATGTCAAAACTTTCGGTAAAGGCGCCGAAAAGATTCTGCCTGTCCATCTCAAGCGGGATCGTGAGATTGCCATCGGCAATCCGTCTGGCAAAATCCTTTAGTTTGTGGAAGGGCTGAATGATCGTGTGGTTCAGATACAGGAGAGCTCCGACACAGACGATGACCTGTATCAGAAGGATTGTGATCAGGAAAACGGTCATGCGCTGCTTTTTCACTTGTAACTGCTGGAAACTGTCGTTGTACACAAAGAGTCTGCCTGCCATTTTACCATTGATTTCGATATCGAGGATCGTATCTCTGTGGATCACTGCTTCATTGAGACTTTCGCTTAAGTTCTCTCTGGTTTTAAAAAGGACAGAGCCGTTTTTATCTGTCACAACATAATCAAGATTCGTTTTATTTTTGTGGCGTTCGATGGTATCCCAGTCTGCCTGTATTGAATGCAGCACTTCGTTTACGGCAACCGGATCCTGCAAATTGCCGTTGTCTTTACTGGTGAAAAGAACAAGAGCGGCAGCCCCGGCTGCAAAAGTGAGCATCAGGATAATGAAATAAGTGCGTATTTTCATGGTTTCCTCCATTTGCACACGCTTTTTGTGCATAAAGAAGTTTGGGCGTGTGCGCACAAACTTCCTGAGTGAAAAATTTATTTTTCACTGTTCCCTCCACTGAACCGGTAGCCGTCGCCCCATACGGTGATAATGTACTCCGGGTTTCCCGGTTCCCGTTCAATCGCCTCCCGTATTTTACGGATATGCACGTTTAGTGTTCCATCGCCTGTGAATTTATCCTTCCAGACATGTTCAAACAGTTCCTGCTTGGAAACTGTCCGGTCTCTATTCTGGATCAGATAAGAAAGCAGTTTAAATTCCATGGTTGTCAGCCTGACAGGATCTCCATCCACCAATACCTGTTTTGCTCTGAGGTCAACGGTGAGCCTGCCGTCAGAATATCCCGTATTTGTATTCTGCCCGTAACGTTTCAGGACGACCTTTACTTTGGCGAGCAGTACGCTGAGGGAGTATGGTTTTTGTATATAGTCATCCCCGCCGATGTTCAGTGCGATGATCTGGTCGTCATCGCTTGTCCGGGCAGAGATAAACAGAATAGGGATCTCTGTCTTTTCGCGAAGTTCCCGGCACAGTTCAAAACCGCTACTGTCACCAAGATTGATATCCAGCAGCAATAGCCCCGTCGTATTTTCCTGAAAAAATTTCCGGCATTCCGCTGCATGATAGACAACGGCTGTCCGGACGCCGAACAGATTAAAATATTCTGCTGTGCTGTCGGCAAGCAGTTTTTCATCATCAATGATCAGACAATCATAATCCATGGGATCCCTCCTGTGGTAGTCGTTTGGATTTACTGTGCCTATTATACCTGTTTATGTGGATCATGGCAACTGTGAATAAGTGGGTAAAACAGCAATGTCTATTTGTGAAATATGAATTGACAGTGCATCTTATGGATTTTATAATAAAGATAAAAAAGTGAAAGGAGGACAGAGGATGAATCCTATCAAAATAGCGGTTGTGACATGTATCCTGATGATATTTCTTGCTCCATCGGTTACTTCTTCTGCAGCGGGCTGTGGCGGGACGGTGAGCCAGAATACGACAACAGCCCTGCAGAAGATTGACTACGGAAATAATGCGACGATCGCGCAGCTGCTGGCACCTTCCCGGTATTCATTGGCGGATAAGTTAAACAAAAAGACAGAGATTGCCAGAAGGGAGGGAAAGAGTCCGGCGGATATCACGGATGAACAGGCGATCAGCGAACTGAACCAGGATAATGTAAAGGTGATGTCTTTTGAAGACGCATTTGCAAAAGTGCAGGCGGAGATCGGAGAGATCATCCAGAAGGTGGTCGACAGTACCGCTGGTGCAGAAGGCAAAGGAGCAGCTTTCTTTACTGACAAGATAAATCAGAATAAGGAAAAGCTGCTGTTAGGACTTACGTATCTTGAGAGACTGTATGATTTTGATATGGGAGAACATAATATCAGGGATGTTCTTCTTTATGAGCAAAAACCATACGGTGTTTCCTATGATGTTCTGGACTGGCTGATCAGGATCGGAGGCGCCGGGGGCGATACGTTAAAGATCTCAAATAATGTCAATGCTTTTGGCTGGGGGAAGCTGTTTTCCTATGTTACTTCCTCTATGACGCTGGGTGCCTTTCTGGAAGAGAACAGGCAGAAATGGATACCGGATACATCGCTGAACGAGTGGTTCCTGCAGGAGAGCCGTGCGTATATACTGGACCAGTCCTCCGAATGGGACAGCAGTCATACCGGTTTATATAAAAGACTGTACGATGATTCGGCGTTCCGTGCCTATATCCTGCCGCTTCTTACGGTATCGGAAGACAGTGTTTATGTGATCGCAAATTCTGCGACGATCACATATGGGATCGTGGATTGTTATATCGACAGAAATATAAAGAAAACAGATCCGGTGCATTACGCAGAACTGCGCGAAACGTTCCGGCAGCAGCTGGAACAGGCGGCAAAACAGCAGAGCTCCTTTATCGATTTCTGGTACCGGATGGCAAAACCAGAAAAGAGGGGACTGCTTTCATCCAGCCGCATTGTTTTAGACAGTCTGCGGATCGATCCCGATACGACGATCCAGTGGTCGGACAAATTTGGGCCGGATGCCGCACTGGGCGTCAGGGAATTTTTTGCCCCGCTCAATCTGTACGGTACCTATATGTTTGCCGACGGTGTGGCAGAAGGGACAGGGATCCGTTATTACGCCTCAAAAGCACTGACAGAGCGGGGGCTGGCAACGTATGCCCATGAACTGACGCATCTGCTTGTTTCTGAACTGATGCTGAACGGGTATGGTTCACGGGACGGTATGATGGCAGAAGTTTATACGAGAGGAATGTTTGAGCCATATGAGCTGAATGATCCTCCTGTTTTTAATCTCAATCTGATTTATGACCGTCTGGCAGTCAGTGACCGCTATCACAATGGTCTGCCTGAGCGGTTTGAGGATGAAACAGATCTGCAGGACTATATGAGAGGTATTCTGGATGTCATTTATACACTGGACTATGCCGAAGCAGATATTATGGTCTCGAAAAGTGCGGAAGAGAAGAAGAAATGGTTTCATAAACTTGAGCAGCCCGAGGATCCGGATACCAGATATAATCAGGGAGAAGAAGGATCCAGGCATAATCTGGATTCGGTACGGGAGCTGACTCTGGATGAAGCAGATCAGCTGAATACCCTGGATGACCTGATCCGTGAGAGCATCCTCGTATCCCGTTATGAAGTAAATGGAACGAAGACAACAGGGACGATGGAAAGAAACGGTTATTATGTTGTACCGCTTTTCAGCGCCAACTATGCCGGGGTGCAGAATGACTACGGCGTCAGTGGTGATATTATGATCCGCCGGCAGGCATTTGAACTGCTTGCTGAATATGGATATTACAACGGTATGCTTCCTTATATATCCAATCAGTATAAAGAATCTGCCAAATCAGAGCAGACGATTCTTTCCGACCAATATATTCTGGAAAAAATATTTGGCGGCGCCTATGGGACGATGGCTGATTTTAAGAAAGCGATGTTCCAGAGAAGGATTGACAAAGTGGATGAATTAAAGCCCGTCACGATCATGTGGAAAAACCAGTCCGTCACGGTTGACAGTTTTGAAAAACTGCGCCAGATGATGAAAGAAGCGGTGGAGAGTGACCTGGTAAATGTCTATGTTCAGCCGGGTGGCCATAATAATATCCGTGCACAGGCGACAGAGGTTGAACGTCTGAAACAGGAAATATTTAAAGCATATTTACATCAGACACAGGACTTTAAGGAATCCATTTATGGTGCTGGTGAGAATCCACCAACCCCGACGCCGGAGCCAGTCCCGACAGCAGAACCGACACCAGAGCCAGTCCCGACGGTAGAGCCAGTCCCGACAGCAGAGCCGACGCCAGAGCCAGTCCCGACAGCAGAACCGACGCCGGAGCCAGTCCCGACGGCAGAGCCGACGCCAGGACTGGCAGATCCATCCGATGGTTCCGGTTCTGATCTGACGCAAAAGCCGGATAATGGATCAGACAAGGAAGAGGCTCCGGAGATGAATAATACAATAATCACTCCCAAACTGCTTCTCTGCAGGGTGGCTTCTGCCAAAACTTCGCAGACGATCCGCTGGAATCCGGTGAAGTCAGCAGATGGCTATGAAATATATGGGGCAAAAGATCAGGGAACGTATAAACGTCTCCGGACAGTCAGCAAAAAGTCATCCAGGTGGAAGCATAAAAAATTAAAAAAGGGAAGACAGTATAAATATTATGTAACAGCATATAAAAACATAAATGGAAAACGTGTGATCCTGTCCCGGTCACTGCCTGTCTATAGCATGACAAAAGGCGGGAAATATGGGAATCCTCTGAAGATACGGGTAAAGCGGCCGCTAGTGAGTGTAAAGAAGGGTAAGAAAGTCCGGCTCCGTGTAAAAGTGACAGGCCGAAAGATGAAAAAAGCGGGGAAAAAGATACGTTATGTTTCCCTGGATCCGTCGGTTGCAAAGGTGTCAAAAAAGGGGGTTATCACAGGGAGAAAACGAGGCACCTGTACGATATACTGTATTGCCCGGAATGGTTTGTCGAAAAAGGTTAAGGTAAAAGTGAAAAAAAGATGAGATTTCTCAAAGCAGGGGCAGGATTTTCCTGTCTCTGTTTTAATTTTGCCGTGGAGCCAGATTAATTTAAAAAAATTAGAAAACTCCCCTTGACTTCAAGCTGGCTTGAAGTGTTAGGCTTATAGTAAGATAGAAAATAGATAAGGGGGTATTTAGTGTAAACAATAAACTTGATAGCTTATTGTTTACACCACTATTTGTGATGAAGCGCCACAAATAGTATTGATGCACAGAGCAAAAACAGCCTGGCTGTTTTTTGCTCGTGCCTCCTTCGCTGCGCTTCGGAACGGAGGTTCAGTATGAAAAAAAGATTTCTGACAGGGGTGCTGGCGCTTTCGCTTATGCTTCCCGGTGTTCCCGTGACGGCGGCTGTGAGCACGACGGAGATTGTCCTGCCGAAAGACGTGGCAGGGAATCCCGTTTTTACAACGGATGCCAGCGGGAAAAGGGTATATGGGGCGGATCCGTCGGTTCTTGTGGACGGTGACAGGGTATATCTGTATGCCGGCCATGATGAATCCAGTGACAGCGAGGTGGACCGCAAGATATACAATCAGAAAGAATATATCTGTTATTCGACGACGGATATGAAGACGTGGAAACCGGAAGGCAGTGTCATGAAAGTAAGTACGGATGCTGTGAAGTGGGCGAGGGATTCTTCCTCTAGCTGGGCGTCTCAGGTGACAAAGTATAATAGCAGATATTATCTGTACTTTTGCACATGGGATAAGACCTCCCAGGGGAAGCAGTCTATCGGTGTGGCAGTGGCGGATAAGCCGACAGGTCCTTTTAAAGATATCGGCGCCCCATTGGTTAAGGGGACGCTGACGAAACCACAGAACAGTGACTGGGATGATATTGACCCGACTGTCTGGGTCGATACGGACAGCAAAGGGGTGGAACACCGGTATCTGGCGTGGGGCAACAGCCAGTATTATGTCTGTGAACTCAATAAGGATATGATATCGGTAAAGGATTTAAACGGCGATGGAAAGATAACCTGTGGAACGGACAGCAGATCGGCAGATATCATTAACCGTTCACCGGCAGGATACACGGAAGCGCCATGGATCTACCGGCGGAAGGATGCAAAGGGAAAATATTACGGGGAGTATTATCTGTTTTATGCTTCCGGTTGGCATGAGAGTCTGGCGTATTCCACTACCAGCGATCTGATTAATGGAGAATGGAACTACGGGAAAATACTGATGCCGCCCAATGCCACTTCCAATACAAATCATATGGCAGTATTTGATTTTAAGGGAAAGACATATTTTACCTATCACAACGGTTCCCAGCCGGGAGGCAATGGATACCGCCGGATCCCCTGTATCACAGAGCTGCATTTTGAGAAGGATGGCAGCATCCGGGAGATCCCGGAGACCGCCAGCGGACTGACAGGGACGACATCAACGGTGTATACCAGTTCGGGTGCTCTTTTATCCCACGAAACGTATGTAAATTCGCATAATGAAAGCGATTATCCTTATAAGGACGTCAGGGTGGGCGCCGGGACTGGCAGGGAAGCAGACGATGCCAAATGGCTGATCATGGCGGGAAAAGCGGATAGAAACAAAGGATCGTATGTGTCCATCCAGTCAGAAAATAAACCGGGACTGTATATAACGGCGAACTCTGCTTCCAATGTTACGCTGGCGCAGGATACGGACGCCTCCGCAGAGACTGCCAGGCGTCAGACATTCCGTACCGTCCAGGGGCTGGCGGGGAGCAAAGGGGTCTCTTTTGAGAGCGTCGCTTACCCGGGATATTTCCTTACGATCGTCAATGGCACACTGACATTGCGGAACGGGGCAGACAGAGAAGCGGCGACCTTTTATACCAGTCTGGATAAGGGAGATTCATCCCTGCGGTCGATCGCTGCCACAGTAAAGAAAAATCAGGTGCTTCAGGGAACAGCGCTGGCGAAAAGCAGGATCACCCTTACCTTGTTTTATGCCAATGGCGTGACAAAGAGAACGACGGATTTTACTACAAATGCCGCGTCTTTTAAGAAGAAAAAGCCAGGAAAATATCAGATTTCTGTTACCTACAAAGAAGGCAGTGTGCAGAAAACAACGATGGTTCCCATCACGATCGTGGTAAAACCGGCAAAGGTTAAATCACTGAAAGCAAAAGTGACAGTCAGGAAAAAGAAAACAAAAGTAAAGCTTTCCTGGAAAAAGGCAAAAGGACAAAAGTATGAGATCTCCTATGGTAAGAAGAAAAAACAGCATAAGAAGCTGGGAACAGTGAAGATCACAAAAAAGACGGCAGTATATTCCCGTTCCCGCAAGACATGGAAAAAGGGAAAATCCTATTATTTTCATATCCGCACTTACTCAAAAGTAAACGGAGTGAAAAAATATAGCAGCTATCGGACCAGAAAAGTAAAAATCAAATAATTTGGAGGTAATGAGACATGGAATACCGCAGTGTAGGAAAATCAGGACTGAAGGTGAGCGAGATCGCAGTGGGGAGCTGGATGACGGATCTCGCCGGCAGTGAGAAGGCAAAGGTGGCAGAAGAAACGATACGGCTCGCGTATGATAAAGGAGTCAATTTCTTTGACTGTGCAGATGGGTACAGCGGCGGGGAGGCTGAGCGCTTTTTAGGCAGGGTGCTGAAAGATTACCGCAGGAGCTCTTATGTTGTTTCGAGCAAAGTATTTTTCCCGACCGGACCTGCTGCCACCGAGTGGGGGCTGTCCAGAAAACACATTTTTGAAAATATTGACCGTACGCTGGGGAATATGCAGCTGGATTATATCGACCTGTACTATTGTCACCGGTTTGATCCCACGACGCCGATGGAGGAGACCCTCCGTGCGCTGAGCGCCCTGGTGGATCAGGGAAAGATCCTTTATTATGGCGTCAGTGAGGAATGGAGCGGATCGCGGCTGATGGAAGCGCAGATGATCATTGAGAAATACGGACTGCATCCGATGACCAGCCTGCAGCCACAGTACAATATGATGGACCGCTATATCGAGCATGAGATCATGGGGATCTGTGAGAAATATGGGATCGGCATCACACCATTTTCCCCTCTCGCCCAGGGACTGCTCACAGGCAAGTATAAGAAGGGACAGCCGTATCCGGAAGGCTCCCGTGCCACCCACCAGGCGGATAAGCAGGTGAATGATCTTCTCACGGATGAGAATCTGGATAAAGTGGCGGCGATGGAGAAGATCGCCGGGGAACTTGGTGTTACGATGTCCGTTCTCGCCCTTGCCTGGATCCTGCGAAAGGGGATCATCAGCAGTGTGATCACAGGGGCAAGCAAGCCGTCCCAGCTGGAGAGCAATCTTGCTGCCACTGGATTTAAAATTCCGGGGGATGCGGTGAAAGAGATCGATCAGATATTGGGATTTGTGCCGTTTGAGCGTCATGTGGGGTGATATAAGGGCAATCGTTTACTAATTTGCAGATTTCAGGGCGGCAGGATCATCCCGGTCGCCTTCTCATTGACGATATGCCGCGGATATGATATGATACTTGTCATAATGCGATGTGCAAAACACAGGGAGAACGGATTATGGCGAAACAGAAGTATTATGCGGTAAGGACAGGAAATAAGCCGGGAGTATATAAGACCTGGGCAGAGTGTGAGAGGCAGACGAAGGGTGTTTCCGGCGCGGTATTCAAATCCTTTGCCACGATGGAGGAAGCGCAGAGGTTTGTTGCGGAGGGCACAGGCGGCACGTCCGGGGAGATGGCGGTGGAGGATATCAATTCCCAGGTAGATCAGAAATTATCTGGATTGAACGAAGAGGAAGTCGTCGCCTTTGTGGACGGGAGTTATGATCCGCAGGAAGAGAAGTCTGGCTTTGGCGCTATTCTGATCGATCATATGGGTCAAAAGACTTCTTTGAGCAGGGCATTTACCAGAGAGGCGAGCCCAGAGTTTCTTGAATTAAGAAATGTGGCAGCCGAGCTGGAGGGCGTCAGGGAAGCGATAAAATATGCCGTCGGACACCATAAATCCAAAATTACGATATATTATGACTATGCGGGGATCGGGAACTGGGCAGACGGTTCCTGGCAGGCAAAAAAAGATCTGACAAAGCAGTATGTCTCATTTCTGAATGAATACAGACCGCGGATCGCGGTTGAACTGATCAAAGTGCCGGCGCATTCGGGTGTTGCTTACAATGAAGAAGCCGATGCGCTGGCAAAAAGTTCGCTGTTGCAGCCTGGCAGCGTCGATTAGGATCTGTCTGGCGGTGCGGATCAGCAGTCCTCAAAACAGGGCCACGGCCGGTTCTGTTCCATCGCTGTCTTAATTTCATTGTAGTACCGTACCTTCTGCTGGATATGTTTGAGATCCTGCTGCATTTTTTCAATCTGGCAGACGATCTCTTTTTCATGGTCTTCCATCATATGTATGATCTCATCGATATGGCAGGGAAGATTTTCGGAATATTCAAAAAAATCATGCATCTTTGTGATGGGAAGTCCTGTCCGCTTAAAACAGTTGATGGCATGCAGGCGGCTGATATGCTCGTCTGTGTAAATGCGCTGGTTTGTTTCTGTGCGCGAAACCTCAGGAAACAGTCCCATTTCCTCATAATAACGCAGGGTAGAAGAGGGAATATCAAATTTTTCACGCATTTCCTTAATCGTATAGGTACTCATGGGATCCGCCCTTTCCAGATTATCAGTAAATTTTTCTTGACTTCAAGTATACTTGAAATGATAGGATATGTAAATAGTAAAAAAGTTTTCGGATGACTCCGGGGAGGGTTTTTTGTATGGTCCAGGATATGACGAAGGGCAGTCCGGTAAAGATAATCCTGATGTTCGCGCTGCCGATGCTTGCCGGTAATATTTTTCAGCAGTTTTATAATATTGTAGACAGTATTGTGGTCAGCCATGGTGTGGGCGTCAATGCGTTTGCCTCGGTGGGATGTACCAGTTCCATGAATTTTTTTATCATTGGTTTTGTTATGGGATTGTGCCAGGGATTTTCCATCCTGATCAGCCAGTATTTTGGAGCGGGCGATATCGCGAACCTGAAGAAATCAACAGCCATGAGTATCTATCTGGCTGTGATCAGCGTGATCCTTGTCGGCGTCCTTGCCGTTTTGTTTTCAAAAGGGATTCTGCTACTGATGCAGACGCCGGATCTCTATATGGCGGATGCTGTATTATATTCACGGATCGTATACGGCTGCATTGGATGTATGGTGTTTTATAACCTGACCTCTTCCATATTGCGTGCGCTGGGAGACAGCAGGACGCCGTTGATCGCCATTATTATTTCCTGCTTTGTCAATATCGGGCTGGATCTTTTGTTTGTCTTTGTTTTCCACTGGGGGGTGGCGGGAGCCGCCGTTGCCACGGCGCTGGCACAGCTTGCCGCGATGGGATTTAATCTGTTCCGCATGAAGGATATCCCGCAGTTAAGACTTTCCAGGGAGGATTTCCGTATCGATCTTTCGCTGGTCAGAAGAATGATCGTTATTGGATGTCCCATGGCGTTCCAGAATTCGGTTACCGCTCTTGGCGTTATGACGTTACAGGGCTCCGTGAACCGGCTGGGGGCGGTCTATACGGTTGCCTATGCGTCCGGCTGCAAGATCGTGAATATCATTCAGCAGCCCAATGCGACGTTCGGTATGACAATGGCGACTTATGTAGGACAGAATCTTGGGGCGAAGCAGTACGGGAGGATCCGGGAAGGCGTCAGAAAATGTATCCTGATCAATCTGATCCTGTGTACGAGCCTGTGCATTTTGATGTTTTTGTTTGCGGATTCAATCTCGGGATATCTGATCAAGGGCGGGGAGACCGCCGCGATCGCCGGTTCTGCCGAATATATCATTGTGCTGAGCTGTTTTTTGTGGGTGCTTGGTCTTCTCTGGCCGTACCGGTCTGCCCTGCAGGGGATGGGACGGACGATCGTGCCGATGATATCGGGCGGACTGGAACTGCTGCTTCGGATCGGTCTTGTACTGACGCTTCCTTTGTTTTTCGGATTCCGTGGTGTTATGGCTGCCGAGATTTCGGCATGGACCGGGGCGACACTGATGATCATTCTAGATTATTACCGGGTGCAGAAAAAGATGTGAACATTTGTTAAAATATAATATAGTGATGAAAGAGGGAGATGTCGGATGTTCTGTATTGCCATATGCGATGATGAAGAATATTTCAGATTCCGGGAAAAGAAGCTGGTGGAACAATATATGGCGGATCGGGGATACAGCTGTCGGATCGATCTGTATCCGTCCGGCAAAGATTTGCTGGGGAAGGCAGAGACCCCTTTGCAGTATGACGTGATATTTCTGGATATCAGCATGGAGGAGATCGATGGACTCCAGACGGCGGAGAAACTCCGGGAGATGTCTGCGAAAGTTCAGATCGTGTTTGTGACAGCTTATATCACTTATGCACTGGAGGGGTATAAGGTGGGGGCGGTGCGCTATCTCCTGAAAGAGGATGAGAGCCTTGAGAGTTCACTAAAGGAATGTATGGATACGCTCACAGACCGGATGGCATATCAGCAGATGACATACCGTTTTGACGGTCCCGATGGAAAAAGGGATATTCCGCTGGATTCCATTCTCTATGTGGAGAGCCGGCTGCATAAAGTGCTGTTTTTTGTCAGGGAGGACGGGGTGAAAGAATATTCCCGCTACGATAAGCTTGCTGCGGTAGAGACGGAACTGGGACGGTATGGTTTTTGCCGGACCCACCAGAGTTTTCTTGTCAATATGAAGCATGTGACAGGGGTTGAGAGATACCAGGTCACATTGGAAAACGGGACAGAGATCAACATATCAAAGAAATATTATAAAAAAGTAGAAGCGGAGTATATCAGGCAGCAGGGGGAGATGTAAAGGAGGACCGGGATGATCTACTATCTTCATACAGTAATTATGGTAATTGCGGGAATATACTGTTGTATTTTGCTGGTGCAGTTTTTTGCCGGGAGAAGACAGAAAGATAACCGGGGCAGGACAGCTGCCATCGTCTGCTCGCAGGTGGTTTTTGGGGTGGTGGTTTCATATGTACTGCTCGATCATATATATATCCGGCTCATCGTTGTATTGCTCGGATATTCCGTGGCGGTGTTTTTGCTTTTTCAGATCCGCTATGGCAAGGCACTGATCTTATCTTTGTTTTTTATGGGGCTGGGATTTCTAACAGAATGTATTGTCCTTATCGTTATGGGCAGAATGTTTCCTCTGATTACAGGCAGGTCCTTTGATCTTTCTGAGGCAGTATCCGCCAATATCTATGCTGTGATAGCGGAGCTTTTGTTATATATGACTATTTTGCTTGTGGGAAGGATTCTGGGGTCCCGGTCGCCGGATGCTCCCACAGGCAGGGAATGGTGGGGGTTATTTATTATTTCTTTTATCACGGTATCCTTGCTGGTGGCGCTGGTGCTCAATGCCGATCTGATAAATAATGCAGGACAGACCGGGGTTTTATATGTCACCATAGGGATGCTGGTGATCAATCTGGTTGTTTATTATCTGGTCATTGATATTATGAAGAGGGAAACAAAACTGCGGGAAAACCGTATTTTTCATGAAAAGGTAAAGAGCCAGACTGCCATGTATCATTCCATCTCAGAAAATCTGGAGAAGCAGCGGAGAAGGACTCATGAGTACAAAAATCAGATCGCTGCCATCCGGGCACTGGCAGAAGAGAAACAGTATGAGAAACTGCAGGAATATGTAAAAAGGGCAGATGAAGAACTGAAGGTGGGGACAGATGCTATTGATACGAATCATGTTATCATAAATGCCATCCTGAACACAAAATACCGGGAAGCGACAGCGAAAGGCATCACGTTTGTACTGAAAATCGGCGATCTGTCAGAGCTGAAGATGGAGGAAGAGGATATCGTCACCATTCTTTCCAATCTGCTGGATAATGCTATTGAGGCGTGTGAGCGCCGTGAAGATGATGAGGATAAGGTGATCCGCTTTAAATTTGTACAGGAAGGCGGGCAGGCTGTTATTTCAGTGGTAAACAGCATGGCGGCAGAACCAGTGACAGTGCATGGTGGATTTGTGACCACAAAGGAAGATGAGGAAGGTGAGCATGGAATGGGGATACGGAATGTAGTGGAAACGGTTGAGAAATATGGCGGAAGATACCAGATTGATTATGATAAAGGAGAATTCCAATTTATGATTCTCATAAAACATTTATGATTTTGATAAAACATTTATGATTTCCAATTCTGCAATAAAATTTCCAATTCTGTAATGAACATGAACAAAAGAGGGGTTCTGTGATATGATAGAAAAAATTCGACAGAGAACCCTGATTTTTAACCAAGGAGGATTTACAGATATGGAAAGAGAGAACAAAAAGATATATTTATCAGCACTGGATGAGTACATAAATAAGGTATATGTTTTGGTTCTGCTGCTGGTGCCGGGGGCATGCCAGTGCGCCGGGATCCTGTATACTTTTGAGAAATTTATGGGGTGGCTCCCGACTGTCAGCTGGGCGGCGCTGATCGTGTTTGACGTCACCTGTCTGATTTATCTGATGACGGGGATCTTTTTTATCCGGACCGGGTTTGCCAATGGGATTGTCCGGGACGCCCGGCTTAGGGCGGGCAAGATTTTTCTTGTGGTGATCATGTTTATCCAGTTTAACTTTATTTTGTATATGATTCCGGCGAAAGATTTCTGGGGATTTGCTTTTTTCTTTGTCGTGCTTACGACATTCTTCCTGGATTATAAGATGGTTGCCGTGACTTCGCTGGAGATCGCCGGGTCACTGGCAGTATCCTGGATCCTGCAGGCGGATGTGCATCTGCCTGTAAAAGATACGATGTTTATCGCCAATATGCTGAACCGGATCGTCTGTGTCAGCCTGTCGCTTCCGACGACAGTCCTTCTGACCTGGCTGATCGGCAGGTTTCTCGTCAATGCGAAAAAGGATGAGATGGAGCGCAACAATGAGAAGGTGAAGAGTGTTCTCAGTTCGGTGCAGTCGCTGTCAGAAAATCTGTTCCGTGCCGGAACTGCCCTGTCGAAGATTTCAGAAAATGAGAGCGCTTCGGTCGAAGAGCTTTCAGCAACCAGTGACCAGCTGCTGGAGGGAAGCAATATGCTGGGAGACAGGACGGAAGAGAGCATGGCAAATCTTGGCGAACTGGATGAGTGGAAAGAGGTTGTGGCAGATAATGTAGAGAAGGTGGAGATGACATCAAGAGATCTGCTGGATAAATCAAAAGAGAACGAGAAAATGCTGACCGACCTGAAGGCGATCAATGGAGAGGTGGCGGATTCCATGTTTGCAACAACAGATGTGGCACACAAATTGTCAGGAGCAGTGGAAGAGATCGGAACGACTCTCAGCCTGATCAATGAGATATCGGCTTCGACAAATCTTCTTGCCCTCAATGCTTCCATAGAGGCAGCAAGAGCAGGAGAGGCAGGAAAGGGCTTTGCTGTCGTGGCACAGGAAGTCGGCAATCTGGCGAACAGTACAAAGGAGTCCCTGGAAGAAGTGGAGACAGTTATAAAAAGAGTGCAGAGCAATGTGGCTGAGATCACGAAGTATGTCAATGACAATTCCAGGAAACTGGAGAAGCAGAATGAATATTTCACAAATGTCTTTACCGGGATCCGGGATATGACACAGTTATTGGGAGTGTCAGTAAATGCAGTGAATACAATGGGAGAAGCTCACGATAAGCAGGCGATGGTGATACAGAAAACCGTTTCCATCAATAAAGAGATTGCGGAGAACATAAGAAATGAGAACACGCAGTTCCATTCGATCCATGATATGGTAGAGAGTAATGTCAGTGACATATCGGAGATTGCCGCGCAGATCAGCGCCATTAATGAGATGGCGGATGAGATTAACCGGCTGCTGAAGGAGGAGGAGTAGAAAGGGATCTGATCATACATATAGGATATTTTCCAGCCGGACTGTCCAGAGTCCGGCTGGATTTGCGTTCGGGGCAGCAGTTGTTTATGTTCAATTAAAAAATGGAAATATTTTACGCTTGAAATATCAGCAGGAGAGAACTATACTAGGCATACAGAAATGCAGAACAGAAGTTCGGTTTTGGAAGGGGCGTGTATCGTATGTCAGACAGAACGATTCTTCATGTAGATATGAATTGCTTTTATGCCAGTGTGGAAATGCTGCACAGACCGGAGATGCGGCATGTGCCGATGGCGGTCGGCGGCGATCCGCAGGCGCGGCATGGTATTGTACTGACAGCGAATTATCCCGCCAAAAGACAGGGAGTAAAGACCGGTATGGCGCTCTGGCAGGCAAGGCAGGTTTGTCCTGCGATCCGGTTTGTGCCTCCCAGGATGGAGCTGTATCTTCGTTTTTCCAGAATGGCGCATGAGATTTATCGGGAATATACGGACCTGTGGGAACCGTATGGCTGTGATGAGGCATGGCTGGATGTGTCGGACAGCTGCTCCCTCATGGGGGACGGTCTTACGATCGCCCGGGATATCAGCCACAGGATCAAGTCGGAACTTGGCCTTACGGCGAGCATCGGTGTCTCATACAATAAGATTTTTGCCAAGTTAGGTTCGGACTATAAAAAGCCAGATGCGGTCACGACGATGGGGAGAAAAGAGTATAAAAGCAAGGCGTGGAAGCTTCCGGTACAGGATCTGCTATATGTGGGAAGGTCTTCTGCAAAGAAGCTGCGGGCGCTTGGTATCCGGACGATCGGAGATCTGGCAGAGGCGGATGAAAGTATTTTGAGGTCCCATATGGGGAAGATGGGGCTTGTGCTTCATGCCTTTGCCAACGGGTGGGATGATTCCCCGGTTAAAAAGGAATATACGTATGCGCCCATTCAATCGATCGGGAACAGTACGACGACGCCGAGAGATCTGGAGAATGATCAGGATGTGAAGATTATCCTTTATGTACTGGCAGAGAGTGTTGCCGCCAGACTGCGGGAGAGTGGTTTTATATGCAATGTGGTGGAGATCGGTATCCGGGACAATGAGCTTCATACGATTACAAGACAGCATAAGCTGGACAGAGCTACCAATATTACGTCGGAGATTGCCGGGGAGGCGTATCGTATTTTCCAGGCAAATTACCGGTGGGACAAACCGATCCGCAGTCTCAGCGTCAGGGGGGCGGATATAACGGTGGATCATGCGTATGAACAGCAGGAGCTGTCGTATGATTTTGAACGAAGAAAGAAACTGGAGAAGGCGGATGCCGCGATGGATGAGATACGGAGACGGTTTGGTTATTTCAGTATCCAGCGGGGGCTGATGTACCAGGATCCGGCACTGTCAGCGCTGGATGTAAAAAGCTCCCACATCGTACACCCGCAGGGATATTTTGGTTAGGAGGGAAATGACTTGAATTATGATAAAGTTTATGTGGATGTGAATGCCACCTTTACCAGGGACGGCAGGCTGCTTCCGAAAAGTTTTGTCTGGGAGGATGGTATGACCTATGAGATCAGCAGGGTGAGGGATATCCGGCGGGCCGCCAGCCTGAAGGCAGGCGGCGCTGGTACACGATATACCTGCATGGCGGATGGAAGGGAAGTGTACCTGTTTTATGAGGACAATAATATGTGGTTTGTGGAGAGGTGAATATGCAAATAGCATATAGTGAATGATAAAATTTAAAAATATATTTTTTTCATATATGTTGATATGTGATATACTGTATGAGGAAATCGTGCTATTATAGTTTTAGAAGGAGTGAACAAAATATGATCACTATTGATAACAAAGAAATTGGAATTTTTGTTTCCAAACTTATTTTAGAGAAATGGGTTTTTCTTATTCGAAAAGAGAATCTGATTGAACTTCCTGTCGAGCTGTGGTAGTATTCCAATATGGAACCCATGACAGGGGTGGCAGCCTCCCGAGCCAATGACCGGTCTGCCGGAATACATAGGAGGGGAGGTGGCGCCAATGACTGCTGCGGATATCATATTGATATTTATAGGGATAATCGGCTTGCTGATTGCCTTTGGTAGTTTTGTTATAGCGTTGCTTGCCTTTCTCGACAGAGATAAGGAACACAAGCGAAAAAAATAATGCCCACCCTGTTGCAACCAGGATGGGCGCCTCTCGCTGAGAGGTAATTGCTCGCTTGGGAAACTCCACCTTTGGAGTGGGGCTCCTATGGGGCACCTGTTATAGCAGGTGTCCTTCTTTATGTTCAATATACCACAATTTGTGCAGGGTTTCAAGTACTTTCTTCTGGCGGATAGCGTAAGTTTACTGTAGGAAAATAACAGACAGACTTCACCCTGAGATGTGTTTCAGATCGTTTTATTTGTCACATATTTCTATAAGGATATGAACAGCGATTATAAGCAAAAAATTGTCTTTTTATTCTGCAACAAACAGTAGAAGAATTCTCATTACCGCGCCCACCGTTGCCGTTGTAACTTTTGGTTCATTTGAATCCATTTGAAACACTGGCACAAGAATTGTCCCTGTGCCCAGATGAACATCGCCGCTGTCATTAAGCAACCCATATGTCTGTGTTCTATTCATTCCCATTAATAACCAGCTACCCGTGGTGGAGCCAACTCTTATCCCAACCCTTTTTACTCTAGCCGTATCAGAACATGCCGAAAGATATGCCCTTATATATAAATTATAAGGCTAATATGGAAGAAGAACTGATTGATAAATACCGGAGCTGGGAGGAAGAATTGCAGCAAAAGGAGGAAAAACAACGAAATTTGGGACAAAATCAACAATGAAATGTGTAATGAAATGGTATACGTTTAAATAAGGATATGAGAGTTTATAAGAAGTCACAAATATATAAATTCATAAATATTTATATATTTCGATAGCAGATTGGTGTAGTAATGGTGTAAAATTGGTGTAGAAGATTAGAGTTTAAATACAGTAACATATCCAAATTTAAATGTTATGAGAGATCGTAAAAAAATAGGCTATACAAATATTGTCATATATTAATATTTGTATAGCCTATTTTAATATACCAATTTCTGGCGGATCTCTTGTCTGCATAGTATCTCCCCCCTAATTTACAAAAATCGGCGTAACTTCAATAATTACTGATAAAGTGCCCGTTGTTACCGTCGACCCGTAAGAGTCTATATTAAATTGTGGTACTATTACCGATCCTGCCGGCAAGTATACAACGGCGCTATCGCACATCATCTCGTAAGTTGACGCCCTTTTCATGTCAAATATTTTCCAATCATTTCCAACCTTTATCCCTAATCGTTTTACACTGTTGGGGTGTGAACAGGCAGTCATATATCCCCTGATATATAGTTGATAATACCCTGTTACACCGACAACATATCCTGATCCGTTACTACTCGGCAAATATGTACTATTTAAATTGTCAGAAGCACAAACATATAGATTATAGTATTTCATATCGCTGTTATAATCGAAATTACTGACAGTCATTTTGCTGGTTAAATTGGAAGGCAGGGTATTGCATTTAAGTGGAGCAGCTGAATTTGCTTTGTTGTCAAACTGACTCACCAGCGATCCCAGCTGCTGCCGTTCTGATGCAGTAAAATGGATATTGTTGTTATTTATATGCGTATCCAGCCCTGCATTGCTTGCAAAAAGTATCCAATTACTGGCAGTCGTACCATTTATTGCCCTGTGATACACCTTATTTGGGTCATTCCAATCATAGTATATCTGCAATATCCGTCCTTCCATCGAAGGGAACACCAGAAGATTTCCCCATGGACTCGCTATGTTCGGTGGAAGATGTATGCAGCTATCTGAGACACCATAACAACCGGGCAATACCCATCCGTTGACATCTTCGGTCCATTCTGGATTCCTCCATCCCCATTCAACATTTCCACGGAAGATCTGATTATCCGACATTCCATGAAATGTCCCTTCCAGATTCCCATGAAACGTTGGAGCCGTTAAAGCTCCGGTCATCGTATCGCCAGATTTGTCTACCGCGCCAATGTCAGCTGGTGTGATATTAACATTACCAGACCGGTAATTTTCTTCCTTATTTCCCTTTATGCCTGTTACACTGGATGTAGAAGATTCATCCCAGCGTTCCACTTTTTCAGATGTGATCCCATCCAGTACTGATTTATTATCATGTTCATGCTTTTTTGTAACGGCAGAATCATAACTGATTTTATCTTCTTTTGTCAAAAGACCATCGACCGACTGCGTGGCTTTGGGGATGGCATTGGCAGAGATCACAACCCATTCTTCGCCGCTGTATCGGTATGTATAATCCGTATCCTTGACATTTACCGTCCATCCGTCCTGGGGATCTGGATATGCTGATGCGATATCGGCAAAGGTGTCTACGCTTTCCTTCCAGTCGATATTGGTTTCAATGGCAGATAATTTATTATCTACTTCACTTTTTGTATATTTATCATCCCAGTTCGGCTTATTGGATTCAAGGGTACTGCCGTCATCCATTTCCACAGACTGCGAACTTGTCCAGATGGATAACAATTTGTATCCATCGGACAGTTTTATGTAGCGTTTTACTTTTTTCAAACCGTTTAAAAGACCCATTTCATCACTCCTTTTTTAGTATTCTTTCAGCCAGAAGCTTCCGGTTATTGGTTCGGCGGGTTCTGTTTCAGACAATATTTCAACTGCACTGACAAGTGTTTCGCCTAAATTTTCCAGCATATGATCTGCTTCACTGGCGACATCCTGAATATGATTTTTGCCATGTTCCGCTTCCTTCTCATAATCTTTGATCGTATTAAGGGTATCCACGATGGAATCGTATTCATTGGTACTTTCCAGATCGGATCCAAAAATCACGTTTGGTTCTACATAGAGTAAGAACGTGTCAGAAAAATAACAGGTGCCATCCTGTTTATAAATAAGAAGCTCGCACTGCTGTGTTCCTGGTGCAGCGAGCATCTGCTGTGTCATAGTTACATGAATTGAGTTGTCAACGATGGAAATGTTGTCCGCATTTACAATGAATGTATTGTCTGGTTTTTTGACAGAGATTTCGATATTCCATCCTTCGTCGATCAGAAGTTTATTTTCTGTATCGTATAACGTGATCCGGAGGATGTGTGTGTGGTTGGAATTTTGTTTGATCACGGTTCTTTTTATATCAGAAGCCCCGAAGCTAAGCTGTATGTCATGGTTTATTGGTTTTATCGTTTCTATGATCATCACCGTCCTTTGTTGTTTTTGCCAGAACTTCCCTGAGTTCTTTGATTTCATTTTTGAGCAGTTCGATCTCTTCTGCCATGCTTTTTACTTTCAAAGCGGTCAGCATATTCAGTTCATCATAGCGGAGATAGTAGTCATCCCCGTCTTTGATCAGACCTGCAAATTCCTGTGTATTGATCCCCACATCTTCCATGGCGCCTTCTACGGACTGTGCGACAGCACCCAGATGGTAGCGGTCAGAAGTGCCGTCATTATATTTAAACCGTTTCACTTCGTAACGGTCAAACAGGTCGAGATACCTCTCATCGGGATCTTCAATGTCATGTTTTTTGTTTTGATCCGAAGTCAGGGCGGTTCCGCCGTTTGTGTAAACTTCTTTTGCAACTTTTATGGATCCTCTTACAGAGAGCATATAAGGTTTTCCCGTGCTTTCGGCAACAAATTCGCCACCACCTATGGCGACAGCATCTGCAGTGAGTATCCCGGAAGAACAGAAGAGTGTTTCTTTTTTGTCACTTGGTCTTCCACCATTAAACAGCTGGACTTCACTGCCGAAATAGACAGGTTCATTGTTCGGGAAAAGAGTTGTGCCATGAATAGTAAGGGAGCCATATAGGTCTGTTTTTGTAGTATCTGTGCCTAAACGGAAGAAATCATCATATGCATTTGCTATGAACCATAAGTTATTGTTATTTCCTACACTGCCGTATCCCATTCTGATCATGTCATTATCTATGGCAACCCAACAACGATCCCCATCGAATAGGGCACTGCCATTTTCCATGACCACACTTCTTAGAACATTTCCGTTGTTTCCTGCCGACATGATACAGCCGCTCTGCAGTCTTGTATAGGAATCATTTTTTGGATTTACTGTATAAATCATGGCGTCGCCTGTATTAGTTATGGCATTGCCGCTTATTTGCCAACGGGATTCACCCGTGCCAATATAGCCTTCTTTTGCCGTAATACTGCCAACGAAACTTCCATCGGTTGCATACACCTTTCCATTAAAAACAGCATTCCCTTGATCATCCACATTTACAATATCCTCCCCGTTCTTACTGATGCCAAATACGATGCCTTCCTTGTATGTATTCATCGGGTCGATCGTTACAGTACAGCCGTTTTCATTCGTGATCTTGATGCTTCCGTTTGTGATGTCGATGCCTTCCTTATTAATCTGTACGGTATAATTTCCATTTTCATCCTGATTGGAGATGATCAGTTCGTTTCCCACGATCAGGTCGCCACGGAGCAGATCTGCCCAGATGCCGTATAAAAGTTCCCCCTGATACCTGCCAAGTCCGATGGCGAGTTCGGCTGTTTCCCAGTTATCTTTTGTCATAACGATATTCCGGTCGATCAGTTTCATCTGGTATTGGGAGTACATATTCGTTTCCTGTATTTTCCGGCGCAGAAGGATTCCGTGGTCATCCATAACGATATCCTGGTCACGTCCTCCTTTTACGGCGATCAGTGCGGTATCCAGACCTTCTTTTTTGATGCTGTCAAATTCTTTCCCGGTCTGACTTCCTTTTTCTGCCTGTTTTGCCACATAAGAATAACTGGTTGCCATACTTTTTGCTTCGTTCAATAGATCGGTTACATCACGGAGCATACTGCTGTTATGTCTGGTCACATTGGTAAATGTCACTTCAATCCGGTCAGTGACCGGAAAGGTGTAACGGATACTGGCAATCCTCATTTTATATAGTTCGTCATCGATTCGTACCCGGACAAAATTGTTGATCGTAAAGTCAGAGTAATCATCGTTTACCAGTACGCCCTGATACAGAAAGGATTTCTGCCCAACGATGGAAGAGAGGGGAGCTTCCACGGTATATTCCGGCACACAGGCTTTTGCCAGCTCCTGTGCGGCTTTTGCTTTGAGTTCTTTTGCCCGTTCGATGATCTGTGTGTTATTCAAGCCGTCCGAGATGTAGTTTTCGTTGGTATAAACATCTTCCCGGATAAAGGAACGCAGTTCGGCGTACAGTTCATCGTTTAGATAGCTGTTCCGTGCAAATCGTTTCCGATAAGCTTCCCTCATATTTGTGATCGAATCATTTTTATGGTTGTTGTAGCTGCTGCAGATGTTATTCATGATGTCGAGACAGGTATCGGTCTCATAGCTGGGACTGCCAGGGAGTGGTTCGGTGCCGATGTATTCATTTACCTGATAGGTTTCATTTTTATATCCTCCTTTGTATCCAGGATCCACCAGATGGTCAAACACAGTCTGGATGTCACGATAATACTGAAGCATATAGGTCACATTTCCCTTGTCATCCACAAAGTCATGATCGAATTCGCCATGATAAGTGCTGAGGGCAAAGAGCTGATCCAGAAGAACGCTCATCTGGGACATAATGTCTTTCTGTATCTTCTTGTAAGAGGTGATCATGTCCGAGATTATTTCTGCCGTTTTGGTGTCTGCAATCTCTTCCCGGTTCATTCCCTCCAGTGTATCGATGCATTTCTGGTATCCATCCTGGAAGGATTTCAGGCGGTGATAGGAGTATTGATCCCAGGGACGATTTTTCTCATTTACATAAGAGAGGTCATAGGTACTGAGGATGTATTTTGTGTGCTGGTCGATGTAATCGATATATTTCGATTGGGACTGGTCAGCAAAAGAGAAGGAGATCTTGAAACTGGTTACCACATTCTGTATTGCCTGGTCGCTGAACTCATAGGATTCCTGCTTCTCTCCAAAGGTAAGATATGTCTGACTGTCCGTCTTCAGGTGGATTGTGTAATATTCGTCCCGGTTTCCAGTGCTGTATACACGGATCGTCCCATACCACTGATAGGACACAGACGGATCATAGGTTTCCGTTGCTTTTGTTATGCTGTCGCAATCGGCCGTGAAGGAATAGCCTTCCGGCATAAATGTCGTGAACAGGTTCTGGATGGATGTCTGTGTGGCCTGATAGCTATAGTCTTTATAATATTGATATTGATTGATGAAAAATTGGTTTTGATAATATGTGCTGATCTTGTTTAATACCGTGAAAACTGCCATGTCCGTGGCTATGATCTCTTTTTCCAGCGGAGGCATTTTCGAACTGCGGAGATAATGCTTCATATCCATTATGTTATATTCTGTCTCAAGGAGTTTTTCGTAGTCCCCGATATTTTCTCCGTATTCACGGTCATACTTCTCTATTGCGGATTTCAGGCCAGTGCTCATTTCCTTCTTTTGTTTTTCGGAGAACATCATGATCGTATTGGATGCTGACATTGTTAGTCCGTTTACCGTATCCGTGATCATATCGTCGCCGCCCACGATTTTAAAACAGTTTTTGATACTGTCTTTATTACCGCGGATGGAGATCTCATCCGAGAGGTAATCGGTTGACAGGAAGATGTTTGTGTCCATGCCGATGTCTTCTAAATCATAGACATGGATGATCCGTTGTGGAATGCCGTTCTCCCTGTGGATGTCTATGTCAAAGACACAGTCGATTTCTTCAGCGATCGCATTCAGTATTGTGACAATATCGGCATCTTTCCATGAAAATGTCCTCTGCTTCTGCTTTAGTGTGTCAGATACCGATCCAATCCTGTAATGGGGAGCATAGGTCAGGATGCGGTGAAGAAGGGAAGAGTTCCGGTATTTTTCTTTCAGGTCAGTGTCAGATACATCACCGGGATCCCGGTACAATATCGTCGGATAGTCTTCATCGTAGTCGGTTCGTGCCATGTCGTCGTCTGTATTGATCTCCAGTGTGGCGAGGATCTGTGAGAGTTCTGCATGGGCGAGAGATATCCCGGTTATTTTTTTGGTGACGGCGTTTGTTTCGTTTTTATCCACAGCGAGCTCGAAATAGCCGTAATCGGCGACTTCGATGACAGAGAGATCGTCTATTTTGTCAAAGTGTGGACATTCCGTCTCATTGACAGTGCGGTAATAGGTAAAGCTAATCTCATCCGCCTGATTGATCTCATTTATCGTGATACTCAGATCCTGTACCGGGTATAGTTCTCCTATTTTATGTAACCTTTTATCGACAAGGAAAATCTGTGGTATGGAATATTCATTTGTCATAGGATTTAATGTATATCCGTATTTTTTGAATGGAATGGACAACTAGATCACCGCCTTTCTTGGCACGCGCCAGTTCATAGTGACCGTGCAGTTTCCTGTCACTGTGATCTCATTTTCACGATTGTCAAAGGTATTTCCGATCGTGAACCACTGATAATTAAAATCATCATAAAGAGTTGTATGATCCCCGGTGTATTTGTGCTGGTCCGGGACAGCGATGCATTCGGAGGAGAAGATCTGCCTTTTTTTGATCGTAATGGATTCGCCAGGCACACAATGATCGATCTGCATGGAAGTCCCGGTAAGAGAGTTTGCGATTGTGATATCCTGTCTGTCCGGCGTATTTCCCACGATGATTTCAATGGAGGGGCAGACTTCCCCGATCTCATCCGAGCTGTCATACAAACAGATCGTTTCCGAGGCAGAGGAGGAGATCGTGGCAGTCATATTTTGTGACCATCCGAATGGGGCGTCACAGGTAACGGTCAGTGTAAGTCCGCAGCACTGCCCTCCGATCAGATGACGTTCTGCCTTGATCTGGCAGTGGAAAAAGATATTTTCATATCCTTCCTGTATAAACTGCAGCCATCCATATTCTTTTCGTACGAGCCACCGCATCAAAAAAGCCAGTTCTCTTTCTGTAAACGGTTTTATGTCGCCTGCGTGACAACTGTATTTACATACCTGAAAGGAGAATGTCAGCTGTTCGTGATAGGCTGCCCCCGTTTTTAACCATGTATCAGAACCTGGTGTTTTAAATGTTGTAAATTCGATATTGCTTCCGGCCGTCGCTGTCCCGTCCTGTGAACCGTCAAAGGAACAGATGACCAGACCGTATTCTCTGCCTGAGATGCCGTTAAAAATAAATTCAGTACAATTCACTGACAATTCACCCGCTTTCTTTTATTTTTGTCGATTGATTAATTCTTTTAACCTTTCTGTGTACTCTCTGAACATGTTCTCTGTCTTAGCGATCCCGTTTTCGTATTGTTCTTTGAGTAGTTTCGTTTCCTTGATCAGAGCTTCATAATCCTGTTTGTACCGTTCTATTTCGCTTAGCTTTGCCAACAGGCTGTTTCGCTCCTGTACCAGCTGCTTATTTTCTTTCTGTAATAACCGGATTGTTTCGTTGGTCGTAGTTTTTGATCGTCTCATTGGCTGACCTCCTGTTTTAATGGGTAATTATTTGCTGTACACCTTATAGGCAGGGGAGACGCCAGGTCTCCCCCTGTTTTTATCTAATAGGAAAGTTCGTCCCTGGTGAAAGCGTTGTATTATCACAACGTTTTTTTAGATTCTCTGTATGTTGTTGGTAATGATCCCTTTTGTCATCAGGTCATGAACACTGACCTCGATCGATTTCTGGGTACGTTTATTGTTCTGCAGATCATTGGCAAAATCATAGGTATCCGTAACATTGGGAAGTTCTGCATTGATCACGATATCACCAAATGTGTTTCCTGCTTTCCGCGGCTCGACAAGTCTTGCATAGCCGGTCACATGAATGAAATCTTTCATAATATCAACTGTCTCAGGTAACATTTTTGTGAATTTCTGAGTCAGTATCGTCTCATCCGGATTTACCCTGACAGGTACATAATCCCCATCTTTTGATACGCCATCTGCACGGACAATACCGCCTGTGCGGAATCCGATACTTGGATACTTCTTTTTTAATTTTTTGTATACGACGCCATTTGTATCAAAACTCCCATCACCAAATTGCAGTCCCAGTATCTGTGCGAACATATTAATATATTTTAACCCATGTGTCCCCGTACCGCTTTTGACCACATAACCGTACTGGGACAGGATCTGGTTTAGTTTGCTTTTATATGTTTTGCCAGGATCTGCTTTTTTTAGTGGTTTTGTAATGTCAGAGGAACTGCCGGAATGGCTTTTCAGAAAATTTTTTAAAGCAATGGCCTCAGCGTGCTCCTTTGTATATCTTGTCGTAGCATAAGGATCCGATGTACCACCAGGATTACTGGAACCACTGCCGGATCCTCCTCCATTTGCCGCATCTGAATTGTTACCAGATACAGGTGGTTTTCCTGAATAGGCAGCAACAATGGCATTTACATTATCCTGTAATATATTGCCGAGACCCGATAATCCATTTGTAATGGTTTCCGGCAGTGTTTTTACGATAGTATCGTTGGAACTTTTCATAACACCAAGAATATTGCTCATGTCACTGGAAGGATTGTATCCGTATTTGTTTGCGATATCATTTAGTGTCGTGGATATGCCGGATGCTGTTTCATTGATAATGTTTATCCCGTCTTTTACCACCGCTTCAAAATCTTTTTCCAGTTCGGAGAGAAGGTCTTCATACTGGGTATACATATTGTCCAGCATATTCTGCTGATCACTGATATAACGGTCGTATTCCGTATCCTGCAGGTTCTGGTTAGCCTCGTCCAGACTTACCATAAGTCTGGATCTTTTCGCCCGTCCTTCCTCCGAATCATCGCCCTTTAGTGCAGCAAGCTGTTTTTCAAGAGCGGCAATGTTCTTTGTCTGGTTACTGATGTTTTTCTGGTAATCGTACAGATCCTTTTCCATGCTGAGAACCTGCTTTTTAGCATCTATGATGGTTTTCATATAGGCAAGCTGGGTTTCATATTGTTTTACCATCATATCATAGATTTTTTTCATCGTAGCGTATTCAGCATTTACAGCGTCCTGCTGACTCCTAGTGACCTCACTTAATTTATTCTGTGCGGCAGTGAGGGAACCGTAGTTGTCCAGGGCATGGACATTTCCACCATTGTAGGAAGCGATCGCCTGTTCGATTTCTTTACGCTGGTCTGCGTAGGAGAGAGCCGTGCTTGTGTTTGCTTCCAGTTCAATTCCGTAAGTACCAAGTACGCCAAGCCCTTCTTTGGTCAGGGTTCCTGTTTTATTATTCGTCAGATTATCACCAAGAAGCTCGGCAATGAACTGCGCTTCTGAACCGACATTGTTATTTCGTGATGCGATATCATCATACATTGCCTGCCGGAGTTCACCGATTTTTTTGTTGTTCTCAATGATGGATATGGTTGTTTCACTGATCGAATTTTCCACCGACTGGATATCGGATTGGAGACTGTACCATTCCGGCGAATACATGGCAAAGGAACCCTGTTCTTTTTTCAGCTCCTGCAATTCTGTTTCCATGCTGTTCAAGGCACTCTGTTCGTAACGGTTCAAAGCAGAATAGTAAGAGGACTGTACAATATCGCCCCTTGCCTCTGCTTCTGAAATTCTATTGCTGACATCCTGACCGTCATTTCGAATGAAACCGATCTTGTTTTCAAAATCCGTTTTCAGGTTCTCGATCTGTTTCTGTTTCAGTTCCGTTTTCTTTGCTTCGTATTCTGCCTGTAACCGGTCCTGTTCTGTTTTGTCTTTTGACAATTTCGCAATCGCAATCTGTTTTTCGTAAGATTTCTGCAGATAGGAGAGCTGTGTATCGACATAACTGTTTTGTTTTTGATAGCCGACGGCGTTGCCAGACCTGGTTTCAGCAAGATCTGCTTTGGCGTTGTATTCATCCGCATAATACTGAAGTCCCTTTTCTTTTAATTCTTTTATCTTTTGTTGTTTTTCGTATTTAAGACGGTCTGCCTCCGCTTTGTTTTTTGTAAGATTTGCAATTTTTATCTGGTGTGCATATGATTCTTTTGTATTTTCTATCTGTGTTTTTATTGTTTTATTTTTGCCTTCGGCATTGGTCTGAATGCTTTCTTTTGCCTCGGCACGGGCAATGCGGGAATCATACAGGTCAATATAAGTTTGATGTCTCTGTTGTTTCAGATCCCTTACTTTTGCTTTTGCATCCTGCTTATTTTTCTTTGCATCTTTCGCCTTATCATAATAATCAATATATTGATTGATCCGATCAGCATAATTTTGTCCATATTTTTTGATGAGTTTGGGGTAGCTTTTTTTGGTGATCTTACCGGATTCGACCTGGTTCAGGATGCTCTTTGGCAGTGGATCTGTCTTCTTCTTGCCTTTCTTTTTGCCATCTGCGATGGAATCTGCTTTTGACTGATATCTTTTCGCAGCAATGCCATACTGCTTCATCAGGGCAGTCGTCTCTTTGATCTGGTCGTTGAGGTTTTTATTTTTTGCCTTTATACTAAAGAGGTTCTGCAATTTGGATGCTGTGAGATCAATGATGGTCTGCATACGGGTGAGACGGCGGGAAAGCCAGTCAATCTCGGTTTTGGTTTCTTTTGGTTTGTCATAATCAGACGGATCTGTTGGACTAAAATCTATTTTGCCAAGCTTGATTTTTTTCAGATTCTTCTGTAGTTTGGCTAACCATTTCCGGTATTTCTTGTCCGCTTTCTTAAATTCATCCTGTTTTTCAATATAATTGTTATAGGCTTTTGGATCAGCGCTAGATGAAATAGCACCGCCAGATTTTCCAAAGAAATCTGGCATTGCTGAATTGCTTGTGCCGCCATTTACGGCACCTTCTAATTGGAGTACAGCGGTTTCATATTGTTCTTGTGCTTCAAGCTTGTTTCTTAAAGCTGTCCCGAAGTTGCTGACATCATCAGCATAATTGTCTTTTAACTGATTCAGCATGGATGTCGTATTTTTGCCAATCTTATTGTACAGAGCGGTATTGTTCAGATTTTTAGCGCTGCATGCATTGGCGAAGTTTTTTGCATCCGTATCATTTGCATGGTTAAGCTCAGACATTACACCTTTGATTGTGTTTTTACTGTTGATTACACCATCGACTATGTTTTCTGCATTTACAATTCCGGTATCTTTTAATGCATTGATTACAGAATTTCTTGTATCTTCTGATGCGTCAATTATAGTCTTATTTGCGCTCAGATATTCGGTAATGATATCTTCAAATGCTTCTTTCTTGGCTGCTTTAGGTGCTTTTGGATCAGAAACTGTGTTTTTGAAATCGGTGTATCCTTTTAACCTCTGTATCCCCTTTGGCATATCCAGGAGTGTTTTGGCTGATACTTTTTTATTTCTATTTAATTCAAAATAAGCTGAAGAGAGTTTTGAGGAATCATCAATGAACTGTGACAGTTTGTCATCCAACGGAATCAGCGATAAGATTTCATTACGAATCTGTTTTAAAGAGAAGTTGTCGGCAAGATCCTGAAACTCACTGATACAGTCCTTGTCCAGCACACCTTCCAGTGCTTCTTTTTTGAGGGTGTTCTGGTCGGATTCGTTCAGTTTTGACCATGATTTGGAGAAGGATTTAATATTTTGTGTTTTGGGCGATTGATTTCTCAGTTCCTCTAACGCATTGTTAAGATCTTCGATTGAAGATTTTGCATCATATCCCGCCTGTTTTATCTGTTCTATTTCATCTAATGTAACATTGTTTTTTTTTGCCCAATCGGAAAGTTCTATATCTCTTGTGTCAGTCTGAAAAATTTTACTTTCTACTTTATCAGATTTGGGAAGATTATGCACAGTATTGTTACCAAAAGCACTATTTAGCTTTTTTGTGTAATCGTCATATTGATTTTGAATTGACTCAAATCCGAAAACAACTTTAAGATATTTCTTTCCTTCTTCGTCATAGCCCAATGCTTTAGCAATGTCGTCAATATACTTTGATGTTTTTTCATATGCATCTGTAATATTTATCGAGTCATCATCCAAATTGATAGAAAACAAATTAGCAAATGCATCATTAATACCGCCTTTGTTTTCTTGAACCGCTTTGATTATACGATTAACATATAAACGAATAGATTCTTCTGTAGCTTTGCCATCTTCGTCAGTTATACCAATATCATCAACAATATCATAAGAAATATTGGATAGAAGAGCATCAACATATTTCTTTTTATCGCCAAGATCATAATATTCTTTCTGTGAACTTGCTACTCTCTGAAGTCCTTCCGATAAATTGTTTGTTGCGGAATTAACTTTAGTTTGGTATGAATCAATGACAGCTTCTAGTTTTTCTTTGAAAGTTTCAAATGCTGTGTTGTCCATATCCATAAAATCGGCTGCATCATAATCAAGGATATCCTGTAATGCTCGCATTTCATCAGTTGTATTATCTACCGGTTCAGATAATCCAGCAGTTGCTATTTTGATTATATGACTGGTTATGTCACGTGAATTACCAAGTTTGCTTTCTACTTCTTCTTTACTTAGATTTCTTAGTTCCTTTAATGCATTTAATAGTTCATCGTTTGAATATTTGTCATCATAACTATTGCCTGTAAAAAATGAAACAATGTTATTCATTTCAGATGTTAAAAATCCAATGTCTTTTTGTTTATTAAAGCCATCAATAACATCATCCAGACTAGTTCCGTCCTCGCCTTCACCATTAACAAGTTTTAATGATTCCCTCATCTTATGTTGATCATACTCTTTGTTTAAATCCTTCAACTTACCAGTGACAAAACCTATTTTTTCGCCTTGATCATTATAATAAGTATTAAGACTAGGCATGACTTCTGATATCTGAGAAACGACATCTTTATAAGTTTTATATTCTTCTGTCGTAAGATTTACATTCTCCCCAACATTGCTTACGCCTTTAGAGAGTGTTTGATACTGCTCGTTAAGTTCTGCAACTTTAGAAGTATTCTGATTAAATTCTTCTCTTTGGGATTTTGCAGCATATGTAAATTCGTTTGCTCGCTTTTCTGCATATTCTACACTATTAACAGCATTATCAATAGCTGTGGCTACTGCATCAATCGCTATACCAATCGCCATATTAACTCCCATGGAAGATAGACTTGCGGCAAAACCTTTAAGAACTGCTCCAGCTTTCTTAGTGAAGGATGTGAGAGTTGACAGCCTTCCACTCGTATCTTTGAGGTATTGCTGATAGTTGGCTAGGTCTTTTGTTTCGTATTTTGTGTTTTGTAGAAATTTAATTAGAGATTTATCAGCGAGATTATTTGATTTTATCCACTTGTCCCAGTTAACTACAGATACGCCTTGTTCTAATAAGTCTTTGAGTTTAATGAATGTATCTTTTGCTTCATTACTAGCTTCTGGAATTTTATTTTTAAATATATCAAGCCAAGTATACCAACTATTATTTTCAGAATCATATTGTACTGCCATAATAAAACTGATATAATATCCTCAAAACAATTGCTTCTGACAATTATATAGGAGGTGCTGGTATGACTGAGAAATACGTTAAATTTTGTCCAATCTGCAATAAAACAAAGCAAAATATGAATTGGTGCAATAATGAAAAATATAAAGAATTTTCTAAAGGATACCATTTTGTTTGTATTCCTAAAGACGATGTTGAAATATGTCCATTTTGTAAACAAGGCAAATTAGTTGATTCGCTATTAACTTTTGACGAATTTGAAATAATTGATGATGTATCAGATTCTAACAGGCAATTTCTAGAAGCGATGATAAAACTTAAGCAAGACGATATAATTGAATTTCAATCAAGAATAAGCCAGTTTAAGAGTCAATTACAACAGCAGGAGAGTAGTAAAAAAGTTGATAATGTCCCCAAATGTCCTACATGCAATTCAACTAACATTGAAAAGATCTCTTTAACCAAAAAAGCAGTCGGTGGAGCTTTGTTTGGATTATTCAGTTCCGACGTAAGAAAAACGATGCACTGCAAAAACTGTGGTGCAAAGTGGTAAATTTATTATTTCAATTTAATCACATCCTTTCATATTATTTTAGAGTTCGATTACTCTATAAATTGTACTATTTTTAATACAGTTTATACAGTAGTCCTATTTTTTGTGAGCCGGAGGTGTGGACATTTTCCTAGCTGCCTAAGGACTCCGAAAGGAGCTAAATCGTAATGTTAAGTGTTTCTGATATCATTTCATGACGCCGTTGGATTAATAGGCAGTACCTAAAAAAATTACGTAATGTTTGATGCAGTTTCAAAAAACAAAATTTCTGAATCTTTGTACGGGCAACATCAACATTCAAACCTTTGATATTATGTGTAAAAAGATTCCTTAATGCATCGGTTAGACGCAGTTTTGCTTCTGGGTCATTAGCAGCTTTTTGAAAATAATTTAGTACATTTTTTTGGATAAACTGTTTTGCTCCGTCTAAATTTCTTTCTTCTACATCCACATCAGACCATTGTATTGATTTAACCATAGACCCGATCGCTTTTTGGAAATATTCATTATCGCTATCTTTGTATAAACCAATATCTTCAATCCATATCATCATATTTGTCATTTCCTGGTTTTTAGCTTTTAATTCGGATTTTTTTGTGTCTAATGTTGACTCAAGATCTCCATAAAATGTATTGTAAGACTCCGTAATTTTACCTTTGGATGTTTCATCTAATTCTATTTTGGAAAAGTCAATGGCATATGTTTTTGATCCACCAAATCCTTCCCCGGTTACTGTAGCATTATACAGAGCATCATATGCTTCCTGACCAAGTTTATTTTTGATGTCATTAAGGTATTCCTGATAGGCATGACCATCCATATCAAAATATTTTCCACCTTTTTTTTCAATAATTCCATTGTAGGTGTCTTTTAAGGATTGCAGATCGTTTTCAGCATCTTTTACTTCTTTGTTTTGTCCTTCCAGGACTTTAAAAATCCCATCCGCATCATCCGATCCATTTACATACTCATCCAAATGCTTTCTCATATCAGCTTTGGCAAGATTGTTTTGCTGTTCAACAAGACGTTTTATCGATGCTGTTACTGTATCAACATCACCACTCAGTCCGAGGATTGCGTTACCGTTCTCATCATAATTATGTGTGAGGGATGGAAATAACTCTGCTAACTGATTGTTTACGTCAAGAAATTCTTCATACTGTTCAGTAGATAAACTCTTGTTCTCGTTTGTTAGAGGATTAACACCCTGAACGAGGTTTGCGAATTTTGCTGATAACTCAGAGGTTTTGGTTGATGTGTCTGACATCTTGGATTTAAGGTCAAGAATTGATTTTGCTGCTTCCTCTGTCGCACTTTTTGCTTTTTCAAAAACTTCCTTTTGTTTTTCTTCATAATTGATCAGATAGTCGAGTCCCTTATATAAACTTTCAAATCCAATACCAATAAGCATATTAACACCCATAGATGCTAATGATGTGACAAAGGATTTAACAACTCCGACTGCTTTTGAAGTGTAGGATGAAAAGAGGGAAGTGGTCTGGTTTGTGTCTTTGAGGTATTGTTGGTATTTTTCAAGCGATTTGTTTCCAATATTCACATCTTCTAAAAATCTTACAAGTGCTTTATCGGTTAATTCATTTTCCTTAATAAAGTCTTTAAATTTATTTTTTTGTAACTTATTATAATCAATTTCATCAAGTTGGGATAATTGCTTAAAAGTTCTATCTGCTTCTGAAGATATACCTTTTAATGCATTCTTAATTTGACCAATCCAAGTTATAGTAGAATCAGTCTCCTTGTCGTAGTGTACCGCCTAACGACATAAACTTTTTCTTGCACCTGCTTCTGACAGATGATAAAATGGAATAAGTAAAACTTTGAAAGGTAATAAGATATATGATAAGAATGAAAATAACTAAAACCGTATTGAAATGTAACAATTGTGATCCCAATAATGAACTTTCTATTTTAAACCCAAGATGGAGTGGTTCTGAGGAAATGAAAAAATATAGGAAAGGCTTTGTAGGAATATATGAAACTGAAAAATTTCCAATAGATTATAACGAAAAACTTGACCAACTAATATGTCCATTTTGCAATAATAAATTGATTGATACCAATTTTTCTCATGAAGATTTTAACCTTATAAGTGAAGCAACCGACTGGAATCGACAAATCTTAGACTTAATGATGGAACTTCACGAAAAAGATCCTATTGAATATCAGTTAAAATTTAACCAATTCAAACTGCAACAGGAACAATCAGATGCGATAAGAGAACAGGAAAGGGAGAGTAATCGTCCTCATTGCCCGACTTGTGGTAGTACAAATATAAAAAGAATTACTGGTACCGAGAGGGCAGTATCTGTCATTGGACTTGGTATGTTTAGTAAAAAAATTAATAAAAGTTACAAGTGCCTGAATTGTAAAACTACGTGGTGATTTTGTTTTATTATCAATTCCTTTCAAAATTTTGTAAGTATAACTGCTGAATAGATATCATAATTATTGCACTATAATATCTATTCAGAAGTTTGAGATTATTTTTTCATTCATTTCCCGCTTTCACGAGGTTCAGACTGTATATCACAGCCACATACAATTACGCCTGTATGCAGCCAAACCTTGTCAGTCGTTGAGGGCGTGGCATATTGTCTGGTCATACGGTATTACAACTTAGCCATTATCCCTGCTTTCGGTATGAGATGAAGATCCCATGCCTACCTATTGATTACCCATTCCCTTTCGCGCTTCATGAGAGTTATCCGTATGGATAAAGCCAGAAGACATGTAAGCACAAAGGCATAAATTACACTTAGGTTCTCACCATATGCATACTATATATGTTCTTTTCTGTCTTTCGACACCGTTGCCGTTTACTGTTTCCAGTTCCGTTTTGGATTATATATAGCCTTTAGGGTTTCCAGCATATTCGGTTTTTATAATTAATTACAATTATAGGTATCCGCTTATTTATAGTGGCTACGCTCCCGTCCGTTTATTATATGGCGTTATTATATAATCTTAGAGGGGTGGGCGCAGTACGATTCACCACTGGAACATCGTACGTTCACCAATACCTTTTTTATTCATCAGGAGTCCGGATATGGCGCCCAGAGTTCCGCCTATACCACTGAGGTTTCCAAACATAGAATTTATTGTACCGAATGCATTTGCTACATCCGTCAGTCCTTCCACCAGCCCGTTCAACAGGCTGACTCCGCTTTTCAGTCCATCCGAATCCACGATACTGCTTACAAATTCTGTCCATGAGTTCGATAATTGATGGATCGTTCCGGTCAGGGTTTCTGCCGATTGATTTGCCTGTTCAAGAGCCGATCCATTTCCCTCAGAATAGTCAACAAGCATTTTATCATATAGATCCATATTCTGAAGTAACGCGGCTAATTTATCAGCATGAAATTCTGAACCGATGTTGGTCAGGATTTCTGTCCTGAGAGGATCGCCTGCACCTAACTGGTTATAGGTGTTTGCCAGATCCCGCAATATACTGACTGGATCGCGAAGACGATCCATACCATTTACCTTTTCTGACATAGGAGCCTTCGCTTTGTTTAGTGTATCAGCAATATTACCGGATGTATTGTTTTGAAGATTTGTAAGAATATCTTTGGCTGCAGTACCAACTTCATTTCCGCCAAGCTTCGTGACAGATTCCATCGTGCCGATCATGGCAGACAGATCTTCGATTTCTACTTTGTAACCGGAGGCAGCCTCTCCGGCTTCGATCATGGCGGCAGCCATATCAGCTAATGCGATATTATTTTTGATTGTAATATTGTTTTGTCCGTCCAGAACGGCATTTATTTTTTCTGTTTCCCCGTTATATTTATAGGCGTTATTTGTTGCAAGAACATACTGATCCGCCAATTCAGGGGAGATGCCGCCGGCGGATTGTGCCAGTAATGACTGTTCTGCCATTCCAGCTCCTTGTTTACCATAAAACCCGGCACGGTTCATTTGCTGGACACCAGACAGATAATCGTTGGCAGTCCTGCCATATCTGCCTGCCGTGTCATAGGCATTTGTGACAAGCTGTTTTTTCTGAGTGCCGGTCAGGTCAGACCGTTTACTGATCTCTGTCAAAATCGTATCCAGTTCTTTGATTTCTGTAATCGCAAGTTTTATTTTAGAAATAAGTTCAAACCATACATTGTTTAGATTAATCAAATAAAAATCCCTCCTAGTATTCTATTCCTAAAACTGCCGTTTCAGGCTTATCAGGATGGTTCCCCTGCTGACAGTTTGTCGGTGATCTCTTTCATGACCCTGTCGATCAGTTCGCTGCCGCTGACATCTTTTGTGCTGTCAGCTAAACGGATCATAAACTGCAGAAAATCAGCCTGTTTTTCAGAAAACATCCGTATCGCCGGAAACGTGGCGGCACAGATCCCTGCCAGCTCCCGCTTCATGATTTTCCGGTTCCTTTTGTAGTCCATATATTCTTTGAGTTTTGTAAACATAGCTCTTACCTCGTTTTTCTATATTATCGTTGTGAATCTGTGCTGCCATGATCAGATTTCTTTTACTTTTTTCAGCGAAATCCACTGCCAGGCATTATTTTTTTTGTTCAGTAAACGCCCCCAGCTGCCAGTGACTTTTGCGATCAATACGATTTCACCTGCTTTCAGAGAGCCGGTTTTGTTGTGGGGCTTCACTCCTTTTGACGAGCGGATGGCAGCTTTTTTCGTGATCTTTGCCCGGTACAGGTAGTTCGATACGATCTTATTGTGGAGATGCTTCCATTTCCTGTTATTTTTTCCTGTCATGGGTGCGGGACAGTTTTTTCCGTTGACGTCCCAATGACGGATAATCGTCCTGGCATTGGGACAATGTTTCTGGATATATTTTACAAGATCCCGTACGGCAAGCATTTGTTTCCAGCTGGTGTTTTTGGTGCAGTCACATAATTCGATCGAAATGCTGTTTGCATTGGTACACGTTCCGTAGTATGTGCCGGCTCCTCCCGAGTGGGAATAGACGCCGCCGACGGCCCATGCTGTGCGGCTCATAGGTACGGAATTGTAAATGACGCCCTTTTTGTCGACAAAGAAATGTGCTCCTGCTTGTCTTGTGTTTGATTTTGCAAAATATTCGGCATTATTTTTTGCCGTATCTTTTTTGTTACCTGTATAGTGTATCACGATATATTTAATTGTGTTTAATGTCCGTGCGTTGCCATAGCTGATGGGCTTCGCCGTTTTTTTATGTATAGTAATACTCATATCTCACCGTCCTGATCTGTATTAAAATCCTTTTTCTAATTTTTGTTTATAGCTTTCATTGATGATCTCCATACTGATGTTTACTTCGCCGTTTTCCAGATTATTTTCCTTCAAAAGCTTTTCGTATTGTTCATACGTTGCGAAGCAATGCCGGTAGCTGTCTTTGCTGCAGGTTTCCCCGTTTGCTACTCTGTTACTGAAATTGATAATTTCCCAGCGGTAGTCATTGATCTGTTTCTCGACGAAGATATCGGTAAGGTTTTTTAAGTCGCCGCGGATGGTATTCACCCGTTTCACGGTCTGTAAAAGCAGATTGTGATCCCGTTCTTTTTCACGGGCCCATTTTACGGGTCTGCCGATTATTTTTGAAAACCTGCCAATGATCTCATAAATGGCGATAACAGACGATAAGAGAACGAAAAATCCCATGAGCAGAGAAGAGAGTTCCTGCTTACATAATTGCGATATCATTTCCATCGTTTCATACCTGGTTATTTTGTTCGATGAACTGGGTAAATAATTGGTGCATTCCGGTAGAGGATAATCCGCTTACAAGGCCGCGGAGAATTACTTCCGGTGTAACGGTCCAGCCATGGATCCATGACGCAAGAATGACGCCGGTTACCGCTAATATCGTCGGGATGTATTTGTTGTCAATATCCCGGATCCATTTTTTGATCACATAGCCTGTACAGAGGCAGATACCAAGGATGACGGGTATCATAAATTCACTGATCCATTCCATTATGTGCCCTCCTTTTCGTTTTTGGCCTCAGCCAGAATTTCTTTTATGGATGACTGTATGTCTGGATTAAAATCATCCAGTCCGGTTAGATCACAGTTCTCCAGTTCCTGTTTTGCCTGCTCCTTATTTTTTGATATGGTGTAGCTGTGCAGCGCCATATAAATTTTGTAATGTTCGATCGTGTCAGTAACCGTCCGCCACGGCTTAAACGTTTTCTGATCGAGGCAGGCGTTACAGATTTTATATGGTTTTCCACAGATCGAACAGGTTGCATTTGCTGACATATCTTTTCCTCCCTGCGTTCTGATGATTTGCCAAAACCACGAGCGTCACGCTTCGCGAGACTGCTCGGGTTCGCATAGCCAACATCGTTGGCATTGGCGCTCGGATAGTCTTGTGCAAGCACAGACATATCCTCACTTTGCCTTCGCGCAAATAAAAATCCCCTGCAGGCTTACCCGCAGGGGAATCGGTCGTATACACGGTTCCGCGAGGTGCGGTGTCCGGGATTACCGTTTGTTCAGCAACCGGGATCAGTCGTTGGATACGATAATGTCAAACAGGGTACTGGAATCACCGCAGTAATCCTTCTGGAGAATATAAGAAGCCGGGTGTTTTCCATCCGATTTTAAGGAGATTTCTGTGCTGGATGGATCGATCTGTGCTTTCGGGCACCGGATAATGCCGGCATACACTTTGTTTGTATCGCATACGGAATGGAAGATCGCATGGATCAGAAGCGTCTTTACCTTTGGCACATTATCGGTCTTTTTCGTAATCTGGACAGCTTCCGGGCTTTTCTTTACATAATTGACAAAAACTCTTCCCGTCACATCTTCCGGCATGGTGATGACATTCCCGTTGATCGTAAATTTCTTGTCTCCGGCAGTGGCAGAAACCTCATAGGTCTCTCCGAATGTATTATCGGAATTAATGACCTTTACATATTTTACTTCTGCGCCAGCCGCTCCGACAGGAGTGTATTTCAGCGTTACCGTGTGATCGTTCGCGATCGTGATAACTTCGGAAACCGGTACGATAATTTCATCATCGGCTGTTGCGATCACCTTGTCGCTTCCATACTGTGAGGCAGCGAGGTCGAGAGAGAAGAGTGAGTTGGAAAAATCAAAAGTACCCTTCTGTGCCTTGTAGATTGTGTAGATCGTAGATCCCATGGCGTCGGTTACTTCGGTTGCTTCTGCGCTTGTCTTCAGACTCGGCTCCTCGATCTGGGTGTATCTGCCGGTCAGCTCATTGGTAGCGGGATCGTATTCCTCGACTGATCTGATTTTTTCAAGAATAAGTTCATTTGGGTTAAAACTCATATTTTTTTCCTCCTTGTGCTGGCGTCAGGGGAGAACCTGTTAATCAAGCTCTCCCAGCCAGTTGATTTGATCGTTTGATATTTCTTTCAGGTTTACTCCAAAGCCGGAATAACCTGACTGCAGTAATAGATCTGCATTTTTTATTTTTGAGATTCTTTTTACAGAATCCAAAAAAGCATTGATCTTCATGTCCCATATCTGGGCATGATTATATTTAAATCCCTGACTGTTGATCATGGATGAAATAAGGTTTTTAAGCTGGGAATGATATTCCCTGTTCTGACTGCGTTCTGCTTCCGCCCGTTCGTCTTCAATAAGGATCCTTTTTGTTGTTTCATTTGCCGGCATTGTTTCATCCTTCTGGATGTTGTGGATCTGTCTCAGATATGAGGTCATGGCATGATAGACAGATTCATCCATCATAATCTGTTCCGGGGTCTGGTAAAGAATCACAGAATCATTCTCTTTATGTTTCATAACCTGGAATTTGGTGAGATCCAGATCACCAAATAGGATGGAGGTTTTGTTTTGGGGATAAAGCCGGTATAGTATACGATAGAATAGTTCGAACGGCGTTATGGTCGTATAATCGATCCCCATGTCCCATAATTGTACTTTCATTGTCTGGGGGGTGGCACATAGCTGGTAAATCATGGAGTAATACTCCCGTTCGCCATAGTCGCATATTTCTCCGAGCGTCGGCTGGTGGATCGTAATGTGTTCTGATATGGTGTGGTCCAGACCCCGGTAGATCCTGAGTTCGTCAATATTTTTATTTGTATCGAAGATATCTGTACTATTTGTCTTTAACATATATATCTGTATGGTTAGGTTATTTATCCATTATTGTTTGTAGCCTTATATTTTATGCAATATAAAACCGATGTGTTAGTTGGGCGTGTTGTTTGCCACAATACATTCGTAGTATTGTTAGTGAATTCGTTTTGACGTATGGTGCGACAGTATTCTGATGCAGGTCCTATCAGATCGCCTTCTTCTACAGCTCTACATCCTTGTTCTCCTTTTGAAAAATAAGTAACATAATAATTTAGTGAATCATTGCCGTAAGCCCAATGTTCTCTGATCTTGCTGGCATTCTGATGAACACCGACATTAGCTCCTGAACCGGAGTTTCTTTCTGCTGTGCCAGAGCCGCGCAAAAATTCGCCTCTTAAATCAGGTACGGCGAAAGTCGTTTCACCGTCGCCGCCAAAATAATTTACAGAGCCAAATTCATTTGTAAAATGGCTGGCAAGCTCCTGATATTCAGAAATATTGTACGCTGAACCATCACAGACAAGATAATTCGCGGGTGCGGTAGTTCCCATGTAACTGATGACTGCGCCGACAGGCGTGTCGGATGATCCGCCAGTCACTGCTGTCTGAATGTTTTTGATCCGCTTATTTAATATGGCATATACATCGTCTGCTCTCATATGTCCTCCTTTTTACAGTTTATACCAGGTATCAGTTGATCTCAGATATTTATAGAAGTCTCCGGTATCAAGACAGAGAGCCGAACTTCCATTATCCACATAGTGTGGGAGTTTATCGACGTCTTTGGATAATCCTTCGTAATATCTCTGATTTCCTTTTACACCTGTTGCAACGAAACTTCCCAAATCCCAGATTTCATCGCCGGGAACATACCGTTGTCCATCTACGATTGTAATGTTTTTTGTTTTCATTTACGACCTCCTTTATTTAATTGAAGAAAAGAGCGCTCGTTTTTCTTCCCTATTACGGACGATATAAAATGGGGAAAAGTCCTTGTTTTTCGGTGGTCTTTGCAAATGGGGGGAAAATAATTCGGCAATCGGCAATCACGATGGCACAGATTTGAAGTGGACAAGAAATTTGTTTTTATCCATTTTATATAAGTAATTTAACATTTTTCTTGTATACCGTGTATGGATGCCTGCCAGTTTTTTACTTGCCCCGACACCGGATTCCAGTCCGAGCGACGTTTCGATCAGCCGGTTTATCGTTACGATATTTCCTATTTTTATTTTTTTTAACTCCGTCAGCAGCAGGTCTGATTCTGCGGTCAGTTTGTCAGCGATCTGGTCCTCATCGGATTCCGTTATATGGATCGTCTTTGTGAATATCGCATAGTTTTCGATTAATCGTCGTATCTTTGTCATTTGCCTGTTGTTTGGTTTTCCGTTCATTTTCAGAAAGAAATGTTCGGTAGGGATCGTATTCGAAGTGGAAGCTCCCTTTATTTTGTCCAGCCATTCCTCCAGCCAGTTCATGGGGCAGTGTAAGTTGTCGTTGATTCTTGCCTTTAATCGATCCCGCTTTTCCTGGATTTCTTCGTGAGGCAGTTCTTTCCCGTTTTTCGTATATTTTATTTCTTTCGTATATCTCATAAACAGAGGATAATCCCATTTTAAATATCTGACTGTACCATCCGGGTCTGCCGTTTTCCGCTTCAGGGACATACAGGGCAGTTTGCTGATCCGTTTGATCTCATCTTCGGCATTGATCTCATATTCGCGTTTGCATCCGTCAATGATGATCTGAGCCAGTACCGATAAGATGATAAAATTATCATATAATTCCTGGAGTTTCTGATCATCCGGCTGTTCTCTGGATTTTTCTGTCCAATAATATGTCATTGCCAGCTGGGCAAGGTTACTGGACCAGCCAATCCCCATTTTTGATCCGGCAAACCGGTTATCCATCGTGGAATAATCGGTCATGGTATTGTGATAGGTGATCCCGCTTTCCTGTAATGCATTGACAATCGTCGGATATTCGTTATAACAGGTTCTGGCACAGTTGACGATCGTGGGATGATCGGTAAAAAGCATAAAATCCGAATCCTCATCCATTCCATTTGCCCTGTCCTGAATATCAGAACCGATACAGTTGATGGCAGCGATGTTGGGACTGAACGCAAAATATTTCTGTAACGGGTCACTGTAAACATTATGCATATAGCAGATATTATTGGGAGCATTGTGTGGATTTCTAAATGCGGCAAGATATTTCCCATCCGGGAACCGGTTTGTAAAACACTGGATACATCCATTTTCTTTATGAAGAGTCGGATCATTCTGCCAGTCTGCCCCCACAGCGTATAGGAGGAGAGCGTAAGGATTGCCAAATACAGTCAGATTGTCGCCGTTTACTAAGACTTTCCCTTTTCGCAGACGGGAAACATATGCGGATATGATCTTTTTCTTTTCTTCCCGGAACCATTTGGAACTGCCAAACTCATGATTCTGATCGTATAGATCGGCAAGCATATGATAGTGGTTGATCTCATTGGCATTTTTCCTTAAAAAGAGTTCAAATTCGTCAGGATCGGTCTTTAACCGTTCCACATAATCCATACTTGTCTGGGCAATTTTTTTTACATCTTCTTTTGTACAGGGCAGAGTATTGATCATCTGATAGCTTAATTGCTGCAGGTCCCCATATTTGCTTTCGTGGTCGGTCTTTACGATTCCCCAGATATCACCATCCGCATGGATGCGGCCGCACCAGTGATCATAAGCGGATTCCAGGGTGCCTCCCGTCAGATCGGTAAATTTTTTCCACTTGACCGCATTGTCTGTCGTGATCATCTTAATCTCTTTTATGTAATGCAGTCTGCCAAACATATCCGGTACCTGGCAGGTATCGTAGTCATTTCCGGTTTCCTCACACCAGTCCTTAAAAAATTTCTGGATATAGCCACGGATCCCGCACATTTTAAATAAATGGTTTCGCAGGAGTGCCATTCCGTTGACCCATTCAGGCAGGAGACTACTTTCGATAATGCCCATTCCATCCCATATCGTATTTTTTACTTCCGTTTCTTCCTGACAAACGATACATTTTTTCTTTTCATTGCCTTTTTTGTCAATATATTTTTGTGCTTTTACGATATTGGCGTAGGTTCTGAAAAAGGAATCCTGATCGTTTAGTATCAGGATATCCCTGACGGGAATATGCATGGTTCCGATGATCGTACTTGTGGTAAGCGGGGCATACGCTGACAGTTCCACAATTTTGGCATTGTGATACTGCATTTTTTTGCCCAGCCCCATCGTAAGCCAGTCATGAGCCAGATCATATAACGTATCCTTGATAAAAATAGCCTGTCCCAATTTTGCCTTTGCGCTTGTCCGGTATAGCATTTTGTAATGAATGGTTTCTCCATCTGAGGCGGCGCTGCCGTGATCCGGTGATTGGTAGGTGATCGTAACTCCCTCATTGTAAAATAAGTCCCGGATTTCTCCGCGTTTCTTTTCCGAATACAGGTGTTTGTTCGTTTTTACTTTCTGGATGGATTGTTCAATCCGTTCTCTTGCCTCATCCGGGATGACATGATCCAGGCGATGTTGCAGATGCGCTAATTCCTTTTCGTAAGACCGGCTGCCAAAGTCAAAGTCCAGACATATAAGATCGCGGGTGCTTTCGTTGTCAGAGCTTCCTTTCTGTTTTTTTCTTTTAAAAACAGTTAATCCGTTTTTTCGGATAAAGGAAAGAAAGAGACTGTTCGTAAGCATTGCGTCTTTGTATGGAAAAGAATCCCTGACACCTAAATTTACATCGTATAGTATTCCCGCACTGATTTTTTTGATCTTAATACCAAATTCGCTCATTCTGATTTCCTCCCTTCTTTATTTGTTTCAGGTATTGATGTCTTTTTTGGCATTGCTGGTCAAACGCAGCATCCTTTGCAATTCGTTCTGCTATCGTTCCACTTGGATAGCTTGTGTTAAAATCGGAGGGACAGACAATTCCCCCAAAAGCAGAGTGATCCGTATGATCGTTTGTATTACTGTGGAAATCTTTTTTCATGATTTTTAATTTCTCCTTTCTCTGGTCTGCTACTATTTATTTCTGGATTGGGAGAAGTTTTTTCTGATTTTGGAAGAGAAGAATATATAAAAAACAAGAACGTCTGTTCACAAGTCACTATTGACAAAGCAGAACAAACGTTCTATAATAAATATTACCAATAAAAAAACGAAAGACCATTCCAATCATACAAACGGTGCTGGCACACCTCTGATGGAACGGCCTTCGTTCATCCCCCAAGTTATAACCAGATGGTTAAACTTGAAAACACAGCAGTTACGCTATGTCTATGATTTATTATTACATATTTTTTTTCATAAGTCAAGTTAAATTCATAGCGATTCTGCTATTGCTAAATGCAATGTTCAACCCATAGTAACGGAATTAAAAATTTACAGAAAAGGTAAGAAAGTGATTCAACTTACGAAAGGAGAGTGTGGTATATGGATCAGATCGTACTTCAGTATTATGCTGACAATGCCAGAAAACTACGAAAATTGGTGGATCGGATTTTATCTGAATTTGGTGGACTGGCAGATAAGGATTTTGATGATTTCTATTCTCTTGCCAATGAAGTATTTGTCGATGTGATGAAACGATATGACGAATCCCAGTCATTTCACACGTTTTTATTTTCCTGTTTATCAAACCGGATCAAAACAGAAATGACAAAAAGAAACTGCGAAAAACGCAGGGCAGACCGCATGTCGGTCTCGATCGACAGTCCGCTTGGAGAGGACGAAGATTTGACGATCAAAGATGTGATCGCCAGTGATTTTAATATGGAAAAGGAGGTTGTGGGTGAAGAAAATGACAGAATGGTAAGGCTGGAACAATATCTGGACAGGCTATCCAGACGACAGAGAAGGATCCTTCTTCTTCTGGCAGATTCTTATGGAGCAGGTGAAATCAAAAATATGTTACAGATCTCACAAAAAGAATATGCCGATGCGATGGATGGGATCCAGTCGTATGAAAACGTATCAATATTATTTTAGGAAAGGTGGAAACAGACATGGGTTTTGTAAGAGATAAGAGAGTAAAAGATGCATTAATGAATTCAACCATACAGAATATGTTTGCCAGAGGGGAGCTGAGAAAGGATCATCCGTTGCAGAGAAAACCGGGAAGATGGAATCACAATGAAAGAAGCGGTCTGATCGCTACGGTTCTGAAAGATGAAGACATGGATTCGATCAAGGTATGCGAACAGTTATCCGACACAGGAGTTATATTATGGGTGATCGATGGTCTGCAGAGACTGACCACGTTGAATTCTTTTCTCAATAATGGATTTAAGATCGGGAATCATATTGAATTCCCTGTTATCACATATCAGACCGTAAAGAAAGACCGTTCAGGACGGATTATAAAAGATGAATATGATGCGTACATATATGAGAATGTGGAATATGATCTGCGAGGGAAATTTTATAAGGATCTTCCGGATGAGCTGAAAGAAAAATTTAATAATTTTAAGATAAATATCGTAAAGCATCTGGATTGCACGGATGAAGAAATAGGGTATCATATCCGGCGGTACAATAAACAAAAATCGATGAACGCATCGGAAAATGCCGTTACCTATTTGGATCATATTGCCAGGGAGGTCAAGAAAATTTCTTTGAACAACCGGTTTTTTAAAAACGATATATATCGGGAACGGGAAAGGAATAACGGCACGATAGAACGGATCATTGTTGAATCGGTCATGTGCATGTTTCATCTGGATCAATGGCAGAAACAGAGCAAAAAGATGGGTGAATTCCTTAACCAGAATTCCTCAAAACAGGAATTTGACAAACTGAATGATAACCTGAACCGGTTGGAGGAAGTTTATCGTGACAGTTTTGCCGATGTGTTTTCTGCCAAAGATTCATTTATCTGGTTTACCTTGTTTCATCATTTTACCGGTTATGGGCTTGCTGACAGTAGGTTTGGCGAGTTTATCGAAGCATTTTGTGATGGGCTCTCCGATCGGGAGGTGAAGGGAGAAAAGTTCAGTGAGATTGACAAAAATAAATCGACAAAAGATAAATCCGTGATTATCAAAAAATTAGAAATCCTTGATTCCCTTATGAAAGAGTTTTTCCATATAGAGGATGTAGAGGATGCTTCGGATCATGAGAGGGAAGAGGTTTTTATTTCAGAAAATGTAGAATTAGATACAAGGACGGTTGCAGAAAACATTGAGCTATATAAAGAAACTTTGGATGAGTTAATGATCCGGTCAGTCTGTTACGGATCAAGGTTACTGGAAAAACAGAACAGGCGGTCTCTGCTTGCCATGGTTGCGTATTCTTATAAAGCAGATCTGGATCTGGATGAATGGCTGGTGGAATATGCCGGAAAAAACAACAGGTATCTTACTGACCAGAAACGTAATTATTTGCGTATGAGAAGGGATTTTGACAAATTTTGTTCCGGGCACAGGAAAAAAAGTGCATAAGCAGAGGAAAAAATTATAAAAAGGAAGGATACGACCAGAGGAGGATTTAATTATGGAATTTATCGTTGATCTAAATAAAGTGGAAGATGTAAAGGAATTTGTCAGATTGGCAGATATCTATGATGCGGATATTATCGTCAGAAGCATGGACCGGACTTATGCTGTGGATGCTTCCAGTCTGATGGGAGTGTTTAGCCTTGATCTGGGAAAACCGGTTGTCGTTTCTGTTTCTGAAAAAGAGATTGGTGAGTCATTTATAGAGGCGGTTGGGAAGTATGTGATGTAACTTCAACCATCCGTTAAAATGGGGCTTTGCCTAGTGTGGCAGCCCCATTTAACAAGTGTTTTTATAATTTTTAAACCATTGTGACCAGAGTAACCAGCTGATCCCTTATTACGGCATTTTCTGAGCCTTTGATCTTTGAGGCAAGACCTTCCAGTTCGGCTTTGCTTGCGGCGGCGCGCATAAGCTTTTCTTCAAATTCTTTCTGTTCCTGTTCCGCTTTTTTTGCCCGTCTCTCTGCATTCGCCCTGTTCTGCGTTTTTACTGTTTCTTCCATGGTATCGATCCATTTGCGCATCTCCATCAGATTTGCCTGGTTCATAGCCGTCACCATCCTTTTTTAAGATATCGATATATTATATATATCGTCTATCAGTCCTTTTTCGTTAGTTCAAATTGTCCAACAAGCTGATCAAGCATTGTTGCCTGCGCAGACAATTCCTGGCTGGTTGCCGATGCTTCTTCGGCAGTTGCCGCATTACTTTCAACGACACCGGAAATCTGATTGACACCGGATTCTGCCTGCCGCATTGCCTCTGCCTGTTCTTCCATCATGACCTTCAGGCTTTTGGAGAATTCAGCGATCTGTTTGATTCCGTCCATTACGGATTCAATGGCGCTGGATGCGTGATTTGCCACAGCATTTCCCTCGGATACTTCATGGATTGATGCCTCGATCAGTTCACGCGTATCGACAGCCGCTTTTGCACTCTGATCTGCCAGCTCCCTGATCTGGTCAGCGACAACAGCAAAGCCGCGACCGGCTTCTCCGGCACGTGCCGCTTCAATCGAAGCATTCAGAGACAGAAGATTGGTCTGGGCAGCGATCGATTCAATTTCGGATATAATATCACTGATCTTTGTGGAGGAGTCATTGATCCGCTCCATGGCTGCCATCATGGTATCCATTTCCTGACGGCTCTTATCTGCTGCATCTGCATATTCCTGGGCTTTGATATATGAGTCGTCTGCACTCTGTGCACTCCGTTCCATCGCCTCTGTAATATCGGAGATCGTCGAATGCAGTTTCATCACTGAATTTGCCTGATCGGTAGCTCCTTCGGCAAGACCCTGGGAAGCGTTTGCCAGTTCGTCCGAACCAGCGGAAACCTGTTTGGAAGCCTCACCGATTGACAATAATGTTTCGGTCATCTGATCTCTCAGACTACGCATGGATTCATACAATTTTTTGAAATCTCCAGTATATTTTTCAGAGATTTTTGAGCGGACGGTATAATTACCACTTGACATTTCTCCAAGCACTTCGCCGATATCAGAAATGATGGCATCAAGATTATCAGCCATTTCACGGGCATCCTGTTCCATGATCTCGACTTCATCCCCCGTATTGACAGCAGGAAACGGTGAGATAAGATCTCCGGCGGCAAATGTCTTGAGACGTCCGCCCAGCTGACCAAGAGGGTCGGAAATCCTTCTGGAAATCCTTTTTCCAATTTTGGTAGAGAGTACCATGGCTATCACTATGATCACCAGAATGGCTGCCACCAGGATCCATTCAACGACAAAAAGCGTGTTGGAAAGGCTGTTTCCCTCATTTACTTTTACGCTCAGTAATGACTCCAGCTTTTCATAAATACTGTTATATACACCGGCCAGTTCGTTAAGTGCAATTTCCTGTGCCTGAACACATTTTGCGCGGTCTGTCGTGGCGCCAAGATCCATGATCTTTGTATCCAGTTCCCAGTATGTATTGAGCTCCTGCTTGATAGCGTCATAAGTTTCCCGCCCTTCACTGGATACGATCGTTTCTTCTACTTTTGCAAAATACTCATTAAACTGGGTTATGTTTTCCTCATGTTGTTTTACTACGGTGTTGATGGCTTCCTCATTGTCATAACCGATGGCAGCCCGCAGTGAGGAACGGATATCAGCAAATTCAAACATTGCCTTTCCGATATCACCCTGTGCAAAACCAAAGTTGCGCAGTGCATGGGAATAGCGGCTGGAAATAATGATAATCGCAATTACCCCTAAGACGGCAGCAGCTGCTGTAATTGTCGATACCTTAAAAAAGGAAGCAGTTAGTTTTTTTTCAATTGTTTCTTTTTTGTTCATTGATAAAGATTCTCCCCTCTGTTGCATAGCAACGTCGTTTTATAATGTTGTCTAAACACACAAATGTCTGACCAAATTCTGAATTTAATTATACGCTCTTTTTATAAAAATTCAATACCTATTAATAAAATATTAATTGTCATTGATTCAATTTTATTTACTTTTGCCATCTTTTCATTTACGACCGAATATGGTAAAATAGCAGATACGTTAGGCACCGTTGGGTTTAGAAAACGGAAAGCCGGGAAAGGGAGGCAACAGGATTGGATAAAAAGCAACATGTATTAAATGTAACAATGACAGCGATGTTTATGGCTATTGGTCTGGTACTTCCACTACTGACGGGACAGATCCGTCAGATCGGTAATATGCTCCTGCCGATGCATATCCCCGTTCTTTTGTGCGGACTGATCTGCGGCTGGCAGTATGGTCTTGTGACCGGGATCTCACTGCCGGTACTGCGTTATTTTCTCTTTGGTATGCCGGTACTGTTTCCGACCGGGATCGCCATGGCATTTGAACTCGCCACATATGGTGCTGTTATCGGAATATTGTATTCAAGATCCCGTTGGAAGTGTGTGATCGCCCTGTACCGCAGTCTGCTCCTTGCCATGCTGGCAGGGCGGATCGTCTGGGCTGTTGTCCAGATGCTGATGCTTGGTGCAGGCGGGGATGGCTTTACATGGAAAATGTTTGTCACAGGGGCATTCGTCAATGCGGTCCCCGGTATTCTGCTGCAGCTGATCCTGGTTCCGGCGGTTATGATCGCACTGGACCGGACCGGGCTCGTACATTTCGGCAGAAATCATGCGGTGATGGAGAGCGGGGAATGAGACAGGGGGAAAAGGATATACTGCTGGTCGCCATAGAGGGCAGGTGCGGGGCAGGAAAGACTACTCTTGCTGCCCGGCTCCAGGCAGGGATGGATTGTTCGGTGATCCATATGGATCATTTTTTCCTGCGGCCGGAGCAGAGGACCAGAGAGCGGCTGGAGGAACCCGGCGGCAATGTGGACTATGAGAGGGTAGAAAAAGAGGTTATGTATCCTCTCAGTCAGGGAAGGCCGTTTTCCTACCGTCCCTATGATTGCAGACAACAGAGATTGTCCGAAGCTGTCACTGTGGATCCGGGAGCCGTTGTCATTGTAGAGGGTACATACAGCTGTCATCCTGTTTTGTGGAACTATTATGACCTGCGTCTCTTTCTCGACGTAGAACCGGGGGAACAGATCCGGCGTATCCGGAAAAGAAACGGAATCCGGCAGTCAAGGGTATTCCGGGACCGCTGGATTCCGTTGGAAGAGATTTATTTTGCCGCTTACCGGCTGCCGGAGAGATGTGATTTCTGTCTGCCTGGTTAAAATTCTTTTTTGATATAATACCGGCTGTGGCCCTCGGGACAGTCTTCTAACACGCCATATACTTCATAGCCGGCATGGAGGAAGAATTCCTTTGTTTCCTCGTCAAAGGTGTCCAGATGGATGGCAGAGCATCCGTTTTCCCTGGATTCCTTTTCTACCTTTTCCAGGAGCTCTGCACCTAATCCCATCATTCTGTACCGGGGTTCTACCCATATGGTTTCAATAATGGTAACATCTTTGCAAAACATATCGGCAATACATTTCCCGATCATATGGTCATTTTCATCCACGATGTCTTTTGTGATATGTACGGGTTCTTTCGGTAGTGTGTTGGGATCGTTCTTCGGATCCTGTTTTTTTGATTTGCTGTTGGTAAGAGTATCATTGTTGATGACTATTTTAAAAAACATGATGGTACCTCCGTAAGAATTGTATATTGAATGCCTTAATAGAATTATTTTACCACAAACTGGATATATAGTCCATCACAGATTTTTCAAAATGATAAATGGATCAGGAGGAAAACGATGCTTTCGATTGCTGTGTGTGATGATGAGACCATGGATTGCTGTAATCTGTGCGTGAAGATCAGGAAGATTATGGATGAACTGCAGATGCCCTGTTTCATCCGTTCTTTTTATAGTGGAGCGGAACTGCTCAGGGCGGATGAAACCTTTGATATTATCTTTCTGGATATTATCATGAATGATCTGGATGGGCTGGAGACGGCACGGCTGATCCGGGAAAAGGATTATGACCGTTTTCTTATCTTTGTGTCTTCCAGCAGGGAATTTGTGCTGGATGCCTATGATGCAGAACCATACTGGTATTTGCTGAAGCCGGTGGAAGACCAGAAGTTAAAAAGGATTCTGCAGAAAATCATCCGCAAAAAAGAAATTCATACTCCGGAATATCTCCTGGTCAGCAGAGAACGGGAGAAGAAAAAATTATATCTGGAGGATCTCTATTATTTTGAGATCAGGGGACGGGAGATGGATATACATCACAAAGAAGGAGTTTTTACCTACTATAAGAAGATGGGGGTACTGGAAAAAGAACTTCAGGGAAAGGATTTTTTTCGCTGCCACAAAAGTTATCTTGTGAATCTGAAATATATTTCGGGATACAACAGGCAGGAACTGATTCTGGATAATGGGGAAAAGCTTCCTCTGGCAAAGAGAAGATATGAGGATTTCAGCAGGGAAATTTTACGATATATGAAGGTGAATGGAGGGATTCTGTGATGGAGACAGTGTTTATGCTGTCATCTTATATCATTTATACATGGGCGGCATTATGGTTTTTTAAAAAGAGGTTGGAGATTACGGTTTATAAAGAAATGGTGTTTATGGCTGGTGTTTTTCTGAATTGGCTGGCGGGAGATCTGATCCCGTGTTTTGTCTCTGTACCATATTTTTTCCGGGCGCTGGTGTGCCAGGGGATTTTGACAGGGCTGGTAGTGCTGTTGTTTGAGGCAGCGTGGCAGAAAAAAATATTTGCCGCCTCTGTTTTTTTGGCATTGACCACACTGGCTGTGGATTTTTGCGAATCTCTTTTATGCTGTTTATCACTGGTGTTCATGCATCGGGTGGCAAATGTACAGGAACCGTTTCTGGATGGCAGTCTGGTCAGTGTTTCCGGCGTTTTATCTGCCATGGTGATACTATATTGTAGTTCCGGGCATCTGAAGTCTCTTTTTGATGCAAAGTCTGGGAAATGGTATACAACAGCAGCCGTCCCCCTGATAAGTGTGATGATCATGATGGATGTAGTGAACTGGGGGGCGACTCATGGTATCCTGGTACGGAGCGGGGGAAATGCGGGAGTATATTATGACCAGCTTTTCAGCCACACGGGGATTATTGTGATTTCTGGGCTATTGGCACTCGGCGCTGGATTTTATCTGCTGGGACTGGACAGGCTTGAACTGGAACAGAGGAAAAGCGCCCGGTATTATGCCCAGGTTGCGGCTTATCAGATGCTGGAAGGACAGTACCGGCAGCTGGAACGCTTGCGGCATGATATGAAGAACCATGTGATCGCTTTGTCAGAGCTGCTAAAAAACAGGGAATGGGAAAAGATGGGCAGTTATCTGGAGGCGATGGGGAGATGGGGGGCGCTTGGTATGGGCGGGGAAACGACGGGAAATAAAGTTGTGGATGCTGTCCTGGGACAGAAAAAAGAAAAGGCAGAGCATTGTGGTATCCTGTGGGAATGTGAGCTGCAGATTCCGGCGGATGGTGGTATCGATGAGTTTGATCTGTGTGTGCTGTTTGGCAATCTTGTGGATAATGCACTGGAAGAGTGCGGGAGGCTGCCGCAGGGAAATAATCGTTTTATCCAGATACAGGGAGGACTGGTCAAAAAATGTTTCCTGCTGGATATAAAGAACAGTGCTTCGGAAAGGAAAGATGATAAGATACACTATGGAACCGGCCTTTTAAACGTCAGGGATATCATACACAAATATAATGGAGAGATGGAGACCGGCTCAGAGCCTGGTATATTCGCTGTCACGCTTCTGATCCCCCTGACAGGCGCCGGATATGACATGAAACAGACCTTGTGAGACAATGAACTAATACGCGCACAGGATGCTGCCGAAACAAATAGAAGAAGATCACAGGAAAGGAAGGGATGGCAGTATGAATGCGAAAACGATGGAAGGACTTATGGGGGCAGGACTAAATATAAAAATCAGGGATACGCCGATGAGGGTTTATAAAGAAGCGGAGCGGGAAGGCGATCTCGCCAAGATGGAACGCGCCATGGGCTATGCCAATGAATTTGCCGGGAGAGCGGCGCAGTATCAGACCAGAGCAGAAGAAGGTATGGAGGATGAATTAGAAGAGATCAGGGAAGAACAGGAGGAAAAACAGGAGGATTCTGCCAATAAGGATACCGATACGGTGGAAGTAAGTGAGGAAGGGAAAGAGATGCTGGCGAATGAAACAAATTCAAAGCAGACAGAAGGCATCCCTGCTGGTGAAAAAGCTGCAGAGCCGGTAATATATACACAGAGCGGGAAGACGGACGGGGATCCGGACCGTCATATAATAGACCGGCGGATATAAAAAGGGAACCAGGAATATAAGACTGTAGGATTCATGCCTGCGGTCTTTTTTTGTTTTATACCAAAGTTCTACTTGTAAACACAACATATTGTTAGTATAATACAAATAGATTGTATTATATATGGGATGGCTGAAACGAAGGGGATAACGATATGAAGAAAAAACTGATCCTGGGTCTGTTATTTATTGTGATAACAGCCGGATGTACACAATGCAGTGGAACGGAAGAAGTTACCTACGAAAAAAAGCTGGCGCGTTCGGGTGGAGTCAGCTATGATGAAAAATATATTACCATAGGATTTATCCAGACAGGGAAGGAGTCAGACTGGCGTGATGCCAATACCAGGGATTATCAGAATACCTTTACGAAGGAAAAGGGGTATAATCTGATCTACATTGACGGAAATTCAGACGCCAGACGTCAGGTGAAGGCGATGCATGACCTGATCTCCCAGGGAGTTGACTATATCATCCTGGATCCTATCGTGGAAGATGGCTGGGATGATATATTAAAACTGGCACAGGACAGTAAAATACCTGTATTACTGGCAGACAGAGGTGTCAGCGCAGATCCGTCCCTGTATACATGCTGGATCGGTTCGGATTTTAAGACAGAGGGCGTCAATGCCGTCAAATGGCTGGCAGATTATCTGGAGAAGCAGGGAAGAAAATCAGAAGATATCAATCTTGTCATTCTGGAGGGGACAAAAGGGGCTTCCGCCACGATTGGCAGGACAGAAGGACTGCGCAAAGAGATCAGCAGACATAAAAACTGGCACATTCTGGCAAGTGAATGTGGAAACTTTACCCAGGGCGAGGGAAAGGCGGTAATGGAGCAGATTCTGGAGAAACATAAGGATATTGATGTTCTTATATCAGAAAATGATAATATGATGTTTGGCGCCATGAAGGCAATGACACAAAAAGATGTCTCTTATGGCGTGGACGGCGATGTCATTACGATCTCTTTTGATGCGCTGGGGGAGGCATTTGAGCGGATGATGACGGGTGAACTGATGGTGTCGGTGGAGTGCAATCCATTGATCGCAGGATTATGTGAAAAGGTGATCCGTCAGATTGAGGCAGGGCATGAAGTTGCACCAGTCCAGTATGTGCAGGAGTCAGTTTTTACCTATAAAAATGCAGGGGAATATAGTAAAGATAGAAAATATTAAGGGGATGCCTATGAAAAAGTCATTGGGGAAGAGACTGTTGTTTCTTGTTTTTTCATTTGTTGTGCTGTTAAGTGTACTCAGTGTAAGCATGAACTATCAGAATTTTGTATCAACGATGGAAGAATCCAGTTATTCTACAGCCCGTATGGTTGCAGAAACGTGTGCGCTGATCACGGATGGTGATAAACTGGATCCTTATATCAAAACGGGACAGAGAGATACCTATTATTATGAAATGTGGAATAAACTGATCGATTACCGGAATGTCAATGAGGATATCGTGCAGCTGATGATCGGATGGTTTGATGAGAGTGGAATGCATTATATTTATGATACGGATCTGACGGAAGAGGGAGCTTTTCTGGATGATGTAGAGGCGGTGGATGAAGAACAGCAAAAACGGATGAAAAAGCTGGTTCATGGAGAAGATATCGGGTACATTACATATCCGGACCGGATCGTCGTATACCGTCCGGTGCTGTCCTCCTATAACCTGCATATGGGCTATGTGATCGTTGGTATATCCACCAAAGAATCGAAGCGGGAACAATACTGGTATCTGTTCCGGCTGATCATGGCAGTTCTGATCCTGACGCTGGCTGTCAGTCTATGGTTTATTCTGCGTATCAATCATACGATCATTCGTCCTATCAATAACCTTTCGACAGCAGCGGCGAGCTATACCGACGCAGCGGGATCGTCGCAGGAAGATTCGCCTCTGGCACAGCTTCAGATCCATACCGGAGATGAGATCGAAGCGCTTTTTCATTCTCTGCGTAAAATGGAATCCGATATTCTGAACTCTTCCAATAGTCTTGCCATAGCGACGTGGAATTCTTATCATGACAGCATGACCCAGTTATTCAATAAACGATATCTGGAAAACTGCCGGGCAGCTTTTGAATCGAAATCGTCGGTGGGTATCGTTTATTTTGATATAGACAATCTGAAAAAAATGAATGATATCTGCGGGCATGAATCAGGGGACGAAGTGATCATAAAGACGGCAGATTTTGTCCGTAAATACCAGACAGGAGATAATCCCGGATTCCGTATGGGCGGGGATGAGTTTATGCTTGTTGTCAGCGATAAAACACCGGAGGAAATGCAGGAACTGGAACTCGTTATGAAGGCAGATCCTCAGACAGTACTGACTCCTCCGGATAAAGAGGTACAGTGCCGGATCGCTATCGGTTATGCCTGCCAGAAGGGCAGTATTGTTTTGGAGAAGCTGATCGAAGAGGCGGACCAGAATATGTATAAGGATAAGAAGAGCCATCGTTAACTATCTCATGGTTTTCCGGTATCTGGCAGGGGTGATACCGTTTTTCTTGCGGAACTGCCGGATAAAATGTTCCGTATTGTGGTAGCCGCATGCTTCTGCCACCTCTTCAATGGATTTGCTGGTGGAAGTCAGAAGTTCACTGGCAGACTGGATACGGCTGTTGATCACATCCGTGATACAGGTTGTATCAAAAAAATGTTTGTAGACAGAGTGGAAATATCCTTCGCTTATGTGCAGGGAGGCTGCCATGTCAGATACATTCCATTCTGTCTGGGGATTTTGATAAATACATTCTCTCAGGGATGTGAGCTGGTAATAGATTTCAGGATATTCTTTTGTATTGCTCGCATCCTCGATTTTATTCAGCAGAGCTGTTGTGAGATGGTCGATGATCCGGTTTTTATTCAGAGATGCACCATAAAATTCAGTATGGATCAGATGGAAGAGCGAATAGTATTCCTCTTCATTGTGTAATAGAACGGGTTTCCCATATGGAAAATGGTCAGACAAAACAGAAACAGGCGGCTGGATGTGAAGCCAGTCGTCGATGTAGGCAGGGAATTCAGGACAATTTAAGGAGGGACCATAGAGATGCTTCTGTCCGGCACGGAAGATGACTGCGACGCCGGGGGGTGTTTCCGTCCAGTCTGAACCGACAAAAAAACGGGCGGGTGTTTTTACCAGGATCAGGAGCAGGACCGGGTGACCGTGAGGGCGGTCTACCAGAAACTGTCTGTCATGTTTTGTATTTTCACCGATTTTTGTGATCTGGAGCATGGGATTCTGCCTCCTATGTGAGAATATATCAATTTTGTATTAGTATACTCCATTGCGGATCAACAGTCAAGCCGTATAATAGTAGTTATAAAATGTAGTTTTTGAAGAAAGGGAGGAAGAGGTGATGACTGGTGTCCTGCTTACTGTAGTATGCTATACAATCTCATCTTTGGGGGATAAATATATTTCCTCCAGATTGAAATGTTCTCCGGCTGAATTTGCTTTTATTGTATCTTTTGCGACGATGGTATGGATCGGGATCACATTTCCCATTACAGGCTGGGGATTTCCATTCAATATGAGAAATGGTCTGATTTTACTTTTCCTTGCTGTCTGGAAAGTGATGGAGTTTTACACGTCGGCGCTTCTGCTTAAAACGGTGTCTGCTTATGAACTGAAGGCATGGCTGGGGATTAATATTGTGTGTTCTTATCATTTCAATGTAATGCAGGGAGTATACAGGGCGGATGTATGGGTGGCACTTTGTTCTGTCATTCTGCTGATGGGGATCGTTATGATCATGAAGGGACGGGATGAGAGCAGACGGACTGAGGAAGGCAGTTTTGGGAAATTATGTCTTTTATTCCTTTTGTTTATCCTTTCAAAATTTTTATACGGACTGATGCTTGGACAGATGACCCAGGGCTGCAGGACGACGTCCGTGTTATTTATTGTTATGCTTGTCACTGCGTTACTGCAGTTACCGCGTATCCAGGTCAGAGAACTGATGGGAAGAAAGGGGATGGGAGGAGCGGCGCTTACCAGACTTCCCAATGCGGCTGGTCTGATCCTGGAAGCCATGATCGCGATGGAGAATATATTTTTATATGCGATGATACAGCCGATACAGCTTGCCCTGCTTTTTGTGGCAAGTATAGGAAAGAGAGAGCCGATGGGCAGAATGAAACTGGCAGGAAGTCTGTTATGTATTTTATCCGTGTGTGCTATCACGGTGCTGATTTATATATGAAAGGAGAGCTTAGGATGATACGGACATTTGCGACACATAAGATCAGGAGACAGAGGGAGCTGACAGGTTCTCTGTGGAAGTTTTCTCCCTGTCAGGGAGAACATAAGGGGGAGGTATATCAGGTGGTGACGCCATGCTGCTGGGAAAGTCATCCGAAGTTTGTCAACTACCGCGGAGAAGGAGAATACACTACGGTGTTTGAAGCAGGGGGGACGATCCGTCTGGAATTTAAAGGAGTGAGCCATACTGCTGCGGTGTTCCTGGATGGCAGGGAGATCGCAGGACACTATAATGCCTATACGGGGTTTGACAGTATTGTCAAAAATCTGGCGTCAGGGGAGCATACGCTGACGATCCGGGCTGATAACCGGTTTAGTGAGGACAGTGCCCTCCATATCCCCAATGACTATATGTCATACGGAGGCGTGAGCAGACCGGTCGTTCTGGAGGAGGTTGACGATCTTTATATCCGTTATGTCCATGTAACGCCTTACCGGGACGGGGGAGTATGGAAAGCAAAGCTTGAAATCTGTCTGAAAAATATCAGTGAAATGGAGTTATGTACGGAAGTGAGGGCTGAACTTGCAGGGAAGACCCTGGAATGGGGGAGTACAGCTGTTCCGCCGGATGGAGAGACCATAATAAGTGCTTCAGAGACTTTTCAGGATATTCGTACATGGACCCCGGAACAGCCTGATTTATATGAAGTGCGTGCCTTGCTTATAAGGGAGGGAAGAGAGACTGATGACCTGACGGACCGGTTTGGTTTCCGGGAGATCACCGTACAGGATAAAGATATCCTGCTCAATGGAGAGAAGCTGGAGATCCGGGGAGTATGCCGGCATGAAGACCACCCTCAGTTCGGGTGTGCACTGCCTTTTGAGGCGATGGCGGCAGATCTGGAGCAGATCAAAGATCTGGGGGCAAATTCTGTGCGGACAGCACATTATCCCAACGATGAGCGGTTTCTGGATCTCTGTGATGAGCAGGGGATCCTGATCTGGGAAGAAAATCATGCCCGGGGTCTGAGTGAAGAGGATATGAGGAACAAGAATTTTGAGAGACAGGCAGAACAGGTGATCCACGAGATGATCGGGGCGCATTATAATCATCCATGCATTTACATATGGGGAATCCTGAATGAATGCGCCAGTGACAGTGATTATGGAAAGGACTGCTACCGTAGACAGTTTGAGCTGATCCGCAGTCTGGATGACTCAAGACCCTGTTCTTTTGCCAGCTGTAAGTTTAAGACGGATCGCTGTTTCGGGCTGCCGGACGTTGTTTCATATAATATCTATCCGTTATGGTATCATGATACACCGGTGGATGAATATCTGGATGATCTCTATCAGTGGATACAGAACGAGACAGAAGGAAAAGGGAAGCCATTTCTTGTCACAGAAATCGGCGCCGGAGGGATTTATGGCTGCCGCAATCCAAGGCACTCTAAGTGGACGGAGGAATATCAGGCGGAAACACTGGAAAAACAGCTGACTGCCGTATTGGATTATAAAGACTGCAGCGGCGTCTATATCTGGCAGTTTTGTGATATCCGTGTCAGTGATGAATGGTTTGGGGGGCGGCCACGGACGATGAACAATAAAGGCATCGTGGATGAATACCGCAGACCAAAGCTCTGTTATGAGGTGGTCAGGAGGAAATTTGGTCAGGGCTGACGGGCTGGTGCCACAAGGAATATTTGCTATTTTTCCTAAACAGCAGTATACTTAATAATGAGTAAGAAGGGTAATAAGCGGAAAGGAGTTGCTGCAATGAATAAGGTTACAGGCAAAACATTTGATGAAGAAAGGGCATTGTACGGGGCGAGGAATCTGATTGTGGAGGACTGCCGGTTTGACGGTCCGGCAGATGGAGAAAGTGCTTTCAAGGAAGGAAGAGACATTCAGGTAGAGAACAACTTTTTCAATCTGCGGTACCCGTTCTGGCATGATGAGGGACTGCAGATCACTGGCTCTGAGATGACAGAGTTTTGCCGGGCGGCGCTGTGGTATTCGCATAGTATAACGATCACAGATACGAAGCTTCATGGGATCAAAGCCCTGCGGGAATGCAGTGATGTCAGAATGCAGGGCTGTGATATCGTTTCACCGGAATTTGGCTGGTCGGTAACAGGACTGGAAATGGAAGACTGCACGGCAGAGAGTGAGTATTTTATGATGAGATCGGATCATCTTACTTTCCGGAATATGAGGATGAAAGGCAAATATTCGTTTCAGTACATAAGCGATGCCCTGTTTGAAGACTGCATACTGGACACCAAAGATGCATTCTGGCATGCCAGCAATGTGACAGTGAGGAATTGTACTGTCAAAGGGGAGTATCTTGCCTGGTATTGTGAGAATGTTACGTTTGAAAACTGTAAGATTATGGGAACCCAGCCCCTCTGCTACTGCAAGGGGCTGAAGCTGGTAAATTGTGAAATGACAGATGCGGATCTGTGTTTTGAAAAATCAGAAGTAGAGGCGACGCTCACTACCCCGGTAGAGAGCATAAAAAATCCGTTATCCGGCCATATTTATCTGCCGGGCGCAGCTGAGATCATCCGGGATGATGAGAGATCACGGGGAGAGGTGATTTTTCTGAAATGAAAGGAGGAGGCAAATGAAGTAGTCTTGCAGAAGCAGAACAGATAGCAAAATTTTGACAAAAAGGTAGAAAAATTTTCATAGTTTTGGTATAATAAGATCAGATATGTGTTATCGCACTGCCCGGCATATATTAACCAGGGCGGGGGCTGTGTTTTATTTTAGGGGCGGTGCAGAAATGAGGTTGATATGAGAAAGGAAGAAAGTAAAGGGGTTACCGGAAAAAGGGGAAAAGGCAAAAAGGACGGTGGATTTGTCAGTATTGAGAAAAAGATTTCTGCCAGATTCGCACAGACTATTCTGATCTGCTGTATTGTCTTAGGGGTAGTTACATCTGTTTTAAGTTATATTTCGTCCATCAGCGCAGTATCTAAAACCATTAACAGCACTTCGGACATTGCCGCTGATTATGTAAAGGCGGCATTAGAACAGTATAAGGCGATTGCCTATGAGACAGGGAGCATCGCGCGTCTTGCCGATCCGACAAAAACCAAAGAGGAAAAAGCAGAGATTCTGAACCAGAGGATAAAAGATCATAAATTCGATGGGGGATTTCTTCTGGACGACAAAGGGGTAGACGTGATTACCGGTCAGAGTTTTTCTGACAGAGATTATTTTAAGGAGGCTATGAAGGGGAATACCTATGTTTCCACTCCCGCTTACAGTGATGTTACAAAAGCGGTATCTTATGCGGTTTCTGCTCCATTATGGGAGGGAGGCATCCCTGGGACGACTCCGGTCGGCGCTGTTGTGTATATTCCGAATGGGGAGTATCTCAATGACATTATGCGCTCGATCAAAGTAGGAGAGGGCGGCACGGCATTTATGCTGGATGCCAATGGGATTACGATCGCCGATATTGATTCAAAAAATGTCGGTGTGGAAGACAGTGTACATCTGGGGGATACGAATTCAAAGCTTAAAAAGTACAGTTCGATCTGTAAGAAAATGGTTGCCGGAGAGAACGGGACAGGTACTTATTCATACGGTGGTGTAACGAAGGTCGTTGCCTACTCACCGATCGAGGGTATGAACGGATGGAGTATCGGTGTTGCTGCTGTCCGTAACGAATTTATGGGAATGTTCTTTTTGTCACTGATCATTACGGTTGTTTTTGTCATAGCATTTACCATATTTGGCATCCGAAACGGAATCCGGCTTGGTAAGAAGATTGTGCATCCGATCACAACAGTAGTTGACCGTCTTAAACTTTTGGCAGAGGGAGACCTTCATTCGGCTACACCGATACCAGAGGTCAATGATGAGACAGCAATATTGATGAATAGTCTCGCTGAGACAACTCAGGATCTGCAGGGAGTGATCACGGAGATTGATGATCATCTGGCTGAGATATCCAACGGTAATTTCCTGATCAATGTTGACAGGGACTTTAAAGGTGATTTTGCACAGATCAGTGAATCCTTCAGAGGGATCATCCATTCTCTCAGCACTGCTATGAGAAATATCGATGACAATGCAGAATGTGTGCAGCATGGAGCTGTGGATCTGTCCGGGGCAGCACAGCTGCTGGCGGAAGGCGCTACGGATCAGGCAAGTGCCATAGAGGAGCTGACAGCCACGATCACGGAAGTTTCAGAAAAGATATCCATCAATGCCCAAAATGCAGAGAAGACCAGAGAGATCGTCGCCGGTATGGGTGACCAGATCGTGGAAAGCAATGAGCATATGAAGAAAAATACAGAGGCAATGGACAATATCCGGGTGGCTTCGGATAAAATCGCCGAGATCATCAGCAGTATAGAAGAAATTGCTGACCAGACTTCCCTCCTTGCCCTGAATGCTTCGATCGAGGCGGCAAAGGCAGGAGATAACGGAAGAGGGTTTGCCGTTGTTGCCACACAGGTCGGCGTCCTGGCGGACCAGAGTTCGGAAGCAGCGAGAAATACGAAGGATCTGATCCAGAATGCGCTTCTTGCTGTGGATGAGGGAATGCAGCTTGCCAATTCGACAGCGGAGTCCCTGCTTGCGGTTGTGGATCATGTAAAGGTAGTGAATTCTTCTATGTCGGAGATTGCCGAAGCGTCGGATAACCAGGCGCTGGCGGTATCACAGATCACAGAAGGGATCAACCAGATCGCAGGCGTCATTGAATCCAATTCTGCCACTTCGGAAGAAAGTGCAGCATCTTCCCAGGAATTGTCCAGTCAGGCAGATATGCTGAAAGAACTTGTTGGAAGATTCCAGTATGAAAAGGAAGAATAAAATTACGTAAAAGATGGATCGTAAGCTAATGGCGTTAGTATGGAATAGTACTAATGCTATTAGCTTTTTGTGGGGATTATTTTATTCATGGAGGGTGTTGTCATGGATGCGGTGATCACGAATGTCATAAATAATTTATTTCATCTGATCTGGTTTTTCTGTATTACACTGGAACCGAAATATAGCTGGAAAAAAACTGTTTTGATTGTGACAGGTACGACCGTACTTTATCAGATTATTGTACTGGTGCTGTACTATATGGGGATTCTTACGGTATTAAATGCCCGCACAATGCCTGGATTTAAGGTGCACTATGTGGTTGGGTATTTGCTGGCAGTTCTTGTTTTTGGCGGAATGTATCTGTTTGTGGTTTCTGCATCACATCCGGCGAAATCGTTGTTTCTTGTCTCTGCCTATTTTAGTCTCTGGACTCTGATCTATCTTACCATCTCGCTGGTCACAGGGACAGTTTCAGGAGCTGGCAATATGCAGATCTGGCTGCTGCGCATTGGGCTGAATCTCTTTTTCCTGATTCTGTACTTTTCTTTTATCAGGAAGCGTCTGCTCCGTATTTATAAGGAGGTAAAGAGCGGCTATGGCACGGTTTCTACCCTCTCTATTCTTGCATTTATTATGATGACATATTTAATCTTATATAATGAAACTGTGGCAAAACGGGGTTTTCTTTATATCAGTATGATATTTATCTCATGTGGTTTTGTGATGATGGTGTATGTGATGCTGTTCCGGTTTATCGGACAGTCTGATCATGCAAGCCGCCTAAAGCAGTTGGAGTCACATGAAGAATTGTTAATGGCACAGATTGATTCGTATGAGGAAATGGAGCGCAATATCAGACAGACACGGCATGATTTCAGGCATCACAATGTGGTGGTGGCAGAATATGCGAAAGACGGCGATTGTCAGGGAATCCTGTCCTATCTGCAGGAATATGAAGAAAAGGAAGAGCAAAAATATGCCAGTATGTATTCCAGCAACACTGCTGTCAATAATGTACTGTCCGTGTATGCCGGGAAGGCAGAACAAAAGGGCATAGGGATCGATACGCAGATTGATCTGTGTGAGACGGGAGAAATATCGGACTATGATCTGGTATCCATCCTTGCTAATATGCTGGAGAATGCCATTAATGGCTGTATGCAGACTGATGGGGAGCGTAAGATCAGAATATTTATTCGGAATAAAGACAGGAAACTGGTGCTGGTTTGTCAGAATACCTGCCTGCCGGATATCGTATTTGAAAACGGACTGCCGCATAATGAGAACCGGGATGGTGTAGGGATAGAGAGTATCCTGTACTCCACCGAAAAGTATTCTGGTGATGCAGATTTTTGTATCGAGGATGGGATGTTTGTCTGCCGTGTGCTGTTAAATATGGTTTGAAAGTCAAAGAAGGAGGAGATTAGGATGAAATACAGACGTATTTTTACGATTGTGATCGATTCCCTGGGGATCGGCGCCATGGAAGATGCTGCCGCTTATGGAGACGCCGGGACGGATACTCTGGGACATCTCTCACAGAGTGTAAAAAAGTTTGCCATTCCCAATCTGCAGAAACTGGGAATGGCAAACCTGCATGCTGTTCAGGGGGTGGAGCCGGTGGAGCATCCAGGGGGATATTATCTTCGGTTGAATGAGGCAAGTACAGGGAAGGATACGATGACCGGTCACTGGGAGATGATGGGACTTCCTGTCACAAAGCCGTTTAAAACCTTTACGGAACATGGATTTCCCAGGGAACTCATCGACGAACTTTCACGGAGGACCGGGCGTACCATCATCGGCAATAAGAGTGCGAGCGGTACAGTGATCCTGGATGAACTGGCGGAGGAGGAAATCGCGACCGGACATATGATCGTGTATACTTCTGCGGATTCTGTCATGCAGATCTGTGGAAATGAGGAGACATTTGGACTGCAGGAGTTATACCGGTGCTGTGAGATTGCCAGAGAGCTGACAATGAAAGATGAATGGAAGGTGGGGCGGGTCATCGCCAGACCTTACGTGGGGAAAAAGAAAGGTTCTTTTAAACGGACCAGCAACCGGCATGATTATGCCCTGAAGCCGTATGGCAGAACTGCCCTAAATGTGCTGAAGGAGGCTGGTCTGGATGTGATCTCCGTGGGCAAGATCTATGATATTTTTGACGGGGAAGGACTTACGGAATCCAATAAATCCAGAAGCTCTGTCCACGGGATGGAGCAGACGATCGAAATCGCAGGGAGGGATTTTCAAGGATTGTGCTATGTCAATCTGGTGGATTTTGATGCTCTGTGGGGACATCGGCGCAATCCGGTGGGATATGCAAAAGAGCTGGAACGGTTTGATCGTAAGCTGGGAGAACTCATGCCTCTGCTCCGGGACGATGATCTGCTGATGATCACGGCAGACCACGGAAATGACCCGACCCATACTGGTACGGATCATACAAGAGAGAGGGTGCCGCTCCTGATGTATTCCCCCTCGATGGAGGGCTGTGGGAAAATAGAGGATGCCGGGACCTTTGCGGTAGTCGGAGCTACCATTACTCATAATTTTGGACTGGAAATGCCGGAAGGGACGATAGGAGACTCCCTTCTGGAACAGATTAAGTAAATTGGCGGGTTGGACAGTATGGCAGGTAATTTATTGGTACAGATGCGGGATGGGAGAGAACTGACAAAAAGGCAGCAGATCCAGCTGATCTGCACATTGAGCATGCCGGCGATCCTGGCACAGATTTCTTCCATCGTCATGCAGTATATTGATGCATCCATGGTGGGAAGCCTGGGAGCGCAGGCTTCTGCTTCGATCGGACTGGTATCGACCAGTATATGGCTTTTTGGAGGTATATGTGGTGCGGTATCTTCGGGATTTTCGATCCAGGCAGCGCACTGCATCGGTGCCGGGGATACAGAGAGGGCAAGGAGTGTCATGCGCCAGTCCTTTTCTGCTGCCTGTCTGGTCAGTGCCTTGCTGGTTGTTTGTGGAATCCTTATTGCAGATCAGCTTCCCGCGTGGCTGGGGGCGTCGCCGGAGCTGCACAGAGGTGCTTCCCAATATTTTACCGTATTTGTCTGTGCCATTCCTGTCGTCCAGATCAACCGTCTGGCAGGAGGGATGCTGCAGAGCAGTGGGAATATGCGGACTCCGGGGATGCTGAACATAATGATGTGTATGCTGGATGTGGTTTTTAACGGAATCCTGATCTTTCCGTCAAGGGAGATCATGATCGCCGGTATGCCGGTTACGATCCCGGGATTTGGCATGGGTGTCGTGGGCGCCGCACTGGGGACGGCGCTTGCCCAGTTGGTGACAGCCACACTGATGACAGGGTATCTCTGGTTCCGGTCGGATCTGTTCCGGATCCGGCGGGGAGAGTGCTGGCGGCCTGAGAGGTCATGCATCTGCCGTGCCCTCCGTCTTGCCATGCCGATCGGTCTGGAAAATGTCATGATGTGCGGCGCCATGATCGCCACGACCCGGATCGTGGCACCGCTGGGGGCGGTGGCGATCGCTGCCAATTCATTTGCCATCACGGCAGAAAGCCTGTGTTATATGCCGGGTTATGGCATAGCCGAGGCAGCGGCGACTCTGACGGGACAGAGTATCGGGGCAGGACTCATGGATCTGACGCGCCGGTTTGCCCGGATGTCCGTCTGGACCGGGGTGGCGATCATGGCGCTGACCGGCGGCGCCATGTATGTGGGAGCCCCTTTTATGATGGCGCTTCTGACCCCGGAGGTGGAGATCCAGAGGCTGGGGATCCAGATCTTGCGGATCGAAGTATTTGCGGAACCGCTGTATGCCGCTTCCATTGTGGCTTCCGGCGCCCTGCGGGGGACAGGTGATACGATGATCCCCAGTATGATGAACTTTTTTAGTATCTGGTGCGTGCGTATCCCTTTGGCAGTTATACTTGCCGCCAGTACCGGATTAAGGGGTGTCTGGATTGCCATGTGTCTGGAACTCTGTTTCAGGGGGACCATCTTTCTGGTACGGCTGTACCGGGAGAAATGGCTGATGAGGCATAAAGCTTAATGTTCGTAATGTTTAATGAAATCATACAGTTATGGGAATGAAAGTGGGAATGAAGATGATAAAAGTATTTTTAGTAGAAGACGAGGTCATTATGCGGGAGGGGATCCGCCGGAATATTGACTGGGAGGCAGAAGGATTTGAATTTGTGGGAGAAGCGGGAGACGGAGAACTGGCGTATCCGCTGATCCAGAAAAGCCGGCCGGATATACTGATCACGGATATTCAGATGCCTTTTATGGACGGACTGGAACTGAGCCGTCTCGTAAAACAGGAGATGCCGAAAATCAAGATCATTGTTCTGACCGGTTACGATGAATTTGAATATGCCAGAGAGGGGATCGATATCGGGATCACGGACTATCTGCTGAAGCCGATTGCCAGTGCGAAGCTTCTGGAGGCAGTAAAAAAAGTCGGACAGATGGTGATGGAGGAGAGGACGGAACAGAAAAATTCCGACAGGGAGCGTCTGGAAAATCTGCAGATTGCACGGCAGAAATTTTTCCGTGGTCTTGTTCTGGGGAAAAAACAGGCGTCAGCTCTTCTAAATGAAGGGCGGGAAATCGGGATGGATCTTGTGGCAGACCGGTACAATATTCTTCTTTTCCAGATCTTTTCAGGACAGGATACAAGAGAAAATACAGAGGAATATAACGCTGCGGCGACAGAGATCAGGGAAAAGGCGGAATCCCTGACAGAGATTCTCATGGTGGAACTCGGCATTGAGGGCTGGGCGTTTATCGTGATGGAGAAGGGAGAGGTATCCCTGGAGGAGATACAGAAAACACTGGTGGATACACTCTGTGATACGTTGGCAGACTACGGTAATATTACATACTTTGGTGGCCTTGGGATTCCGGTTGGCAGACTGAGTGAGATGAACCAGTGCTATGAGGAAGCAAGCCATGCCTTTGCTTACCGCTATCTGGAAAAACAAAACCAGATCGTGTCCAGCAGCCAGCTTCCAGACTTGTCGGATACGAAGGAAGAGCCAGATCTGGAGTCTCTGGAGGTTGATAAACTGGACAGAAAAGCGGTGGAACGTTTCCTTAAAACTGGTTTAAAGGGTGAGGTGTCGGGTTTTGTGGACGGATACTTTGCCGGGTTTGGGGAGAAAAATATAGAGTCGCTGTTATTCCGCCAGTATGTGATCATGGATATGTATTTCGCAGCGGTTGCCCTGCTGGAAGAACTCGGATATGGGGCAGAGGCTCTGGGAAAACGCTGCGGGAAGGTACAGGATATGGCAACGGCATTTTCTTCGATCGAGTCAAATAAGAAATATCTGAAAGATATTCTGGAAGCGGCGATCGATCTTAGGGAAGGGGTTTCACAAAAGAAATATCATTCGCTGCTGGAAGAGGCTAAAAGTTATATCCGGCAGCACTATGAGGATGAAGATATCTCCCTGAATGTGGTGGCAGCCAGTGTGAATCTGAGCCCCAATCATTTCAGCAGTATTTTCAGCCAGCAGGAAGGGCAGACATTTATTGAATATCTCACTGCTGTGCGGATGGAGAAAGCAAAAGAACTGCTCCGCACTACGGCGATGAAATCATCCGAGATCGCCTATGCCGTAGGTTATAAGGATTCCCATTATTTTAGCTATCTTTTTAAAAAGACGCAGGAATGCACGCCGGGAGAATTCCGCCAGCAGGTATGAGAGGAGTGATACAGGATATGAAAAAGAGAAGATCTTATCTGCAGAAGAAGCTGTATGTACTGGTCATGGTTTGCCTCGTGCCGCTCACGATCATGATCGTGTATCTTCTTATCCTTTTGAACCAGTTTTCCGACCGTTATAATGCCATAACGGATAATATCACAGTGGCAAATACATATAGTATCAATTTTAAAGAAGATCTGGATTATATGATGTACATCATAATCGTAAATATGGAGCGTGCGGAGGAAATCATGGGGACCAGGAAGCCCCATACGATGATCGAGGAAGCAAATAAAGATTTTCAGAAACTGTATCATCTGACGGATTCGGAATATGGCAGGAGCCAGATCAGCGGGATATTAAAATGCCTGACAACACTGGACGACCGTGTGGGGGAAATCGAGGAGGATGCCCTGGTCAGCGGCGCCTATGACGAAAATATGGAACGTCTGGATCTGAATATCAGAGTGCTTACGGACCTGATCCAGGACCGGATCCAGGAGTACATCTATGTTGAGACAACTCATCTTGAAAAGCTCAGGGCAGAGATCCACTCCGATGTGAGCACGGTACTTCGTACCTGTATCCTCATCTTTACGGTGATATTATTTGGCGCACTTTTATTTAGCAGAAAGATCATGAGCGGGATCACGGAACCGATCCGCAGACTTTCGGAGGTGACCAAACAGGCGGGCAGCGGTGACTTTGCGGTACGTGCTGAAGAAGACAGTGATGATGAGATGGCAGTGCTGAACACCAGCTTCAACCAGATGGTGGAAAAAATCGGGCAGCTGGTTGAGGATATCCGTGTGGAGCAGATCAACCTGCGCCAGAGCGAACTGAGAGTATTGCAGGCACAGATCAACCCCCATTTTCTGTATAATACACTGGATAGTATCATCTGGCTGGCAGAGTCCGGGCAAAAGGACCAGGTGGTACAGATGGTGTCTTCCCTGTCCGATTTTTTCCGCACGACTCTCAGCAAGGGAAGGGATTATATCACACTGCATGAGGAGGAGATGCATATCCGGAGCTATCTTCAGATCCAGCAGTTCCGGTACCGGGATATCCTGGACTATTCGATACGGATCCCGCAGCAGATGGCATCGTATCCGATTCTGAAGCTGACGCTGCAGCCGCTGGTGGAAAATGCGCTGTATCATGGGATCAAGAATAAGAGGGGCAGAGGGCATATCGAGGTTATCGGCAGAGAAGAAGAGGACAGGCTGGTCTTAAGTGTCAGGGATGACGGGATCGGTATGTCAGCTGAGAGGTTATCTCATGTGCGTGCCCTGATCTGTGGAGATGAAATGGATGAGGAGAATCCTTCCGGCTTTGGTCTTTTTAATGTAAACCAGAGGCTGCAGCTGAACTATGGTACTTCTTATGGTCTGGAAATTGAAAGTATTTATGGGGAGGGGACAACAATACTGGCAGTGATCCCCAAGAAAACGTAAAAAAATGAACAGAAAACGTAAAAAAACAAACAAATATTATAAAATATTTAAAAAATTCGTAAAATATAATACATACTTCCTAAGAATCTTTATGGATATTTCACACTGTTTGGATATATAATAGCCATAACAAAAGAAGGTAAATGCCTGGAGAATCAGGCATTGCCGAAAAGAAACTGCAGGAAATGCAGAAATAGGAGGTTATGGTATGAAAAAGAAACTGGTTTCAATGTTACTGGTCGCATGTCTTGCCTTTGGGCTGGTTGGATGCGGCGGTGACGACAGCAACAAGAAGACAGACGCAGGAAACAAGCAGGCAGCAACGGATGACAAGAGCAGCGGCGGAGATTCCAAGACGATCAAAGTAGGCATCATCAATAATGATCCGAATGAGTCTGGATACCGTACAGCAAATGTCGAGGATCTGAAAAAGAAGTTTACCGCTGAAAACGGTTATGATGCTTCTTTTGCTTACAGCAAGAAAAATGATGAGCAGATCACGGCAGCAAAGAAATTCATCAATGACGGTGTCGATTATCTTCTGCTTTCCGCAGCAGATACAGCTGGCTGGGATGCTGTTCTCCAGGATGCCAAGACAGCAGGGACGAGAGTGATCCTCTTCGACCGTACGATCGATGCAAAGGATGATCTCTATGAAGCTTCCATCGTATCCGATATGGCAAAAGAAGGTGATACTGCAGTTGAATGGCTGAAGAAACAGAATCTGGATGAATATAACATTATCCATATTCAGGGTCAGATGGGTTCTTCTGCACAGGTAGGACGTTCCGGAGCGCTGGATAAGCAGGTAAAAGCAGACGGCAAATGGAACATTGTTACCCAGCAGACTGCTGAGTGGAATGCAGAGCAGGCACAGCAGATCGTACAGTCTGTTATTGATTCCGGCAAGAAATTCAATGTGATCTATGCAGAGAATGATGATATGGCAAATGGTGCGACTAAAGCGCTTGACAAAAACAATATTTCTTATGGTGTTGGCAAAGATGTCATCATTATGGGATTTGACTGCAACAAATTTGCATTGAGAAATGTAATGAATAAGAAATGGAATTATGACGGACAGTGTAATCCATTCCAGGCAGAAGAACTTGATAAGATCATCCAGAAGCTTGAAAAAGGTGAAAAACTGGATGAAAAAGTGATCATCATGGAAGAGAAAGGTTTTGATTCCGAAAATGTCACAGAAGAAGTGATCGAAAAGTACGGAATCGGAAAAGACCTGGCTGATATGGACAAATAAGTCTGAACGTTTATAAGAGCGTAGCGCAGAAAAGTTACCGATACGGTCTGTGTTACGCTCTTATTATGTACAAAATTCAATAATTTATGGAGGTGAACTCAGAAATGGAAGGAAACGTTGTATTGGAGATGCGGAACATCCATAAAAGCTTTCCCGGCGTGCGTGCCCTGCAGGCAGTGGATTTCACCTTAAGGAAAGGTGAGATCCATGCCCTGATGGGAGAGAACGGGGCGGGGAAGTCTACTCTGATCAAGGTTCTGACTGGTGTGTATTCCAAGGATGAAGGGACGATCCGCATTGATGGCAATGCGAAGGCCGTCTCGATCCATTCACCCCAGGATGCACAGAAACTGGGTATCAGTACCGTATATCAGGAGATCACGCTCTGTCCCAATCTGACCGTGGCAGAGAATATGTTTATCGGACGGACCAGCGGGATGATGCAGAACTGGAAAAAGCTCAAAAGTGATACGGAAAAGATCCTGCAGTCTCTGGACATACCGGCAAAGGCGACACAGCAGTTAGAGACCTGCTCCATCGCCGTCCAGCAGATGATCGCCATTGCCCGTGCTGTAGATATGGAGTGTAAGGTACTGATCCTGGATGAGCCGACCTCATCCCTGGATGAACAGGAAGTGGCAAAGCTCTTTAAGCTGATGCGAGAACTGCGCGAAAAGGGCGTGGGAATTATATTTGTCACCCATTTTCTGGATCAGGTGTATGAGGTGTGTGACCGGATCACGGTAATGCGTGATGGTCAGCTGGTCGGGGAGTATGAGATCAAAGATCTGCCCAGAGTACAGCTTGTATCAAAGATGCTCGGCAAAGAACTGGATGATATGGCAGACATCAAGGATGAACAGCAGGTATATGAGAAAAAAGAAGGTGCTGTCCCTGTGCTGGAAGCAGAAGGACTTGTCAGTGACGCCGGGATCAAACCGTTTGATTTTCACATTGATAAGGGTGAGGTAAATGGTTTTACCGGTCTGCTTGGTTCCGGCAGAAGCGAATGCGTCCGTGCGATTTTCGGCGCAGACAGGGTAATGAGCGGCACGGTGAAGGTAAATGGGAAACCAGTGAAGATTTCAAAACCGCTGGATGCTATGAAAAATGGAATCGCTTATCTTCCGGAGGACAGGAAGGTGGATGGTATTGTAGGGGATCTCTCTGTGCGTGACAATATCATTCTTGCCAAACAGGTACTGAAAGGTTTCTTTAAACCGTTTTCCAGATCCGAGGCAAATAAGATCGCGGATGAGTACATCAAGCTGCTGAGTATCAAGACAGCGTCTTCGGATACGCCGATCAAGTCCCTCTCGGGAGGAAACCAGCAGAAGGTGATCCTTGCGCGCTGGCTCTTTACCCATCCGGAATATCTGATCCTGGATGAGCCGACGAGAGGTATCGATGTCGGTACAAAAGTAGACATACAGAAATTAGTGCTCAAGCTGGCATCAGAGGGGATGAGTGTTACGTTTATCTCGTCGGAGCTGGATGAGATGCTCCGTACCTGTTCACGGCTGGTAGTAATGAGAGACCGGAAAATGGTGGGAGAGATCTCGGGAGAGGATCTTAATCAGAACAAAGTGATGAGCACGATAGCAGGAGGTGACAAATAATATGAACAGTAAAGCAAATACATCCCAGAATCCCAGTCTGATCATGAGGATTGTGAAAAACCAGTGCTTTATTCCTCTGATCGCCCTGCTGATGCTTGTCGTATTTAACCTGATCGCAGATCCGGGATTTTTTAAGATCACTCTGGGTACGGATAATACGGGAAATGCTGTTTTATCCGGCGCTCTTATTACGATTCTTGACAGTGGTTCAGAGCTGGCGATCCTTGCGATCGGCATGACGCTGGTGACGGCGGCTTCCGGAGGACAGGATATCAGTGTCGGCGCCACGGTGGCGATCGCTGGAAGTGTCCTTCTGAGAGTGCTCTGTGGAAGAGGCGGCGGTGCGATGCAGACGCCACTGATCGTTGCCTTTCTTGTCAGTGTGCTGGTGGCAATGCTCTGTGGTGCGTTTAATGGTGTGCTGGTGGCATTTTTCAAGATACAGCCGATGATCGCCACGCTGATTCTGTATACAGCGGGACGCTCGATCGCGGCATGGGTGAACAACAATGAGCTTCCTATCGTTTCGGATCCGTCTTTTGGCTATTATGGCGGATTTATACCGGGAGTTCCGATTCCGACACCATTTTTTATCGCCCTGTTATGTATTATCATTACGGCGCTCGCACTGAGATTTACGAATCTGAGATTGTATACAGAAGCGGTGGGTATTAACCAGAGTTCTTCCCGGTTAAACGGTCTCAATCCGATGGTGATCAAGATTCTTTCGTTTGTGATCCTTGGCGTATGTGTTGCCGTGGTAGGACTGATCAAGGTCAGCCGTTTTTCAACCATTAACTATTCGGTTATTGCCAAGGATATTGAGATGGATGCCATCCTTGCTGTGGCGCTGGGTGGAAATGCACTGAGCGGCGGTAAATTTAATATGGTGGCTTCGGTGATCGGCGCTTATGTCATTCAGTTCCTGTCCACGACGTTATATAAATTTAATGTCAAATCGGATGCCTTTCCTGCCTACAAGGCGGTAGTCGTTATCATACTGGTTGTCATCAGTGCGCCGAAGGTCAGGGAGTGGCTGTCAGGACTGACTAAGAAGATTATGAAGAAGGGGGTTGCGTAATATGTCAGATAAAAAAACATCGGTACTTGGCGGTTTTGGATACAAGATACGAAATCTTACCGATACGAACCTGCTTCTTACGATCACGATCGTAGTATTTTTCCTTATGTATATCGGGGCAGTGGTATTTCAGGGCGGTGGATTTCTGAAACCGCAGGCATTTCTGGATATATTGAATAACAATGCAGCCCTGATCATCCTGTCATGCGGTCTGAGCCTGGTTATGATCACCGGAGGGATCGATATCTCGGTCGGCGGTGTGACCGCCCTGATCAGTATGTGCTGTGCGGTATATCTGGATAAGATGGGAGGCAATGTTTTCCTGTCTCTGATCATAGCGCTTGCGATCGGTCTTGCTTTTGGACTGTTCCAGGGATTCCTGGTTGCCTATCTGGATATCCAGCCGTTTATCGTTACCCTGGCGGGCATGTTCTTTGCCAGAGGACTTACGACTATTGTAAACACAAAGCCCTTTAATGTGGCGAATGAAGCGTTTAATAAGCTGAAGATGACCCGTGTCACTGTACCGGGACTTGGCTCTCCCAACAGAAGAGGCGTGTACATTGATGCTTATGTGGAGATCGGAGTGATCGTTGCCCTGCTTGTCGTGCTGCTGATGTTCTGTATGCTCCGCTGGACGAAATTAGGTCGTTCCTTTTATGCGGTAGGCGGAAACCAGCAGAGTGCGATGATGCTCGGTATCAATGTAAAGAGAACGAAGTTTATCTCTCACGTATTGTGTGGCCTGCTGGCAGGGATCGGCGGTTATGTCTATTTTCTTCATGTCGGTTCCGGTTCGGTGGCAAATGCCGTGGGAGCAGAGATGGATGCCATCGCATCCTCGATCATCGGTGGTACGATGCTGACCGGCGGTGTTGGTAATATCATCGGCACCCTCTTTGGTGTAATGTCTCTGGGAACGATCCAGAATATCGTATCCTCCGCCGGACTGGACGAGGCATGGTGGACGGGTATCACAAGAGCAGCGATGCTCTGCCTGTTCCTTTTGGTACAGAGTGTTGTTATTTCCAGAAGGAAAAAGAGTGTGCGAACATAAGCTTGAGAATGGAGGGTTTTTATGGGAAAGAAATGTATCCGTGTTATCGCATTATTTCTGATTGTCTGCCTGGGCAGTCTGTGCGGGTGCGTTTCAAAACAGAAACAGGATAACGTGATTGATCGAAAAGGGGCTTCTGAAGAAGGGAAGCCCCTTTCTGACACTCCAGAGGATGACAGTGACTATATTGTGGTTGGTTTTTCACAGGTTGGCTCTGAATCAGACTGGCGTAACGCCAGTACAGAATCGTTCCGCAAGATGTTTACTGCTGCAAACGGATATTATCTTCTCTATGAGGATGCCCAGCAAAAGCAGGAAAACCAGCTGAAGGATGTCCGGAACTTTATCCTGCAGGAGGTGGATTATATCATTCTGGATCCGATCGTGGAGACAGGATGGGAAACGGTACTGAAAGAGGCAAAGGATGCGGGGATCCCGGTGATCCTTGTCGACCGGAAGATCGAAGTGGCAGACGAGGATCTGTATACCTGCTGGGTAGGCAGCAATTTTGAAGAGGAAGGGCGCCGTGCCGGAGAATGGCTGGAAAACTATCTGAAGCTGCAGAAACGGAAAGATAAGAAATTAAGGATCGTAACACTTCAGGGGACGCCGGAATCCTCTGCGCAGATAGGAAGAACTGCCGGATTTGCAAAAGTTCTGGCAAAAAATAAAAACTGGACAATGTTAGAGCGGCGCAACGGGGAATTTACACAGGCAAAGGGAAAAGAGGTAATGGAGGATTTCCTGGCGGAGTATGAGGATATTGATGTTGTCGTGAGTGAAAATGATAATATGACCTTTGGCGCGATTGAAGCCATTGAAGCGGCAGGAAAGAGATGTGGACCGTCAGGGGATATCATCGTGATTTCTTTTGATGCAGTCCAGGCGGCGCTGGAACTGATGCAGAGAGGGAAAATCAATGCGGATTTTGAGTGTAATCCGATGCTGGGGCCGATCGTCTCGGATCTCATCCAGAGACTGGAGAGAGGCGAGGAGGTTAAGAAGACCCAATATGTGGATGAACAGTATTTTGATGCATCCATGAATCTGGGGGAAATACTGAGGAAGAGGGTGTACTGAGCTATATTCTCCGAAAAGGACCTTGTGAAATGAAAAAAATGGTGCTATAATAGGTGCTTGGAAAAGGAGATGATTCAAATGACAATAGAGCAGATTCTGGCAGTGACGATATTTATTGCCATGTTTGTATTTATTGTGATCGACAAGATTGAGAGACATTATGTAACACTTGGCTGCGGATTCCTGACGATTACCGTTGTTTTTGGTTTTGTGATGAGGGATGTACAGGCGATTTTGCAGACATTGAATCTGAGGAGTATTTTTACACTGGATTTCTGGTATGCTGCCGGGAAGGCAGAAGAGAGCAGTGCCGGTATCAACTGGGCTACTATTATTTTTATCGCCGGTATGATGGTGATGGTGGAAGGCATGGCGCGTGCCGGGTTTTTCCGCTGGCTCTGCATGCTTCTGGCAAAGGCAGTACATTATAAGGTAATTCCTCTGTTTGTCGCCTTTATGGTGATGTCGGCTGTTCTTGCCATGTTTATCGACAGCATAACGGTAATTCTTTTTCTGGCGGCGGTGACGATCGAACTGGCAAAACTTCTGAAATTTAATCCGGTTCCGATGATCTTATCGGAGATATTCTGTGCCAATCTGGGTGGTTCGGCAACGATGTGTGGAGATCCGCCTAATATTATTATCGGTACATCTTTTGGTTATTCCTTTAGTGATTTTATTTTGAATACGGGAATTATGGCGGGGATTAGTCTGATTGTCGTTATCCTATATTTCTTTTTCGTGTTCCGCCGGGAACTGAAAGAGCAGAACGGAGAGAAACTGGATCTTTCCTCGGTACCTAGTCCGGGAGAGGCGATCGTAAATAAGAAGGGCTTTGTGGTCAGCAGCATCATTTTTGCCTGTGCCATCATTATGCTTGTGACACATGCACAGACAGGACTTACCGTGGCGTTTATCGGACTTACCATCGCTGTTGTGACGCTGATCGCAGCAGGGAAACATGCTTTGAAGCTGCTGAAACTGGTGGACTATAAGACCCTGCTTTTCTTCG
>CAJUDA010000014.1:0-29705 GCA_910584875.1 uncultured Eubacterium sp.
AGCCTGCCGTCACCTCTAACAAAAGTGATGCCGCTTCATACGGTGGTCGCCAGATTGTTCCTGTGTAGTGCATAAACACCTCTCCTTTTCTGTGATTTGTACTAATTATACTTGCGCACAATGTTTTTACAAGTACTGTACTTTTTTGTAGTACCTGTATTGGAACGACAGCCAGGCGGCGCCAATTTGAACCTATACAAATTGGTGCCTCCCGGCTGCATTGATTTTTATGAAAAGGAATGATATACTTTCTTTCAAAGGAGTGGCAGGAATGAAAAAAAGTGCATTGGCTGTAGAACGCTGCAAAACAGTGTCTACCATACAAAAAATCCTGGGCGGTAAATGGAAAATTGAAATCATCTATTACATCGCCTTTAAGGATATACACCGCTTTGGTGAACTTCGCAGGCATATCGGTGACATTACAGAATCAAGCCTGACAAAACAGCTTCGGGAACTGGAAGCCGACGGCTTCCTTACCCGTTATGACTTCAAAGAGGTGCCCCCGCATGTGGAATATAACCTTACCGACCTGGGAAAAAGCTTCATTCCCGTTTTTGAACACATGAAACAATGGGGCGATGAAAACCTCAATGTGTAATACTTATGGCATGAAAGTGTTCTTGTCTGCTATTGGCATGACTATGATTCTCTGGAATGTAAATTTGCTGTTTTGATCCTTTCATTTGTTTCTTCCACTTTCATTCTGGAAAGCAGAAACATAATAAGGATATTAAAGATCAGGGGAAGCCACAGATACATGAACTGCATCATATCCAGGGCGGATTGTGTCTGCACTGCATTCGTGCCCGCGTAACCGCTCAGTTCAAGCAGCCATCCTACCAGGGCGGTACCGATACCGCCGCCTATCTTCACTCCAAGCGACGTGCAGGAATACATGGTTCCGTCGACTCTCTTGCCCTGGGTTAGAAAAGTGTATTCTGAGCAGGAAGCGATCACCGCATTCATATCCCCCTGCCATGGTCCCTGTCCCAATGCCGCAAGCGCCGTAAATGCCATCATCAGGGGAATGTTTCCCATGTATCCGGCAACCACCACCAGTGCCCTTCCGATCACTGCAATGATATAGCCCCTTACATTCAGCTTGTACATTCCGTTCCACCTGCCTACCAGCGTCGGTGTGAAGACCAGCGCTATGATAAGTGGAATATTAACCGCCCATGCAAACTGTCCAAACAGGTTCTTATCCTTTAACACCCACGTCATATAGTAGATGCCGGCGCCGATCATGGCAGTGTATAACTGCTGTAAAATGTAGGTGCCGCAGATCATCAGATAAAACTTATTTTTGGCAAGTAACCGGAACGCCTGTATGAGACCGTATTTTTCTTCCTTCTCTTCCTGCCCGCCGTCATTCCGTTCATCGTCCGGAAGTTCCTTTACGGAAAGACCGGAAATGGTATTGATGATCAATCCAAGCACTGCATAAATGATCGCCACAGTACGCCATGCATCTGCACCGCCACCGCAAAAACTTACAAATCCAACAGTGACCGACTGGATCAGAAGGCTTGTCGCAAAAGCAAAGATAAAACGGTATGACCCCATCTGCACACGCTCTTTGCTGTTCTTTGTAACAAGAGACGTGAGCGCCGAATATGCTATGTTGTTTGCCGTGTAGAATACACCATTTAACAAAGTGTAGGCAATAAAGAACCAGGCATACTGTGCTGTCCTGCCAAGACTTACCGGTACGGCAAAACATGCTACCAGCGTTATCGCACACCCGATATACCCATATATCATCCACGGTCTCGCCTTGCCCAGTCTGCTGTGTGTCTTATCGATCATCGAACCAAAAAAGATATCTGTGAAACCATCAAATAACTTGGACACGGCGATCAGCGTCCCTACAATGCCGGAAGACAGTCCGATCGTATCTGTCAGGTAGATCATGACAAAGGATGTTAAAAATGCATATACCACGTTCCCTGCGATATCGCCCGATCCGTACCCCACTTTGTTATACCACTTCAAATATTTTTTATCTTCCATAAGAACCGCTCCTTTCTTCACTATTGTTTACTCTTTTACAAACGGGACCAGTTCAAACTGGAACCGGAATGCTGTTTCATCAAACCGGTATTGATCCAGAACTGCCGGCCCGCAGCTGTTTGAACCGATACCATTTTGCGCATAATCCAGACAAAGCACAGTACTGCCGGATTCCTCCAGCTCATAGTTATGTGCCGCCCGTTCCAACTCTTCCTGCGTGTAAAATGAGGCGTTAAAGGAAAATGTCTGTGCAGAAACTGCCACGATCCCGAACTGTGAATTTGCTACCTCTACATAATCGCAGTCATAATGACTTCCATTCTCCTGTGGCCGGATATAGTCCTCATGCATCTGCCCCACTTTGAAATGATAGCGTCCATGACTGGATGCCTGATGCTTATCGCGGTAACTTTCCTGCGGTCCCATTCCATAAAAACTGACATCTTCCAGCTTTCTGTCCAGAAAAAGCCTTACGCCAAACCGCGGAAGATCCGGAAATTCGTCATCCTTTACTGCCGAGATCATCGCTGCGATCTTTCCCCTTCCGTTTATCTTCCATGTCAGTTCCACATCCAGTATCTTTTGTACGGCATCCGCCACAACCGACAGATGCGCCCTGACCAGTACGCCATGTTGATCCTGGATCACTTCGATCTGGTAAGCTCTTGGATAGGCTTTGTCATAGCGGGCTTTTTTCCACTCCTCTTTCTGATACCTATCATTATCGGTCGGCGCCCTCCAGATGTTTAATTCCATCGGATGGTCCAGATACTCCCGTCCGGTGAACTGAAGTTGTGTAAATAATCCGGTACGCTTGTCCAATGTGTAAAGAAAATCCTTTGCCTGCAGTGTAATCTGCCAATCCTCTTCCCTGACTGTGATAGAGGCGGAACCGGATTCCTTTTCCAGCCAGCTGACCGCCTGCGCATTCCTTCCATCTGCATTAGCAAGCCTGATTTCGTCAAACCCTAATTCATGACCGGTTTCCAGAAGCGGCAGCTTCTTTTTTAAATGATATTTCAATTTTAAAAACACCCTTCCATAAGCCGGAATCTGCAATTTCAGTTCCACTCCTGCCTCACTGTGCGGTGGTGCGGATAAAGCGGGCAGTTTCCCTTTTTCGACAGTCAGTCCATCCTGAGTCATTTCATAAGAGATTTCCACATAATCCTTCAGATCATCAAAATCCATATAATTATGAAACACCAGTTCCCCGCTCTCTTCATGATAGGAAACCACTCTTACCGGACGAAATACATTCTTGTATTCCAGAAGTCCGGTGTGCGGCGTGCGCTCCGGGTATACCAGTCCGTCCATGCAGAAATTGCCATCATGGATCGCTTCTCCATGATCACCGCCATAATGATATATGGTCTTCCCATTTTCTGCCCTGCCATGTGCGACCGCATGATCGCACCATTCCCAGACAAATCCTCCGCAGATCCGGTCATCACTCTGGATCATCTGAAAGTAATCTTCAAAATCTCCCGGTCCATTTCCCATGCTGTGGCAATACTCGACAAGCAGGAACGGTTTGCTGCCATCCTTCTCCAGATATTCGCGGATCTCTTCCAGCGACGGATACATCCGGCTGTACAGATCCAGATACTCATAATCATACTTGATATCATAATTGCGGTATCTGGCGCTCTCGTATTGTGTGATCCGGTCCGGATCAAATTTCTTTGTCCATTCCAGCGCTTTTTCAAAATTGCAGCCGTAGGCGCTCTCATTTCCCATCGACCACATAACGATACAGCAACGGTTTTTGTCCCTCTGTACCATAAGCTGTACACGGTCTACGACCGCCTGCTCCCACATTGGGTTGTCAGCAATTTTTTCATTCCAGCGATGAAACCGGTTCCGGTCGGTATCTTCCCTGCGATATAACAGAAATGGCCCATGCGCTTCGATATCTGCCTCATCGATCACCATAAATCCATACTGGTCGCACATCTGATAAAAATATGGCGCGTTTGGATAGTGGCTGGAACGGATCGCATTGAAGTTATGCTCTTTCATTAATCTAAGATCCGTGCGAATCTGATCTACGCCAACCACAAATCCTGTTTCCGGGTCAGAGTCATGACGGTTTACACCACGGAATTTGATTTTTTCCCCATTAAAATAGATAACTTTATCCCTGATCTCTATTGTCCGGAAACCGATATGATCTGTGATCACTTCCTCCTTTGTGGTAAGGATTACCGTATACAGATAGGGATTCTCCGTATTCCAGAGAACTGGATTCTGCACAGTCAGCTCCAAAATACCATCCCGTGAAATCCTGCCCTCTGCCACGACAGCCCCGCCCGGCTCTTCTATCACCACCGCGGTTTCCACCGGCTCACTGAATGAGATCTCAATTCCCACCGTGGCGCTGTCTTTTTCAACCTTTGTTGTGATACGGTAATCCCGTATGGCTTTGTCTGGTCTCTTCAACAGATAAACATCCCTGAAAATCCCGCTCATCCGGAACTTGTCCTGATCTTCCAGATAAGAACCATCACACCATTTGAGTACCAATACCGCAAGAGTATTCTCTCCCTCCTGCAGCAGGGAAGTCACATCGAACTCACTGGTGGCATGCGCCACCTGGCTGTATCCGGCATAGACGCCATTCAGCCATACATAAAAACAACTGTCCACACCTTCAAAATCTAAAAATGCCTTCGGTGCTTTTTCATCCGTCTGATAATAAAAAGTATGCACGTAGGCCCCGCATGGTATATCATGCGGCACATAAGGGGGATCAAACGGGAACGGATAGCGGATATTGGTGTACTGATGACTGTCATAGCCCGCCATCTGCCAGGTTCCCGGAACCGGAATCCTGTCAAATCCCGAAGTGTCATAACCAATCTCATAGAACGCATCCGTCACATCATAGATGCTATCAAAATACTTAAAATCCCATTCCCCGTTTAGAAGCTGAAACCGGTCAGAATATTCTCTGTTTTCTGCCAGATCGTTCCTTCGTCCGGAAGCCGGAATGAAGTACGATCTGGCCGGCATCGTGTTTTCATGCAGCATACCCGGATCTTCGTAGTAACGTGGCACAATCATGGGGCACTCCTCCTTTTTATGTATTTTTTTGTTTTTTCCGTCTCTTGATCATCCTGGTTTTATCATACATTTCCCCGCAAAATATGTCTATAAACAGAAGTGGACAAAACATGCACAAAATGATACAATCAAAGAAAACAGGAGGTGTCTGCCATGTATATCAATTCCGGCTACCGCAATAACTCACTGCTGAACTACAAAGATAAAAGCCGTCCGCTGATCGTGGGCAGCTGTGGAACCTATCGTCTGTCCACGCACCCCAGACTGCCAACCTTCCGTCCCCGGGGTCGGCTGGATTACCAGATCATCTATGTAGCAGCCGGCCGTGCTCACTTTCATTTTGGCAATGCGGAAAATGACACGATCGTGACAGCCGGAAACATGATATTGTACCGTCCAAGGGAATTTCAAAAATATGAATACTATGGGACCGATAAAACAGAAGTATACTGGATCCACTTTACCGGAAGTGATGTAAAGAATATACTGAGAAAATACGGATTTCCGGACGGTCAGCGGGTATTTCCCGTCGGGATCTCCTTAGAATATGAACGTGTATTTAAAAGAATCATTCTGGAACTGCAGAGATGTCAGGAGGATTATGAAGAAATGCTGACATTGTTACTGCGCCATCTGCTGATTATCTTCCACCGTGAACTGACCAGGGAACATATATTGAAAAATGAATATTTAGACCATGAGATGGACACTGCCGCATCCTATTTTAATGAAAATTATAACCGCGATATTAATATAGAAGAATATGCTGCCTCAATCGGGATGAGTGTCAGCTGGTTTATCCGGAATTTTAAAAAATTCACCGGTACAACCCCCATGCAGTTTATCACAGCCATCCGCATCACAAATGCACAGATGCTGTTGGAAACAACAAATTACGCGGTGAATGAAATCTCCCGGATTGTTGGATATGAAAATCCGCTGTATTTCAGCCGGATATTCCGCAGGCAAAAGGGGTGTTCTCCTTCGCAGTACCGGAAAAGGAGAGGGTGATGTTCCTTATATTCCCTCCCTTCATAACCTGGAACACTATTTCAGCCTGTCATATTTTTCTTTACTCCCCTTTGCCTTACCCACAGGATACTTTTCATTGTTTTTCTTAATCTTATTTTGTATTATCTCATCGATATCCAATCCACAGCAGTCCGCCAAAAGAGCCGCATAGATCAGGACGTCCGCCAGCTCTTCTTTGATTTTGTCCTTTTTATCTTCACAATATAAATCATCCGCACTCCACTGGAAGATTTCCAATAATTCCGCGGATTCCAGCGATATAGAAATCGCTAAATCTTTTGGATTATGAAACTGCTTCCAGTCCCTGTCATCCCTGAACTGTAAAATTTGTGTCATCGTTTCTTTTTTCATATTCTCTCACATAGCTCAACGGCACTGTTGAGCAAAACCAATAATTATAAAAAACTGGCTTTTTCCTTTCTCTGGTATGATCGCTTCCTTACCTATGTCTCTGGCTTATAAATATCCAATAATTCCAGAGACATAATCTCTCAACTCCTTATCACAAATATACAAATATGTTCCTCTGATCCCCCGGGTCATCAAAACATAATAGATATTCTTTATATACTCATATAACTCTTTATAGGAAGCAGTTCGTTTACCATTTTGGTCATAGTAATTCTCCGGTCTGATCACAATCTGCTTTTTATCCTTATCATATCCGATCTCTTCTCCCATAATAATAAATCCGTAGTTGAGATCATAACCTTGTGTAGAATGAATACATCCAACTTCATCAATCGCCTGTTCACTGTGGAGCCAGCCCTCTGTACAATGATTCCATTGCTTTTTAACTCCTTCTATCTCAATATCATACTTCGTCTTGTCCTTTTTACTCTTCCAATCCCAGGCATATCCGGCAGCCATCCTGGATAGTCCGCATTCTTCTTCCTTTTTATATAAAAGATCCTGAAATTCACAAAAATCCGAAACGACCTTGAATTCATAATTATTAATTTCCGTTTTTGTAACTGCCACCCCATTCAGGAGATCCGTAACCAGATCAATATAGTCAATTCCTCCTTTTACCCTCATTTGTGTCAATAATGAAAATTCCCGGAAATGTCTGGTTGCTTTATCTGCCTTCATTTTTTTATTAAAACGTTCGATATCTATGCCAGATGGTCCGACCACCTGTAATTTATCATAAAATAGGATCGGGCAGTCACACTGATGAAGGATCCAGTCTAATTCGTCGTTTTGGGTAGTAAGACCGATTTTTTCACAATTTGCCCTGAACCTGCCCATATACGAAATATTTTTGTATTGATGCAGCCGGTGTGCTTCATCCACTATAAGAATATCATAATGCCGTTTCGTTACATCAGAAGGACTTAACACATCTTTAGAAGACAGCCCGTATATGCTCTTAAAAATTGATTTCATTGTTTTCCTCAAAGAAATCTGAGGGACAACAAATCCAATCGTTTTATCCCTGAATGCATCGGAATCACGTAGATACTTAAGTATATATACTGCTACGATCGTCTTTCCGCTGCCTGGCATACCTTTTACAACAACCGTCTGTTTTTTATCCTCCATCAATGCTTTAAGGATAAGTTCCACAGTTTCTCTCTGGTCATCATTTAACTCTTTAAATGGTGAATATTTAAATAAATCTGAATTCTCGATCTCTTCCAGTGAATGTCTGACAATTTTTTCTCTTTGGAGCTTTTGCCATAATTTATAAAATTCCTTGTCATATAATTGTTTTTTATAATATGCTTTATTCGCAATACCTGCATTCCTGTTCGTAACTGCAAACTTTTTATCCGCTGCAATATACTGGATCAGTTTTGATTCATAATCAAATGTAACTGACTGGTTAAATTTCGAGGAATATATAAAATGAACTTTATCAAAAATCTTTTTTTCTGCAGAAGCATGGTGCTGGTCCATCCGGGTTTTCACATGGTTCGACTCACCTATATACGCCTTTTTGCCATTTTCAAGAATGTATAACATAGGCCAATTGGTGAGGTAATCCTCTGAACCGAATTTTTTGTTTTTAAAATCTCCCTCCGTTATCTTAAACATATCTGTATCCCCCCGGAATTTTCCTGATCATCTAATTCTCCTATGAAAATATTTTACCATGGATATCTGGACATGTATAGAACTTTTTCAAAATACCTCTTCGTCCTCTTCGCCTATTTTGTTATTTTTGTTGATCCAGGCAACGGAAACATCCATCGCCGCACGGCATGCCTCTGTCTGATCCAGGGCATTCAGCATAACAAAATCATGTATCATCCCCTGAAACCGGATCGCCGTCACGTCCACGCCCGCTTCTCTCAGTTTTCTGGCATATGCCTCTCCCTCATCCCGCAGTACGTCAGCTTCCCCATTTATGATCAACGCCTCCGGGAGTCCCTCCAGCTGACAGATATCTGCCCGCAGCGGAGACGCCGTGATCTGATCCCTGTCACAGGCTGACTGCGTATACTGGTCCCAGAACCACATCATCCCTTCCCTGTACAGATAGTACCCACAGGCAAACTGCCGGTAGGATTCGGTACAAAAACAGGCATTGGTGACCGGATAATACAGGAGCTGTTTTTGAATATAGGGTCTCTCCCTGAATTTTGCCATGATCGTCATGGCTATCGCCATATTCCCCCCGACACTGTCTCCCGCCACGGTAAGGGTGCATGGATCGATCGTAATATCCATTTTTCCCAGCAGCTGCGGAAGCCTGCCCAATACATCATAACACTGCTCGATCGCCACGGGATATCGTGCTTCCGGTGAGCGGCTGTATTCCGGGAAGACCACAACAGAATCTGTCCGCGCCGCCAGTTCCCTCACCAGTTTCTCGTGGGTATGGAAACTGCCAAAGACCCAGCCCGCTCCATGGATATAAAAGATTACATTTGCCGGGGAAGTGATATGTTCCGGGCAGATGATATACACCGGGATCTTCCCCCATTTCCCTGTATCTACAAGAATGTTTTTAATAACAGCCGGATATTTATACACCGGTGTGCTCTGTGCTTCCTCCAGCACGTTCCGCCCCTTGCATGGCGGCATCTGAAACAAAAAAGGCGGTGTAGAGTTTTCGTCACATACCACCGCCGCCTCTGGTTCAAGAGAGATTCGATTTCCCATCGTAAGATTCCTTTTATGATTTTCTTACTATTATCTTATTCTGTTCCTCTGGTAGTGGAACTAAAACTGATTCAACAGTGTCTACGACAAAACTTCTTTTACCAGATTCCATGCAATGCTGCCCTCCCGGAGAAGGGATAATGCCTGATCCTGTTTTACCCATACGGCGGAGTCCACTTCTCCAGACAAAACAAACTCCTTCTTGTCGACAACTGCTTTGTATCCCAGCATCAGCATCTCCTTTTTCTCATATGGATAACTCCTGACATAAGTACATTCCTTTACTGTCAGTCCCAGCTCTTCTGCAATCTCCCGGACTACCGTTTCTTCTGCGGATTCTCCCATCTTCATGATACCGGCAACACAGACATATTTGGTCGCTGAAACATAGTTCTGCCTCAGCAGGGCGATCTCATTTTGTTCATTTACGACAGCGGCGATGATGCACGTCGTAAACATGTCCCATAACGGAGTGTCGCATGGTTCACAAAAAGGGATCATGCCTTCGTCTCCTATTTCCTTTTTTATCAGTTTGTTTCCACAGTGTGGACAATATGTAAATCTCATAAGTGCCTCCTGTTCTGTAGTGGGTTGGTATATATTAGCCCACCCTTTCCAGCCATCGCGCCACACAATCCGCATTATTATCACCGATGACTCCCGTCGCCAGCTTTTTCAGTTCACTCACTGCATTTTCCACGGCATACGCTTCATCCGCGATCTCAAACATAGAAACGTCATTCAGGGAATCCCCGAATACGACGAGCCGCTGACAGCCGCACTGCTTCTGTAGTTTTTTGACGGCATTGTCTTTCGCCGCATTCTTCGGGCAGATCTCCAGCCAGTATTCCGGACGGTACTTATCCCTCTGGTAGATACACACCCACTCGTCATGCTCCTTTACTTTCTGATACAGAGGATCCAGCTCCTCCTTCTCCGCGATATAAGTAAAACAGCATATCTCCCCTTCATAGAGGGCATCCTCGGTCTGTACGGCGCGGAGCCTCTTATCATCTGTATGTCCATTCAGAAAATCCTGCATACCTTCATTCAACAAATCCTTTATGTATGACTTCCTATGCTCTCCATGGATAAAGGCAGACACCAGCCCGGGTATCTGCAGTCCGTCTTTACAGTTCTGTAAAATCCGCAGTTCTTCCCCTGTAAATGACACCGTCTCGATTGTTTCACAGGTCTGTGGATCGACAAATATCGTACCGTTCAGAGTGATCACCGGCAGCTGGAAATGAATTTCCTTTGTGACGACGGAGGCGCTTCTGATCGATCTTGCCGTAGCATAGGTGATCGGCATCCCCTGACCGATCAGACGGTTCAGGATCGCTGCCGTTGTATCAGAGATCGTTTTGTCATCCCGCATCAGTGTTCCGTCAAGGTCTGTCACATATAATGTCGTATTCTTATCCATATTGATTCCCTTTCGTTTTTTGTTTAAAGGTTATCCCTTCATACACTCTTACCGGATTCCCCCGGATGATTTTCGTATGTTCCTGCCATGCTTCCTTTGTCTGCTTTGACTTTGCTGACTCTGCCTGATTCTGCAGGATCGCATTGAGCTTACACAGGGCGTCCTTTTTGTTGGCGTGCTGGCTCCGCTGTGCCGTTGACGTGACCGTGATGCCGCTGGGAACATGAAGCAGCCTCACACCAGTCTCTACTTTATTGACATTCTGCCCGCCCCTGCCGCTGGCATGGAATGTCTCAAATCGGATCTCCCCTTCTGCACATATACACTCCGCTTCTGGGATCACACTGACATCCATATACCAGTTCTTTCTTTGATGGTGAGGTCGGAACGGACTCCTGCAGATCCACTGTACGCTTCCCTCCAGAAAAGAGAGGTCGGATTCTGCAGAGAGCAGGACAGAACGGTAACAGTCCTTCTCTTTGCCTGCACATTCCGACAGAATCCCGATATCTGGAAACTCCTTTTTCAGGGCATCCACAAGCAGCGCTACCCCCCGCTCACATTCAGCTGGTCCCTGCCCTGAGCTGATCTGTACTATCATTGCTGTCCTCCTCTGTACCATGGCTCTGCGGCGGATGCCGGTCAGCGCCGTGGAACTATTCTGCCTTAAAGTTATAGACCGGAGAGATGATTTTCCCGATCTGTACCGTCTCCTGGATCACTTCCCTGATCTCCTCCAGTGTCCGGTAAGCAAACGGCGCCTCATCCAGTGTCCCCTTACCGATGGAAGGAGAATAAATGCCCTTCATCACCGCCTTAAATTCCGCCAACGTATGGTTTTTCACGATATCTTCCCGATTGGCGATCCGTCCGGCGCCATGAGGCGCCGAATCATTCCACTCCGCATTGCCCCGTCCTGTCCCCAGTATGATCCCGTCGCGCATATTGATGGGAATGATCACTCTTTCACCATCTCTGGCTGAAATCGCTCCCTTCCTCAGTATCGCCGGCTCTTCAGAAAAATCAATATAGTTGTGGATGCAGGAGCAGGTCTCAAGGAGTTTCCATTTCATGCCTCTGAGGATCTCATCCACCATGATCCGGCGGTTCAGCTCCGCATATTCCTGTACCACCTGCATATCATGGAGATACTCTTCTTTCAGGCGTCCCTCCAGATAAGTCATGGGGTAGGGGATATCCCGCCCTGCCTTTTTCAGCGCCGCCGCACCGGCATTGACATAGTGATCCGTGACTTCCTTTCCCAGATGACGGCTGCCGGAGTGGATGACAAGATAGACATTTCCCTCATCGTCCTTATCCACTTCAATAAAATGGTTGCCTCCACCGAGAGTCCCCAGGCTGAGTTCAGCCTTCTTCCGGTTTATATGGGACGCGCAGCGGAGTTTCCCAAAATCAAATTCCGGGACGAAACGATGGGGCTTTTTCCGTACCCCAAATCCAGAGGGGACCGATTCACGGATCACTTTATCCAGTTTCTGAAATTCAATGTTTTTTCCCTTGATCTGTGCCAGCGTCATACCGCAGCCGATATCGATACCCACGATATGCGGTATTACTTTTTCCCCTACCGTCATCGTGAGACCAATCGTGCACACCTGTCCCGGATGCACATCCGGCATAACCCGGATCACAGAGCCCTCCGATACCGGATTATCGCATAGATTCTGCAGCTGGGCTGCCGCATAGGGCTCCAGTGCATGTTCTTGATTACGGCAGGTGAAAACCTTCGCCGTGGCATATACTCCCCTGATCATTTCCATATAGTCCTGTTTCCTCCGTGTCATTTATAAAAAGTGTAACAACTGCCGGAGGGAATGTCAAGTCTCACCTTACACCCTGCGCCTGCTCTTCCACATAGAAAACAGCAGCAAAATCCCCGTGACCGCCCCCATAAAGAGAAATGCCTGCAAAAGCGGCATAAAATTATAGGAACCGCCCTGCCAGAAATCCACAAAATCACTGCTGATATAAGTCATAGGAAGCGTCCCTGCCACCTTCTGCAGCAAATCCGGCAGCTGTTCGGTCTTCACTCCCATCATGCCGGTCAGCATCATCAGGATAAAATAGATGGACATCTCGATCCCAAACGTGAGACTGAATTTACGGAGCAGATTGGCGATGGCATGGGAAAGCACGAGAAAGATCAGCCCGATCGCATACAGTGCGGCAAGCAGACCCAGCACAGAGAGAACCGCCGGTTTCTGCACATCCATCACGGCAGCGTGAAAGACTGCAAAAATGATAAATTCCACCGTGAGCAGGATAAAATGCGCCGCGATCTTCGCCAGAAGCAGTCTTCTCTCTCCTATCCCGAACAGATGCATCCGCAGGGGAACTCCCTTCTCTACCTCCTGGGAATACAGCGCCCCGTAACCGAGAAGCATCGTGGACATAGGCATGATCAGGCTCATGCTCAGCATGACCGACGTCACTGCCTGCTGCCTCATGTCCTCCGGCAGCTGGGCGCAGGCTGCCTTGGAAATAAACAGACTCATAAGATTGGGAAACACGATCCCGAAAAAGTGCGACATAAGATTGCCGTTGAGATTTCTCAGTTCATAGCCGATCATCTGCATACTACATTTATTATTCTTCTTACTTTTCTCCATATTTACCTCTTTTCTGAAATGTCAGTCACTGCATCCTTTCCTATTGATCGTCCCGTCTGTTGTAATACTGCCGGATCGCATTGATCGACATGATCTCGATATCCGAATTGCTTCTTTTATAATTTACGTTGTTTTCCAGAAGGATCGACAGGATCCTTCCTTCTGTCTCCCTGTCGGGACAGGACAGGGCAAGGAGGTGCCCAAGCGACTCCAGCGACACAAATCCCGCTGAAAGTTCCCGGTTTTTCGGATTGTTTTCCAGAATGATGATCGCGCTGCCGCAATACCTACGGAACAGCTCGTCTTTTGTCCCGTAGGCGATCAGCCTCCCCTGATCCAGTATCAGGAGTTTATCTGCCAGCTGCTCCAGTTCTTCATAATAGTGGGACACGACGACCAGCGTATCCTCTTTTTCCCGGTACCACTCCACCAGTTTTTCCATCAGCTTCTGTCTCGTCTCAAAATCAAGCCCGGAGGTGACTTCATCATAGAAGGTCAGTTCTGCCCGCTGCATCATCACCAGGATAACCGTAAACTTCTGTTTCTGTCCTCCTGAGAGCGCCGTGTACTTTTTGGAAAGACAGGACTCAAAGTCAAAGAACCGGATCATCTCCTGCAGCTGCTGATCCTGACGGATCCGTGTATGCAGTACCATCTCCATAATATATTTCACCGGCATCGTAGACACATAGGCATTCATCTGCATATGCGCCGCCATCTGTTCCGGCGTCAGTTCTGTCACGATCCGCCCTTTATAGGCAGCCAGTCCGAGAAGGGCTTTTACCAGCGTCGTCTTGCCCGCCCCGTTGGACCCGATGATCCCGATCCTGTCTCCTCTCTCAAAAGAGATCGGTTCCCTGATCTGCAGCGCCGTCTGTGCGCCGTATTTTACTTCCAAATCCTGGATTGTCAACATGATTCTCCGCCTCCTTCTTTCTCCCATGATACTCTGGCACATACCCGGTTCTCTTCATTCATCACTTCCAGCCGGTATCCCAGTACCCTGCTGTAATAAGCCGCCACATACAGGCCGAGCCCTTTCCCTTTCTGGTTTTCTGCACTGCTGACAAAAGGCTCAAAGATGCCCGGGAGCAGACTCTCATCGATCGTTACACCAAAGTTTGTGATCTGCAGGGAATCCCGGCTTATTTTTAGGCAGATCCTCTCCCCCTGCGGCGTGTACTGGATGGCATTGGAAAACAGATTGTCACAGATCTTCGTGATCATTTCCCTGTCTGTGAGTATACTGCCGCTGCCTGTCACTTCGACCGTCAGCTCCCGCTGTCCGGTCTGCACCTGATAGCCCCGGATCAGTTCTCCGGCAAGCTGCCGCAGGTCGACCTGTTCCATCGCCATATTTTCTGTATGATAATTAAGATACAATATATCCTGTATGATATGCTGCATGGTCATGAGCTGTCGTTTCACTTCCGGCAGATATGTTTTGGTGTCCCGGTATTTCCCGACCTCAGCCATCATGCCTTCCACCAGAAGCATTGCCGCCGCAACCGGAGTCTTAAGCTGGTGGGAAGAAGCCCGCAGAAATACTTCCTGCCTCTCGTTCTCTTCTGCCAGGACGGCATTTTTGCGTTCCAGTTCCTGGTAGTTTTCATGAAGCCGTTCGTACAGCTCATGCAGGGTGCGGCTCAGTTCACCGATCTCATCCTTTCCCCCCAGCGGAAAGAGCTCCTTATCAAAATGATCCGTCCTCTTCGCCTGCTCCGCACACCCGGCAAGACGGATGACCGGATGGACGATCCTGCCGGCAAACAGACGGGAAGCGATAAATACAAGCAGAAACACCACCGCCACGATCATCGGTATACTGCCCATCACGACCGGCTTGATCTCCTCCATCTGGGGCGTCATCGCCGGAAGGACCGTAAAGATCAGGGCGTCCTTCGTCTGTCCAAACGCAAAATATGTCGTATACTCATAGTCTCCGTCAGATACTCCCATCTCGTACACAAACAGGTTATCTGCGATCGGATGAAACTTTTCATATTCTCCATGATACGACTCCCTCCCCTGCTTATTCTCCACCTGGAATCGGAGCGGATAATTCTCGGCAAACAGACTCTGTCCGGCGAAGCGTTTCTTTATTTTTTCCCAGAGAGCCTTTAACTTCTCCGGATCGGTAAACTCTTTCAGTTCCTGTGCGCTCCCTGCCTTACTGCGCAAAAGTTGCAAAATCTCCTGCAGTTCCCTGTCCTCGACCGTCACCGTCATTGTAAAAAACTTACCCGCTGCACGGAGTGTTTCTCCCTCGCGGGGGATCTCAAGCGAAAACACGGAGGAGGGATTCTTCACCGACAGACCGTCATAGGATCGTTTTTCCATAAACTCTTTCTGTATCCGGACAACGGAATCAAAATTGCTGTCCGTCACATAGTCCACATACAGGGAGGGCAGCATAAATACAAAATAGACGGTGATAAAGACTACCATAACGGCAGCGAGCAGTATGCTGTATAAAAATGTTTTTTTTGAAAGTCCCATCATTTTCCTCCTTCCTGATACTGGTATCCCACGCCGATCACAGTCTTGATCACATTGACGGGAAGCTTTTTTCTCAGATTTTTGACATGGGCGTCAATGATCCTGTCATTCCCGACATAATCTTCATTGAAAATCCGCAGGATCAGCTGTTCTCTCGTAAAGACGCGCTTTGGTTCCTTCATCAGTACCTGTAACAGCAAAAATTCACTTAATGTCAGTTCCAGCGGGATACCGTCATAATACGCCTGGTACGCCTCATCCCGGATCACCAGTCCCTTTTCGTTCTCCGGCTCTGTCCTCTTTACCCTGCGCAGGATCGTCTCCATCCTTTTGAGAAGGATGATCGGCGATACCGGCTTGATCACATAATCATCCGCATAATGATTGAATGCCTGGACCTGCGTCTGTTCGTCCTCCAGTGCGGTCAGCATGATCACGGCCGTCTCCGGTCTGTGTTCCTGGATCCACGAAAGCACTTCCAGACCATTGATCTTCGGCACCATGATATCCAGAACCGCCATATCAAAGCTCTCTTTTTCAAGAAGCTGCAGCGCCTCTTCCCCGTCACTGACACAGGACACCTCATAATCCTGCATTTTCATATATTCCGCCAGAACCTCCCGGATCGTAGGTTCATCTTCTAAAAATAATATCCTCATGACAACTTCCATCCTTTCGTAATACATTATAACACGGCGCTATGAATTTCATATGAAGATGGATAGAAAAAGACTTGCAGTTCCATAAATAAGCTGCAAGTCTTTCTCTTTACTTTCTTTAAATTCATTTCTTTATCTTTACTTTTTTGGTTTTGCTCCACTTACCGTATTTCTTTTTGCCGTTCGTGACCGAGTAGGCACGGACCCTGACATAATAGGTCTTTTTCTTTTTCAATTTTTTTATGGTCACGGTAAGCTTCTTCGTTGTCTTCGTCTTACCCTTCTTGAATTTTTTGTTTGTGGCATAGGTATACTGGTATCCTTTGGCATTTTTGACTTTTTTCAATTTAAAAACAAGTGATCTTTTCTTCTTGTTTTTGATGGATGTCACTGTCACCCTGCCCGGCGTCACCACCTTTACCGTCTCATCCTTCTTCTCTTCCTGATCTGGTTTCGGATCTGTCGTACCGCCAGAACCCGGCAGTAATACCGGATCCGAATTAGCCGGAGGGATCACCGGATCTTCCTCTTCGGGAGATCTTTCTATAAGAACCTTTGTCTTCCAGCCCGTTTCTGTCTGGTAGTTTAACACACCGTCAATGATCGCCATCTTTTTTACAGCATCCGGGAGATACGGTTTTAATCCATCCTCTTCATAGACGGACACACCGTCGGAACCACTGACATACATCGTTCCTTCACAGACCGCACACGCCCTGTTATCCGCAGCCGGAATCCCGGGAAAGGGAGCCGCCGTCTGGCTCTCGCCATCCCAGCTGTATATCTGTCTGCCGCTGCCATAATACCAGCTGCCATCCAGATAATTCATCTGCACTTTGAGTTTCTGCTTTTTCGGAAGGATATCGCGGTATGCTGTCCCCATATTCTCCGGTATATCTCCATACAGTTCCTGATTGAGACTGTCCAGAGTATGGCTTTCCAACACATCCGCATTGTTGCTGATATCATCCAGATTAAAGAGGAAATATTCATGGCTCACATAATCCCGTTCCAGATTGCCGACAGGGTCATCGAAGGTGGCGTCCAGATAATACCAGTTGCCATCCAGCCGCACCGCATTCCAGGCATGGGTGTCGCTGATCATCTGCCGGCTTTCTATCCCCAGAGCGACTGCCGCCTGGTTCATGACGCCCGCATATGCCTGACACACTACTTCTCCATCGAGCAGAAGCGTCACCGGTGTATGGACCGCTGCCCCGTCTGTATTACTTTTTGCATAGGAAGCGCGTATCACGATCTCATCATGGAGATACAGCAGTTTTTCCATCTCTGACATACTGTTATCTTTCTCTGGTACGGCGAGCAGCTCTTTCAGCCGGCTCTTATAGCTTCGGACCCCTGCCTTCATCTTCCCTGCCGTTACCGGGCTGTATACTGAGAGACTGTTGAGTGTGCCGGATGTCTTGCTGTAGCTTACTCCGATAAAGGTATGCAGGGCACAGAGATTCGGATGCGTACCGATCGCCTCATACACATACTGCAGTGTAAGATCCCTGTTATAAGGAATCCGGTAAGAAGACAGTGAAAATGTGACCTTTGATTTCAAATCAAGTCCAATCTGTGACATCTCTGCTGCCGTCAGATCCTTTACCTGGGCTGCCGGACTGCCCGTGCCAGACAGATAACGCTCCATCTGTTCGTTCATGATCTCTCCCAGATCCTCCAGGGAAACTGCCCGGCTGCTCCTTTTATCTAACTCATCCTGCGGGTTATCCTCCGGCACGGCATACAGGGTTCCTTTCACCGGATGGGTGACCGTCTCCCCGGATGCCGCCGGATTTTCTTTTGCTTCACTCGTTCCATATCCTGCCATACTGCCAAACACCATACTGAAAATCAGTATTGCTGTAATAATCCGTTTCATCCAGACCTCCTGTCAGTAAATAATGATCACGTTTTCTTTTGATATCATAATTATATCAGTATTCACAAGAAAAGGAAATCTTTTTTTTGAGGCAGGTTTGTGTCAAAGCAACGCCATTGAACTCAGTAAAACCGCTGCCACACACAATATGCTTCCTGCCCGTTTTTTTCTGCTCATCGGTCTTCCTGTAATGAGGCATGCCACAAAAAGCACGAACAGCTGCAGTGGCTGGATCAGCGTATAAAAAAATATATTTGATGCCGCCGCCTCTGCCTCTGTCATCAGCCCGGCGGCATTCGTGAGCCTTGACAGGATCACGCCTGTCATTTCCTTTCCTGCCGGAAGTTTCCGTCTGGGAAGACGGGGCAGCTGGATCAGCGCCACGATCAACAATACCAGAATCAGTATGGAGACAGAGTTACCATACCGTGCCATCTTCCCCATCTGCAGACCGTACATAAATTTTGACACAATATACAGCAGGCATACGGCAATGTATTTTCCCATTCCTCCCGACGCTCTCTTTTTATCAGTCAGGATCAGCCAGATCCCGGTCAGGAGGCACAGGGCAAGGATCAGAATACTGACCCGGAAACTGCTTTTCCCCTCCCAGAGATTGATCCCGTAGGACAGGATCATATTGATCCCCAGCCACGCCTTTAATTCATAAGGCTCCATATGTCTCAGAAGGATCGCCGTCGTATAGAATTCAAGGACCTTCCATACCACCAGACACACCAGGAAAAAGATACAGTAACGGTCCATCCCCAGCCGCCACCCGGTGAAGGGCAGACACAGCGCCAGCCAGAATACCGTGACCAGAGACACGAAAAAGGTGTATTCTTCCGGTGTGCATGTAAGCTTCGCAGATATGTATTTGTCACCATATGCCGTGATGGAATAAAAAGTAACGGTAAGAGCTGCCCAGATCATCGCAATACCTCATCCCATTCTGCATCGCCCGGCGGGAGTTCTTCTCCCACCGTCAGATAAATCCGGTCCACCCGGAACCCGGTCTTCACCGGAAGGATGCCAAGCACATGCTCTCCTGCCGCCAGCCGGATATCCGAGATCCGGTTCCAGTAGTAAATATGGGAAGTCCCATAGGTAAACTGTCCTCCCGGGGCGTATTGGGCTTTCTGTGGCTGTATGTCCCCGTCCACCGCCAGAACAAGGGAATCCGATCTTTCGTCCGGAACATACATCAGCATCCACACATGATAGAGTCCTTCTTTCTGTATCTGCAGCCTGTAATGCAGACCAGGGGCATCCCTGGGATCCTCGTACCGTATCCCTGCCGGCTCCGCCTGCAGGGCAAGTCCGGTCCGCCCGGCTGTCTCCGACTGCAGATGTTCCCAACTGCAGATACTCTTACTGTCTGGGGTTCTCCATGCCGCCGCTGTCTCCGCCAGCACACACTCCGCTTCGATACGCAGTCTTCCTTTATCTTCTGCCAGGTTATCTGCGGAAATCCGTTTTAAGACGTCTTTTCCGGCGCCGTCTGCCGTCTCATAGCTTCTTGCCTTCCCCCTCCTCGTCTGGGGATATGCCTCATTGTGGGCGTAGAGCCGGTCGGTCTTCCAGAAATCCTTTCCCGCATAGACAAGCTCCGGCAGAGGAAGCTCCTCCTGTCCGATCCGGTAAAACTGTACGGTCTGTCTCTGCAGCTCCGGTATGCTGATCTCCATCTCATCCCGGGGATATACCATGTCGTATCCACCGTTTTCCCAGATACACGGCAGTCCCAGATTATTTGGTTTCCTCCGTGCTGTGTAGATACAGATTCTGTCCAGTGTCACAAATTCATCCGGTATCGTCACCGTCATGGTATGTCGCCCTTTTTCCCTGGCGTTCCACACAAAACAGAGCTTTTCGCCGTTATCCAGAATGCTGTCTTTCCAGTCTCCCCGCCATTCATCGGTAATGGAAGATTCCAGCTCCACTGGCGGTTCTCTGTCGATCTGCACACGCATCCGTACCCGCCCCCGTGAATTCAGTGTCACATACCGCTGGAGCTCTACCTGGGTTTCTCCGCAGGAATCGATGTAAAATTCATATTCCAGTACGGCTTCCGCGCCGTTTTCCGGCACCGCCATCACGGCATCCCCGCACATACGCCCCAGTCCGGGTATGATTTCAGCATTTACCGCCCTCCTGAACTGGCTGGCGATCATCGTCACTCCGCCGTCCGCCTCAATAAATCCGCAATCATCTTCTGGTTTTTTATCATGATTTTCTCTTTTTATGTGCAGCAGTTTTTTCTGTCCGGTATTTTTCCCGTACAGCTCCAGTACCGTTTCTTCCGGTTTACCGTTGCCTTGTTTTACTACTGTTATATAAATGCGTTTTTCTGTTTCTATTGTTCCTCCGGTACAGGAAACGGTAAACCAGGCGTCCTCCTGTCCCCGGATCTCATAGTCCAGTCCGCCGCTGCCGAGATTGCCGATCTCAATCCATTTTTTCTGCAGACCGTGGGGATAGAAGACCAGTTCTCCTTCCTCTCCGATCCTCTCACCATCCCATGTGACCACACTCATGCAGGGGGCTTCAGCGATCACCAGAGCCGGTTTTCCCGCCGGGTATAGGGGGATGCCCGGCGGGGGAAATGATTCAGGGGTGAGGATCCGGCTCCATTTCCCATGACTCATGATGTTGTTATAGTAATGCAGCATCTGCCGTCTGCCATCCATCATGATCCTCGAATATTCAATATACAGGTCTGCCGCCCTGCCAAGTCCCCTGTCATATGACAGCCTGCTCCTGTCAGCAAAATAATATTCTGCATTGCACCAGAACGATGCGTGTATCTTCATCAGGAAAAGCTGAAAGAAGGAATCTTTTTCATCGTCTGGAAGAGATTCCCATAATCGGTTTCCCCGGTCAAATAAGTCTTTCAGACGCACAAGGCGTCTTCCTGCCTCGTCACCATACCCTTCCTGGGCAAATACATCCGATACCAGATGTTCTACCTTTCTCACATTGGTGAGCTGCGCATATTTCCCGTACAGGTCTGCCGCCTCTCTGCCGGGTTCTCCGGAAAAATTGTAATCCACCCATTCCTGTACAAACTGTTCTGGATTTTTTGTAACGGCTTCCTTTTTGCCGGCCTCCCAGCCATAGCGGAGAAAATACTCGATGTCCATCTCCAGTGGTTTGAGCGCTCCGGCATTCAGCACCCACAGTTTCCGGATGCCTTTCCGGTACGACTTCTCCAGTTCATTTCCGGTCTGTGCCAGTGGTATGGAATTGATAAACAGATAACTCATCTCCGGGTGCGCCCAGTAGGAATTGTGGAAATACAGCCCGTGGCCGCCCGTTCTTTCACGTTCCTTTTCATCCGGATACCGGCGCATATGACCGAAATTATCATTGACCCAGATCAGTGTTACATCTTCCGGTACATCCAGCCCGGCATCATACAGATCCAGAACTTCTTTATAGGGAATAAACATTTTCACGGAATGTTCTTCCTTTTCCTGCCCCAGCACCTGCCGAAGCATCTCCCGCTGGTCGCAGAAGACCTGCTGCATCAATTTTACCTTTTCCTGCCGGATCTCATTTTCGTCCAATCCGCTATTTTCATATATTTTACTAGTGACAAACCCGGAATCATGGATCCCTCTCATGCCGATCGTATAGGTATTTTCATAATTTTTGTTCTGTTCCAGTCCTTCCCGCCAGTATTCCCTGATCCGTTCGCGGTTCTCTCCTTCGATGGAATAGTCATATTTCAGATCAAAATAGCCTTTCTTTTCCAGCCATGGTTTCCACTCATTCTGGTTGCTCCGCAAAAGCATATCGCAATGGGAAGTGCCTACTACGATCCCCATTTCATCTGCCAGTTCTCCATTGCGGGGGTCTTCGTTAAAGTAATTGACATGCATCGCCGGCCATATGTAATTTGCCTTTAACCGGAGCAGAAGCTCAAATATTTTTTCATACAGCTCCGGCCCGATCGTCCCGTCTGCCGTATGTTTTTTCGCCCACGCCTCCAGTTCCTCTTCATCATTGATAAAGATCCCCCGATACTGGACGGATGGATAGTCTGCCAGATAAAACCCGGCGGTAATCTGAAAAGAACGTTTCCTGACAGGTACATCTCCGAGATCATGCCAGGGCGAAACACCCATCCTCCGTGAAAGCTCATACACGCCATAAATAGTGCCTCTCCGGTCTGATCCGGCAATATAGAGAATCCCTTCTGCCTCCTGGATCACATAGCCTTCCCAGCGGTACGAACCGCTTTCATCCCGTATAGGATCTGCCTTTATTACACCCAGCCGGATCCTGCTGTCAATCTCGCTGTTTTTCCCGATCGTCCCGATAACGATCGTCAGATCCGCCCCGTTATCTCCGTCAGTCTCTGCTTCGCAGCGGCATCCCGCCGTCTTTTCTATGTCCGCCTTTAACTGCCGGATGCTTCTTTTCACTGCCCTGTCCTCTTCACTGGAATACGACAATGTAACGCTTCCCGTCTCATCAGGAAAAAGATTTCGCATCCTATTTCACCTCTCCCAAACGTTGACAAAATTGTCATTTTTCTATATTATAGTATTAAATTTCGCAAATTTCTTATGCCATATTGCGTATTTTCTTTGTAAAGTTGCGTTTTGGAGAGGGATGCTTATGATTCAGCTGCAGTCAGATCAGTTAGAATTTAAGATTAACCGGGATTACAACTATTGGAATCCCGATTTTCACATGCACAATTTTTATGAGATTTTCTTATTGCGTTCCGGTAATGTTGATTTTTACATGAATAACACGAAACGGCATATCGGTCCGGGGACTTTGATTTTCATTACGGATCAGGATATCCACAAGAGTACCCTGACGGACAACGGGATCTATGAAAGAGCATATATCCATATCCCGCCCGCGATCCTGTCTGCCTGCTCCAGTGAAGACACGGATCTGTCCGCCTGCTTCCATGCTGAATCCGGTCAGTTCTTCCAGCCCGGGCAGAAACAGGCGGATCTGTTTTTTAATACGGTACGCAATATGATGAACCTGGAGAATAAAAAAGATTTTGGATATGACATCATGATTCAGTCAGAATTACTTAAGATTCTTGTATCCGTAAACGCACTGTGCCAGAACAGCCAGACGGAACAATTTCTGGAACAATACTCCGCACGGATCTGTGATATGATTTACTATATAGAAGATCACCTCAGTGAACCGCTGTCTCTGGATCAGATCGCAAAATATTTCTCGATCGATAAATATCATATGTGCCATATTTTTAAGACAGAAACAAATACAACCGTCTACCATTTCATACAGTTAAAAAGGATCGCCATGGCAAAGCGGCTGCTCGCCGAGGGAAACAGTCTGACAGAGGTGTGCTTCGACACCGGTTTTCATGACTATAACCACTTTATCACAACATTTAAAAAGCACTGCGGCATGACGCCAAAACAATATATACGGATGCAGCGCCGGGGAGAGGAGTAATGAAAAATGAATCCCCACCCCGATACTGTTTATCTCTCCCGGACTACTTTTCCTCTGGCAAAACATATCGGGTACTCCGGGACTCCTTATCCTCCAGGCAAATTCAAACGCCAGGAAAAATAGAAACTGTAAACAATTTTTTTAATTGTTTCCCAATAAATTAATCAACACTTTATTCCGCCTTAAATTGCTGATTAAAGTGTTGATTAAATCATGTAACGTATTTCACTATATCTTTAGATGCTCACCGCTATACTCAATTCTATAGTATTCCAGCATACCTTTCATGTTGTCCTGCATAGACAGGCAGGTATCCCTTAAATAACCACGTTCCCCGCCGGTCTGCCATTCTTTCAATCCTCTGTAATAATAGCCTTTGTACTGGTCTGTAATAATAAACGGAACAATATTATTATGAAGGCATTCCTTAAACATAATAAGCCTTCCCGTCCGTCCATTGCCATCGTAAAACGGATGAATTTTTTCGTAAGATGCATGAAAGTCCAGAATATCATCCAGAGTATGGTCCGGTTTACAATTATATTCTTCTAAAAGTCTCTTCATTTCAGCTGGTACCTGTTCCGGGGATGTTGTTTCCATCATGCCCACTGTATTGGGAAATTTTTTGTAGTCTCCGATAACAGCTTCCGATAAATGGGAATCAAATAAACCCTCTTTTAGCGTTTTATGAAGATGTTTGATATACTCCCCGGTCAATGGATCCTCCATATGTTCCAATATGCTGTCAAAGCAGCGGAAATGATTTACAGCTTCAAAGATATCGTCTACTTTTGTGGGTTCTATACCAACCGTTCTTGTATCATAGATATACTGGGTCTGTTCATGGGAGAGCGTGCTTCCCTCCATATGGTTGGAGTTGTAAGCAAAATCAACCTGAAGCCTGCCATAAATTCCGCCTTTTATGCCATGCTCTTGTTCGCTTTTCAATACAGAAACCAGTGTGCGCCCTGCCATGTCGGAATACCTCCCACTCTTTTGTTTCCTATTATACCAGACTTCTATATTGTTTACCATGTTAAAAAATTCAGATTTATCCCTAATTTAATGCACAATCGGGAATTATTTTTATCCATGCCACCTGGTCTCTTTCCTGGCGCTATTATTCCCATGTTGATACCGTCTTTACCTTGAGATATTTATATTTTGCCTTATACTTTGTTTTCGTAGTTGTCTTAATCTGTTTATAATCTCCTTTTTTTCTATTCTTGCCATATATCTTATAGTAAGTTTTGACTTTGCGGGAAGTCGTTTTCCATTTTTTCTTTTGTTTATTATAGCGAAATGTCTTGACTGTGGTCTTCACAGGTTTCCAGGAAGCTTTTTGTTTTTTGCGTGTTACCTTGCCCATTTTGCCACAAGCTTTTACCTTGTAAGTCTGTTTATATTTCTTTGCCCAGTCGATGCACTTCGCCTTTGGTATTGTATACAGTGTTCCGAAAGAAAGTCCCGAATCCCATTTAAGCAGCTTTGTCTTTTTGCCATTGATTATGATTTTCTCTATCGTACCGGAGCTATTCTCTTCACAAAGCAGAGAAACTGTCTGAACATATGGATCAACAGACACCTGCCGGATCGTTGTCTTATCCATGGTAAGCGCAAATTTACGACAATCCGTCCTGGGAAGTACAAGATTCCTGACATAGGAATTGGCAAAGGATTTAAATTCCTGTGATTCAAATATCACACGCTCTGCCGAACACTTTGCAAATGCATTCTCCATCATGATAACACCGTCGCCATATGCTCTTTTATAACTGCTTTTGGGAATAGTGAGCTTTTTCAGTGAAGTGCATCCCCAGAATGCTGACCCAGCTATGCAATATAGATTTTCAGGCAGATTTACCATAGTGAGTTTTTTACAGTCTGCAAAGGCACTATATCCTATATGCCGGATGCCTTTCGCTATTGTCAGAGTCTCCAGCTTCTCTTCAAGCAGGTCAGAAACACTGACGTCAATATCATATTCATAGATATACGAGCCATCCGTCGCAATCTGCCCGATACTTATGATCTTATATCCATCCAATTCCGACGGGATGGTCAGGTCCTTCACTGCCTTATTCACTCTGATGATCGCTGCCTCTTTCCGCGTTTCGTCCAAAATCTGATAGGTAAAAATCCCCGAAATCTTTCGCTTATCTTTGTCGTTCCACCGTGACTGATTGCCCGGCGGCGTTGTTGGCGACGGCGAAGGAACAGACGCAGATGTAACCGCGTGACTCTCCTCTGCACCTGCACATACAAATAATGGAGAAATAAGCAGTGACAGACATACAACCATAACATAAATATTTTTCATAAAAACCACTCCCCTTATTTAAATTTATAACATCTATTTTCATATAATGGCAAATCAGCAAATGAAATATAATAACCAATCAATGTACTTATATTCCCTTTATCGTTATCCATATAATCTACATATTCTCTTGATAGTTGAACTGCTGTATCATAACGTCTTCTATAAAAATATGGATTGTCTTCATACGCCTGTGCTGGACTACAGGAGTATTCTTTCTCATTTACTGTTATTCTAAATTTAAACCCTTCTTTTTTAGAATAGAAATCTTTTAACCTTACAATAGGTATAGATCCATTTGACTTAATTTCATTATAAAGTATTGATCTGGCCGACGATCCCAACATATTATTGCCATTAATCCGGCATTCTGCTGCTGAATATCCCATCTGGTCATATTTATAATATGTATCAGCATTTGATCCAGTAAACAACATATCTTTCGTTATTTTAGCTCTGTGTGCCTGCATATCCTGTACTAAATGAAACATTAGACCAAGTACCATATACCCTTTTGATGTTACCTTATTTATATTTACTCCTGTATTAATATAATGAGAACTTAAATCATTGTAAAGAATATTAAGATCCACAATAATTCTTCTCTTCATTATCAGTGGAATCGACACAGAATAATAAGAATTACCATTATAATTTGTAGCCTTTAGTTCCAAATTGCTACCAAGTATAAGGCGTCTTCGCGCCAACTCATATAAAAAATTTAAATGCTGCACTACTTCATATAATGAATATTCAGATTTAGCATGATATGGTGAATATACAAGTGTTCCACCATTTCCTTTTGTCGTCACATTACCACTAGTATCTCTATAATTTCCTGTACTATCAGCACTTAATAGAGGAAGAAAATCTGCCCGGTAATCAGCATCAGCCGCAATCCATCTATTATGCCATTTTTCTGTCTCATTCGAGGCTCCCTTTGCAAAATAAGAGGAATCCATAGAATTTATCATGGAATAATGCCCCATAGCACTTCCATCCAGCCAATTATCCTTTGTCCACGATCCTTCCACATATGCCTCTTTATCCTCTGCCAAATGTGCTACTTCTTTCTGTAATTTGGTCACAGAAATCTTCTTTGGTGACAAATCCTTTATTGCAACAACTGCATTTTGGTAATTTACCAGATGACTACCATCCTTCAAGGTAATTCCCGAAGAGAGAAGAATATTTTTTAACATCTCATTTGTCGCATGTTTTCTGGCGCTTTTTATGGCAGCGGCTACTCCTGTAACATGGGCAGCCGCTATACTGGTACCCTCTGTTATTCCATAAGATCCAACAAAACCTGTAGTCTGTACCTCTTCTCCCGGTGCCACTAGATCAACCATTTTATTTTTAGAAAAGACAGACTCCTTCAAATCTTTATCAATACTCCCCACTGAAATTACTTCAGGATATGCCGCTGGATATTGAATTTTCCTTGCATCATTTCCTGCTGAAGCAATAAGTAGTATTCCGTTATCAAATGCTTTACTGATTTCTTCTGCTAATACAACAGAATACTGATCCATGCCAAAACTCATGTTAATTATATCAATTTTATTTTCAATACACCATTCAATTGCCTTGATAATTGTACTCACTGAGGCTGTATTCTCTTTATCCAGAACTTTAACCGAATATAGTTCCGCTTCACTTGCTATACCTTCAAAACCAATGCCATTAACACGTGCTGCAATAACTCCTGCCATTGATGTGCCATGTCCGCTATTGTCTGTTGGCTTATATCCATCTACTTTATCAGAAAAATCTACCCATCCTTTTGTATTTAATTCATCATGAACATCAATCCCCGAATCAATTATTGCCACTTTTACATTCTTTCCACGATATTTGTTTTTACTTGGAGTCCCTGCTACACAATCTATGTTCCATGGTACGACTTCATCCATTTTTCCAGGATCATAAACTGGCTTACATGGCTTGAATTTAGTAGGATCTGAAGCATATTCTTCCGATGAAACCTTGTCTATCGACATTTCAATTGGAATAGCACTTTGAACAAGCTGCCTCTTTTCCCTGCTATCAGCGGTGACAGTGTAATCTTTTTCCACGGTCACATCAGACTGAGCAGATAACGTCTCTGCTTCTTCTTTAGTTATCTCTGCAACTACTGACTGGGATTCAACCAGATATTTCTCATCGGAATCCTTATGATTTATCACTATTTCTTTATTATTTTTAAACTCCCTTTTCATTTTGCTGTACTTTGATATATTATCTGTCTGAATAATATACTTTTGTTTTTTTCCCTCTTCTTTCTGTATTTTAGCATATGTAACTGGCTTAATAAATGACACCATTAAAATAAAAATATTTACAAAACACAAAAATTTTTTTGATAACCTCATCTTCTTCCTCCTCAAAAATTGAAAACAATTAACATGACCCATACATACATTTTTGTCAAAACCATCTCTACTTCCAGATTGTCTTTGAACAAGTCCTCCTCTCTTTTTCATTATACAGCATCTCACCACTGTTCTCAATTCCCAAGATTGCCAGATATTAACAGATTTTTCCTTGTTTTTAAAAACTTTACCACGAAGTTTTAAATTATCACGTATTAAACGTTTAATCAACACATGAATTGTTGAAAAAGTGTTCAATAAAGTGTTGATTAAAGCACAAAAAGGAGTTATACTATATTCAGAAGGAGGTGTGCGGATATGAATATTGGTATGGAAACAGAATCTGTCGAATTCAAAAAAACTACAGGTGAGTTAAGAGAGGGCATGATCTCACTGGCTTCCATGTTAAATAAAAATGGAAAAGGCGTGTTATATTTTGGAGTGAGAAATGACGGGGAAATCGTTGGTCAGCAGATTGGTGACCGTACTCTCCGTGAAATATCACAGGGAATTGCCAATGCTATTAAACCACAGATCATTCCAACAATCATTATGGAACTCTGTGACAATAAAAATGTAATAAAAGTCACTGTTGAAGGAGATGAAAAACCTTATTCCGCATACGGTAAATACTATATGCGGTCAGCCGACGAGGACAGGGAAATATCGCCTCAGCAGCTGCGCAGCCTGATGCTCAGTGTGTCTGATTCCATTGTAAACATTGAAACAAATAATCAGGAACTGACCTTTGATCAATTAAAAACATTGTATACAGGAAATGATCTGACACTCCGTGACAACACCTTTAAACAGAATCTCAATCTTTTGACGAAAAATGGATCCTATAATGTAATGGCAGGGATCCTCGCCGATACAAACAGCTATTCGATCAAGGTTGCCGTATTTCGTGGCACAGACAAGACAAATCTGATCCGGCGCAATGAATATGGCTACAAATGTATGCTTGTCGCAGCCAGACAGGTACTGGACTATATGGAAGCAATGAACGATACCGTTGTTGATATGGATGGCAGTCTCCGGCAGGAAAGAAAATTGTTTGATTTTCCATGCTTCCGGGAAGCCTGGCTGAATGCCTGTCTTCATAACCGCTGGTCAAGACAGACTCCACCCGCCGTCTATCTGTTTGATGACCGTATTGAGATCATCTCCGTAGGCGGACTGCCGGACGGACTCTCACTGGAAGAGATCGGAAGAGCGTCGTGTAGGGA